>DATASQ010000010.1:0-5906 GCA_036269135.1 Acidobacteriaceae bacterium
TCCCACGGCCGCGCCGCCAGCTCGCGCACCGTCGCCGGCAACCCAATCTCGCCCAAAACTTCAGCCGTTGGTGAACTCAGATAAACCTCCGCCTCGCCGCAAGGGTTCCTGCCAGTATCCGCTCCGGACGCAAATTCCGAAAGCCCACGATCCCAGCCGCCAAACCCCTCTGTGCTCTCTGTGTCCTCTGTGGTGGGTAGGTGTGCCTCACCCCCCGCACGATGCCGCTGCGCAACCCCGCGCCCCGGGCCTATACTGTCGCTTCCATCGCAGTAACGCGATTTAGGAGCCCGCTTTCGCCATGGTGCCTGCCCGCTTTCGCCTCGCCAGCCTCCCGCTTCTCGCCGCCTTCGCGTTCGCTCCCCTCGCCGCTCTCGCCCAGAGCACCGCCGCCCAGTCACCGCCCAACGCGCAGTTCCCCTGGCTCAACACCGCCCTCCCCACCGACCAGCGTGTCGACGACCTCATCGCGCAAATGACCCTCGAAGAAAAGGTTCAGCAGATGCGCGACCACGCCCCGGCGATCCCGCGCCTCGGCGTGCCTGCCTACTTCTGGTGGAATGAAGGCCTGCACGGCGTCGCCTTCTCCGGCTATGCCACCAATTTCCCCCAGGTCATCGGCATGGCCGCCACCTTTGACGCGCAGCTTGTCCATCGCATGGGCCAGACTGTCTCCACCGAAGCCCGCGCCAAGTACGACGAGGCTATTCGTAACAATCAGCATGAACAGTTCTACGGCCTCACCTTCTGGGCGCCCAACATCAACATTTTTCGCGATCCCCGCTGGGGCCGCGGCCAGGAAACCTACGGCGAAGACCCCTTCCTCACCAGCCGCATGGCCGTCGCCTTTGTCAGCGGCATGCAGGGCGACAATCCGCGCTACTTCCGCGTCGTCTCCACCCCCAAGCACTACGCCGTCCACAGCGGACCCGAGCCCCTCCGCCACCAATTCAATGTCGACGTCTCCCCCCACGACCTCGAGGACACCTACCTGCCCGCTTTCCGCGCCGCCGTCACCGAGGCCCACGCGCAGTCCGTCATGTGCGCCTACAACGCCATCGATGGCGCCCCCGCCTGCGCCAACACCATGCTCCTCCAGCAGCATCTCCGCAACGACTGGCACTTCGACGGCTACGTTGTCTCCGACTGCGCCGCCGCTGCCGACATTGACACCGGCCACCACTACGCCCCCGACATGGCCCACGCCGCCGCCGACGCTGTGAAAGCCGGCACCGATCTCGAGTGCGGCTACATGCAGGGCCAGGCCTTCCCCTCCCTCGTCCAGGCCGTCCACGAAAACCTGATCTCCGAAGCCGACATCAACCAGGCCCTCCACCGCCTCTTCCGCGCCCGCTTCAAGCTCGGCATGTTCGACCCGCCGTCCAGCTACGCCTACGGTCGTATCCCCTTCAGCGAGGTGAACTCGCCCCAGCACCGCCAGCTCTCCCTGCAGGCCGCGCGCGAATCCATCGTCCTGCTGAAAAACGAAAACAATATCCTCCCGCTCAAGTCCGGCATCGCCAACATCGCCGTCGTCGGACCCACCGCCGCTCTCATCCAGTCCCTGCAGGGCAACTACAACGGGCCGCCCCCCAATCCTGTTTTTCCGCTCAACGGCATCGAGAAGCGCTTCCCTGCAGCGCATATCCACTATGCGCAAGGCTCCACGCTGGTCGAAGGTTTCGCCATCCCCATCGAGCAAACCGCGCTCCATCCCGCCCACGGTGCCGGCGCCGGCGGTTCGAGTTACGGCCTCACCGGCGAATACTTCCCCACCCCCGACCTCTCCGGCCGGCCCGTCCTCACCCGCACCGACCGCTTCATCAACTTCAACTGGGATAAAGTCGTTCCCGTCCCCGGCCTCCAGCGCAACAACTACTCCGTTCGCTGGACCGGCACCTTCACCCCGCCCGCTCCCGGCGACTACCAGCTCGGTGTCCGTATCAATTACTGTTACGCATGTGAAAATGCCGAAGGCTACCGCCTCTATCTCGACGGCAAGCTGATCCTCCAAAGCGGCAAGACCCTGTCCGGCGAGCGTGGCGCCGCCTACGACGCCCCCGTTCGCTTCGACACCACCGCGCCCCATCAAATCCGCCTCGAATACCTCCACGGCACCGGCTCAGCCGGCATCGACCTCTCCTGGATCGCTCCCGCCGACGCCCTCCGCACCCAGGCCGTCGAAGCCGCGAAGCAATCCGACGTCATCATCGCCTGCGTCGGCCTCTCGCCCAATCTCGAAGGCGAAGAAATGCCCGTCCATCTCGAAGGCTTCAGTGGCGGCGACCGCACCTCCATCCGCTTGCCCGCCGCGCAGGAGGATTTGCTCAAGGCCCTGGCCGCCACCGGCAAGCCGCTCATCGTCGTCCTGCAAAATGGCAGCGCCCTCGCCGTCGACTGGGCCCAGCAGCACGCCAACGCCATCCTCGAAGCCTGGTATCCCGGCGAAGAAGGCGGCGCCGCTATCGCTGAGACCCTCGCCGGCGACAACGATCCCGCCGGCCGCCTCCCGCTCACCTTCTACGCCTCGCTCGACCAGCTCCCGCCCTTCACCGACTACTCCATGCAGGGCCGCACCTACCGCTACTTCACCGGCAAGCCGCTCTACCCCTTCGGCTACGGACTCAGCTACACCACCTTCGCCTACAGCAACGTGCAGACGCCGCACCACGTCGAAGCCGGCCAGCCCATCCAGCTCGAAGCCGAAGTAAAAAACACCGGCGCCCGTGCCGGCGATGAAGTCGTCGAAGCCTACCTCACCCAGCCGCGCGGCTATGAGACGCCGATCCACGAGCTGGCCGCTTTCCAGCGCATCCACCTCGACGCCGGCGCCTCCGCGCACATCGGCCTCACCCTCGATCCCCGCTCCATCGCGCAGGTCGACAAGGACGGCAACCGCATCATCGAGCCCGGCACGTACACAATCTCCATCGGCAGCGGCCAGCCCGGCGATGCTGCGAACGTCCAAACCGCGACCTTTACCATCACCGGTAAAAAAGAGCTCCCAAAATGACCTCTCCCTACTAAAACGTTTAAGTGTTACGATTAACACTTGCTTTCCGGCATCTCCGCCGTAGCGGATGCCCGAAGCAGCGGTTGCTACGCGCGACCGGCGACAGGCTACCGGCTGCTTTTCTGCACCCTGAGCCCTGAGCCCTGAGCCCTGCGCCCTGCGCCCTGAGCCCTGAGCCCTGAGCCCTGCACCCTGTACCCGAGGCACCCATGAAACGTCGCTCCTTCCTCAAGTCCGCCGCTGCTCTCGCCGCCGCTCCCGCCTTCCCAACCTTCATCGCCCGTGCCGCCGCCGCCGACCTGCCTGAGATCCCGGTGCCGGCCCCGCTCTCTTTCCCCCAGGGATTCCTCTGGGGCACCGCCACCGCCGCCTACCAGGTCGAAGGCGCCGTCCACGCCGACGGCCGCGGCCCCTCCATCTGGGACACCTTCTCCCACACGCCGGGCAAAACGTACGAAGGCGAAACCGCCGACGTCACCGACGACGACTATCACCTCTACAAAGAAGACGTCGCCCTCATGAAGGACCTCGGCGTCAAGACCTACCGCTTCTCCATTTCGTGGCCGCGCGTCTTCCCCCAGGGCACCGGCACGCCCAACCCGAAAGGCCTCGACTTCTACAAGCGCCTCCTTGACGCGCTGCACTCCGCCGGCATCACGCCCTACGCCACCCTCTTCCACTGGGATCTTCCCCAGGCCCTGCAGGACAAAGGTGGATGGACCAGCATCGCCACCAGCCACGCCTTCGCCGACTACGCCGCCTACACCGCCGGCCAGCTCTCCGACCGCATCACCCACTGGATGACCATGAACGAGTTCGATTCGTTCATCGATGCCGGCTACCAGTCCGGCGAATCCGCTCCCGGTCTGAAGCTCCCCCTCAAAGAGGTCGCGCAGGCGCGCCACTACGCCATCCTCGCCCACGGACTCGCCGTCCAGGCCATCCGCGCCGCCGCCAAACAGCCCGTCAAAGTCGGCCTCGCGCAGGATGCCCCCGGCGCCATGCCCGCCATCGAAGACGAGCCCCACATCCGCGCCGCCGAAATCGCCTTTCGCGAAATGAACGCGCCCTACCTCACCGCCATCATGGAGGGCCGCTACACCGGCCTCTATCTGCGCGAGCTCGGCGCCAATGCCCCGCACTTCACCGCCGGCGAGATGAAGATCATCTCCACCCCCCTCGACTTCCTCGGCGTCAATGTCTACACCACCCAGGAAGCCATGCCGGCCGACACGCCGGAAGGCTTCATGATGATCCCCCGCCCGGCCAGCTATCCGCACGCCTCCTCGGACTGGCTCTACTTCAACCCGCAGGCCCTCTACTGGACTCCGAAGCTGATCCACAAAATCTGGGGCGTCAAAGAAATCTACATCACGGAAAACGGCTACTCCTCCGACGACATCCTCCGCCCCGACGGCGCCGTCCTCGATACCGACCGCATCCTCTACCTGCGCAACTACCTCACCCAGCTTCACCGCGGCATCTCGGAAGGCGTCCCGGTGAAGGGTTATTTCCTCTGGAGCCTCCTCGACAACTACGAGTGGTCGTCGGGTTTCAGCAAGCGCTTCGGCATCACCTACGTCGACTTCAAAACCGAAAAGCGCACCCCCAAGCTCTCCTCCGCCTTCTACAAAGAAGTCATCCGCACCAACTCCGTCGTCTAAGAAAAAAGCGGCCCCCCACATCTGCCCGCCTTTGGCAGACATGGAGCAGCAAGACCGCTGCGGGTGCCCCACATCTGGCCGGTTTTGCCAGATGTGGGACTGGAAGTAACTTGACGGGACGGATTACCCGGCTACCCTCTTTTCATGACGGATGGACTGATCCGCTACCAACAAGCCGGTCATCAGCATTTCGTCACATTCAGCTGCAGCCAGCGGCGACCCCTCCTGCGGCTTTCTCCCACCTGTGAGCTATTTGAGCGTTCCCTCGAACGCACACGAATCCGCTATGGCTTTCTCGTGCTCGGCTATGTTGTTATGCCGGAACACGTGCACCTGCTTTTAACCGAGCCGGAAAAAGGTTCACTGGCCACCGCACTTCAGGCGCTAAAGATCTCCGTTGCGCGACAGCGCCCCGACAAACCCTTTTGGTCCGCTCGCTATTACGATTTCAACGTGTTCTCGGAGGGGAAGCGAATCGAGAAGCTGAAGTATATCCATAGAAATCCTGTGGCCCGCGGATTAGTGGCGAGGCCCGAAGGCTGGCCGTGGTCCAGCTACAGGCATTACCTGACAGGAGTCCGCGGTCGAGTAGAAATCGAATCCTGGTGGGCCGCTCACGCAGGAGCACGAGGAGAAGCCGAGGTCCCACATCTGCCAAACCCGGGCAGATGTGGGGCACCCGATCCTCCGGCCTGCGCGCCCGTCCGCCCGCGCCCTATCCGCTAAACGCTATACGCTATACCCTGAATCCGTGCCCTTCCAGGACTTCCTCGGCAACGAAGCCACCGTCCGCCACCTGCGCGAATCCATCGCCGCTGGACGCCTCCCGCACTCCCTGATCCTCGCCGGACCCCGCGGCGCCGGCAAATATACCCTCGCCATCATGCTCGCCCAGGCGGCCAACTGCCTCACGCCCCCCGCCAACCCCGACGGCCTCCCTGACTTCTGCGGCACGTGCTCCAACTGCCGCCGCATCGGTGAATCCCGCGACCTCGACGCCCGCTTCGCCGAAGCCGTCGCCACCCGTGAAGACATGCGCGACGCCGACAAGCGTGACACCCGCATCCTCATCCAGACCCACCCCGACGTCCTCGTCATCCCCCCCGATCCGCCCCAGATGCTCATCAAAATCGGCCAGGTCCGCGTGCTCATCCGCGAAATCTATCGCGTCCCCGGCGAAGCCCGTCGCGCGTTTTCCATCTTCACCAGCGCTTCCTTTATGAAAGAGG
>DATASQ010000011.1:0-118817 GCA_036269135.1 Acidobacteriaceae bacterium
ATCACCGCCCAGACCCGCAACCTGGTCCAGCCCGAACGCCTCGCCGTTGGCGAACGGGCCATTGAGGAGCTTTTTACCTCCGGCATTGAAAGCCGCCTGCTCCCCGTCGGTTCTCAGGCTCCCGGCTTCTCGCTGCCCGACTTCTCCGGCAAAGTAGTGCGATCCTCCGACCTGCTGGCCCTCGGGCCGCTGGTCATCAACTTCCTGCGGGGCCGCTGGTGCCCTTACTGCGTGACCGAGCTCGAAGCCTGGCGCGACCTGTATCCCTCCCTGCGCGAACGCGGCGCCATGGTCATCGGCATCTCCCCGCAAACCCAGCGGCAGTCGGACTTTACCGCCAGCCAGCATCAGATTCCCTTTCCACTCCTTTCCGACCCGGGATGCGCCGTTGCCGGCCGCTACGGCCTCGTCTGGACCCTGCCCGAATATCTCCAGCGCTACTATCGCGGCATCCTGCTCAACATCCCGTTCATCAACGGCGACGAAAGCTGGAAGCTCCCCATCCCCGCCACCTATGTGATCGATCAGGACGGGAAAATTCTCTACGCCGAGGGCCACGCGGACTTCCGCGTCCGCCCCGAACCCGAAGACGTGCTCCGCGCCATACCGGCGTTGACCCGCAGCGAATAAGCTCCTTCTCTTCTGCAACCTGCAAGCTGTAACCGGTAACCGATCCTCTCGCCCCCGGGAACCATCGCCCGACCGCCTGCGTATCCCTCCCTGAGCGCACCCCGCGCCCAGGAGTTTTCCATGCAGACCGTGGAACGCGTCATCATCCAGGCCACACCCTCCGTCGTCTGGCGCGTGCTCGCCGATATCGAACGCTGGCCTACCTGGACTCCGACTGTCGAGCAGGTCCAGGCGCTCACTCCCGACGGTCTCCGTCTCGGCGCGCGCTACCGCATTACCCAGCCCAAACTGCGCCCCGCCATCTACGAAGTCACGGAGTTGTCCCCGCACAGGGCCCTCACCTGGATGCAGAAAGCGCCCGGCGCCACCATGATCGCCGACCACCGTCTCGTCGGCGATGATTCCAGCACCGAGGTCGAGCTTTCCTTCTCGACCGAAGGGCTGCTGGGGGCGATTCTCGGCAGCATGTACGCCAAACGGATTGCGGAATCCGTGAAAACCGAGGCTCGCAGCCTGAAGGCACATTGCGAGAAATTTCCCGAGGCGGCTACGGCCTGACTGGCACAAACAACAGCGCGGTGTCGCGACGCGTTACAATCGCGGCCATGCTGATCACCCGCTTCTGCCTGATGGCCATAGCAACAGCCGTCGCCCTGCCCCTCCACGCCGCGTCCCCGGAAGAACAGGCCGTTCTTGCGCCCGTCCAGGCCCTCTTCAACGGCATGACCCACCGCGACGCGGCCGCCATTAGCGCGCCGCTGCTTCCCGGCGGTTCACTCACCCTCATGCGCGACGGCAAAGCCGTGCAGATGTCCTTCGAGGACTTTGCCGCCCGCGTCGCCAAACCCGGCACCACGCGCATCGAGGAGCGGATCCACCATCCCCTCGTCCGCATCGACCACGATCTGGCCGTGGTTTGGGCTCCGTTTGAGTTTCTCAGCGACGGCAAGGTGGATCACTGCGGGACCGACCTTTTCAGCCTTGTCCGCGTGGACGGCCAGTGGCGCATCGCCGCCATTGCCGATACGGGCCGCAAAACCTGCGCGGCGCAGTAAATGAAAAGGGCGACCTCGCCGGTCGCCCCTCACAGCCAGGTGCCCCATGTATGCCCGCCTCTGGCAGAGGCGAGAGATCGGGTTATTGCTTCGAGAAATCCAGATCGATCTCGAGTTGCACATCGTCGCTCACCATCGCCGACGGCATCCCTGCTGCAATTCCGAAGTCGGACCGCTGCACCGTGGTCGTGGCCTCAAAGCCGATATGCGGCTTCTTGTCCATCCCGGTCACCGGACCGGTCGGCCCCTCCACGTGCAGGACCACCGGCTTCGTCACGCCCTTGAGGGTAAGATTCCCTTTCACCTCGAGCCCCGATCCCGTCTTCTCCACGCTGGTGCTCTCGAACGTTGCCGTGGGATACTTCGCCACGTCGAAGAAGTGATCGCTCTTCAGATCGTTGTCGCGGGGCACCACTCCCGTGTCCACGCCCGTCACTTCGATCGTCGCGTGAACCGAAGATTTCCCTGGATCCGCCTCGTCCCACTGCATCGTCGCATCCACTTTGCCGAAACGCCCGTGTACCTTCGTGATGCCCAGATGGGTCACGGTAAAACCCACTTCGCTGTGGTACGGGTCCGCTTTCCACGTCGAGGTTTGCGCCATGGCCAGCGGCGCCGCTGCCGCCAGAACCACACCCACCAGTTTTGCCAGCCTCATGCCGGAAGTCCTTTCCGATACTGCCAGGGCCCAGGAATGAAATGAAAGTCCCTCCAGCTTACCGGAAACGCCATCACCGTTACTTGCTGCGCCGGTATCGGACGGCGCCCTCTTCGTCGCCGGGACCTGCCGGAGACAGTGACAGGCGCGCCCAAACGATAGCTCCCGCTACCGGCGATCGCCTGTTCTACCTGGCTCCCGGCTGCTCTTCAGGACTCCCGCTCGAATCGCCGGTAGACCGGCTCCCACACGTTCGCTGCGACCGCCTTTTCGACCTCGCTCTCGCGCAGCTCCGACAGACCCTCCGCAATCGCCTGCCGGGCCACCGCCGCCGCAATCACCTTGCCGATGGCGCGCGACTGGGCCATGGGGGGCAGCAGGCTTCCCTCTCGGTCCTTTTCCACGGGCGACAGCTTCGCCAGGGCCTGCGCCGCGGTCATGATCATCGCGTCCGACACGCGCCGCGCCCGCGACGCCACAATGCCCAGCGCCAGGCCCGGGAACACATACGAATTATTCGTCTGGTCGATACAAACCTCGCGACCACCCACCTTCACCGGCTCGAACGGGCTCCCCGTCCCAATCAGCGCCTTACCGTTGGTCCACTTCATCAGATCCGCCGGCGTGGCCTCGCTCTTTGACGTTGGATTCGACAGCGGAAAGATCACCGGCCGCTCCGCGTTCTTCGCCATGCCCCGGATCGCCTCTTCCGTGAACATCCCCGCCTTTCCCGCCACGCCGATCAGCACCGTAATCTTTCCCTCGCGCACCACTTCTTCCAGAGTGATCCTCTTCGCATCGGCAACCGGCCAGCCCTCCACATCTTTCCGCGGATGCACAAACTCTTTCTGCTCGTCATGAATCCCCTCAGCGCCCTCGACCAGCAACCCCGGCCGTCCCAGGGGATAAATCCGGCTCCGCGCATCCTTCTCGCTCAGGCCGCCCTCCACCAGCGCCTTCACAATGAGATTCGCAATCCCGATCCCCGCCGATCCGAATCCCAGGATGGCCACGCGCTGTGCGTCCAGCTTCGTACCCGCCGCCTTCATTGCCGCCAGCAGCGTGGCCAGCACCACCGCTGCCGTTCCCTGAATGTCATCGTTGAACGTGCACAGCCGGTCGCGATATCTCTTCAACAGACGCGCCGCATTGGAGCCGGCAAAGTCCTCCCACTGCAGCAGCACATGGGGCCACCGCTTCTCTACCGCGCGCACAAACGCCTCGATAAAGTCGTCGTATTCCGCCCCGCGCACCCGCTTGTGCCGCCACCCTATATAGATAGGATTCGCCAGCCGCTCCTCGTTGTCCGTGCCCACATCCAGCAGCACCGGCAGGCAATTCTCGTGGTGCAGGCCGCCCAGCGCCGTGTACAGCGCCATCTTGCCGATGGGAATGCCCATGCCCCCCGCGCCCTGATCGCCAAGGCCGAGGATGCGCTCGCCATCGCTGACGACAATCGCCTTCACGTTGTCGTAGCGCTTGTGCGAGAGGATTTTCTCGATCCGGTCCTTGTTCGTGTAGCTCAGGAACAGCCCCCGCGGCTTCCGCCAGATCTCGCTGAAGCGCTGGCACCCCTCGCCCACCGTCGGCGTGTACACGATCGGCATAAACGTCCGCACGTCCGACAGAATCAGCGCGTAAAACAGTGTCTCGTTGATGTCCTGCAGGTCCCGCATGAAGGTGTACTTCTCAAACGGCGTCTCGTACGCGTCAAACGCCGCGCGCCGCCGCTGAATCTGCTCCGCCAGCGTGCCCACATGCGGCGGCAGCAGTCCATGCAGATCGAACGCGTCGCGTTCCTGTTCGGTAAACGCCGTGCCCTTGTTCAGCCGGGGATGATTCAGGAGGGTAAAGCCGTAGAGCTTCGTCCGGGTCACCGGCTCCTGCTCTCCGGTGTGCTGATCCGTGGGCGTTTCGCTCGCGATTTCGCTGCTGGCTGCCATGGGGCGCCTCCTCTGAGGAGAGATGCAAGGCCAGACGTCCCGCACAGCCTGCCGGTGGGGAACGTCCGGCGAACTTACCAAGTTTAGGTCCGTTGCCGGTCCCTTCCGCAAACTATCCCCCTGATCCTCGTTACCGAAGTCTGCCCTCGCCTGCTCCTGGGTCGCCGCTCCATTCCCCCGAATGCCCTTCAACCTCCACGGCATAATAGAAGCAGCACATCTCCGGACGCCCAGGAGCTCATTTGTCCACGAATTCCCCCCTCCGCGCTGTCATCTTCGACTACGGCGAAGTTCTCTGCCAGCCCGATCCCGCCGCGCACCGCCACCTTCTCTCGTTGACCGGCCTTGACCACGCCACTTTCGAGCGCCACTACTGGCGCGACCGCCATAATTACGACCTCGGCCGCCACGACGGTCCCTCCTTCTGGAGGCAATTCGCCCAGGACGCCAGCCTCTCCTTTGCCCCGGAGCAGATCGACGCGCTCATCGAGTCCGACGTCACTCTCTGGACCCGCCTCCTCGACCCCCGCATGATTGCCTGGATCGAAGCCCTGCAGAAGGCCGGCCTGCGCACCGCCATCCTCTCCAACATGGTGACCGAGGTCCTCGGCCGCATGCGCCGCGACTTCCCCTGGCTTCACGGCTTCACCCATCTCACCTGGTCCTGCGAACTCGGGATCGCGAAGCCCGACCCCGCCATCTACCTTCACACCTGCGAGAAGCTCGGCGTTCACCCGGACGAGGCGCTTTTCATCGACGACAAGCTTGTGAATGTTCACGCCGCGGAGCAGGTCGGCCTGCACGCGCTCCACTTCCGCTCCGTCGAGCAGTTGCGCGCCGATTTAGCCGCTCACGATCTGCTGCAGGGAATGCCGCAGCCCGGTGAAGACCCGGTCACCACTCCGGCCTGATCGCAAAAAAGAAGAGGCCGCGCACTCTGGCGCGGCCTCTTCTTTCTTATCCTCCTGCTTTACGCCACCGGCTCCGCCACCGGAATCCGCACCTGCTCCACAATCTCCACGGCGAAACCCTGGAGGGCCGGCACATGCGTCGGCGTGTTGCTCAGCAGGCGAATCCGGTGAATCCCCAGATCGGCGAGGATCTGGCCGCCCAGACCCACCTCGCGCAGGATCCGCTGATGACGGTCCTCACGCGCTTCGCGCGCGCGCGCCTCACGATGAAACAGCACCCGCGCCCTTTCGCCGGTGCGGTCGATCTCGAATCCCCGCCCCGCGTTGTGCAGGTAGAGAAACGCCCCGCGTCCCGCCTCCGCAATCATCTTCAACGACTGGCGGGTCGTCCGCTGGCAGTCGCACAGCGTCGCCCCAAACACATCGCCGGCCAGGCAGCGCGAGTGCACCCGCACCAGCAGCGGCTCATCCCCGCTCACATCGCCGCGCACCAGGGCCACATGGCTTTCCCCGCCATGCACCTCGCTCTCGTAGGCGATCATCCGAAACTCGCCCCACTCCGTTGGCAGTGGGCTCTCCGCGACGCGCACAATGTACCGCTCATGCTGCAGCCGGTAACGGATCAGCTCCGCCACGGTCAGGATCCTCAATCCGTGTTCCTGGCAGAACCCCATCAGGTCCGGCACCCGCGCCATGGTGCCGTCATCCTTCATCACCTCGCAGATGACGCCCGCCGGAATCAGCCCCGCCAGGCGCGCCAGGTCCACCGACGCCTCGGTCTGGCCGGCGCGCACCAGCACGCCGCCTTTGCGCGCGCGCAACGGAAACACGTGCCCGGGCCGCGCCAGATCGTTAGCCGTCGACCCCGGATCGATCGCCACTTTGATGGTGTGCGCCCGGTCATACGCGGAAATGCCCGTCGTCACACCCTCTCGCGCTTCAATCGACTCGGTAAACGCCGTTCCAAACCGCGATGAGTTCTGCTGTGTCATCGGCCCGAGGCGCAGATAGTCGGCGCGCTCTTCGGTCATCGTCAGGCAGACAAGGCCGCGCCCATACCGTGCCATAAAGTTGATGGCTTCCGGCGTCACGTACTCGGCGGCCAGCGTCAGATCGCCCTCGTTCTCGCGATCCTCGTCGTCGACAACGACGATCATGCGCCCTGCTTTGAT
The DNA here is from genome assembly GCA_036269135.1 of Acidobacteriaceae bacterium. Taxonomy (GTDB): domain Bacteria; phylum Acidobacteriota; class Terriglobia; order Terriglobales; family Acidobacteriaceae; genus Palsa-343. The sequence continues at coordinate 6,370 of DATASQ010000011.1, forward strand.
TTCCCCCACCGCGCCGGGAACATCCGTCATGGGATCTTGTGGCTGCATAGCTCTATTATTGCGTACAGCCGGCTGCTTTGCTGGCCGCCCAGCCTTCCCACCAGCAGTTGGCCAGGTCGTGAATGAAGATAGAAGATATGGCAATGGCGCCCACCCAACAAAAACAGGGTCTGAATCGGGAGATTCGCCCTTCACTTAAGAAGCTCGTCCTCGCGCCGGAACCCCGCTTCGCGCTGGCTGTTCCCCGCCGAGGCCGGTTGCGCCGTCGCTCCGTCAAACCCCGCTGACAAGGGGAAACACCACGCGGAACCGGCGCTACCTTTTTCTTAAGCGTCACTCAAAAAGCGGGAGCGGCCTCCCGCTCCGTCATCCCTGCAGCCTGTCCCCTGTAACCTGCTCTCTACTTCTCCCCGGCCTGAAACTCCGTCCACGGACCCGATTTCATATCCCGCAGAATCGGCGCCTCCCAGTCGTACTCCGGATGCGCCGCCAGAAACGGCTTGGCCAGAAAATCGTCACCGCAGGGATGCCCCGCGCGCGCGATCAGTTCCATTTTCGCCACCAGATCGCTGTCCGTCACCTTGCCCTGCACCGCGCCGCCAGGATTAAACGGCGGGTCATCCCATTGCGGAACACCTTCCTTCGCCACGTCCTCATGCCCGCAGAGCGTGCGCTGATCGGCTCCTTCCTTGTGCGTGTAGACGTCCACGTGATCCGCCAGGAACTTCTCCGCCAGCTGCACATCGATCCGCCCCTTGTACTCCCGCATCAGATGCTCCCAGCGCAGATGCCGCGCGTTCATCGACGATGACAGGTCATGCGAATTGAACCCGTCCGTCTCGTCCTTGATCAGCGAAGGATCGCGGGGGAAGTTGGAGCTGACGAAATAGCCATCCTTCTTGCGCCACACCGGCGTGTGCTCCAGCCCCAGTTCCAGATAGGCAATCTCGCCCGTCTTGCGATCGCCCACCAGCCAGTCGTTGGCATAACCGCCGTTGTCGCCCTCGATCATCATGGCCACAAAATCATCGATGCTGTTGGCATACTGCAGCGCCTTGCGGGACCGCACGAACTCCGGAATCCCCTTGCTGTTCCAGCCTTCAAACCCGGTGATCGTCGTCTCGGTCATCATGATGCCCGCATTGTTGATGCCAAAGTCGTCGTTGCTCGTGATCATCCCCGGGACGCCATCCTGCAGGATCCGGTGCCCGTGCTCCGGCTTGATGTCGAACATGATCGTCCACCGCGAGCCCTCCGCGTATGACGACCAGTTATTGTGCGCGATGACGATCTTGCCGTCCTTTGTATAACTGCCGGTCGCGATGAACGCGCTGCATTTGCCCGGCGCGTGAATCACCGGAGCATTCTTCACGTGCTGCTGCTTGTCCAGCCACGGCACGTAATACTCGCTCAGCTCCATCGTGCCGTTCAGCGCCACAATGTCCCAGACATCCACTTTGACGCCGCGAGCCTGCGCTCCCTGGGCAATGCCCTTCAGTTCCGCCTGATACTGCGGCTCGATATGCGGCCAAAATATGGTCTTCGCTGCATTCCGGTAAAACGCCCAGTCGCGGTGCGTGGAGTGCTCGTCCTCCACGCGAAAGACGTGCAGCGCATCGGCAATTTGCGGACCCAGCAAATACCCGTGCTGGAACCCGATCTGCTCCGGCGTTCCCTGCAGATGCACATAGGTCCAGCCCCCGCGCTGGAACTTATACGCACCCGTCAGACGCGCATCCTTCGCGGGCTTTGCCTGCGCCCAAACCGCCGTGGCCGCCAAAAGCACCGCTGCTGTTGCCAGATAACGGAACCCAAGTCGCATCGGACCTCGCTCCTGAGGAAGAGTGATTCGGAATACCAAAGACCATATCACGCGCCTGGTCCCGGCTCTTTCTTGCAGGGAGGGCTCCCGGGCGGCTCCGCGGTCCTCCCGCAGGTTTAGGATTTTTACGGGGGAAAGCAGATACCGATGAAACCATGCATAGCTCAGCTGGCCGCCCTTGTCACGATGGGGTTCTTTTGCCGGATCGGCGCGGCGCAGACGCAGGTTCCCACCCCGCAGGACTACGCGCGGGCCCGTGGCGTCGTGGCGAAAATGACGCTCGACGAAAAGATTACGGAGCTGCACGGCATCCACACGGCGGAATATTACCGCTACGTCCCCGGCATTTCGCGGCTGGGCATTCCGGCGTTTCCCATGACGAATGGGCCGGCGGGTGCGGGCCCAGGAGGAGCGAATCCGCAGCTGCGCGCGACGGCGCTGCCCGCTCCCATTGCCGTCGCAGCCTCGTGGGACCCTGCCGTCGCGCATCGCTACGGCGTGATTGCCGGCGAAGAAACGCGCGACCTCGCCTCCGATCTGCTGGAAGGCCCGGACATGAATATCATTCGGGTTCCCCAGAATGGCCGCACGTTTGAGAGCTATAGCGAGGATCCTTATCTCAATGGCCGGATCGCGGTGGCCATGATCCAGGGGATTCAAAGCACCGGGGTGATGGCGAATGCCAAGCATTACGTCGCCAACAACCAGGAGACCGACCGGTTCCGCATCGATGAGATCGTGGACGAGCGGGCACTGCGCGAGATCTATCTGCCTGCCTTCAAAGACGCGGTCGAGGAGGGCGGTGTCGCCGCGATCATGTGCGCCTATCCCAGGGTGAACGGCACCTTCAACTGCGAGAACAAGCCGCTGCTGACCGGGGTTCTGGACGGTGAATGGAAGTTCAAAGGCTTCGTCCTCTCCGACTGGGGCGCGACGCACAGCACCGTGCCCAGCGCGCTCAACGGACTGGATCTGGAGATGCCGACAGGGATTTACCTGGGAGACGCTCTGAAGACCGCCGTGCAACAAGGCCAGGTGCCCATAGCTGCGGTCAACGAGATGCTGGTGCGCCGCTTCGCCACCATGATCCATTATGGTCTTTTCAACGCGAAGCCAAAACAGGTCCGGCCCATCCCGGCGCTCGCGGACGGCAAGGCCGCGCGTGAGTTGGCCGAGCAGGGCATGGTGCTGCTGAAGAATGACAACCATATCCTGCCCATCGACACCGATCATCTGCGCTCGATCGCGCTCATCGGTCCTGACGCGCTGGGCGCGAAAACCGGAGGCGGCGGCAGCTCGCATGTCATTCCGCTCTACAGCATCGACCCGGTGGACGGGATCGAAGCGCACATGCCGCTGCAGAAGCGCGTGGCGCTGCTGGACGGCAGCGACGTCCAGGCTGCGGTGGCCGCGGCCAAACATGCCGATCTGGTGATCGTGATGGTTGGCGATCAGGAAACCGAGGGTCGCGATCATCCCATCGAGCTGCCGGCCGAGCAAAATGCGATGATCGCGGCGGTCGCGGCGGCGAATCCGAAGACCATTGTGGTGCTGAAGAGCGGCTCGGCGCTGCTGATGCCCTGGATCGACTCGGTTGCGGCGGTGCTGGAAGCCTGGTATCCAGGTGAAGAAGATGGCAACGCGGTCGCCGACGTGCTGTTTGGCGACGTCAATCCTTCGGGCAAGCTGCCCATGACGTTTCCGAAGAGCGTCGATCAGACGCTGGCGCGCAATCGGGCGTGGTATCCAGGCAACGGTCAGCAGGTCGATTACCACGAAGGGCTGGAGGTGGGCTACCGCTGGTATCAGGCCCAGCATGTGGAGCCGCTGTTTCCGTTCGGCTTCGGATTGTCGTACACGACGTTCTCGATGGCCGATTTGAAGGCGGCTCCGGGCAAAATGCATGCGGCACAGGTGACGCTGCGGGTGACCAACACCGGACAGCGCGCAGGAGCGGAAGTGGCTCAGGTGTACATCGGCTTTCCGCCGATTGCGGAAGGCAACGAGCCGCCTCTGCAACTTGCAGGCTTTCGCAAGGTGATGCTGGCTCCTGGCGAATCGAAGGCGATTACGATGACGCTGGAACCACGCGCGTTTTCCTACTGGTCGCTGGCCGATCACGGCTGGCAGGTGCAGCCAGGCGAGTACACCATCGAAGCAGGCTCATCGTCAGCGGATCTGCCGCTCCACGCAACGATCACGCTGCGGTAAGAAGCGGCAAAGGCAGCCTGGGGGGTACCCCCCAGGGGGGTGGACTGTGGCAAGTCGCACATTCTGCGCGGCCAACAGGGTAATACCCTGAGGGTATTACCCTGTTGGGCGTTCGAGGGGATGTCAAAGAGCCGAAGCCTCGCGGCCTGAGCCGCCAGGGAAAGAGCCCGGAGCGTGCGGCTCGGGGCGCCGTCACAAAAGCAAAAGCTCTGTGCGCGATGGGCGGACAGAGCTTTCCTCTTTTTCAGCTTAGGATTGTCCGCGGGCAGAGGCAAGAAGATTCGCGGGGCGTCGGGGTACGAAGGTCATGAAGAAGCCGGTAGCCCGTAGCCCGTAGCCAGTGGCCAGTGGCGTAAAGCCGGGCGCCCGCCGTGGCTCATTGCGGCCCGGTGCGATTGACCACGGGGGAAACACAGATCGCAGGGGCAAGAAGAATCGTGCGGCAGAGGCGCGATGGGGACCCCGGGCCTGCGGCAGCATGGAAGGCGCTGCGCGCCGGTCTTTGCGGCATGGCTGAAGCCATGCCCTGACACGAAGCCTGGGAGTCTCGGCCCGATGGTCTTCCCAGCCTTCGCGAAGGCTCTTCACATATTCGTCGGGGTGCTGGTTGGCCCAGAGGTCGCGATCCGAGGAGCACGAGCAGGACATCGATCAGCGGCGTCACATTCGGATCGGCCTGCAGGGCCTTCGGATTGCCCATTGCCATGGGGTTGTTTCTCCTGCCTGCACAGATAACGAAGCGGGCGAAAGGTTCCCGGTTTGCTGATCGGTGGGTGGGACTTGATCTTCGGAGCGGTCTCTATTTGGAGCGAGTTGGCTCGAACCGCACGAGCCAACTCGGACGGGTCGACTTCCGGCTGCGTTCTTCGAACTGCGCCTCAGCCTGCGGCAGCATGGAAGGCGCTTCGCGCCGGTCTTTTACGGCACGGCTGAAGCCATGCCCTGACACGAAGCCCTCAAGGCCGCCGCCCCGGTGAACCACGTTCGTCTATTAGGTCCCCGCTGGATCCATCAGCCTGTCAACAAGCTCGTTCATGGTGTAGTGCACGAACTGTTTACCGAGTTCGGTGAGGACGTAGTTCTCGCTGTCATCAAACGCCGACTTCATGGTTGGCGCTGCCCCTCCACGCCTTACGCGCAGGGGCCTCTTGCGAACAAACTGGCCGAGTTGGTTCACGTCCCGCTCCTGCCGGATTACACCACCTGTGCTCAGATCCCGAATCAGCATTTTGTAGAGGTCTGCTTCTGCCGAATCCTCCCTAGGCGCTGCGCCGTAGGTCGCCGTCCAGATCTCAAATCTCGTCGAACCCGGGTTCTGGTGAATCTCACGAATAACAGCGAAATGTGCCTCATGGTAGAGCTCCAGCCAATCGATGAACAGCCGTAAAATGTCGTCCGAGCAGATTCGGGTACCAGCCGCATGCGTGATCAGATTGGCGACGTACCGACGCTTTTCTTTCGTGTCCGCTTGATCCCATGCCCTGAATGCTTTCCGAACAATTCCCAAATATTCATCGCTTTGAATCCGCTCGTCGATCGTATCGCCAAGTTTCTCGAAGCGCTGACCGATCTCCTCCAGTGTCGCCTGCAGCTCCAAGAGTCTTCGGTGATGCTCTTCGAGCCACTGGTTCTGGAGAGAATGGGTCTTTAGAGTGGCCTCATCGAACTTGAAAGTGGCAGCCGCGCTAAGAAATCCGCCTACCCAAGGTAGGCTGCTAAGGGCAGCGAGCACAAAAGATTCGAATACCCTCCGCTTCTTTGTCGGCTCCGTTTTGGCGATCTCCGCCTTCAGCGATTCAATGACGGCTTCAGCCACGCCTGGGAGGTTTTCCGGCATCTCTCCCTCCTTTGCGAGTCCTGCACATTTCAGTAGCGCATCAAGTTGGCGTATTCATCGTAAAATTCGCGCAGCTTAGCAATCGCTCTTTGCCCAAACACCTCCGATTTGAGGGTCGTGCCATCGGAGAATCGCCAAAATGCCTCGCCGCCGCTGATTTCAAGTTCTGCTGTCCAAACCTTCTGGTGACGCTCCCCAGTGCCGGGGATCTGTTCGAAGTTCTGATCTCCGATCTCTTCCCCAAACCTGCCGAAGAAGACCGCGTACTTGTTCGGTTCTGCCACAAAGCGCGCCTGTACTTGATATCTGCCAATCAGTATCAGACGGTTGGAACTCATCCATTGGAATCGACCGCGGTCATCCTGCGGTGTCACCGATGCAGCTTGCCGTACAAGCTCGAGCAGATCATCCCATGCTTGTTTCGGTGTCATTACTCCTCCTTCAAGCTTCAAGTTGCCACCCGTAAAATAGCGGGCGTCCCTTTCGGGACGCCCGCTGCTTTTGCGCGAAGCGCGTACCGCTAGACGCGGAGTCTAGTACATGCCTTCCATGCCGCCGCCGTGACCGCCGGCCGGGGCCGCTGCCTTGGGCTCGGGGATCTCCGCGACCATGGCTTCGGTGGTCAGCATCAGGCCTGCGATCGACGCTGCGTTCTGCAGCGCGGTACGCGTGACCTTGGTCGGATCGATGACGCCGGCTTTCACCAGGTCTTCGAACACGCCGGACTGGGCGTTGTAGCCGTAGTGCGCGTCCTTGCTTTCGAGGATCTTGCCGACAACCACTGCGCCTTCTTCGCCGGCATTGCCGACGATCTGCCGCAGCGGCTCCTCGAGCGCGCGCCGAACGATCTGGGCGCCGATCTTCTCGTCGCCGGTGAGGGTCTTGATGAGATCCTCCACGTCCTTCGCGCTGCGCACCAGAGCGACGCCGCCGCCCGGGACGATGCCCTCTTCGACAGCCGCGCGGGTTGCGTGCATGGCGTCCTCAACACGAGCCTTCTTCTCTTTCATCTCGGTCTCGGTCGCCGCACCCACCTTGATCACCGCCACGCCGCCGACCAGCTTGGCCAGCCGCTCCTGCAGCTTCTCGCGGTCATAGTCCGAGGTGGTCTTGTCCACCTGGTTCCGGATTTCCTTCACCCGGCCCTCGATCGCCTTGGACTCCCCGCGGCCTTCCACGATGGTGGTGTTGTCTTTGTCGATGGTGACGCGCTTGGCGCGGCCCAGGTCTTCCAGCTTGATGTTCTCCAGCTTGATGCCCAGGTCTTCGGTGATGGCCTGGCCGCCGGTGAGGATGGCAATGTCGCCCAGCATCGCCTTGCGGCGATCGCCGAAGCCGGGAGCCTTCACCGCAGCGACGTTCAGGGTGCCGCGCAGCTTGTTGACGACCAGGGTCGCCAGCGCCTCACCGTCCACGTCCTCGGCAATGATGACGAGCGGCTTGCCGTTGCGGGCAACCTGCTCGAGCAGGGGCAGCAGATCCTTCATGGAGCTGATCTTCTTCTCGTAGATCAGGATGTAGGGATCTTCCTGCACCGCTTCCATACGGTCGGGATCGGTGACGAAGTAGGGGCTGAGGTAGCCGCGGTCGAACTGCATGCCTTCGACGACTTCCAGCTGCGTCTCAAGGGTTTTGGACTCTTCAACGGTGATGACGCCGTCCTTGCCGACCTTCTTCATGGCCTCGGCAATGATGGTGCCGATGGTGTTGTCGGAGTTGGCGGAGATGGTGCCGACCTGGGCGATCATGTCGCCGGTGACGGGCTTGGAGAACTTCGCCAGCGCTCCACCGGTGACGCTGCCGTCTTCGGCGCGCTTGCCGACCACAGCCACCACGGCCTGGTCGATGCCGCGCTTCAGGGCCATGGGATTGGCACCGGCGGCCACGGTCTTGACGCCTTCGCGATAGATGGCCTGGGCCAGGACGGTGGCGGTCGTGGTGCCGTCACCGGCGACGTCGGAGGTCTTGGAGGCGACTTCGCGCACCATCTGCGCGCCCATGTTCTCGAGCGAATCCTTGAGCTCGATTTCTTTGGCCACCGTGACACCGTCTTTGGTGATGGTGGGCGAACCGAATTTCTTCTCGATGACGACGTTGCGGCCCTTGGGACCCAGCGTCACCTTCACCGCATCGGCCAGAGTATTCACGCCGCGCAGAATTGCCTGGCGGGAATCTTCTCCATGCAGAATTTGCTTTGCCATTTGCTGATCTCCTGAACTTGTTGGGGAGCGCCTGCTCCCAGGAACGTCAATCGAGGCTTTTGCGCCTCACGGCGCGTCCGCCCGTCCGGCCAGGACCTAGGACTTGAGGATGCCGAGGACTTCTTCCTCGCGCATGATGAGGAACTCTTCCCCATCGATCCGGATCTCGGTGCCCGAGTACTTGCCGAAGAGAATACGGTCGCCCTTCTTCACATCGAGGGGGAAGACCTTGCCTTCGTCGTTGGACTTGCCCTTGCCCACGGAGATGACTTCACCTTCCTGGGGCTTTTCCTTGGCGCTGTCGGGGATGATGATCCCGCCGCGCACCGTCTCGTTGTCCTCAATGCGCCGCACGAGAATGCGATCATGCAGTGGAGTAAACGTGGTCGTTGCCGAAGCAGTTGCAGTTGGCATTGCGTTTTTTCTCCTTCAGAGATTTCGCGGAGCGCACCCGGAGGGATGCGTTCCGAACAGCGTTTCCCGCAGCGCGTGCCTGCGGAAGTCAACTTCCGGCGTCCTGACTTCTTGCCTTGGGTGGTGGGGCGACCGCCGAACCTCCTTGTGGGTTCGGAGCGGGTTCGCGCTGTGGACGCCGCACGAAACCGCCGTTTAGCACTTTCGCCCTACGACTGCTAAGGTACCGAGCCGGGGCTGTGGATGTCAAGGGGTCCAGGATGAAAAGTGAGTGAAAGGCACTCAGATTTCCTGGGATGGCGCGGCGCGGGCGGCGGTGCCCCGCCAGGATCTCCCTCTATATAAGGTTCCGCGGGGCCGGCGGAATTGATTTGAGGCACCGTCCCGGGTCCCCCGGAGCGGCCGGACCGGGTGGCGGGAGAGGATAATTTTTTAGCTGAGGAGCGGGTTGCGGAACCGCCCCTCATGGAAAGTATGGGCTCGCTATTTCGACGGGGAGTCGCTGTTCGGCTGGAATAGCTGAAGCCGGACGTGCCACTCGACCGAGGCGCCGGGACGCAGCGTCACCATCCCCGTGTCCATCCCGTGCCACTCTTTGCCGAAGGGATCGGCGAAGTTGAACTGCTCCTCGATGGCGGCGAAGGATTTGGCCGGCGGCGAGTAGACCTGCACCGTCTTGATATGCGGGGAGAGGCCGAGCACCCGCAGGCCGTAGTTACTGGCCGGATCGGTTAGATTCACGTCTACGGCGCCGTCGGTCCGGGTCAGCTTCGACCAGTTGTCGTCGAGGTAGATATCGTCGAGCGGCTTGCCTTCCGGCGCCAGGAAGTCCCACTTGGTTCCCTTCACCGGGATGAGCTTGCCGGTGGGAAAGACGTCGGCGTAGTTATTGACGACGGCGACCTCGGAACCGGGCACGTGCAGCAGCGCCTGCTTCCGATCACCGCTGGGGATGGCGAAGTAGGGATGCCAGCCGATGGCCATCGGCTCATCCTCTTTGCCCACGTTTTTGGCGACGATGGTGGCGTCGATGGCTCTGCCGGTGAGCGAGATTACGAAGCTCAGGTCGGTCTGCGAGAGCCAGTGACCGCCAAAGTCGCCGGCGTGGATCACGCCCATCACCGTCTGGCCGTCGGGAATCTTCAGGGTCTGGACGTCGTCGGTATGCGAGGCGAGGATCAGGCCGTGCATGGCGTGCTTGTCCTCGGTGGGGTGTTCGCTGTTGTGCCAGTTGGCGGGGAGCACGATCTTTTTACCGTGCCATTCGGCGGTCACCGTCTTGCCGTCCGGGGAGAGCTTGCCGATGATGCGGTTGGGATAGGGCACCAGGAAAGCGCCGCCAAAGCTGAAGCTGGCGTTGCCGTTCTGATCGTCGGGACCGCCATTCAGCTTCGCGGCGGCTTCTTCGAGGCTGGGCGAAGCCAGGACCGGGATCTCGCCCTTGCCCGGCAGATCCGCCGTGATCTGGAAGACGTTCATGCCGCGGCCCGGCAGGACGGTGACCGAGAGGAACTCGGGCTGCTGGCCGTTGGTGGTGGCGGCGCGGCTCAGCTTGACGACCGGCTGGCCGCCGATCTCCGGCGCCGAGGGCTGCGCGGGTTGGGAGGTCTGGGGCGTCTCAGCCACGGGCGGCGTCTCCTTTCTGCATCCTGCGATCCAAGCAAACGTGGTGGCAATCGCGGCCGCAGCCACGACGGTTCTGCGCAAGACCATGGGCGGTTTCTCCGAGGAGGGACAATGGAGGTGAAATCCCGAGCGACCTCAATTCTACGCCGACCGACACCGGATTTCGCGTTGGGCGGAAACGGGGAATGCCTTATCCTCGGTCCATGCCCGACTCGGCCGTGCTGCTGATCGACTGCCCGGACCGCCCGGGGCTGGTCGCCCGCGTCTCCACTCTGCTGTATGAGCGGGGCGCCAACATCCTCCATGCGGACCAGCACCGCGACCAGGCGCTGGGGCTCTTTTTCATGCGGGTGGAGTGGGAGCTGCGCGATGCCGATGGCGCGGCTTTCGATCTGCCTGCCTTTGAGAAGGCCTTTGCGCCGGTAGCGCAGGAGCTGGGCATGAACTGGAGCCTGAGCTCGAGCGACCAGCGTCCGCGGGTCGCGCTTTTCTGCTCGCACTACCTGCATTGCATGGCCGATCTGCTGCACCGATGGTACAGCGGCGAGCTGCCCTGCGCTGTGGTTCTGGTGATCTCGAACCATCGGGAGGTCGAGCCGCTGGCCGCGTTCTACAAGGTGCCCTTTGTCCACGTGCCGGTCACGGGGGCCACGCGAGAGGCGGCCGAAGCGCAGCAGCTGGCGCTGCTCGCCGAAAGACAGGTGGATCTGATCGTGCTCGCGCGCTACATGCAGGTACTTTCGGCGCAGTTCGTCTCGCGTTATCCGGCGGCGATCATCAACGTGCACCACTCGTTCCTGCCCGCCTTCACGGGCGCGCGACCGTACCACGCGGCGTACCAGCGCGGCGTGAAGCTGATCGGCGCCACCAGCCATTACGTGACGGAGGTGCTGGACGACGGGCCCATTATCGAGCAGGACGTGGCGCGCATCTCGCACCGCGACCAGGTGGAGGACCTCATCGCGAAAGGACGCGATCTGGAGCGCATCGTGCTGGCGCGGGCCCTGCGCTGGCGCCTGGAGCGGAGAATCCTGTGCTACGGGAACAAGACCGTGGTCTTTGACTGACGCGGTGGGCCGGGGAGGCCGGTTCTTATAATCAGCACATGCCTTTGGTTGTGCAGAAGGACTCCGCGGCGGCGCTGGCTGCGCTGAACGAGCGCATCGTGGGGTGCGAGCGCTGCGAGCGTTTGCGCCAGCACTGCACCGCAACCGCGGAAAAGAAAAAACGCGCCTGGCGGGACTGGCAGTACTGGGGCAGGCCGGTTCCCTCGTTTGGCGATCCCGCCGCGCGCGTGCTGTTCGTCGGGCTGGCGCCGGGGGCGCACGGATCGAATCGGACAGGACGGCCCTTCACGGGCGACGGCTCGGGCGAATTTCTCTATCCGCTGCTGCACCGCGCAGGATTCGCCTCGCAGCCGCGCTCGACGAGTCGCGACGACGGCATGCGGCTGACGGACGCGTGGATCACCGCGGTGGTGCGCTGCGCGCCGCCGGGCAACAAGCCGTTACCGGAAGAGATGGCCCGGTGCGCGCCCTATCTGGACGAGGAGATTGCGGCGCTGGCCAATCTGCGCGTGATTGTCTGCCTGGGCAAGATTGGCTTTGACGGGGTGGTCGCGCATCTGGCGCGTACGGGGCAGATCGAGCGGCGGGGCGGACTGGTTTTCGGCCACGGCGTGGAATATCCAATTCCGGGAAAGCGCTGGCTGCTGGCGAGCTATCATCCGTCGTTGCAGAACACGAACACGGGCAAGCTGACGGCGCCGATGATGCTGCAGGTTTTCGAGCGAGCCCGCCAACTTGCGTCCTGAGGGCGCCGAATTTTCAGGATAGAGGGGCATCTTCGCCGCATCTTCACGGCATCCAGTGGTAGTGCCCCAGGGAGCGCAACCGACTCCCGGCACAAAGGAAGAACCGGCCTATGATTACGATTCTGGTGATTATCCTGCTCCTGATGCTGATCGGAGCGTTTCCCGCGTGGCCTTACAGTCGCAGCTGGGGCTATTATCCCAGCGGCGGTGTCGGCCTGATCCTGATGATCGTGGTGGTGCTGCTGTTGCTGCGGGTCTTCTGAGCGCAGGCTCGCAAGAAACAACTGGAGCGGGAGACCGGGATCGAACCGGCGACATTCAGCTTGGGAAGCTGACGTTCTACCACTGAACTACTCCCGCCCTGGCTTGCAGAGGCGCCCTCGATCGTATTGTCCAAACGGCGACCCTTGCCGCAAGCAAAGAAGTGGCTTATCCACATTTCCGCGCCGCGACCTCGCCTGATGGATCGTCAAGATGCAGCGTACGTCCGGGCGAACCTGAAAAAGTATATCAAGCCGGGCGGGAAGTGGCGCTTCTTCCAGTCCACAGGCAGAATGGACTTCCCTGCCCCGCCCTGGCGCGCGCATTGTGGCGATCTGAAGTGTCTCCCGACGCACCGTGTGCACCGCGCTCTGCACCAGCAGCTGGAGCCGTCGGCAACCTTATCTATATTGATGATGTCCGGCGTCCTGGCCGGTTTCTTCCTCGGACGGCGCCGCTCGCTTTTCCGGCGAGGGTTCTTTGCAGCTGCTTCACGGCAGAGGAAGTCAGGATCCGTCAGCCCGCAGAGAATTGCCGCCGGGCTCCAGTCCAAGAGTGAGGACGGTGATGTCGTCTTCCTGTCCGAAGCGTTGCGCCGTCTCGGCAATTTCGCTGGCCGGCATCCGGGTTAACGTGGAGAGACGCTGAAATCCGTAAAGTTCGCCGGAGGGCGACCGCGCTTCCGGCACTCCATCGGACAGCAGGACAAGGCGTTCTCCCAGCCCGAGCTTTCCCCGCACCTGCTCATATTTCTGATCCGCCAGGAGCCCGAGCGGCAGCGTGGGAGCCGTCTCTACCTCCTCCTGCCCCAGGTAGGGAGCAATATGGCCCGCGTTGGCCAGCTGATAGTCGCCTGAAAGCGACAGCTTCACACAGCACGCGGTTGTAAACCCCAACTGCCCCTGCGAAATCAGCACGTTGTTCAGCGCAAATAAAATCTCATCGGGACTATGGGATGTCTCGCGCCGGAGGGCGCCGAGGATCATGGCAACGCGCATCGCCGCGGTCAGACCCTTTCCGGAAACATCGCCGACAACGGCAATCAGCGAGCCGTCGGGCGCGGGCCGTACGAAGAAGAAATCGCCTCCGACCTCGCTGGCCGGAAGGTAAACAGAATCGACGTGGAAGCCCGGGGTCGTCGCCGAGGCGCTCTGCAGGAGAAGCTGCTGGACCGTGCTGGCTGCCTGGAGCTCGGCTGCGTAGGCGGCGCGATCCCGCGCAGTATTCACCATCTCCGAGCACAGCATTGAGTTTTCCATGGCCGTCGCAGTCTGCAGGGCGATGGTATTGAGCAGCTTGAGATCGGCCGAAGAATAGGCGGCGCCGGCCGCGCTGTTGCCGAGTGCAATAACGCCCGCCATCCTTTCTCCAGTCCGCAATGGCGCGCAGATCATTGCCTGCTGGAGCGGAGCGACACTGCCGGTCGCGGCCTCAGGCGCGCTCTGGTTAACGATCTCCGCGACCCCTTTCTTCAGAACCGAGCTGACCGTCGGGGAATGGGGACCCAGGGGATGGAGCCCCTCGAAGAGAATCGCATCCGAGATTCCGAATGACGCCGCGCTGGCAAGCGCATTCTTCGCTCGATCCATGACGAGGATGGTCCCCGCGGTCGCCGGAATCAACCGCTGCGCCTGGGCGAGGGCCAACCGGCCAATGGCAGACAAATCCAGCAGCGCGGCTAACTGCTCGGAAAGCTCATCAATCAGGTGTATCTCCCGATAGAGATGGAGGACTTCGCCAGCGAGGGCGCGGCCCTCCACTTCCCGAGCCGCAAGGTGGGCCAGCAACGAGGCCACAGCCATGGCCGCAGCCGGTGTCCCGATCACGGTTCCGAGGGTTGCGCCTTCGTGCTCGACCGTTGCCACGGAGTCATTCGAAGCGCCATCCCGAGTCCGCAGCAGTTCTTTTCCGGAGGGGTCGACGACGCAGACACCGCTGTCGAGAGCCTCACACAGGCTCGTGACGGCGGAAAGGCTGCTGCTCCGGGCACGCAACAGTGTTCTGAGCTGCAGACTGGCCATCGAGCTTAACCGGCAGCCAAACCGAGGACCGACCGCGCCCTGGCGAGCAGCGCGTCCGGGTCGAAGGGTTTGGTCATGTAGAGGTCGGCGCCGACCTCCTGGCCCCGCTGGCGGTCGAATTCCTGCCCCTTGGCGGTAAGGAGAACGATGTGAACGTGGCCGAGGCCGATCTGATTCTTGACCGTGTTGCAGACATCAAAGCCGTTCATGCGCGGCATCATGACATCGAGAAAGACGAGGTCGGGTTCTTCGCTGCGGATGGTGGCGAGCGCCTCCTCGCCATTGGTGGCGGTCAGCAACTCCACGCCATCGTCTTCCAGCTCTTCGAGGGCCTGCTGGATGAGCGTGCGGAGGTGGGGTTCGTCGTCGACAATCAGAATCTTCATAGGCGTCATGAGTAAATAAGAAACAGTACGTTCTCCAGACCCTTTTCAAATCGCAGCGAGCGAACCCCATCGCTGCCAGAGAGCAATGAATTCAGGATGATGATGTCGGGGCGCGAGGCGACCGCCTGTTTCAGCAGATCGCGGCCGTCCGAATCGACCACCTGATAGCCGCGGGCCTCCAGCACATCGGTCAGCGTGCGGATGGTCGAAGAGTCCTCGTCCACGACCATGACCTTCTTCTTCGATTTGCCCTGCCCGAGCAGCGAGTCCACCTCATGAAAGAGGGATCTGGTATCGATGGGCTTGGTCAGATAGCGATCCACGCCGAGGCGGATGCCCCGCTCCTTGTCCTCGACGATGGACAGGATAATGATGGGGATATCCATGGTGGCGGGATCGTTCTTGAGCACCGCTGCCACATCGAAGCCGTTCATCTCGGGCATCATGACGTCGAGAATGACAAGGCCCGGCGTTTCTTCGCGGATCAGGGCCAGAGCCTGGCGGCCATCTTCGGCAAGACGCACGCCGTAGCCGGCCTCGGTGAGCTCCTGCTGCAGCAGCGAGCGGATGTTCGGATCGTCGTCGACGACGAGGACGGACTTTGAGTGCCCGTTCTGTCCGGACACGGTGACGCGCAGCTGGCGCACCAGGGATTCGAAGTCCAGCGATCGTTTCTCCGGAAGCAGCGAGAGCTGGGCGGGTTTCGCCACGATGGGCAGGGTGAAGAGGAAGGTGCTGCCTTTTCCCGGAGCACTCTCCACCCAGATGCGGCCGCCGTGATACTCCACAATTTCTTTGCAGATGGGCAGCCCCAGCCCGGTCCCCTTGGGCTTGTCGGTCAGCGTGTCGCCCACCTGCTTGAACTTCTCGAAGACCTTGGCCTGGTCGGCGGCCGCGATGCCGATGCCGGAGTCCTTCACGGTGACGACCAGCTCGTTCTCCTGGAGGCGAGCCGCGCAGGCAATCGAACCGGAGTCGGTGAACTTCACCGCATTGGATATCAGGTTGATGACCACCTGAATGAGGCGGTCCTGATCGCCGGTCACGGAGGGCAGGTCCGGATCGACGTCCCGAATCAGCTGCAGCTTCTTCGCTTCGAAGAGAGAGGCGGTGGCCGCCGTCGCCCGCTCGATGACGTCGGCTATGGAAACCGTGCCCATGTTCCAGGTGAACTTGCCGGCTTCGATCTTGGCCAGGTCGAGCACGTCGTCGATCAGCTTGGTGAGCCGCTCGCCCTCGCTCACCACAACGTTGAGATTCTCGATGACCTGCTGCTTGGCCTGCTGCACTTTGCGATCGTCGTCCGGGATCAGCGGGAAGAGCCGTTCCTGCAGGCGGCGGCGGATGATCTTGGCGAAGCCGAGCACGGAGGTGAGCGGCGTGCGCAATTCGTGGCTGACGGTCGACAGGAACGAACTCTTCGCGGCATCCGCTTCTTCGGCAGCGGAGCGGGCCTGGCGCGCTTCGTCGAAAAGCCGGGCATTGTAGAAGGCGACGCCGACGGCGGAAGCGATGGTGGAGAGCAGGCGCTGATCGGCCTCGGTGAAACGTCCCTCCTCATCGGTAGACTGCACGCTGATGACACCGATGGTCTGTCCGCCGGAGTGAATCGGCACGCCGAGATACGATGCTGTCGCGACGCCGACGCGCTCGATGCCCATTTTGTTCCGGCTGGCATCCAGGTCTTCATTGATGAGCAGCGGCTGGCCGGTGCGAATGATCTGCGAAGTCAGCCCGGTGCCGAAGGAGCGGGACGGCGCTTCTTCACCCCAGGTATAGGGGAAGTGCAGCATCATGGCGGCGCGATCGAGCAGAGCCACATAGACCACGGGCGCGTGAAAGACATCGCGCACCTGATCGCCGACAAACTCGATCAGCCGATTCCGGTCCAGCTGGCTGGCCAGGGCCTGGGTGATGCGATTGATGGTGATCAGTTCCGCGGCGCGCTCACTCACCTCGCGTTCGCGCTGGTTGATGGTCTGGTAGGCGTTGGCGTTGTCGAGCGCGATGGTGGTGTAGGCCGCCAGGTTTTCCAGAAGCCTCAGGTGCTGCTCGGTATAGGCGTACTTCCTGAAGCTCTGAATGCTGAGAACCCCGAGCACCCGATCCTGCGCAATCAGCGGCAGGTAGATCATCGAGGCAGGCGGCTGGGCGATACTGCCGTCTTCGAGCGCGAGTGAGCCGTGATCGTAGGAGGCGATGTACTTCGAGGACTCGGTGGAGACATCGTTCAGCAGAATCGGCTTGCGGTGCTCGATGCACCACACCGCCAGCTGGTTTTTGTCCTCGGTGCTGCGCGTGTAGGGTGCGTAGCGCTTGCCGTTCTCGATGGCGAGGCTGTACTCGATGAGGCGTTTGTCAGGCCGGTAGAGTCCGACGCCGAAGATGCTGGCGTCGACGATCTGGTTGACGCGTTCGTAGAGCTTGAACAGGATCGTATTCAAATCGAGCGAGGCGGTAATCTCGCGGCCGATCTGGCTGAGCAGCTCGATGCTTTCTTTCTGTGCGGAGATTTCAGCGGCCTGTGCGCGAATCTCCTGGGTACGGGCGCTGACGGTTGCCTCCAGCTCCTTTGCCTGCACCTCGAGCGCCGCCGTGCGCCGCTGGGCGCTGGCGCGTTCGTAGCGGATCACCGATCGCCAAACCAGCCAGGTGATCATCAGGAACAGCAGTACGCAGAGCGCCCAGGCCCAGACTGTTTCGTACCAGGGAGGCTGGATGGTGAAGGCGAAGTCAGCTTCCTGGCCGAGGCGGCCGTCGTCAGCGCGAGCGCGTACGCGGAAGCGGTATGAACCCGGCCCGAGACCGCTATAGTTCGCCGCGGTTTCCCGGGACCAGGGAGACCAGTCGCGATCGGCTCCCTCCAGATAGTACTCATATTCAGTACCGGCCGGATTGTCGTAGTTCAGAGCGGCAAAGTGAAAGAGAAGGGCCCGCGTGCCTGCAGGCAGGCGGAAGAAACGGGCGGCGCCTTCGGCGGCCCCGCCGTAGATCGTGCGCGTTCCGGATGAGACCTCCCGCACCAGAGTGAGGAAGGGCGGGGGGGCCGCAGCCCCGTTTTTGGGGGGAGCAAAGCGGATGAGGTTCTCGCCGGCAAACCAAAAAGCGCCGTGGCCGTCCGGGTAATCGGGAATATCCGCAAAGCGCATGATGGGGCGCCACGTATTTTCGTCGAGACGCCACTGACCGTCGGGGCCTTTGGTGAAAAGGCCAATCCGCAACAGCCGTTGCGCCTCATTGACGGCATTCGACCAAACGCTGCCGTCGGGATTGGAGGCGACGAAGTAGGTGACTTTGGGCTCATCGACACGCAGGAGAAAGCGATCATCGACGACGAATCGATGAGTTGCCGGGTTCCAGCGATAGTTGTGGCCGGCATTCGCAACCATGACCATGAGAGAGCCCGCCACCATGGAGACCTGGGTCGTGCCATCGGGAAGGCCGGCCGCCTGGCCCAGGACCTCGTAAGTGGAGTTGCCCAGACCGGCGGGAGCGACGCGGATGCGCAGCACTCTGCCGATGGCGCCGCCCGCCCACAAATTGCCGTCATTGTCCTCCGTGACGCTGCGCGCCGGGAAGACAACATGCGGCAACCGGCCTTCGTCAATCCAGACATGCCCGTCCCAGTGCATGGACGAAACCCCGTCGGAGTGGCCGGCGTAGACGCGCGAGGGATTTTTCCTTGACACTTCGACGTCAAAGGTGGCGCCGCTCGATTTCTCAAGAGCGGGAATGGAGGGCACCAGATGGTCCCCTTCCACGCGATCCACGCCCTCGCTGGTGCCGACGAGAAGCTGATCCGGAGTGCCATGCACGGCATCGTGGAACACGAGAAAAATGAAGCCCTGGGATGGCCCCTTCACCGGGACGTCATGAGGCAACCCGGTCCTGGGATCGAAGACGACTTTGAAAACCGGGGCGAGGCCCACTCCGCTGGTGCCGTAAACGTCGCCATGGAAGCGGCGGACGTCGTATATGGTCAGCCGGGAATAGATGCGAATGGGCGATCCGATATCGACGCGCGTGATCCCGGCCGAAGTTCCAATCCACAGGGCGCCGCTCCGATCCTGGTAAGACGACAGCGCGCCGTCATCGAGGAGTCCGCTGCGGGCGTTGATGGTCTGGAGAACGCTTCCGTCTCGACCGACAATGACCGAACCACCTTTGAAGGTGTTGACGCACAGACTGCCGTCGCTGAGCAGCGTCGATGTGTAGATCGCGTTGGTTTTCAGGTAACCATCGGCCTGGCTATGGAAGGGCGTGACCTTTTCGCCGTCGTACAGGGTGAGGGGCTCTTCGCGCGATGTGACGATGAGGTGGTGGTCGTCCCAGGGATAGAGGAACAGCTTCTGGTAGCTGCTGTAGGCCTCGCCGCCAGGCATGGGCACCAGCGAGTCGCCTTCGATTTTCTCCAGTCCGATGCTTTTCTGCGCTGTGTAGACGACCCCGCGGACGGCCGAGAGCGCCTGAAAGCTGGAGGACGGACCGGCGTTCCAAACCCGCATGTGGTGACCGTCCCAGCGGAAGAGGCTCTGGTAGGTACGGAAGAAAACCCCCTGGGGGGTGGGCAGGACCTGCCAGACATCGGTAAAGTTACGGTCCCTGGCCGGAACCTGGCTCAGCAGCGAGACATACTGCAGGCTGCCGGAAGCGTCCGGCGTGAGATAGCCGAAGTCGGCATCCGCGCCGACCCAGACGGTCCCGTTTTGGTCGAGCACCAGGGATCGAATCGAATCCGAGGAAGTCTCGATATGGCGCCAGCTGACGCCATCGAACTGCAGAATCTGGCCAGCGGACACGCCAAAATACATCATGCCGCGCTGGTCCTGAAGGATGGTCCAGACCTGTTGCGCTGAGCCGTACTCTTTATAGGAGTAGCTCTGCACCACCGGCATGCCGGTTTCCGGCCGGATCGCCGCTTCTGGCTTCGCAGCGGGATTCGCCTGGCTGAAGGCCAGTTGCGCAAGAGACAGCGCCAGGATAGCGGGGAGGCCGTACCGCAGGCGGATGCGTAAACCTTGGTCCAAGCAGATTTCCAGAAGTTCCGGGGTATGCAGCGGGGCCCAGGTGCGCAGAAGTGGAGGGGGGACTTGAGGCCCGAGCTTATCACGCTGAATTTCGAGGCGCAAGAATTGTTCCTGAGGCCTCCCACGGGCCCGCGGGGGTCTGCATGCAGGCTCTTTCGAATCAAGCGTGTTTCTTATGGTGGGTTTTGATACGACCCTGGACAAAGCCGAGCTGATTCGCCGTTCCCGCGGACGTTCATTCCGCCGAATGCAGGGGAACCCGGCGAACGCCCGGTCCATCGACGCCCCTCAAAGTGACGTTGCTACCGAAGGCGGTCGCTATCGCGGCTTTCCGCCGGCGACCCCGAAGAGTAACCCTCCCGCGATCTGAGCGAGTTGCCGATGCGGTCGATCGGTTCGAAAGCAGTTGGGGTCCGCAGGCCAGTCTGCGCTCACGGGAATTCGATATTGGCAGCGCCCGGGGCGTAGCCGGTCATTTCCAGATAGCCGACTCCGCGGAGGAGTGCGCGGGATTGCCTGCCCTGGACAGTGACAGCCCCTTCCCAGTAGCTGGGGCCGAATCGGCTGCTGAGTTCCTGGTTATCGAGTGACGTGGTGACTGTGCAATCGAGCCCGAATCGGGGGACGGCGATATGCCACCGAAGCGGGTACCGGCCTCGGGTGTGGGGACTGGTCCAGAAGTCACCGTCGGGGCGCATGGAAAAATCGGCTGAGGCGAGGAACGTGGAACGGCCGCCTGCATCGATGTAGCTTCCGGAGGAAAACGGATCGACGCTGCCATCTTTGTGGCGCATGCGATAGAGCATCAATTCGGTGCCGTTGTCGAGCTGGAGGCCGACCCAGTCCCAGCCTTCCTCGTCCGGCGCCATGGAGCCGGTGAAGAACTCGTGATCCATCCACGAGGTTCCACTTACGGTATAGCGAACCCCCTGGACGCGGATCGAGCCGGAGGTGAGCAGACGGCTGAAGGAAAGGTAATGCGACGCGTGCCCGACGCCGGCCGCTTTCCGGCTGATGCCGTTGCGCCCCTGGATGACGATGGGTTTGACGGGGGTGAGCCTGAGGTCCATGCGGCAGTCGTTCGTCATGGCCTGCAGTTGCTGGCTGTTCGGCTCGATGTCCGCGCGCCAGTTACCATTCCAGACGGCGTGCTGCGCGGCATCAGCCCCGGCGATGCCAGGACCGGCGCGGTTGATGCGCTCGGCATGCTGGTATCGGCCGCCGGTGAGGTCGCTGAGGGCGAAATGCGCCAGATAGAGATCGTGCACGTACCAGGGTGAGGGATTCGGCCGACGAGAAATGCCCTGACGAAAGAAGGTCAGCTCGAATCCGAAGCGATGACCGTTGGATGAGGCAATGTTGCCCGTGTAATACCACCACTCGGTCTGATATCGGGGATGGTCGAAGTTATCGCGCGGAAACTGGTAATGATAGCCGGGGAGCGCGCGGTCATAATCCGCCGCGTGGCCGGTGACGGCGAGGAGCAGCAGAACAATCGCGGCGCAGCGGATCCAGATGTATCCCGGACTACTCCTCATGGATCACCTCGATGGGATTAAGGTGCTGGGCGACAGAAGCGGGGTAGAGACCGGCCAGCACCGTGGCTGCATAGACGCCACTGAGAGCGGCGATCAGAACCGCCACCGGCCAGTGGAACTGGATCGTCCAGCCAAAGGACTGCTGATTGATGACATAGATGAGAATGAGTGAGAGGAGATAACCGAGGAGGAGGCCGACAAAATTGGCGAGGATCCCGATGAGGCCCGCTTCGACGAGGATAAGGCCACGGATCTGCGATGTGGACGCTCCAAGGAAGCGGAGCAGACCGAATTCGCGCCGCCGGTCGATGACGATGGAGATCAGGGCGCCGGCCACGCCGAGGACCGCGACGAGAATCGCCACGGCTTCGAGAGCGTAAGTGATGGCGAAGGTCTGGTCGAACGTGCGAATGCCCTCCCGGCGAATTTCGCCATTGGAGAAGAGGAGGACGTCGGTACCGGCCGCGGCTTCGCGGATTCTGGCGCGAACGGTTTCGAGATCGGCGCCGGGAGTGAGGTAGACGGCCAGGCTGGAGGCAGCCGGGTCCGGCAAATAGCGGAGCATGGTGGAGCGTGCCAGGAGAACGATTCCGCCTTCGTCGCCGTAGTCATAGAAGATGCCGATGACATGGAAAGGAACGGCGCGCGAGCCCAGAGGCAGCGTGAGCGCATCGCCGGTATGTACGTGGTGCTTATTGGCGAACGGTTCGCTGACGATGGTATTGTTCCCTGTGGCAAGCGCGCGCAGGACGACTGAAGACGGTTGGCCGGAGAGGAACTCGGTCCCCTGCCGGGCCTGTGGCGAATCGAGCTCCGCGGACGCCAGGGTTGCAGGCAGGCCCTGGTATTCCAGGGGATACGCGCGAAAACGGCTGACGGCGGCAACGCCTGGCAGCTTCGCAATTCGATCGGCGAGCCCGGGCTGGATCGTCGGATAGCGGTCGGCGCCGGGCTCCCCGGCAGGGCGAAGATAAAAGTCAGCGGGAAGCTGACACTCCATCCAGGTAACGACGGTTTGGCGAAAGCTGCCTACCATGATGGCGACTGAGGTCATCATGGCGATGGCAGTCGACAGCGTTCCCACGAGAACCGAGGTGCGGCGCAGGGAACCGGCCAGACTGCGCGAGGCGAGGAGCGCTTCGACACCCAAAAGCCTGCGCAGCGCCGCGGAAAGAACAGGCATGAGAATCGTGATCAGCGCGGGAATGGCCAGAGCCGAAGCTGCGACCAGAAGCAGGGCGGCGATGTAGCCGAAGACCGGTTTGCCGCCGAGGGCAGGCAGACGAGAGGTGAAGGCCGCGGCGAGAGCGAGCAGGACGGCCAGCACCGCGTCGCGGCGGCGCTCCACGCGAACGTCGTATTCACGGCGACCGCGCGCCATCGCTTCCGTGGGCGGAACGCGCGCGGCTTCCAGGGCTGGAGCCAGCGCCGAGGCAACGGCGACACCGATGCCAACGACGAACGCAAGAGCCATGGAGCCGGTGGAAAGAGCCAGAGGGCCAGGACGGCTGGAGACATAGAGCGCGTTGACGGTGGCAGAGAGAAGCCGCACCGCTCCGCCGGCCAGGAAGCGGCCGAGTGGCAGGGCGAGCAGCGATCCGAGCACTCCGAACACGGCGGCTTCGGCAAGAAACGCCAAAAGAACAGCGCGGCGGCCCGCGCCGAGCGCGCGGACCGTCCCGATCTCCGCACGGCGCCGGACTACCGAAACGGAGATCGTGTTGTAGATGAGAAAGGCGCCGACCAGGAGCGCAATGTAGCTGAGGATGCGAAGATTCCACCGGAAGGCCGCGAGCATGCGGCGATTCGCAGCGGTCTCGCTGCCCTGCGGCAGCAACTGGACTCCGGGCGGCAGAAGGGTCCGGATCCTCTGCTGCCACTGCGCGAAACCGGGCCGGTCGGGGACTTTCAGGAGGATACGGTCGACGCTTCCCCGTTTCCCGGTCGCCTGCTGCGCAGCGTCGATATCCATGACGGCCACGTCGCCGCTGACCTGCGCCGATGAGGGGAGAAATCCGCGAACGGTGTAAGCGTGCTGCCGATCGTTGATCAGCAGAGTGACGGTACCGCCGACATGGTCGCAGAGAGACCGGGTTACCCAGAGGGCGTCCGGGGAGTTGATGTCGTTGAAGATCGAAGTGTTTTGGGGAAGGCTGAATCTCGCCCCGTCCGGATCATTCGCGTGAGCGATGAAGTCGATGCCGATGAGCGGGATGGTCTCGCCGGTGGCCGCGACGGTTGCGTGATCTTCAATGCGCGGGGTGACCCGAATGGCCCACGGGAGCCTGGCGAGATCGCCGACGAGGGACTGAGGAACGCCGCCGGCGGCTCTGACCTCGAGATTGTATTCGCCTGCGACCGTTTGCAGCGAGGTGTGGAAGGAGGAGGCCGCCGCATCCCCGGCGAGTTCGATAGCCAACGCGACTGCCACTCCAAGCGAGACGGCGAAAAGCACCAGCAGAGAGCGGGTCTTCTCGCGCAGCATGGGGCGCACGATCAGACGAAGAAAGAGACAGAGGTACGGCATCAGCGAACAGCAACCTCTTCGATGCGCCCATCCCGCATTCGAACGACGACGTCGACTGCCGAGGCGAATTCGTGGCTGTGGGTTGCCATGAGAATGGTCGTCCGGCATTCGGAGGAAATGCGCTGGAGCAACTCCAGGATGGAGTTGCCGGTGGCGCTGTCGAGGTTTCCGGTCGGTTCATCGGCAAGAAGAATGCGCGGTCCGTGAACCAGCGCACGGGCGATGGCAACGCGCTGCATCTGGCCTCCGGAGAGCTGATGGGGCATGCGGTACGCAAGATCGGCGAGACCCACGGCCGCAAGCCAATGGAGCGCCGCCGGCCGCGGATCGGCACGGCCGGCGAGGAGCAGCGGCAGTTCGACATTCTCGATCACGCTGAGCGTGTGGAGCAGTTGGAAGGATTGAAAAACAAAGCCGACTTTTTGGCGGCGCAGTTGCGTGAGTTCGCCTTCGCAGAGATGGCGGGTCGAGACACCATCGAGAACGACCTGGCCCTCTGAAGGGAAGTCCATCGCGCCGGCAAGGTGGAGCAGCGTGGATTTGCCGCAGCCACTGCGGCCCACGAGGGCGACAAAGCGGCCTGCTTCGATTGCAAGAGATACGTTATCAAGAGCACGGACCGGCTCGGTTTCCGTGGTGTAAGTCTTTGTTACGCCCTCGATCGATAACACGGGCCCGACGTTGCCGGACGGTGGGGAGGACGAGAAAGAGCACGAACTTTCATCGGGAGAGACGATTGAGTGGACGATCGGAGGCACCTGTAGCCCTCGCTCCTCAGGAGGGGCGGCGTTCCGTGATTTGAATTCATCGGTCATTCACCGTGCGCTCTTCCGTTTCCCCGGCTCTCGATAAGAACCTCCTTCTTCCATACCAGGCTGTCGTTCGAGCCGGAGATGCGGCGCGGATGCAGTCCCTGGCCATCTGTGAACGCTTAGGTCCCGTGCACCCGCCCCGAGAGTTATCCCCGGCCGGGAACGGCGGAAGAGGAACAGAAGAGAAACACAGCAGGGTGCGTCGGCGTTCGGAGATGCAGGAGCCGTAACGGAACAGGAGGCCATCACTGCCCAGCGTTTCGGTGCGGGTCAGGATACACAGGACAGAGCCTGACTGCCCCGCCGGAGAAGCGAACCGCTAATACTCTCTGCTTCTCCCTGCACCGATTTTAGGTGCGCATCCCCGATCAGAATCATCGGCTCGCAGCGACAGCGGATATACGTTGCCAATCCAGGTCGGAGCGCCCGACCGGAAGAGCAGGCGCGATTTTGTTTGACTGCGCCTGTTTTCCGCCTGCGGCTACACCGAAAGCCGCGGACCTGCCCATACTTAGATAGGTAAAGCCTTGTCTGGCCAATACGTCCGGCCGATAGAGATTTCTACCATCGATAACAATTGGGAATCGAACGATCTGCTGAAGCTTCAGGAAATCGAGCCCGGCAAACTCAGGCCAGTCCGTCAGAATCAAAACGGCGTCGGCGCCTCGGGCTGCCTCATAGGCACTGGCAGCATACTGCATAACATCGGAAGCAGGCAGCACCGCACTCGTTTTATCCATCGCAGCCGGATCATAGGCACAGACGGTGCATCCTCCATCGAGCAGCCGACGGATCACATCGATCGCCGGCGACTCTCGAATGTCGTCGGTTCCACCCTTAAAGGCGAGTCCCAGCGCGGCCACCTTTTTGCCGCGAAGTGTCCACAGTGCCGACCGCACCTTGTTGAAGAAAATATCCTGCTGTCGCGCGTTCACCTTCCGCACCTCATCAAGAATCCGGAAGTCTATTCCCTGTTGATCGGCCACCCATGAGAATGCGGCTACATCCTTAGGAAAGCATGACCCCCCGTAACCGAGACCGGCACGCAGAAATCCTGAACCGATGCGGGAGTCAAGTCCCATGCCCGTCGCAATCTCCTCGATATCACCGCCTACGGTCTCCGCAAGATTCGCCACGGCATTGATAAACGAAATCTTCATGGCGAGAAAGGCATTCGACGCATGTTTGATCAGCTCTGCGCTCTGCGCTGAAGTGAGCAGCATGGTCGCCGGTTTCTCCGCGCTCAACCGCCCTGGCAGCGCATCCTGCCGCAGGTAATAGGCACCACTGGTTAAGGGTCGGTAGATACGCTGCAGAAGATCAGCAGACCGCTCATTATTGGCCCCGACAACAATCCTGTCCGGATGCAGGAAATCACAGACAGCCGTTCCCTCACGGAGGAATTCCGGATTGGACACCACGTCGAACAGCTCGTGGGGCACGCCGTTACGCAACATACATTGCGTGATCCACTCATTGGTATAGACGGGAACGGTGCTCTTCTCGACCAGGACCTTATAGTCGCAGACCCACGGCGCAATCTCACTCACTACGGCTTCGACATAGGAGAGATCCGCGGATCCGGAGCTCCCCTGGGGTGTGCCCACGGCAATGAAGATCGCCGCGCTCTCCTTTACCCCGCGGCAAAGATCGGTGGTAAATTCGACGCCGCCGTCTAAATGCCTGCGCAGCAGGTCGGGGACATGATCCTCAAAGATGGGGGCTCGGCCCTCCTTCAGGAGCTTCACTTTTGCTTCGTTGTTATCGACACAGATGACCCTGTGACCCATCTCGGCAAACGAGAGGGCTGCGACCAATCCGACATATCCGGATCCAATGACGCAGATTCTTACTTGATGGTCCATGAGTCAGGTCCTCCGGCTCCCCGATAACGACTGCGGCTGCATCGACGGTCCAGCTTTAGTGATGGCCTGGGTGCGCTTGTGTGCGGGTCACGCACATTCCACTTCCTCAACCGCGCCCGGATCCGCGACAACAGTGGGAAAGCTATGCCCTTTTACCGTCAGATAGAAGAGCAGTTCAACACGGCTTGATACGCCTAGTTTCTCGAAGGCGCGAAACATGTAATTTTTTACCGTATGTTCGCTCAGCCGCAATTCGAGAGCAATGGCCTTGTTGGTCTTGCCCATGGCCGCGCTCTGGACGACCTGCAATTCACGATCGGACAGAAGAGCTTCATCCATTCCATTCAGCAGAGCGGGCGCCGGAAGGTTGGCCAGCACCTGGAGGAGAAAGATCGCTTCCTGGTGACCGACCCAGATATAGCCGCGCCTGACGTGTTCGACGCACTCGAGAAATTCCGAAATAGGCTGCTCCCGAGAAAGTACTCCGCGAGCGCCGGAACGAAATGCCTGAATGACCCCCGAGCGCGTTGGCGTGGTGAGCAGGAGGATAGTGCGGACTTTCGGCTGTGCCCGACCAACGGCCGCGGCCAGTTCAAAGCCATTGTGGAGCTGATAGTTAAGATCGGCGGCGATCACAACGAGGTCGACGTGCCGAGTCGCCAGAATCCTGATCAGATCTCCCGACAGCACGGCCGCGGCGTGGAATTTCTTATCGCGAACGAGTGTAGTTGCCAGAAGATCCCCACTCATCGAGTCGCGATCGGCGATCAGAACCTGAAAATCACGCTCAGCTTCGCACTTCTCCTCGGCAGGTTGAGACGTTGCCTGCTGACTTGCGGCCGGACGCCGGTGGGTATTCACAAGAGGGGTCGATAGACGTAATTCCATGGGTCCCCCAGCCGTTGAAGGTGAGTTCGCAAACAACCTCAGGTTGTCTCCTCATCATGCGCGGGTACTGTCACCGTGTCATCGCGAAGCACCGTTCGGGGTCAGGGGCTTCATCGTTATTGTCGTGAAGGCGCCACTCAACAAAGTCTTCCGGCGGCCGTTCAGCCAGAGGTCTGGTTTGCTCACTCTACCTCAGGTCGGGTACTCCGCGATAGAAATTTCAGCAAAAAACTTCCTTCTCTATTCGCACCACCAACGTCTTCTCTGTATGCGTTCTTTGTTTCGGCGCGCAGTCCGAGAAGGACTCAAGCTGATCGCATTGGCCTTTACGCAGACTGGTATCAGGTCGCTCAGAGTGCCTGAGCGCCAACTTGCGTCACCGTAACTTTGTGGCTACCTAATATCTTCCTCAGGCCGATCCAGGGGCGTTGAGGAGGCCAGGTTATACTGCCCTCGCGGAGGAGGCCGTCTGCACACACAGGACTCGAACCTGACGTTACGTCACAATGCCGATTCTTCCGAATGGCCGGTCCGGGATGCGGATGACTTCTCATGGCTTACGCGCTATAGTCGATGGATCGCTGCCCTGGCCATGGCCTTCAGTTTCCTTGTGACCGTCGCCATAGCCGTCCATTCCGGCCCAACGCTGCGCTATGGGGATGAAGCAGCCTACGAACAGCTTGCCTCTCACCTGGTTCATCTGCACAGGTACACGGCTGACGGCCTGCGTCCCACGGCCTATCGTCCGCCTGGATACGCATGGTTTCTGGCTGTGGCTGAAGAGATGGGCGCATCCACTGTCGCGCTGCGCATCGTGAACGCCTCCGCCCTCGTCCTGGCGCAATTGTTTTTATTTCTTTTGGTCAGAGCCTATGCGGCCGCGAGCACGGCGGCCATTGCGCTTCTCCTGACTCTCGCGTACCCGGTGCTGTTCTACACCGCCACGCTCCTGTTTCCGCAGACCGTGGGGGCGGCACTCCTGCTCTGCGGCATTTGGCTGCTGATCCGGCGAGAACCCATGACGCTGACACGGGGCATCCTGGCGGGGGTGGTCTGGGGTTTCCTGATCCTTACGATCCCTACCTTCCTGCTAATCGCAGGACTGGCGATCGTCGCTATTGGGTGGCGGCGCAAACAGGCGCGCCCCGCACTGTTGGCGGCGCTCCTGACGATCGGCGTTCTCCTGGGAACCTGGACTTACCGGAATTACCATGTTTTTCATGCCTTCGTTCTGGTCTCCACCAACGGCGGCGCCAATCTTCTTCTGGGTAACTCAGAAGATGCCACCGGTGACTCGAACTCGGACGTGTTGCCGCTTCGATATTCCGAGCAAGGGCACAAGGAACCGAGCGAAGTGGCTGCTGACCGCTACTATTCAGGGCAGGCAAAGCAGTGGATTATCGGCCATCCCGCCCGAGCGATCCGACTCTACCTTGCGAAGCTCGTGCATTACTTTGCCTTCGTCGATCATCTCGTCTCGCACGACAACAGCAGCAGGCTGCTCTCCCGGGGAGCACGGCTGACGATCATGCTGATGACGTGGGGTCCCCTCCTCTTTCTCTTTTTTCTGCGCCTCGCGCTCTGTCGGAAGTACCCGCTTGCTTTTGCCGAGGTCCTTTTCGCGGGGCTTTACCTTTTCAACGCTGTCTTTATTTCGATCTTCTTCGCCCGGATTCGATTTCGGATCCCGATGGACTGGCTGCTGATCGCAATCGATGCAGGCATGGTTCAGCTGCTACTGAACTCGGTGAACGCGAGAAGAGCTTCTGCCGCTGTTGTTCTGGCCACGGGCGATTCGCACGGCCCTCAACGCAGCGCCTGATCTCTGCAGCGCCTGCTAAACGCCGGCGGCCATCTCGGGAACAGGGGCATTTTCCCTCTCAGACAATCGAGTCGCCGCCTGCTCTCGCGCCTCGATTCCGAGCGAGAAGATAACCGACGAAAACAGGATCCAGATCAGCTGATTTGCGGCAACGATCGATGCCTCATCCAGCTGATAGAGAAAGACCAGGCAAAGAAAGACCAGCGGCCACATGGCGTGGGCTTCGGGGTTGTCGCGCACCAGGAGAATGGCCCGCCAGGCGGCGATGCCGTTCACCAGGAAATACAGGAACAGACCCACGCACCCAAGGGCCAGCAGCAGATCGATCGATCCGTTATGC
This sequence comes from Acidobacteriaceae bacterium, assembly GCA_036269135.1. GTDB lineage: Bacteria > Acidobacteriota > Terriglobia > Terriglobales > Acidobacteriaceae > Palsa-343. Next base: position 35,781 of record DATASQ010000011.1, read on the forward strand.
GCGTGGGGAAGCGTGTCCCAGTTAACTGCCTCCCGAATCAATCGCGCCGGTCTGGAGGACACGGTCCAAAAGGCAGCGTAGCCGTAGCCCAGCAGCGGTCTCATCCGTGCAAAGTGAAGACACTCCCGCCAGATGGGCAGACGCCCCGTCATGCTGGGGTCCTTCCCTACCGCTCTGAGAACGGTTGTGAAGTTCTGAAGAATAAAATTGGACGCGACTACGAAAATGCCGGCGCCCAGGAGACACGTCAGGATGAGCGCCTTCCTTCGCTTCCAGCGCAGGATCCCGAAAAGCGGGAAAAGCAAAGTCATCTCGACCATAATCAGCAGGCCGCCGGTCGAACGGGAAGCCACAAGCAGAGCAAAGATCAGGACCATCAGGACCGCCACCGAGAGGAGCGCCCTTCGGGTGGGCCGAGGTCGGCTGAGAATCACCACGCCGGTGAGTACGATCAGCCTTGCCCATGTATTTTTTGTGGTGACAATTCCATGCCATGCGGTGGCCGCCATTTCGTCGTCACCTGGATTCGGGACAAAACCGGGGAAGAAGACCTGAGCGATTACACCCAGCACCAGGACCAGCGCCAAGACCCGCCAGATTAGCTGCAATTGCTCGCGCAGGGTATAGCGACGCGCGAATTCCATCCCCACCACGGCGGACAGAAGAAGGGGGCCTCCCTTCGCGATGGTGGTTCCCGCGTCAATCGACCAGAAGACGGACAGCAGAGCCAGGATCAGAAAGGCGATGAAAGCTTTGTTCGAGGTGAGCATGCCAAACGCATCTGTGCGCCGGCGGAGCAGCATGCAAAGCACTGCAACATAAACACCGGCCCACAGCACCTTCATCATTGGCGACCCTGAGGATTCTTCACCCGCGGTGCCGCTCGCTGTGAAGGCCTCCATGGCTCCACTCGACAGGAACAGAACGAAGCAGAAGAAAAGGGCCGTTACAAATTGGCGGCTGATTTTCATTGGTCTTCAGAGTATGGGCTGCGTTGGGGTCGGAAAAACAATCGATCAAGTCACCGAGCCAGTGTAAGTCATAGTATATATTTCCTACACCTCTTCGCCCGGGTGGGCACCGCTTTCGGCGGAGTAGCGCCGACTTAGGATGATCGTGATGCGAGAAGCGCTGGCGAGCCAACGGGACAGTGCCTCAGAAGCTGTCCTCCTGGAAATTCCCCATCCCCGATCGGATTTCCGCCCGGACATCGAAGGTATGAGGGCGGTGGCCATCCTTATGGTCGTCGCATTTCACGCCGGCTTTGCCTGGATCCGCGGCGGTTTTATTGGCGTCGATGTGTTTTTTGTTCTATCCGGTTATCTCATTACCGATATCCTGGTCAAGGAGATTGAACGAACCGGGCGACTCAGTTTTGCCAAGTTCTATGCGCGACGCGCCAAGCGCCTGCTGCCCGCTTCCTTCCTCCTTGTTCTCTGCACGCTTCTTTTTTCCTTCGCCATCCTCTCGCCACTCGAAGTGACGCGCATTGCGCAGACAGCCATGGCGACCGGATCGTATTCAAGTAACCTATGGTTCATCCTCAAATCCACCGATTACTTCGGGGCCGGCGTCGACACGAACCCTCTCCTGCATACCTGGTCACTTGCAGTCGAGGAACAATTCTATCTGGTCTGGCCACTACTCTTACTTCTCTGTCTGAAACAGCGAAAGACGCGAGCGATCGCGGCGGTCGTGCTTTCGATTGTGGCCCTTATATCGTTCGCCGCCTGTATTTGGCTGACCCGCATGTATGCGCCGATCGCGTTCTTCTCGACTCCGACGCGGACCTGGGAATTTGCGATTGGCGGCCTGGCGGCTATGCTCCAGGAAACTCAACGATTGCGAGCGCTGCGCCATGTGAAGTTTGCGTGGCTGGGAACCGTCCTGCTTCTCGGTTCCGCGTGCCTCATGCGGTCCACCTCACGATTCCCCGGCCCTATGGCGCTCATCCCGGGTGTGGGAACCGTCCTGATCCTCATCGCAGGCAAGTATTGCGCCATGGACAGCGGGCTTTTTGGCGCGCTGAAACACCCAGCCATGCAAAAGATCGGGAATTTGTCCTATTCGTGGTACCTGTGGCACTGGCCCATTCTCGTCTTCGGCCGAATCCTTCTCCCTTCTTCGGGTAAGCTTGGGTCAACGCTGTTGTTGGCCATTAGTTTGTGTATCGCGTGGCTGTCCTATCGGCTGGTTGAGACTCCGATCCGGTTCAGCCCGCGACTCTCGGTCGTTCCATCCTCCGCACTGGCTCTGGGCGCCGGCCTGACGGCTGCCGGCCTGCTGGTCAGCGGTCTCGCTCTTGCAGGAGCGCATCGCTGGGAACATTACCCACCAGAAATGGCCTTCCTGAAAGCATCCAGTGGCTCTGCGCAGGACGATCACTGCGCAACCGGGTTCCGCAGCGACGCACTGATCCGATGCTCCTTCGGACCCGTCGACGGTCCGGTGGTGGTTCTGTTCGGCAACTCTCACGCCGGCCAGTGGATTCCCGCGCTGCGCGACCTCCCCGTACCGCGCTGGCATGTAATTACGCTGTTGAAATCTGCATGTCCCTCTGTGGATGTGCCAGTCTATAACCCGCACCTGCAGCGGGAAGACAATAATTGTTCCCGATGGCGTCAAAAGGCGCTGGATTACATACGACGAATCAGGCCAGTCGCCGTCATCCTGTGCAATTCTTCCGGATACGTAAAGCGCCCTGACTTTGAGGATCCTTATGCCCATGTAACGGTGTCAACGTGGCAGGCCGGGATGCGCAGTACCTTGACGAACATGAATACCGGAGCAACCTCCGTATTTCTCGTGCGCGATACTCCGCGTCCGGGTTTCGATGTTCCTACCTGTCTCTCCCGGGCGGAGAGCCATCCTGGTTTCTTCTCTGCATCTGGTTGTACGATTCGGGAGGCAACCGCCCTCGCCGAGCCTGTGTGGAGAGCCGAGCGCCTGGCGGCTGCGGGACTGTCCTATGTGCTCCCCGTCGATCTCACCAATCGCTTCTGCGGCGAAGGCCAGTGCAAACCGATCATGTACAACATGATCGTCTACCGGGACGGCAATCACATGACTCTGGCTTTTCACATTCCTTCGGACCTGTGTTAGGAGACCTGCTCCGATCACTGAGCGTCTCATCATTCGCTTCGACCGAGGAAAGCGCAAGCCAGATTCGGTCAAACTATTGACTCACAGCGCCATGCCAGGTCCAGTCCCAGCCCGCATCATGACGGCAGGCAGACCCTGATGGGATGATATGACCGTTCGCAGGGCAAAAGAATGGGGCCAGGCTGCCCGTCCGCATAACGCCACAGCGAGGGATTCGATGACGCCAGCCTATCTCTGCAAAGAGTAGGTCACTCCGTCGGAGTGGATATGAACTGTTTGTCCGACGCTGACGCGCACGCGGAACGCAGGCTTACCCACGATACTGACACTCTCCGGCCCCAGATTCTTCGCGGCGATTGCCCACGGATTGCCTGCCTTGTCCACGGTCGGTATGGGATCGGGCAGTGAAATCACCTTCGACGCATCAACCAGCTGAACCATACAGCCACCGGCGTCGGTGGTAATCATGGCGCTGTGGGGCCGTAAGCGTATGACGGGCTCGTCCTGGCGGGTAAGCCTCTGAGCCCCCAGAATAACAAGGCACAACAGCAGAACTCTCATTGAATCTCCGACGACGAACCCGACCTAATCCCAGCGCTCTTCGAACTCCACCAGGACTCCGGCCCGCTGTCTTCGTCATCCGAAAGCTGGAACTCAACATTGCGAAGCATTTCACATTACCGTTAGTTCGGAGTGCTCTCCACTACTTTAGCGTTCCCCTAATCATTTGCGGTAGTTTTTTCCGTATAGATACGTTCTTCTCACACCGTGAGGAGTCGCCTTCTCGCAACCGCGCAGAGTCACGCGGCCTCCCGCGGCTGTGCCACGAGAGAAGCCGGCTACCTCTTTGGCCCCTGTCGTCTCACTTCGTTTTCAAACATTCGACAGGTTGTTTGGACTCGATTGCCGGGATATGCTGGCGTCTCTTATGGCCCACGGTTGCGTTCTCGATCTGACAACCCAACGCAGGTCCGCCGTTCGATACAGGCTTCGCCTTCCCGTCATCTTCCACTGGGTGGACGAGACAGAACATACGGAAGGGGGCTTCACATACGACGTCGCGGTGGATGGGGCGCTGATCCTCAGCAGCCGGTGTCCCCCGGTCGGAGTGGACGTTCGCATTGAGGTTCTGATCCCGGCCCCGGACGACAGCACGGAAGAAATCCGAATCGAGTGCGTTGGAAAAGTCACCCGTGTGACTCAGCGGCTGGCGTCCTTCGGTGTTAGCGGCAGATTCGATGATGACCAACTCACGCGCCAGGTGCCGATCTAACGAACATGCGGGACCAGGAAGACCGTTCACCGGGCCCCTGAATAAACGAGTCCGGACAAAATTGGGTCATGGGACTCACAGGGCGAAGCTACGACTTGACCCCACGATTCCTTTGTTTCGATTGATGCGGCTGATTGGGCTCCTCGCCGCCTATCACTCAGCCGAGCCTGAGAGAATCGGCGGCCCTTCGGTTGACCGCTGTTAGCTTACAGCACTGCGAACGCCATCAATGCAGGTCTGGTCATGATTCTGGACTACTACAATCTTCGAGAGCAGCCATTCGGGTCTACTCCGGACCCTCGCTATTTCTACGCGAGCGAAACCCATCGTGAAGCGCTCGCCTCGCTCCTGTATGGGATCGATGCAGGTCGCGGATTCCTCGCCCTGATCGCTCAACCCGGCATGGGCAAGACAACCCTGGTCTTCCGTTGTCTGGCTCAGATGCAGCAAGAGCTTCGCACTGTTTTTCTCTTTCAGACGATCTGCACGCCGCTCGATTTCCTTCGGCTGCTGCTGATCGATCTGGGCGTTGAGGATGTCAGTGGCGGGGTTGCCGAGCTGCAGTCAAAACTGATTCAGATCGTCATGGAACAGTCCGCAACCGGCACCAAGCTGGTGATTGTTGTGGATGAAGCGCAAAACCTCGATAACTCGGTTCTGGAACTGATACGGATGCTTTCCAATTTCGAGACCTCGCAGCAAAAGCTGATGCATATTGTTCTCTGCGGCCAACCGCAGCTCGCGCGCAAACTTGCCTCTCCTGAGATGGTTCAGCTTCGACAGCGCATTTCAATCATCGCCCGCCTCGAGCCCTTCACCCCGGAACAGACCGCCGCCTACGTGGACCACAGGTTGGAGGTTGCCGGGTGGAATTCAGACACTTCCCTTTTCGACGACGCAGCAATGAAGTTGATTGTCTCTCATAGTGGCGGGCTGCCGCGGAACATCAACAATCTCTGCTTCAACGCTCTCTCACTGGGTTGCGTACTCCGCAGGAAAGCGATCGACGCCGACATCATCCAGGAAGTAGTTAGAGACCTGGAGATTGAGGATCTCACTGAAGACCCAGCTCCGCGGCCCCGCCGTGAGGCGCTATCTCCCGTTCGCGCGGAAATTCGCCGTCCCGTGCGGTTAGGCTGGCTCCCGCGAGCCCTGGTAGCTTCGGCTCTGACGTTGGCTCTCTCCGGTGTCACTGCGCCCCGCCCCGCTTCGGCGGCGACGCACGCGCCCTTCGTCGACTCAACAACTGCGCTGGTCGTCGCGCCGCCCCTTGTCGAGATGTCTCCACCGCCTGATCCCGTCCTAGCAATCCACGCTTCGCCGGGCCCGCGCGTCGGTTCTCCAGTCTCCCCTGAAGTGCGTGCCCGGCAGCCGATCGCGCATCTCAGTCCGCGGACGAACGACGATGATCGTATTCTTGTGCCGCCAGGAGTCGCGCTCAACCCCGTCGACTCTGCCACGGCGCCGACGAGCCGCATTGTTCCTGCCACCGGGGATAGTCCGCCGGCGACCACTTGAGTCGATGGGACGCCTCTTCATGACCAGGCTCGATCCCGATGCGCGCGGTAAAAATGAGCACCCTGTAGCTTCGGAAAGATTACTTCGCCAACCCTCCGAAACACGATGGGGTGGTTCGCCACCCAGGGCCTCTTCTCCCGGCACTTAGGCTCCACACTAATGTGAGTCTCCAGCACGCAATTGGCGCGAGGCCTACCGTGAACCCAGCGATTCTGCAAATCCCCCAGACGAGGCCCGCGATCGAGGGAGACGAGCGGCCTGAAGAAGCATTCTATGCGACGCCACGCCGTCTCAGCGTTATTAACGGCAAGACCGCTCTTTGGATGTTGCTGGACGCCGTCACCGTAATGACGGCCGCCGTCGCATCCTCTATGTATGGCCGACAGCTCGAGAACGGCGGCGCGGAGAGATTCGTTGCTCGAACGCCGATGCTGCATCAGTCGACGGGCAGTCTGCTCGCGCTGCTCTGTGGCTTTGCAATCATCGTTGTGGCTGTCAGCCACAGCCTTCTGCTCTATTCACCCATACGATTGCGAGGCGCATTAACTGAGCTAGGCCGCACTATCCAGGCCTGCTTCACGGCCGCGCTCCTTCTTACGGGAGCGCTGTACGTTGTCAAAGCGCAGGGAATCCCGCGCGAGATCGTGCTCCTGATGATTGTCATGGTCACGATCGCCCTGAGTCTGCGACGTTTGATCTTTCGAGTCATCAACAATCGCCGCTTCGATCGCGGCCTGGGAAAGCGCAATGTGCTGATTATCGGCACAGGGGCCGAAGCAGCCGCTCTCCGCGACCATATCGAAAACATCCGCCACCTTGGTTACAACTTCAAGGGGTTCATCGAATTGTCGGGACAACGAACTGCCTCCGCCATTCGCAGTGGAGACATCGCCGGGAATATTGATACTCTCTTCCAAACGGCACGCCAGCATTTTGTCGACGAAATCCTCGTCGCCACTCAGTGCGATAAGCAACTGATCCGCCGCCTCGTGATGGAGTCCCGTCTGCAGCACCTCGATGTGAGGGTGGTTCCCGAAATGTACGACGGACTTGCATGGAACCGTCCGATTGAGTACATCGGGCAATTCCCGACAATTCCCCTGCACCGGGGAGAAGTCCCCGAACTTGAACTGGTCCTGAAACGCGGCTTTGACATCGCCATCTCGGGGCTCGCGCTCGCGATACTCGCTCCTCTGATGCTCCTGGTAGCGATCGCCGTAAAGCTGGACTCAACAGGACCCGTTTTCTACGTCTCCGAGCGCATAGGGAAAAAGGGCTGCGTCTTTCGCTGCACCAAATTTCGCACCATGGTGCGCGACGCCGACGAACGCCTGACCGAACTTCTGCATATGAACGAGCGCGACGGGATCCTTTTCAAGGTGACATGCGATCCGCGCATCACTCATCTCGGCCGCATGCTGAGGAAATACTCGCTGGATGAGTTACCTCAGCTCTTTGATGTGCTGCGCGGCGACATGAGTCTGGTGGGTCCCCGCCCCCCACTTGCCAATGAAGTCCGGAAATATCAGCTTAGCCATCTGCGTCGGCTCGATGTCCACCCCGGTATCACCGGCCTGTGGCAGGTACAGGCCCGCCAGGACCCATCGTTTGATAATTACATTTCGCTTGATGTCGCCTACATCGACAACTGGAGCATCTGGCTGGATCTGAAGATTCTGGCGCGTACCGTAGGGGTTGTGCTGCAGGGCACCGGTGCCTGAGCCAGCTACCGTTCTTACACGGTAGCGAACGAGTACTTAAGCAGCTGCGATCGAGGATAGAGGATATGAGCAGACATTATGAGCTGATGCAGCGGGCTGAGCTTTATTTCTCAGAGCCGGCTGCGCCCGCGGCTGAATCGGCAGCACGCCGAATGCGGGAAAAGACAGCGATCGTCGAGGCACAGCCGCTGGATAACGGCTGCCTCACCCTGGTACAACGCATATTCCTTCTTGAGCAGGAGAACCCGCCCCACGTCGTCGTCTTCGCGGGTCTTCACGAAGGCGACGGTGCAAAGCGCCTCTGTGCGGCAGCTGGAAAGCATCTGGCTCATATCGTTCGTCGGCCGGTATGTATAGTCGAGGCCAATGTTCGATCGGGCTCTCCGCAGAAACATGGTCCGTTCGACAGTTATATAGGGCTCTCGGACGCGCTGACGCAGGAAGGACCGGTCATCGACTTCTGCACGCCGACACAAAACGATAACCTTTGGGTTCTGGGTGCCGGGACAAAGGCGATACCGGGCCTTCTGACGCCCGAAACCCTGAAGATACGAATCTCGGAACTCCGGGATGCCTTTGCGTTTGTCGTGATCGACGCCCCTGCGTTGGATCACCATGCCGAGGGTGTGATCTTCGCCGGGCTAGCTGATGGCGCCATTCTGGTCCTCGAATCCGGCTCCACGCGCCGCAAGGAGTCGGAGGAGATCGTAACTGGTCTGCGTTCATCGAACATCCGCATTCTGGCAGCGGTTCTCAACAATTTCGTTCAACCGATCCCAAAAGCAGTGCGCAAGTTCGTCTGAAGTCACTGCCTTGGCGCGACGAGTCGGCGGGTGCAGGCAGTCGGCCGAGAACCGGTGTCGACCCGGTTGGTCTTTTCCCCTGGAGGTTCCTATGTCTAAGCTATCCAGACGCTTCTACGGTGTACTCTTCGCCGCAGTATTTTCGCTGCCAGTGATCGGGGCAAGCCAGACTGTAGCGTCCGCGACGACACCGCCAGCGCGCTCGGCCGGCTCTCAGCCGCAATTCGACGAACGATATCCGCGCTATGTAATCCAGGATCAGGACACGCTATCTGTGTCCTTTCCGCTATCGCCCGAGTTAAACCAGACCATCACGGTACAGCCGGATGGGTTCGTAAGTTTGCAGTCAGCTGGAAGCATTCACATCCAGGGCTTTACTGTTCCCCAGGCGATTGGGGCCATCAAGCAGGCTTACCTCGGCATCCTCCACAATCCCATCATCACTATCGACCTTGAAGACTATCAGAAGCCCTACTTCACGGTTTCCGGACAGGTGGCCAAACCCGGACAGTACACTTTGCGCACCGACACTACCGTTGCAGAGGCAGTGGCGGTAGCTGGTGGCCTGGCTCCCACTGCCAAGTCTCAGGTCTTCCTCTTCCATCGCACATCCCAGGACTGGTACAAGGTCACGCGTTTTAACATGAAAGACCTGCTCAACGGAAAACGCGTCGACGAAGATGTCGTCGTCAGACCAGGCGACATGATCATCGTTCCCGAGAACTTCATCTCCAAGTTCCGCCAGTACGTTCCCTATGGTGTCAGCACGGGGACGTTCCTGAACCCATATTAGCCAGTTCGGCCGACTTCGGTCCGAGACATTCATCAATCACGGAGCTGAATCCATGCGCGAACGCCTGAACAAAGCCGCCGGACACACCGAAGATGACAGCATCACGATCGGGGGGCTGATTACGCCTCTTTTCAGGCACAGACGAGCGCTCCTCCTCTCGTTCGCGACCCTTTTCGCGCTCGGAGTGACGTTCGTGCTCCTGAGGGGCGACACTTATGAGTCCCATGTATCCATACTTGTCAGTCGTGAACGGATGGACCCGTTGGTGAGCACCGAATCCACTAACCAGCTCACGGGGAACACGCCCCCGTTGACAGATGAGGAAGTCAATTCCGAGGCCGAGCTGCTGAAGAGCCGTGACGTTCTGGAAGAAGTTGTGCTCGCGAATGGGCTGCAACATCGGAGCCCAGGCTTCTCCCTGGGGAAGCTTCTTCACCCTCACGAAACCGATCAGGACCGGACAGCACGCGCGGTCAGAGGCCTTGCGAGCGGATTACACGTTGAGACACCCACGAAAACCAACCTTATCGAAGTGTCCTACCGCTCCTCGAATCCACAACGCGCCTATGACGTCCTGAGAAGTCTCGCAGACTTTTATTTGGAAAAGCACGCGGCCGTCCATCGACCGCAGGGGTCCACTGATTTCTTCACGCGCCAGACGCTTCTTTATAAGAATGCCCTCGAAGCTTCCGAGGGGCGCCTGCGGGAACTTGGGGAGAAGAGCAATATTGCGGACCCGGACGAAGAGCGATCGAACCTCGCGCTCCAGCTGGCAAACAGCATTGGTGAACTTCATGCGGCCGAACAGGCAGCGGCTGCTGACGAACAGCGAATTCGCAGCGATCGACAGCAACTGAATGTTACACCGGAGCGGATGGCGACGAAGGAGGATTCAAATGCGTCAGACGTTCTGCTGCAACAGCTTGGCGAGACCGAGCTGGCAGCAGAGAACCACCGCACGCAGCTGCTCCTCAAATACGATCCGTCGTACCCTCTGGTGAAGGAGACCGATCAGGAGCTTTCGGAAATCCGCCAGGCGATTACAACAGCCCGCGGAACTCGATATGTGAACCAGGAAACCGATCGCGATCCTACATTCGAAATGTTAAGAGAGGATATGGCGAAGTCGCTTGTTGATCTGGCGGCGCAGAATGCCAGCCGTGACGCTACCCGGCAGAGCATTTCTGACATGCAGCATCAGATGGTCCAATTGACCAGCCAGTCGCTGCAAATTGCCGATCTACAAAGAGACGCCAGGGCGAACGAGCAGAATTATCTTCTCTATCTCTCCAAGAGAGAGCAGGAACGGGCTTCCGACGCCCTCGACAGAAGCCGGATCGAAAACATCGCGATCGCCGTGCCGCCTGCGATTGCCGCCCTGCCGGTGCACGGACCTCTCTTCGGTATAGCCATCGCGTTCGCGCTCGCGCTGGTCCTGAGCATCACCCTCGCCTACGGTCTCGATTTCCTCGACCCTTCATTCCATTCTCCAACACAGGTCGCGGACACGCTGGGTATACCCACGGTCGTGGTTATTAACCGCCGATCGGCCTGACGTCATATTAGCTACGATTCCGGTGCCATCTGTCTTTCGCACTCTCCTGGGCGGGAGCGTGGACGAACAGGCACACCCATGCTGCTTTTCCCATGGCAGTCACGTTTTCCTGAACTTTCCGCGTGTTTCCCGACCGAGAGGTGCATGATGAGCGTCGCAGTAATTACTGGAGCGGCCGGACTGGTTGGCTCAGAGTCCGTTGCGTATTTTTCTTCGCAGGGAATGACGATTGTTGGGATCGACAATGGAATGCGGGAGGAGTTCTTTGGACAGGAGGCCTCCACCCGGTGGATACGAGAGCGGCTTATCGCGACCGTTCCTGGCTATCGGCATTATGAAGTTGACGTCCGCAGCTATGAGTCGATCGCGGAAATCTTCGCCAGGTATGGCAGCGCCATCGAACTCGTGATCCATACGGCCGCGCAGCCATCGCACGACTGGGCAGCACGGGAACCCTTCACAGACTTCAGCGTAAACGCGAACGGGACCTCGGTAATGCTGGAGGCCACCCGCCGCTACGCCCCCGATGCGACATTCATCCTCACGTCCACCAACAAAGTCTACGGCGACACGCCAAACTCGCTGCCGCTCGAGGAAAAGAAGCTGCGCTGGGAGATCATGTCAACCCACGCGTACTTCGCCGCAGGAATTCCCGAGACGATGTCGATCGATTACACGACCCACAGTCTCTTCGGCGCCTCCAAAGTTGCTGCCGATATTCTCGTCCAGGAATATGGACGTTATTTTGGCATGAAGACCGCCTGCTTTCGTGGCGGATGCCTCACGGGACCTAATCACTCGGGTACCCAGTTACATGGGTTTCTCTCCTATCTGCTGAAGTGTGCAGCCACAGGTACCCCTTACAAGGTCTTTGGTTACAAGGGTAAACAGGTTCGCGATAACATTCACAGCGCCGACCTCGTGCGAGCCTTTGATGCCTTCTTCAGAGAGCCTCGTTCCGGCGAGGTCTATAACATGGGCGGCGGTCGTTACAGCAACTGTTCCATGCTTGAAGCGATTGCGCTGAGCCAGGAAATTACCGGCAATGAGCTGCAATGGACATACATGGACGATAACCGTCGCGGCGACCATATTTGGTGGATCAGCGATCTGACTCGTTTTCAGTCGCATTACCCGGAATGGGAACCGGAGTATGACGTTCAGCGCATTCTCCAGGAGAGCTTCGAAATGAACGCCGAGCGATGGAGGGCAACATGCTCGATTTAGGAAAGAAGAATGTCCTCGGGGTCATGATCAACGCCATCGACTATGAGGCGACCCTTGATCGAATTTTTTCTGCCGCGCGCGACCACACGCCGACAACCGTCTCGGCCCTGGCGGTCCACGGCGTCATGACGGGGGTGCTCGATAACGAGCACAGATTCAGGTTAAATCACTTCGACCTTCTGGTTCCCGATGGGCAGCCTGTTCGCTGGGTCCTCAATCTGCTCCATTCCACTCACCTAGCGGACCGGGTTCGCGGGCCGAGCCTCACGCGCATGGTGTGCGCGCGCGCCGCGCAGGATGGGGTTCCCCTCTATCTGTATGGGAGCACCCCCGACAATCTTGCTCAGCTGCGTCGACGACTCGCGGAAGATCACCCGACGCTCCAGATTGCCGGCCACGAACCCTCGAGGTTCCGCCGACTTACGCCCGAGGAGAGGGCTGAACTTACCGAGAGGATTCGGTCATCAGGAGCAGCTATCCTGTTGGTGGGACTCGGTTGCCCGAGACAGGAGACGTTTGCCTACGAATTTCGCGATCATCTCTCTATCCCAATCCTTGCGATAGGTGCAGCGTTTCCCTTTCTGGCCGGTCTCACCAGAGAGGCGCCGGCATGGATGGGACGGGTGGGACTCGAATGGCTCTTCCGGCTTCTCTCCGAGCCGCAGCGACTCTGGCGCCGGTATCTTTATCTCAACCCCGCCTATCTCGTGCTGGTCGCCCTGCAGGCGGTGGGCATATCGCGGTTTCCCCCCGAGGGCAAACTACCTACGACCGAGTCGCTATTTGGTTAGCATTCCAGGTTCCTGAGATAATGCGGTGCCATCCTGGGACAGCCGCCCAATGCTGACGCCCAGCGCCTTCCCGTCATGACCCCGCCCGATGACGCAGCCTGCATGCCGGGTAGCGTGATCGGGAGCGATGATGACTACATTCATGTGTGTGCGTGATCGGGAACGGAAGGCGCGCGTCGTTATCGAGCTAATAACAACTACAATCATGGGACGCTTGAATGCATGACCATTTCTAAAGCAGAGACATTTCGCAATGTTGCCTACTCCGGCTTTGGCAAGGGCCTGACCCTGGTTTGCGGGGCGCTGACAAGTATGGTGGTGGCCAGGAACCTTACGCCATCTGACTATGGAGTTGTTGGATTCGCCTGGATCATTATCGCTTTTTTAAGCCAGTTCAGTGATCTCGGCCTGGCCAATGCGGTGATTCGTCGCCCGGCGCTTCATCCACACAGTCTTCACACCGCCTTCACGTTGAAACTCGTTCTCGGGTTCGGCGCGTGCGCAGCCGCCTTCTTGATCGCACCGTTTGCCAGGCATCTCTTTGATCATCCGGCCACCGGCAATGTGATCCGGGTCTTGTCTCTAACGTTTTTGGTGAGCACAATAGGTTTTGCTCCCCAGGTCATGCTGACGCGTGAAATGAATTACCGCGCCCTAATTATTCCGGCAGTTGCAGGCGCGGTGACGCAATGCATCCTGGCGGTGACGCTTGTTCTCCACGGCTGGAGTTATTGGGCAGTAGTCATTGGAAGCGTTGGCGGGGCGTTAGTCAGCGGTATTGCGATGCAATTGCTGGCGAGAGTTCCCATCGGATTTCGCTTCGACCTAGCAGACGCAAAGGAATTCCTTCGCTTCGGCATCCCCTTGTTCGGAACCGGCATTCTCGTATTTGCCATATTCAACCTCGACAATTTTCTCGTGGGCGAATCCATGGGGAGCAGCAAACTGGGCTACTACGCGCTCGCTTTCACCTGGGGCAGCTTTATCTGCGGAATTCTCACGGCGACCGTAAACAATGTACTGTTCCCGACGTTTTCAGCATTGCAAAATGACCCAGGCGCGGTTAGACGCTGGTACCTAAAATCAGTCGATTTGGTTGCTTTTGTCGCCGTCATCGTCAACGGTGCGCTATTTGCGAATACGCATTATTTCCTGGTGACCTTCCTGGGCAAGGGCACCGGCAAATGGCTGCCCGCGGAAATGGCGCTCAGGGTCCTCTGCGTCTACGGGATAGCACGAGCGACTTTGGAGCCTTTGTCGCCTTGCTTCATGGCTCGTGGGCAAACTAGTCCGCTCTTAAAGGCTACTGTGGTTGCGGCGGCGATAGAATTAACTCTGTTGCTTCTTGCATTGCGATCTGGAAGCATTGAGATGGTTGCCTGGGCAGTACTCGCAGCCTACGTCTCCCAAGCCATCGTTTATCTGCCACTCCTGCGTAAAGACTTCTCCATAGAACCAGGGGACGTCGTCGCAACGATCTGGCCGATAATCCCGGCATTCGGGGCTGGTTGGCTCATCACTTTCCTGTTGCCGAGTTCGTTCGGTACCACCTTCCCCAGCTTCATCGTAAGAGGGATCTTCACCGCCTCGGTCGTCGGCTTGACACACGGACTTTTCAGCCGTTTTCGCTGTTTCAATGAAATGGGTGGAATGATCTCACAAACCTTACCTAAGGAGGTCCGCACCGCATGACCGGGGCAATAGCAGAACTCGACTATGCGACGAAGCCAGCCAGCTATTTCACCTGTCTACGTCCCGAAATGCTGCCATTCATTCCGGCGAGCTGTCGGCGCCTGCTTGACGTCGGATGTGCAGAAGGAACGTTTGGAGATTCATTAAAGAGAGCGCGCGGAATTGAGGTCTGGGGCGTTGAGCCAACCAGGTCTGCTGCTGCATCGGCCAGGACAAAGCTCGATAACGTCATCGAGGGCATGTTCGGACCCGAGACAGCGCTGCCTGCGGGAAGTTTCGACTGCGTTTTGTTCAACGACGTACTCGAACACATGCTCGCACCCGAAGCGGCGCTGCGCTATGCTCGAAGCCTACTGGCACCTGGCGGCGTTGTTGTGGCATCGATTCCCAACGTCCGCAGCTTTCCAACCGTTTGGCAATTGATTTGTTATGGTCGGTGGGAATATCAAGACTGTGGCGTGTTGGACAAAACACATTTTCGCTTCTTTACCAAATCTAGTATTGTAAAAATGTTTGCGCGCGAGGGGCTCGCAGTAGAGAACATTTGCGGTATCAACGCGGACGCGGGCGTTCCCAACGTCCGGAGGCGGGTGTGGATGTTGTACCGGCTGGTTAATGCCCTTTTCCTCGGGCGGTTCCGCGATATGAGATTTCAGCAATTTGCTGTGGTCGCGAAACCGTCGGACTAAACCGTGCGGGGTCGAATTAGGGTTGTAGATCCCCAAGGTCTTCCGCCCGCATCGCTGGCTATGGTCAAAAATGGAGGAAGGAGGAGTCGGCACTGAATGAAAACATGGATGTCCGGGCTAGACTAATAGCGTTTTACCTTCCGCAGTTTCATCCGATTCCGGAGAATGATGAATGGTGGGGTCGCGGCTTTACCGAGTGGACCAACGTCGCCAAAGCTAAACCTCTCTTTCGAGGGCACCGGCAACCGCACCTCCCGGCTGACCTCGGGTTTTATGATCTGCGCCTTCCAGAGGTGCGCGAGGCGCAGGCCGACTTGGCGCGAAACGCAGGTGTGAGTGCGTTTTGCTATTGGCATTACTGGTTTGGAAATGGCAAACGCATCATTGAGAGGCCCTTCGAAGAGGTTCTTGAAGGCGGCAAGCCGGACTTTCCGTTCTGCCTTGCATGGGCAAATCAGTCCTGGAGCGGGGTTTGGTACGGCGATCCCAAGCGTACGCTGATTAAGCAGGAATACCCGGGCCAACATGACGAGGAAGCACATTTTCGGTGGTCGCAGAAAGCATTTGAAGACCCTCGATACTTAAAAGTCGACGGTAAACCGATGTTTACCATTTTCGCTCCGCAAGAGATGCCATCAACGAAACGCTTCATTGAACACTGGCGCGAGCTAGCGGCGAAAGCCGGTTATCCGGGCCTGTTCTTCGTCGCCGTATCCCATCGTTATGGACCTATGATCGACCTGTATCATGATCGGACTGTCGAGCCATTTGACGCGGTTACTCCGTTGGTGCCATCCGACTACCTGAAAACGATTGCTGAGTCAACGAAGGGAACTGATTTGTCCCGTCGGGTTAAGGAGCTGAATTTCGGATCGCGGCTTAACGCTTTGAAAAAGGGCGATCGTTGGCGCCGGCCCACGCGCATTCAATATGCTGATGTCGTGAAACATGCACTTAACGATTTCCCTTCAGGCGAACGCTTCCTGCCGTGCGTGCTACCGGGGTGGGACAATACACCGAGATCCGGATACCGCGGTGTCGTTTACGAGGGTGAAACACCTGCGCTGTTCAGGCAGTACCTTCAGAAAGCCGCGGAAAAAGTAGTCTCTCATCCCAAAGAGCGTCGAATCGTGTTCTTAAAGGCGTGGAATGAATGGGCCGAGGGAAACTACGTGGAGCCAGACAACTTCCATGGACACGGTTTTCTTGATGTGATTCGGTCTGTTGTTCTCGCAGACGCCCAATGATTAGTCTGCAAGACAGTTTTCCCTGCGGGGTTTATGCGGAATCGTCGTCTGGCCGGATGATGAAGAGTGGAGGTTTGTGGCATGGCCCAGCGCGATGTGCTAGTCACGGTGCTAATCAATAATTATAACTATGGCCTTTTTCTGAACCAAGCAATCGATTCTGCGCTAAACCAGACCTACCAGAACATCGAGGTCGTCGTTGTAGATGACGGCTCCACGGATGAGTCCCGAGACATTATTCTCGGCTACGGCGACAACGTGGTCAAGGTTCTGAAGGAGAACGGCGGCCAGGCATCCGCCTTCAATGCGGGTATCGGCGCAAGCCGGGGCGAGGTAATCTGCATGTTGGATTCCGATGACTGGTTCTTCCCGGATAAAGTCGAACGCCTGATTCCATACAGCCGCCCCAGCTCGATTCTTCATCACCGGTTGCAAATGCAGCCCGGCCCGGGCCTTATTCCATCGACGACAGTGGAACCCATAGATGTCTATGCTTATGCCCGACGTTACCGCTTCATTCCATTCGGCGGTTCCCCAACAAGCGGCATCGCTATTAGCCGCGACCTGGCAGTCAAGTTGTTGCCATTCCCGAAGGTTCGGGCATCGGCTGACGATTTTCTTGTAAGAGGCGCAGCATTGCTCGGAAACATAATCGGCATTCCTGAGGTGCTTGGAGCGTACCGCATTCATGGAAACAATGTCTGGTATGGCACAAATTCCCGAAAATCGGACGAATTCAACCGGGAACTGGAACGTTACCTGAATGAGAAGCTCGTAACAGCCGGCAAAGAGCCAGTCATCGATTTCTTTCACTCCATGTATGGAAGAGAGTCCGTTCCTCAAAATGCGGCAGAGCTTTCGCGCCTGGCCATCAGTGTGTTCAGGCACCACTCTGATCTGGTGACGTTCAAATTCATGGTCAAAACACTTGCGCTCGGACTCAAACGGGCAGTACCCGGATCCTGAAGAAGATGCGGACATCTCTGTGTTCTTTCCGCGAATTGTACCGTTTACCTCTGCGTTTCCTTCTGAGCCAGTTCAGCATCCCTCGTCGCGATAATCGAGTTAACAGAGGTCCCATGGGCTCTCGACGCGTGGAGAGTCAGAGCAGGAACAGGAGTCGCAGCTCCCCACGCTGCAGGAAGCCGCGCAGCCGGCACGGATCACGGTCGGACGAGTAGCGTGCCCTTTCCCATTTCCTTCTCATCCTCGTTCGAAGATAGGTGCAACAATGTTCCGCTACACTGGGATCCACCTGAATGCCTGACAAACTGCGCGTCGCGCTCCTGATCAATAGGATTGCTCCGGCCAGGATCGCCATATACTCGGGCTTGGCAAGGGAATTTGAACTCTGCATTGTGCAGGGAGCCCGTGAAAGCAATCGAACCTCCTGGCGCGGGCTGGACCAAGAGATCCCGGATGCGATCGTGAAGGAGGCATGGGGCTGGCAGCTGCGGCTACCCCGCAGAGCCGAAGGTCAGATTATCGACCATCAGCACATCCACATTCGTCCCGGAATCTTCTGGGAATTGCTGCGCTTTCGTCCCGAAGTCATCATAGCGAATGAGATGGGCTTTCGCACGGTGACTGCGCTCCTCTATGGCATGCTCTTCCGCGTGCCGGTGTGGGTATGGTGGGGTGGCACTGCGCATACAGAAAGGAATATCGGGATGGCGCGCAGGGCTCTGCGCTTTCTCATTACCCGGTTGGTATCGCACTGGATCAGCTACGGAAAGACGTCCACCAAATATCTTGTCAGCCTGAAAGTGCCCCGCTCCCACATCGTCGAGGTGCAGAACTCGGTCGACGAGCGCCCATTCACCGCGGACCCTCCCGCGGAATTCGATCTCCAGCCCAGACCGGTCGTGCTCTGTATCGGACAACTCATTGCCCGCAAGGGCGTAGTCCACTTTCTGCAGGCTGCTGCCCGTTTACAGAAAGAAGGTGAGTCCTTTTCCATACTGTTGGTTGGCGATGGTCCCGACAAAGCAGCCGTCGAGCGGCAGATTGTCGATCTCGGACTCGAAAATGTTCACCTTCATAAGTCGCGTCGTCCCGAACTAGTGCCCGCCGTTTACAAGAGCGCCGATATTGTCGTTTTCCCGACCATGGAAGATGTATGGGGGTTGGTTGTGAACGAAGCCATTCTTTCCGACCGGCCCGTGCTGTGTTCGCGCTATGCCGGTTGCGCGGAGGAGCTCGTTTTGGCGCAAAGCATTTTCAATCCCGAAAACCAGGACGAGTTCACAGAGAAACTCCGCATTGCGCTCCGCGGAAAACTCGCCGGTCCGGATCCGTCGCGGCTTGCCAGCACCATCGAGAATCTTGAGAGGCTGGTGAGTGCGATCCAATCGTCTGTCTCTGGTGAGCGTAGTGGATTCTCGGGGGAAGGCAGTTGCCGGAGCAACTCCTGACGCGCCCTTCGGTGAGTCCGGTTGTCCACGACGCGTTAATCAAGGACAATTACGAACAATGGAGTTCGCTAGATGACCATGACGTCGCCGAATCCGCCGTCCTCCTGGCGCGCCGCGCAGACATTTCTGGCTCGCCAGGATATGAAGCTCGGCCGATGGAGAGAAAAGTCCCTACATCGCCGCAATCTTCACGACAATGCACCCGTGGTCGGCAGCGAGAGGGTTCATGTCTCGATGACCACACACGGCAAAAGGATCGAGACGGTATATCTAGCAATCGAGTCGATTGCTAACGGAGAATCCCTGCCGGCGCGCCTGATCCTCTGGCTGGATGATCCGCGACTCTTTGCTGATCTGCCCGACTCGCTGCGAAGGCTCCGGGATCGCGGTCTCGAAATCTGCCTGACGCAGAACTTCGGTCCCCACACCAAGTACTATCCTTACCTTCTCGGCACAGACTCGCTGGATGTCCCGCTCGTGACCGCCGACGACGATGTCTTGTATGGCCGCTGGTGGCTCAGGGGGCTCATCGGTGCATGGCGTCAGAACCGCGCCGTTGTTAATTGCTATCGCGCGCACGTCGTCCAGGTGGAAAAGGGGGTTATCCAGCCCTATCGCACCTGGGGTCACTGTACGTCCACCGTCCCGAGCTACCGCCATTTCGCCACCGGAGTCTCGGGATGTATTTATCCATCGGCTTTGCTGCAGCAAGTCAAGACGAAGGGGGACACCTTCGCTCAGGTCTGCCCCCGTGCGGACGACATCTGGCTGCATGTCAACGCACTGCGGCACGGTTTTGCGATACGACAGATTCTTCGCCAGCCGCTGAACTTCCCAGGCGTTCTCGACACACAGGATGTGGGACTCTTTCGGTCGAATACCGTCTCGGGCAATGACGAGCAGGTATGCAGCACCTATACAAGCGAAGACATCGCGCATATCGACCTGTTCGACGGAACATCAGCCGCCGCATTCGTGCGGTCGGGCGAATGTCTCTCTTGAAAGGCAGTGCTGAGGTGGGACCGCTCGACTTCGGCTCTCTTTCGTCCTACTGGTGTTTCGTGCGGTATGGATCGATGCTGCCCAGATTCCCGGAGAAGCTCCAGACCGGGACGCGCGTGCCTGCGGTTACATCGTTGATCGCGAATGAAGTATTGATCGCCTCGAACGCCGGGACGTCCAGCATGAAGCCATGATTCTCAAACACGGGCTTTGTTGCCGATAGCTCCGACTGCTCGGTGTTCGCCACTCCTCCAAAGAAATGAATCGGGCCAACATACGGTCCGATATAAACCATCGCCGTAGTGGGGTCGAGCGCGCCATTGCCTTCCATATAGGTGTTATAGAAATTGACGCCCATGACAGCCGACTCGCCCGTCGCTTTGATGTCTGGCATACCTACTCCGGGGGCATTGAACCCCGAGCTAAAGAATGATACCGACCTGACTTTGCCGGGGCCCAGCGTCAGCGGCACACCACCCTGCCCTCCGTTGGAGAAATTTGTCGTTCCATTGCTGGTTCCCTGAATGTCGTTGAAGGTCGCTCCGCAGCACGCGCTGTCGATATGCCACACATCTCCGTAGTAGTTCTCGGCAAAGATTCGCGTAAAGCTGCTCTGATCGGCAACTCCGCGGATATGGACAACTCCGTTGGCAAAGCTGCTCCCGGACTGGTTGTTCCACACCGCGAATCCTTCAGCTCTCACGTAGGACGCATCGCCGGCGCCACCATCTGTGCAGTAGATTGAGTCCATACTCGATCCCGCACTCGCTGCAAGGATCATGCGGTCGCCTCCGCCCGCCGGCTGCGGACTCACCACAGAGGTGCTGCTAAATTGATCGATCCCGCAGCTGACGCCATCCGTCAGGTTCCAGGTCCATGCTGCTGTGTCCGGAAGAAGCAGGGTCAGGCCGATACCCTGAGAGACGCTGGAGGCATTGCCGACCTCGATCGTCTCCGACATTTTTTGGTAGCCCCCCAGGGTTCGCGCGTCACAGGTTCCGCCCCCGGCGGCAATGACAGCTGCGATGCAGGCGTTCACCTGCACACTGGCATCGTCTCCGGCAAAGTTTGCCGCGTACAGAACGGCATTCGAGCCACTTGATCCCGAGCCACTGCCGGTGGACCCCGATCCACTCGACCCGGACCCGCTGCCTCCGGAGCCAGAGCCGCTGCCGCCGGACCCGGATCCGCCGGATCCCGAACCCGTACTTCCCGAGCCCCCGCCGGAACTGGTGCCTGAACTGGAGGAAGAGCCGGTCCCATTCCCTGTCGTCTGTTTGGCAATTACGCTGCCACAAGAACAAAGAGCGTACGGCACAAGGGTACAGAGAGCAATGAGTGCGAATCTGGAGCGCATGGGGATCCTTGGCAATGGCCTCGAGGGTTACGAGGGTGCACTCCATTTATCCGGCAATATGACACAAATGTCACTCCCACGGACGTGGAATAGATGACCATAGTGCCCTCTCCGCGGAGGACACCGTGAAGAAGCGCCTCTGCCTGCCCGCAAAAGCCTCGCCTCCTATTAATGATCTTCGGACCGAGGACATCCACCTCCCGGCTGAGCTATCTCTTCGGTTGTCAGGCGCGACTTCGTTGCCACAATGAGCAAAGATCCACCAGACGGGAACCAGACAACCATTCATCGCCGGCACGCATCTTGGAGCCCGTATCCACAGGACGAAAGAATCTGAGGGAACGCGACATGGACCTCAGCTCCTCTCAACTCCAGCAACTGCACCATGATGGTTACGTGGCGGTCGATGCACTGGCGCCACGCAGTGAGATGGCGGTCCTCCGGGAATCCATCGAGCGTCTTTTTGCCGAGAAAGCCGGACTCCGCGAAGGGGCATATGGGGAACTCGTTGTCTCGGAGGACGATGATCATGACCACGTCCCGAATTCCCCTCAGATCCGCATGGTTGGCGACTATGCCCCTCAGCTACACGAATCGCAATGCTTTCACAACGCTCTGGCAATCGCGCGCCAGATCCTCGGCTCAGGCGCCGGCTTCCTGTCCGATATCGCCATCCTGAAAAAACCCTCTCTTGGAATTGCCACCCCCTGGCACCAGGACGAGGCGTTCCGCGATCCTCACTTTACCTACCGGGAGGTGACGATCTGGGTCGCCCTTCAGGATGTCGATGTGCAATCGGGATGTCTGAAGTTCATCAGCGGGTCGCATCGGGACCCGGTTCATTCCCATCGGGTGCCGGGTAACTCCTCCGAGTCACTCGCCCTCGAATGCATCGAAGGCTTCAATAAATCGGCGGCGCTTCCCTGTCCGCTTTCAGCAGGCGGCTGCACCATTCATTTCCCTCGGACCCTTCATTGCTCCACTTCGAACCAATCGTCCCACTCGCGAATTGGCTATGCGATGACATTTGGCATCACGCCGACCGTAGCCGACAGCCCGGCGAATTTCCCCTGGCTGGAGCACCGGATTCCCGGTCTGCAGGCCCGCCGGCGAACCTGGATGCGGCGAGGCGGGCTGCTAATCACCAGTTGGCGCAGATTGCGGCGCGGTCACCTGAAAGGATGGCAAACCCTGCGCTACTGGGTCATCCGCGGCATGCGAACGATCCTGCGTGGCGGCTAACTGGCAACAAAAGCCGACCTTAGCCTGACTGCGATCCTTGCTCCTGCTGTGGCTACTACCCGCCTGCCTCACCTTGGCGGCCTGGCCGCGGTCGGTTGTCTTCTGCTCCCAACTGACTCGACCGAACGACTCGAAGGGGACACCCTGCGGATACTCATCGCGCACAATCGGTACCAATTGCCGGGTGGCGAGGACGTTGTCGTAGCTCAGGAATCAGCAATGCTGCGCTCCCGCGGTCATGAGGTCGACATCCTCGAGGCCAACAACGACGACATAGAATCCGGAATCAGCGGCATCGCGGCCGTTCGGGCCGCTTCGCGTTGCATTTATTCAAATGATTCGGCACGCACGATGCTTCAGCGTGTCAGAAGCTTTCGACCCGACCTGGTGCACATCCATAACTTCTTCCCAACCTTGTCCCCCTCCATCCACTATGCGGTTTCTTCAACGGGCATCCCCGTCGTCCAGACCCTTCATAACTACCGCCTGCTGTGCCCAGCTTCGACTCTCCTGCGCAATGGATCGCCCTGCGACGCCTGCGTCTCCAGTCGCATACCCTGGGCTGCAGTGCAACACAAATGCTATCGCGGCAGCCGCAGTGCGAGTGCCGCCGTCGCGGCGATGCTCGCCTTCCACAGACACCTTGGCACCTGGCGGCGAACCGTCACGCGCTTTATCACCCTTTCGGATTTTGCCCGCGATAAGTTCGCGGAAGGTGGAATCCCGAGGGAAAAGATAGTAGTCAAACCGAATTTCGTTGATTCTGATCCAGGAATCGGCACCGGCCGCGGACGATATGCCCTGTACGTCGGACGACTGGCCGAAGAGAAGGGCATACACACTCTTCTGCAAGCCTGGAAACTTCTACCCGCCGGCATCCGTCTCCGAATCGTCGGCGACGGTCCCATGCGGCAGGACGTCGAGCATGCCGCAAGGAGCAATCCTGACATCGAGTGGCTACCCTGGCAGAGCCGCGACGAGGTATATCGGCTCATGGCCGACGCGGCCGTCCTCGTTGTACCTTCGATTTGGTATGAGGGCTTCGGTCTTGTTGTCGTCGAGGCGTACGCCACCGGACTTCCCGTCATCGCCTCGCGCATTGGCGTGCTGACCGAGACCGTGCGAGATGGAGTTACAGGCAGACTCTTTCAGCCCGGCGATGCACGAGATTTGGCTAAGACAGTGTTCGAGGTTCTCGGCTCTTCCGCACAGCTACGAGATCTGCGCGTCCACGCTCGATGCGAGTATGAGGCCCGGTATACATCCGAAAGAAATTACGATGCGCTGATACATATCTACCGCGAAACTCTCTCTCACGCTTGCGCTTCGTCTTCGGACGGCGCTCAACCTCAATGAGCAACCTCCAGTCTTCCTATCCTTGTGCCAGGGGCAAACGGTTAACCACATGGCAGATCGACCACTCGTCAGCATCCTCATCAACAATCATAACTATGGACGTTATCTCGGCGAAGCGATCGACAGCGCACTGGCGCAAACCTACAGCAACACCGAGATCGTCGTGGTTGACGACGGTTCCACAGATAGCTCGCGCGAGGTCATCGCACAGTATGGCGATCGGATCCGCGCGGTCCTGAAGCCCAATGGGGGCCAGGCGTCTGCCTTTAATGCGGGGTTCGCTGCCAGCAGAGGCGCGCTTGTCTGTCTGCTGGATGCAGATGATATCTTCCGTCCACATAAAGTCATGAGGGTGACACAGACACTCCTTGACCAGCCGACACTAGGTTGGTGTTTCGACGTCGTGCGCACCTTTCGCGCTCACAAAGACCACGTGACCGCGCCGCAGTCCGCCCACAGGTCTGGCCGCTGGGACGCCCGTCGCCTCGTCGTAACAGGGCGCCCTCCCCACGTTCCCTCCGCAACATCGGGATTGTCTTTCAGAAGCGATATCCTCACACGTATCCTCCCAATGCCGGAGCGCATTCGGATTACCAGCGACGCCTACCTCAAATTTCTCGCACTTTACATGTCCGAAGGCTTCGTCCTCGACGAAGAACTTACGCTTCTTCGTCTGCATGATTCCAACGCGTACACCCAGCGAAAGAGCAATAAACAACGCGTCAGCGGGCAAGTGGACTTGCTTACTGCTGTGAGCCTGAGAGAACGATGGCCCACGCTGGAGCCTCTTGCGGTAAAACTGCTAGCCCAGGGAGTTGCCAAGCTTAGTCGCTCCGGCGGGATGGATGCCGAGTGTGATCGATTGGCAGGGGAGTTCATGCGCAAATCTTCTCCCTTCCACCGCCTCCAGGTGACCACGCGAACTATTTTGTGGAGAATCCTCCTTAGGGGATCACGAGCCCTCTGACGGGAACCATCGAAGAGCCTTTTGCGCTGCAGGAATCTATCTGCTCGAAGCGTGGTGAAACGACTTCGCGGCCTTTCGAATAGCCGGGTCCGGGCAACGCCAATTCCTCCTTGGGGGAGCCTTCATGAGTGAGGCCGCTTTCGCGGCGGTCGCCGGGGCGTCTGGCAGAGACGTGTTGTACTGAGAATCATGGCCTCACCTATCCTGATAACCGGCTTGCGCCGACCCGGTAACCCACGTCTGTCTCCAAAAGAAACATTACCGGGCCCTCCCCGGTCCGGAGCGCAGTGTCCCTTCCGTTTCTTCCTGAGAGGAGTGGAGCCCGGTCACGGGGCTCCGACCGGGGCACTTTTCGCGATCGTATGGCTATCTTGCGCGATCGCCTGCATCGCGCAATCGGGGTTGCCCGCACAGATATCGGCTGATTCCCATCGATCCTTCGTGCTGACCGGTGCAGGGGTGCAATCTGCGCCTGCGGTATCGCCGGACGAGACAGGCATCCGTTGCCGGTTCACCGGGCGGGTGATCGCCGGCAGTCATCAAATCACCGAGGTACCTGCCTCTGATTTCCAGTGCCTCGCACTCGGTCAGACCGTCTCCACAACGACACCTCATGGACATATGGTTCCCGTTCTTCCAGCCGGGACCACGATCAATGCGTTGTTGCCGCCTACCACCCAGGATGGCGCGGGTGCGGTGGGTATCAGTAAGCTCCCCAACTTCTCCTACAGCTACTCCTTTACCGCCTTAGGAGCCCCTGCCGCCCTGGGAATGACTCCCGAACCTTCACCGTCTGAAGGCTCACGCTATCTGCCGGCAAGCGCCCCCAGTCCGGGGACGGGCCCATCAGATTCCGGTATTGTCTCCGGCGTCATCGCCGACGTGAGAACCCGCTATCCTCACGAGCCGACTGCCGGGGCAGCCATCAATGCCTGTCTCAATGACCGCAGCCTGCCCTTTTCCACCGGCGCTGTGGTCTGCGATGCCCGCAGTCTGATTTCGGAGGCGGGTGGAGATGCGTTGTCCGGCCCCGATCCTATTGAGATTGGTGCCAACAACCTGCAGCAAGCGGTCCTGTTGCCTGATAACGGAGTGCTGTCGCTGAACACCCGAGCGAACTATCTCGCCACCCCCCCGGCTCCGCGAGTAACAGCCGTGCCCGGCACCGGCTCGCTCCCGGCTGGCACCTACTATATGGTAGAGCAATACCGTACCGGCGACGGCCACTCGCTGCCCAGTTCTGAGGTAGTTACAACTCTTTCCGGCACAGGAGAACTCCAGATCGGCACTCCCGGCCAGTGTCCCCGTTATACCGGCGGAATCGATATCGCCGTCTCTACCGAGAAGACGGGCGGCAGCGGGGCAGAACTGATCGATCTAAACCTTGCGTGTGGGTCGGGAACCTACACGCTCGGCAACCCCGGTGTCATTCACTATCCCGGATCCCCGCCTCCACCGTACTTTATCGCGACTGCCGACGGAATCACGAATCGGCTCTCGAACTACAAGCTGAACTCGCAGACCGTTCTGGTAGTCGGAGATCCCGTCTCCGGCCCATGCATTCCGTCCGGAGCGACGATCACCGACATCGATCCTCAGGCGCGCTCCGTCACCCTCTCCGACCGAACTACCCGGGGCTGTAGCGAAACCCATGTCTATCTTGCGACCCCTTTGCCCGCCATCATTCTCCACGAGGATCATTCGTCTCTCTATGCACTGAGCGGCAGCCAGGGAGGGCTCAAGATTATTGCCGACGGAGTCATGAGCAATATGTTCGCCACCACAGGCAACGGTTACTCCGTCCTGCAGCATGTGTTCTTCTACAATCGAAGCGCCATCGGCAGCATTTATAACACTTGCTACGATGCGGGTGCTTATGCCGGCAGCGTGCGCGACCATGTGCTCTGCTATGGCAACACCAGCCCAGCCGCCACCTCCGGACACACGGAATCCGGACTCTACATTACCGGCCAATATAGCGATGTGGACTGGTATGATCCCAATCTAACCTGTACCTCACGCGCCACGCAGTGTGTTGCGCTCACAATACAGGGCTCGCCCATGACGGCGGGCGATACCGAATCAATCCATGCCGTGAATTTCTGGGGCGGACTCATCAGCACCATGCAGCGCACTCCCGCGATGGTGATTGCAGGACGCCCTGCGACAGGTCCTTACGTCGCCGGCCCGGTCACCACTTACTTCCCTTCTGCCGTATATGGAATCAATTTCAAGGGAACAAGTTTCGAGCTCGGAATTCAGAATCCCTGCGGCATCAGGCTGACTGATGTGTCACAGGTGATCTTCGACGGTTCCCCGATCGTTGGTACCGCAAGGACGACAGGTTCGGCCATTTGCCTTCATGCCACCGCGAGCAACGGCGGCATTCCGAACAGTTACGGCATCGCCATCACGCCAGGGACGAGCGTTACAGGCTGGTGGGAAGGCCTCGTCGCCAACTATGTCAATGGCAGCCTCGAAGAACCAGTGGTCACGAGTGGCGGCCGCGGTTACACCTCAAATCCCAGCTGCCGAGTCATCGGCCGCGGTCACGATTCCACCTGCTCCGCGCTCGCGTCGGATGGGCGCGTCGTGCGTGTCTCCGTCTCTCCGGGATACGGCTGGTTCCAGCCTGCCATCGCTGTCGAGGGCGGTGGTGGCTCCGGCGCCGCCGCTACCGTGCCCGTCAAACCCCAGATCAGTACCATCCCCGCCAACCAAGTCTTCGTTCATGGATGGAGCTATGGGAGCGGAGTGGATCGGCCTGGCTTCGCCCGCACGCTCACGGGGGAGGCCCTGGAACTCGATCCGGAATCCCCGCTTAAGACATACTCCTCAATCACACTCTCCGCAGCTTCGCCCGCTTACCACGATGCCAACGGAAACATTCACAATTACGGCATTCCCGTGGGGCTCTCGATGCTGGCCAGTACCTGGAACTCGAAGGCTTCCGGTCCGGTGAATTCGGCGTGGACCTGGAATGTGGTGCCTAACTCGTCGACCTCCGCCGATCCTGGGACCACGATGACGCTGACCGACCAGACAACCGATCCCGGCCCCGTCAGCCTGAATTTCAATCTGGGACAAACCCCCGGCGGCTCCTTCCGAGTGAATACCCCGCACATCATCTTCCATGCCCCGATCGCTGCTGGGTCCGCCGGAAATCAGGACTCGCCGTCCGTCACCCGGGAAGGCGCATATTTCGACGGGAACAAAGCCACCGCCGTCAGTTGCAGCGATCAGGTGGATGTCGGAGCGAAGTCAGGAGCTGCATCCCGGCCGACCTGGCTCTTCAGTTGCTCCCCGGCTGTCGCGGAGAAACACAGCGCACCAGTCATCTTCGAGGCACGGGTCTCCAATACCGCAATCGGGAATGCCGCCACCGAGACAATCGCCTCGGCAGCGACCATCGCCCCAAAAGCGCCGATGGTGATCCTCTCGGGGACCGCCACGATTGTTACGATCGCGCCTCCAGCCGGACTGACCAGCGGCTGCTTCGATATCCTCGCAACCGGCTCCTGGAGCACCGCCTCCGGCGGGAACATCCATACGCCAATGAAGGCGACTCCGAATGCCACCTATCGCGCCTGCTACTTTGGTTCAGGTTGGTACGTTCACTAGCCACCGCGCGTTTCAACTGCGCCCGCTCATTTCATTAACGATCACGATTCGCGTGCCCACGCAGGGAATCCGCGGCCGCGGATGAATGTCGGGAAAGCGCATACCAGTCATCGGCACGACACTAAGAAGAGAACCGCCTGCCGCTCATCGATTCCGGGCTCCGGTCAACGAGGGCGTCCGCGAGTCATATCTGACATTCCGCCGGGCGCGACGCGCCGGGACCATTACCGATTTGGGGGGGCTTAGCACCATGGGTCGCATTCTCATTACCGGCGCTGCCGGCTTTCTTGGCTCTCACCTGGCAGATCGGCTGCTCGGGGAAGGACACCACGTAGTTGGGATTGATAACTGCTCGACGGGCAACCTCGAGAACCTTCGCCACCTCCGCAATGAGTCGCGCTTCACTTTCGACGAGCGAGACATCTGCAAGCCGTTCGATTTTGGGTATGTAGACTACGTCTTTAACCTCGCCTCGCCGGCAAGCCCACCCGAATACCTGCGACTTGCCCTCGAGACTCTCCGTGTCGGTTCGGTTGGGACAGAGACCATGCTTGAGATCGCGCACAAGCATAATGCGGGGTTCCTCCACGCCTCCACGTCGGAATGCTATGGAGATCCGCTGGAGCATCCACAGACCGAATCGTATTGGGGCAATGTTAACCCGATCGGTCTGCGCTCGGTCTACGACGAGGCCAAGCGGTTCTCAGAGGCATTGACGATGGCGTATCACCGCTATCGGGGCGTGAATACCCATCTGGTTCGAATCTTTAACACCTATGGTCCCCGGCTGCACCCGAGCGATGGACGCGTAATCTCCAACTTCATGATGCAGGCGCTTCGAGGGGAGTCTCTGACCATCTACGGCGACGGTCAGCAGACCCGCAGCTTCTGCTATGTGTCCGATCTTATCGAAGGGATTGTGCGGCTCGCCCGCTCGGATGAGCACTTTCCCACCAACATCGGAAATCCAACGGAGTTCACGATCCTCGAATGTGCCGAAGTGGTTCTTGAGGTGACGGGGTCCTCGAGCAGTATCCGATTCGAACCGCTGCCGGAGGACGATCCGACCCGTCGGAGACCGGACATCAGCAAGGCAAGACGGGTCCTGGCCTGGGAGCCGAAGGTGAGCCTGCGCGAGGGGCTCAGGCTTTCGCTGGACTACTTCCGCGAGTCTCTTAATCAGCAAGCCGTCAATGTTGAATATCTGAGCAGTCGTTATTCGCAAGGTGTGGCGGCGGCAGCCTCGCGAGCTACTGCGGCACCCGCTGCAGCTGACTGATGCCGTCAGAGTTACGGGTGGGCGGGGGCACTCGATAAGCTCCGCCAGACCTGAAGCTGCACCGGGGCTCCGCTTCTTTCGTCACGCAATCGGACAACTCGTATTAATTCCCTGCTGGGTGCCGAACGACGGCACCCAGTTTTTTTGCGCGGCAACATTCGCTGACGACCGGAACGACCGCGGCGCCTGTTCAAAAAGGTACGGGGAGGAATTGGGACGCCGCACCGTTTGCGTCGCTTGCTCTCCCTGACTCTGCGCGTCAGCTCTATTCCGTCGTTCCTTCGACCGGGATGCCGAACCGTCGCAAGGAGAGCTTTATTTACCTTCCGACTGGAGCTGGTTGAGTTTGCCCTTGAGGTCCTGGAGTTTCTGGCCGGCCTGGGCAAGTTTCCCCTGGGCGGTCAGGCTCTGGTATTCGGAAAGGTCCTGGGCGGCGGCGGCGATGAGCGCAGCCCGGTTCGGGCTGATCGCACTGCTTGGGGTGAGCGGTCCGGACGATCCGGATTCCGCGGACGGCCCGCTCTGAGGCTGGGCTGCGGTTTCGGTGAGGGACGACGGCTGCCCTCCGAAAAGCGCGGCCAGGGCGTCCTGAAATGTCGGTCCGTAAGCCAGTCGGTCCTGCAGTGCGAGCACGACCAGGCGCAGCTCCGGCATGGGGCTCTGCTGGGCCTGGAGGTAGATCGCCTCCGCGTAGAGGAGCGCGTGCCCGCAGGGGATAACGAGCAGGGTGCCGCGCCGGGCGTGAGAGCCCTGCTGGTTCCACAAGGTGAGCTGGCCGGAGAGCTCGGCGTTCTGATCGATACGCGCCTCGATCTGCATGGGGCCGTCGACCAGCTTCGTCTTGGGGAAGTCATACACGATGGCGGTGCCGTAATGCACGCCGTCGCTGCGGCCGGCGATCCAGCCGATGAGATTGTTGCGGTTGGCGGGCGTGAAGGGAAGGATCTCGACGAACTCCGCGGAGGATGCGCCGGGGAGCTTCATGAGCACATAGTTCGGCTCCATCGTCTGCGTCTGCTGATCGCCGGCGTCGCTGAGGCCGAGTTCGGAGGCGACGGTCCACAGATCCTCGCGGTTGTAAAACACCTCGGGATCGCTCATGTGATAGAGGCCGTACACGGACGCCTGTTCTTCCAGCAGGAGCTGCGGGTAGCGGATGTGGCGGCGCAAATCCGAGGGCATGTCGGAAGCGTCGCGGAAGAGGGAGGGAAAGATGCTGCGCCAGGCGGCGATGATGGGATCGCGCGGATCGAAGACGTAGAACGTGGTAGTGCCGTTGTACGCGTCGACCACCACCTTCACGCTGTTGCGCATGTAATTGATGGTGTCATCGCCGAGGGGGTAGCTGGCGGAATCGGGATAGCTGTCGGAGGTGGTAAAGGCGTCGAGCATCCAGTAGAGGTGGCCGTTGTCGCCGATGATGATGTAGGGATCGGCGTCCCAGTTGAGGAAGGGCGCGAGCGCCTGGACGCGGGCGAGGATGTTCCGGCGCATGAGCAGCCGGCTCTGGGCGGTGATGTCGTCGCTGAAGGGAACCTTCCAGAGGTCGCCGCGATCGGCGGCAATGAGGGTACGGCGCAGCATGCCGCCGAGCACAACGCCGCCGCTTCCCTGATACGACGTAAGGTTGTTGGTCTGCCCCTGGGGGTAATTGAATTCTTTCTGGTGAGTTTTCACGTAGACGTCGGAGTTTGTGAGCTCGCCGTAATAGATTTCCGGCTGCGTAACGGAGAGGCCGGGGACGGTGCTCTCGACCGGCATATTACTGAGGTAAAGGGTCGGCAGGCCTTCCGGCGTGAAACCGTTCACCGGGTTCATGGTGATCCCGTAACCATGGGTGTAAATGAGCTTCTCATTGATCCAGTTGCGGCTGCTGTCCGGGAGCTTGTCGAGGCTCAGCTCGCGGACGGCGAGCATGACTTCGCGGAGATCGCCATTCAGGGTATAGCGGTCGATATCAATGTCGGGAAAATCGTAGTAGGTGCGAATCTCCTGGATCTGGCGCAGGGTGCTCTGCAGGGCGCGCCAGTCCCAGAGGCGGATGTTCTTCAGAGTGACCTGGTTGTGGTCGGGATCCGCGGCGTCGGGAGTGGTTTCGGCGGGAAACTCCTCGCGGGTGATGCGATCGAGGTCCCAGGCCTGACGGGTCCAGGCGATATTCCAGGCAATGTAGGGCCGCTCGCGATCCAGCTGATTCGGCTTAACGATGAAGCTGGTGACGTACCAGCCCACCAACTGCACGACGATGAAGCAGGCGAGGGCGGGAACGACGGCGGCCACCAGGCGTCCCGGGCGCGGAGCGGTGAAAGCGTTGCTGAGGGCGATGGCCGCTCCGAGAAGGAGGGCGAACGCGACAACCAGCAGGCCGGTGATGGTGATGTGCGCGTCGGTGTACGCGACACCGCTGAAAATGGTGTGTGCGTTGAAGAGCGCGCCGAAGCGGCCGAGGTAGACCTGGACGGCGAGCATAAAGAGGAAGAAGGCGAAGGCGACAGAGAAGCCACGCCACGGCAGAGGCAGGACGAGACTGTCCTTTTCACGGGCCATGGCGCGCGTGCCCCCGGAGAGAAGCAGAAAGGCGCCGGCGGCGATGCAGGCGATGACGGCGAGCACCATCAGCCAGCCGGCGACGAGCTGCCATGCGGGCAGGGTGAAGAGATAGAAACTGACGGGCCTGGCAAAGATGGGATCGAGGCGGGGAGCGGCGTTTCGGGGTGCATACCAGAAAAGCGCGAACGTGGACCACTGCGCCATCAGGGCGAGGCTGCTGATGAAGGCAATGCCCAGAGACAGGACAATGCCGAGGATACGCAGCACGCGGCGCAGAGGCAGGCTCATTCTCTGTTGTCCGATAAAGACAGCGCGGTCGTGGGGCAGATCAGCCTGGTGCGTTTGCCAGAGAACGAGGAACCAGCCGTACAGGATGAGAAATGTGACGACGAAGGCAACGGCGAAGACGCCCCACTGCAGCCCGGTGCTCTTCCAGAAGACGTCGCGATAGCCGAGAGACCCGAACCACAGGGAGTCCACGAAGTACGACAGGGCTGTGTTGCTGCCGAGGAAGATGACGACGACGACGAAAATGAGAATGAAAACGATGCGATTGGAACGGGGCTTGCGGCCCGGGAGCTCGATCATCCGATGCACAAGTTTGTCCTTCTCCCACCAGCATATTGAGCTGGAGCAAGGCAGCCCGTATTGTACGCCGCGGCTGAGCGCCTTCCCGCGGCAGTGAAATGCCCGGGGCGTGGACATGAGCCGGTCCATGGGGTGCGGCCGGCCTCCGACTCGGAGAAAATACGTTGAGAGGTTCTGCATGCATGAGCGAAGATTCAATCCGTCCCGCGCCCATCTGCTCGAAGACCCGGAGCGGAAGAAGTGGCTTCCCCCCGATGAAGTGATCGCGGCCCTGCATCTGCGCAATGGGGAGCGCGTGGTCGATATCGGCGCCGGCACCGGCTACTTTGCCCTGCCGATGGCCGAGGCGGTGGGCAGCGGCGGGCGGGTCGTTGCCGTCGATGTGGCTCCGCAGATGCTGCAGCGACTCGAGAGCCGTCGGGCGGAAGCCGGCGTCGGCAACGTGCAGTGCGTCGAGGGAGAGGCTTCCTCCACCGGTCTGCCCTCCGGATGCGCCGACGTGGTCTTCATGGCCAACGTCTGGCATGAATTCGACGATCATGCCGCCGTTCTGAAGGAATCCAGGCGCCTGCTGAAGCCTGAAGGACGGCTCGCCCTTCTCGACTGGCGTCCAGATGCGGAGCCGGATCACGGTCCGCCCGTCGCTCACCGCATCGCTGCGAGCGCGGCAAAAGCATCGTTGCAGGAAGCCGGACTCGCCGTCCATGACGCCGGGAACGTCGGCCGATATTCCTGGTTTCTGATCGGAAGCGGAGCCGTTTCAAGCACTTAGCGAGGATTGCCGACTCGCCGCCGCATCCCAGGTAACCGCCGGGGCTCCACAGTCACTCTCGAGAAGACCGGCTGGGCCAGCCACGCCTGACCCGGAACGGCGATTGTTCCCGAGGCCGCTTTCGCGAGAGAGTGAACCATTCACTTCGAAGCAGCGCGGTCCCCAAACTCATCCCGCGCGGCACAGCATCCGGAGAAAACAGCTATGAAACTGATATCGCGGATTCTACGGAGACTGTCGAACAACGATAGCTCTACGGATCTGATCGAATATATGCTGATCGCTTCGGTGCTGACCCTGAGCGCTGTCGCCACCATCGGCGCGCTCACCTGCCGAATCAGCATGGAATTCAGCAGCATCGCAAGTCACATCTGACTTTCCGCCGGGCGCGCTGACCGGTCCAATTTGCCGGCAGCGCCGCCAGGCGCGCTCTTCCCTCTGCCGAATGATCCGGACTCAATCGCCCCTGTCAGTGCATGCTGACAGGGGCTTTGAGCTGGGCCACCTGCTCGGCGGCCAGCAGAAATCCCCCGACCCCGTAGTTGTAGCTTGAAGAGGGCAGATAGTGGGCGGGCGCAGCGCCGGTCTGCTGAATATTGCCGAGGCGGCCGTCGGCATAGATTTGCCCCACCAGCCCCTTCCAGGCGCGAGCGATAACCGGCAGAACCGTCGCGCGGTCCAGCAGGCCCTGATTCACGCCCCAGGCCAGCGCAAAGGTGATGAGCGCGGAACCGGAAACTTCCGGCTGCGGGTAATCCTGCGCATCGAGCAGATCGGAATGCCACAGGCCGCTCTTCCGGTCCTGGAGGGCGGTCACCGCCGCCACCATTTCCTTCAGCTGTGCTTCGTAGCGTCCCCGGTCCGGATCGTTCTTTGGAAGGTACTCGAGGGTGCGGGCCAGCCCGCCCATCACCCATCCATTGCCCCGCGACCAGAAGACCGGCTGCCCGCGCGGATTGGTTTTATGCAGCCACGTCCCGTCGCGGTAGTAAAGGTGCCGCTGAGGATCGTAGAGAAGCTTCGATGTCTCCCACCAGTGCCGGTCCATGTAGGCCAGATATTTTGTGTCGTGGGTGACGGCGAACATGCGGGTCCAGACCGGGGGCGCCATAAACAGCGCATCGCACCACCACCAGGGAATCCGCGCCTGACCCTCCGGAACAGGCGCCGCTGCCCCGGCCAGCAGATCGTCGAGAGCCGCGCGCGTGGGCGCGACCTTTTCCGGCGCGGGCTGCCGCAGATCCAGTTCGAGATAGGTCTGTCCGATGCTCTGGTCGTCGGCATCGGGATGCTCCGAACGCAGTTCCCAGTGGAGCTTCTCCGCCATCGATGCCATGGCATTACGAACCTTCGGGTCGTC
The DNA here is from genome assembly GCA_036269135.1 of Acidobacteriaceae bacterium. GTDB lineage: Bacteria > Acidobacteriota > Terriglobia > Terriglobales > Acidobacteriaceae > Palsa-343. The sequence goes on from DATASQ010000011.1 coordinate 70,700, forward strand.
GAGCGAGCGCGACGCGGCCATGAATCCCGTATAGAGCACACTCCACTCCCAGGTGTTTCCGAAGTACGGCTGCGAGCGGGCCAGCTGCCAGTCCACAACCCTGCGCTCGGCAGCACGCACGGCGTCGCCGTTCAGCGAGCCCGACAGATGCGCTCGCGGCCCGGGATGCGCAGGCGCATCGCCGACGTGCTGCGCAATGTCCTCGTCAATTCCCTTCTGCTCCTGGGCTGAGATCGCCTGCGCGACCGCCTGGGTCTGCGCCGCCGCCAGAGGCGCAACCCAAAGCGCGGCTGCCACGCAGAACGGAGCTGTGCGAATCATGAAGCAGGTACGAACCATTTCCCCTCCAGCGCAGATCGCCCTCAGGAATGCGGACAGAAGAATGGTAACGGTTGCGAATCCTAATCGGCGGCGGTCGGGGTTTTGGAGCGCCGCTGTGTCCGGGAGGAGCGGGTGGCGGGCGCGGCAGGAGCCTCGACCTTTGGAATTTCCGAGCTGTCGGCCTTGCCTTCGGCCACCTGAATAAAGAAGTCCTGCACGCTGAAGGCAGGTTTGCCGCTATCGCGGAGGCGCACATACGAGCCGTCGGAGCGGAGCATGCGCGCCTTCACCGTATCGGCCAGATAGCCAGCCAGGATCTCATCGCGCACCCGGGCACGGATCTGGGCATCGCGGAGCGGGAAGACGACTTCGCAGCGTTCGAACAGGTTGCGCGGCATCCAGTCGGCGCTGCCGCAGTAGAACTCCTCGTCGCCGCCATTCAGGAAGTAGAATAGCCGGCTGTGCTCAAGAAAGCGTCCGACGATGGAGCGAACCCGAATGCGCTCGCTGAGATTCTTCACGCCCGGGCGCAGAGAGCAGATGCCGCGGACGATCAGGTCGATTTCGACTCCGGCGTGAGCAGCCGAGTAGAGGGCTTCGACAACGCTCTGCTCGAGCAGCGAATTCATCTTGGCAATGATGCGCGCCGGGCGGCCGGCGGCGGCATGCTCCTCTTCGCGGTGGATAAGGCGAATGAAGCTCTCGGCCAGAGTGAGCGGAGCCACCAGCAGCGGCCGGTAATCGTCGGACTCGGAATGGGCGGTGAGGTAATTGAAAACGGCGTGGACGGCCCCGGTGATTTCCGGATCGGCGGTCAGCAGGCTCAGATCGGTGTAGAAGCGCGCCGTGTCGGGATTGTAGTTGCCGGTCCCCAGATGGGCGTAGCTGCGGGTGACGCCGTCAGGATCCCGGCGCACCAGAAGAGCCAGCTTGCAGTGCGTCTTCAGCCCGACGATGCCATGGAAGACCTGGACCCCGGCGTCTTCCAGGTTGCGGGCCCAGCGGATGTTGGAGGCTTCGTCGAAGCGAGCCGTGAGTTCCACGACCGCGGTGACTTCCCGGGTCTGCGCCGCTTCGGTGAGCGCCTGAAAGATCGGCGAATCCGCGCTGGTGCGGTAAAGAGTCTGCTTCATGGAGACGACGTGCGGGTCCTGCGCCGCGGCCTCGATGAACCCCACCACTCCGTCATAGGAGTCGTACGGATGATGCAGGAGAATATCGCGGCGGCGCAGCTCGTCAAACAGGTCTGTGGACTTGCGATTCAGGCGCAGTTCGCGCGGGACGAAAGGCCTGAACTTGAGATCGGCGCGGGAAGAGGCGCCGTAAAGCGTCATGATCCGGGACAGATTGACCGGACCATCGGTGTGGTAAACCAGCGACTCCTCCAGCTCGAAATTGGTACGAAGACGGTCCACAATTTCCGAGTCGGCGTTCATGTCGATTTCCAGGCGAACGGCGTCGCCCTTGCGCCGGTTGTGGAGCTCGGCACGCACGGTCTCCAGCAGCGAACGGGACTCTTCTTCCTGGAAATAGAGGTTGCTGTTGCGGGTGACGCGAAAGGCGGCGCGGGAGAGAATCTCGTAGCCGCGATACATGGCGCCCGCATTGCGCTCGATGAGGTCGTGGAGAAAGACGAAATCCTCCGTTCCTTCGGAGGAGGGCAGGCGCACGAGGCGCGGCAGCGCGCGCGGAACCGTGAGCACCCCGAGCACCGGACCCGCCGTTCCCCGGCGCTTGCGCCGCAGCAAAAGGGCAAGGCACATCGCTTTGTTCAGGACGCGCGGAAAGGGGTGGGCGGGATCGATAGTGATCGGAGTGAGGAGGGGATCGACTTCGCGCTGGTAGTAGTTGGTCGCAAACTGGCGAGCCTCCTCGGACATTTCGCCCCACTCCAGCACGCGGATGCCGGCCTTGCGCATGGCGGGCAGCAGTTCGGCGTTCCAGCAGCGGTACTGGTCGACGACAAAGCGCTGGGTCTCTTCTTTCATCGACTCCAGTGAATCGCGGAGTGTGGAACCGTCGGGAGCGGCCTCGTTGTAGCCGTCCTCGATCCGCTGCAGGACGCCGGCAATGCGGATTTCAAAGAACTCGTCGAGATTGCTGGCCGTGATGGCGAGAAACTTCACCCGCTCCAGCAGCGGATTGGTTGCATCCTGAGCCTCTTCCAGCACGCGCCGGTTGAAGCTCAGCCACGATTCGTCGCGACTGAGCAGCAGGCTCTGCGGTTGTGATTTTGCCCTGGCCATGGAAGCCGGCCCGCGATGGTTTGGGGCGCAGGTGGCAGTTTACCTGATTGGGTCAGGGGGGTGGCCACACTGTTTGTATGAAGAAACGGCAAAATCCCCGCGAATTGCCTCATCCGGCGCCGCCGATTTGACGCGCGTTTGCGGCTCGGCGAGGATAAGGAAAGCATCATCCCTGGAGGTGCCGTCGTGGTGGAAAGTCCCTGTTCCGGTCAGTCCAGCGAAGTTCTGAAAAAGGCGGAGAATGCCGCGGTGGAGATGTACCGCTTCGCGGCCCTGATGCTGGGGGATGAAGCCGAGGCCGTGCGCCTGGTGGAGGACACCGTTGCGTCGGTCGAGATCGATCCCTGCGCCGACCCGCGCGCGACGAAAGGGATGGTGCGCGACCGGGTGCTGGATGGCGCGCTGGCCATCATGCACCAGCAGGATCCAGTTTCCTTCGGCGATTTGCCGCCGGCCGAGCCCGGAGCGGGATGCATTGACGACGATGGAGCTCCGTCTCTCTCCAGCGAACAGCTTTCCGAGCTGATGGCCGGGGCGGGACGGGGTCCGCTGCGGGAATGGCTGAATCGGCTCACCCAGGCACAGCGGGCGGTCTTCGTGCAGCGCGCCGTCCTGGGCCGCACCAATGCCGATACCGCAAAGGCCATCAACCGAATTGCCCCTCCGGCGGTCTGGTCGGCGGAAGCCGTAGGCCGCCTGTTCCGGCAGGCGCTCTGCTCCCTGGCATCGGCTCTGGTGCATTCGGTGCCTGCGACGCAGAGCTGACTTTTTTTAGTTTTTAGTCAAAGGCTCCCGTTCGAGACCTCGCCGGTCGGCTTTCCGGCGCTTTGGGCGAGACGCAAGCGGCAGCTTCGACTACTCTTATGTCAGACATTCTTTTGCATTTTTTGCTCATCGGTGTGCATCCAACGCACAGAAACCGGTGGGATCGTTGTCCGTCTATAGTTCCTTAGTGAGAGGCTCTTCCTGGTGGCGGAGGCTGCAGCAATCCATTCGAGATTTTTGTGCCTGAAACACATTGTCCTGGGAGTGGCTCTCGGGACGATCGCGGTATCCGGGTGGGGCCAGGCGCCCGCCAGCGGGAGCTCCGTTGCCACGCCGTCGGCCCCGGTGGCCATCCCTCAGCCGCAGATCGACACGTCCACCTATCAGGGAAGCGTCAGTCAGCTGACCGTGCAGCCCGGCGTGCTGCCGCTGTCGCTGCCGGATGCCATCCAGCGCGGGCTGCGGTATAACCTGGGACTTCTGCTCACCAGCCAGAATGTGCAGTCGGCCCGGGGCGCGCGGCTGGAGGAGCTGCAGGCCCTGCTGCCGACCGCGACGGGAACGGTGAAGGAGGCGCTGCAGGAAAGCGATCTCCAGGCGGAGGGGCTGCGCATCCCCGGCTTTCCCGCGATCATCGGCCCTTACGGATACACGGATATTCGCGGGTCGCTGAACTGGTCGCTGCTGGATCTTTCGGCGCTGCAGAATTACCTGGCGCAGAAGCACAATTTTGCGGCGGCGCAGTTATCCGCGCAGGACGCGCGCGAGATGGTGGTGCTCACCGTTGGCAATGCTTACCTGACGGTGATCGCCGACGCCGCCCTGGTGCAGTCCGCGCAGGCACAAGTGGATACTTCGCAGGTATCGCTGAACCAGGCGGTCGCGAATCACCAGGCCGGCACGGCGCCTCTGCTCGATGAGCTGCGGGCACGCGTGGACTACCAGACCCAGCAGCAGACGCTGATCTCCGCGCAGGATGCCTGGGCCAAGGACAAGATCGCTCTGGCGCGCGCCATCGGGCTCCCGCTGGCCCAGCAATTCGACCTGACGGATACGGCGCCCTATGCCCCGCTCGATCATGTGGATCCCGATACGGCCGTGGGCGAGGCCCTGGCGAACCGCGCCGACCTGAAAGCCATGGAGCAGCGGCTGCAGGCGGCCGAGAGGGCGCGCAAGGCGGCGACCGACGAACGGCTGCCCACCGTCAGCTTCTCCGGCGATTATGGCGACATCGGCATCAACCCCTCGCACTCGCATGGAACCGGCGACGCAGTCGGTTCGCTGGACGTACCTGTCTTTGAGGAGGGTAAGCTGCGCGGCGATGCACAGCAGGCGCAGTCGCAGCTCGACCAGCAGCGGGCGCGGCTCAGCGACCTGCGCGGGCAGATCGGCGCCGACGTGCGGGACAGTATTCTGGACATTCAGGCTGCGGCGAAATCCGTGGAAGTCGCCCGCAGCAATGTGGATCTGGCAAAGGAAGCACTGAGCGAAGCCCAGCAGCGGTACAGGGCGGGCGTTTCCGACAATCTGGCGGTTTCGCAGGCGCAGCAGGCAATGGCCCAGGCCGACGAGCAGTATGTCGCCAGCCTGTACCGGCACAATCTGGCCAAGCTGTCGCTGGCGCGCGCGCTCGGCGTGGCGCAAAGTAATTTCAAGGATTACGTGGAGGAAAAGTGAGCGTGGCGGAACAAAATACAGAGCAGACCAAACCGACCGAAGAACAGCCGGAGCATTCCGGCGGACGGTCGCGCCGTCGTTTCATCATCATCGGCGTGGTGGCTGTGCTGGTGGCCGGCGCGCTGCTGTTCTGGTGGCATTCGACCTATTACGAAGACACCGACGACGCCTCGGTGGACGGGCATCTGGTGCAAATCAGTTCCCGCATCGTCGGCCATGTGAGCGATGTAAAGGTAGACCAGAACCAGTACGTGGATGCCGGAACGCTGCTGGTCCAGATCGATCCCAGCGATTTCCAGACAGCGGTCAACCAGGCCGAAGCCAATCTGGAAGCGGCGGAGGCCAGCTACGAAGCCGCGCGGGTCAACGTGCCGATCATCCACATCAACACCGGGAGCAATCTCAATACCGCTAACGCCGACGTGGCCAGCGCTAATGCCACGGTGGCTCAGTCGCAGCGGCAACTCCAGGCGGCTCAGGCGCGCGTCACCGCAGCCAAAGCCAACTATACGAAGGCGAAGCTGGATCTGGAACGCTATACCCCGCTCGTTGAAAAGGACATCATTTCGAAACAGCAATACGACGCCGCGGTGGCGGCGGCTTCGTCGAGCGAAGCCAGCGTGAACGAGGCGCAGGCGAATCTGATCGCGGCCCAGGAGGGTGTGCGGATCGCGCGGGATCGCGTGCTGCAGGCAGTCTCCTCGCAGAAGTACGCGCAGACAGGACCGCAGCAGGTGGCGATCGAGCGGGCGAAGGCCGACCAGGCCGCTGCCCAGGTGGATCAGGCCAGAGCGCAACTGGCGCAGGCGAAGCTGAACCTGAGCTATACGCAGATCTACGCGCCGGTGGCCGGCATCATCACCACCAAGAGCGTTGAGAACGGGCAGAACGTGAGCGTGGGCCAGGCGCTGATGACGCTGGTGGATCTGAACAACGTGTGGATCACCGCGAACTTCAAGGAGACGCAGCTCCAAAGCATGAAGGTGGGGCAGATCGTCACCATCCACGTGGACGCCTATGACCGCGACTACGACGGGAAGGTGACCCAGATTGGCGGCGCGACCGGCTCGATGCTGAGCCTGTTCCCGCCGGAAAACGCCACCGGCAACTACGTGAAGGTTGTGCAGCGCATTCCGGTGCGCATCGACCTGACCAAGCCCAGCGAGGACTCCGATCACAGCCTGCGACCGGGCATGTCCGTGGAGCCGAAGGTCCGGGTGAAGTAAGAACAGGTTGCGGGTTGCGGGTTGCAGGTGCAAAAGGGGCAGGCCCTGGGCCTGCCCCTTTACTTTGCCCTGCCTTTGCCCGGAGTGGTTCCTGCGGGCTGAGCCTATCGCAGGCTGCGCAGACTCTCGACCGAAGGCACGAAGTAATACGAACCGGTCAGCGGCTGGGTGAAGCGAGTCAGCGAGTCGCGGGTGCCGTTGACCAGGCCGGCCATGCTCTCGAGCATGCGCGCCAGCGGCTTCTGCCCGGCGCTGAATCCCACAAACATCGTCCCATGGTCCTGCACCCCTCCGTAGGGCATGTTCCGGCGAAAGATATGGCCGAACTCGTCCTGATCGGTGCGGGCGACGTGCGAATCCACCGGCTTGTTGGTCAGCTCGACGCTGTCGGGCTTCGTGCGCCCCATGACACCCTCCTGCTGTTCGACCGGCAGCGCTTCCCACTGGGCGGAGTTGTGCCTCCATTTTTGCAGCAGCAGCACCGAGCCGGCTGCGCCGGGCGCGCTTTCAGGAACGAGGGCGTAGGCCGGCGCGTCGAGCAGCGTGGGATTTTCCGAGCCGTCGATAAAGCCGGTGAGATCGCGATCGTGCCGGTAGGGCCAGCTGGAGGTCTCCTCCGCGAGCGAGGCCAGGCCGGCGAGGTTCTGCACCACGGAGCGCGCCATGTCGAAGAGGACATCGTAGGCGCTGCCGGAGAGCCAGACCAGCGCGTCATGCTGGGTGGCCGGCATGGCAAAGCCTTCGACCCCCCGAATCTCCCGGTTGAAGCCCTCTACATCGGGAGGGCTCTCGCCGGGAGCGAGACTGCGCCACAGCTCCGGGCGAAAGCCAATGACGAAGTTTACGCCGCCGGTCGTGGTGCGCGGTTCGCGGATCGCGGAGATGGTGGAGGCGAATTCGCTCTGCCGGGCGGCGTCCAGAACGTCAAATTCGAGGTACGCGTGCGAAGAGGTTCCGAGGGCGAAGATGCCAGCCTGCGGGGTGAACATGGGCGCAATTCTATCAAGCGCGGCGCGAGGCTCCCTCGACACGGCTGCGTCCTCCTGGGGCCAGACTGGCTCCCGGCTACCGACTGCCCCTTACACTGAAGAAGCCATGACCGACGCCCGCTCTGCCCTCCTCGACCTGCTCGCCCGCACTTCCTTCCGGCTGGGCACCTTCACCCTCTCGTCCGGCGCGACCAGCGACTACTACATCGACTGCCGCACCACGACACTGCACGCCGAGGGAGGACGACTGACCGGGCTCGCCATCCTCGATCTGCTGAAAGAGAAGGATCTTCACCCGGCTGCGGTCGGCGGCCTCACGCTTGGCGCGGACCCGATCGTCTCTGCCGTCGCCATTGCCAGCGCGAATCGGGCCCAGCAGCAACCCGGCGCGGCGCTGATCCATGGGTTCCTGGTCCGCAAGGCGGAAAAGGCCCACGGCACCGGACGACGGATTGAAGGCTTTTTCGAGAGGGATGCGCCGCTGGTGATCGTGGACGACGTCTGCACGACCGGCGCCTCGACCATCACCGCTATCGAAGCCGCGCGGGAAGCCGGGATGCGGGTCATCGCCGCGATTTGCCTGGTGGAACGCGAGGAAGCCGGCGGCCGGGCGGCCCTCGAGGCGGCGTGTCAGGGCGCGCCGTTCCTCCGCCTCTTTACCGCCAACGATGTGCGGGCCGCGCATGTACGCCAGTTGCCCAAAAAGTAAAGAGCGCGACTAAAAGAAAGGGCGCGCCCCTGGCGCGCCCTGGAGAAACTGGAAGAAGCGGTTACTGTTCGGAGGGTCCGCCGCTGGTCGACGGGGGCGTGGCCATACCCGTCTGGGCTGGCTGACTCTGGCCGCTGTTGCTCAACAGCTGAACTTCGACGTGCCGGTTTTTCGCCCGGCCCGCGGCTGTCTTGTTCGAGTCCACCTCAACGTCCTTGCCCAGTCCGACGAGGTAGAACTTGTGCGCGGGAACGTTGTATTTGGACGCCAGGTACTGCACGACCGCCATGGCGCGGCGATCGCTTAATCCGTAGTTGTACTCCTTCGAGCCCACGGAATCCGTTCCGCCCGTGACTTCAAGGATGTAGTCCTGAGTCCCGGCCAGCTGGCCGCCGAACTGATCCAGCTGCGCCTTGTCCGACTTGGTCAGCACCGACTTATTGAACCCAAAGGTCACGCTCACATCGCCAACCTGCTTGTAGTTGTCGAGGTTGGCGATCACACCGGCGAGCGTATCTGCCCGATTGACCGCGTCCTGGGCGGAGTGCTGCGCCGTGTTCGCTGCCTGGGTGGCATTCTGCGCGTTCTGCTGCGCCTGATTGGCCGAATTCTGGGCGTTCTGGATGCCCTGCTGAGCCCGCGTGTCGACATCGTGGATGGCGCGATTATTGGCGGCCGTGGCGTCATCCAGTTCGTTGGTCTTTTGGATCACCGGCTCCGTTTGGCTGCGTACATAATTCTTGGTCGAGCAACCTGTGGCGAAAACCAGAGAGAGCGCCGCAACTGCCGAGGCGGCCGCGAGTCCTGCTCCTGAAATACGGTTCATCTGGGACACTCCGTTTCTTCCTTCTTCTGCTCTGAGACACCCCGCCGGACGGCGCGGATGCCTTGCTTTTCCAGGAGAAAAGAGCACGTCCAGGCCCAAACCCATCGAAAACAGATAACGGCTTACACGTCAGTCACTTGTCCCAATTCTCCAGCACCCCGATTGCGGCCTGGTTCTATGCCGAAAGTACTTTTTACCTGGTATTTTGGACGCTCTGGACTACCGGAAGTCCTTCCGGATCAGCCGTTACACTGGTAAGAGGGCCGCATATGGACTTGGAGGAGAAGATTCGGACACTGCCGATGCGGCCCGGCGTGTATCTCTATAAGAATGCCGATGGAGAGGTGATCTACGTCGGGAAGGCCAGGAACCTCCGCTCGCGTGTGCGGTCGTACCTGCTGGAAGCCTCCCAGGCGAACGCCAAGACCGGCTCGCTGATGCGGGACGCCGTCGATCTGGACTACATCCTGGTCGACAACGAGCATGAGGCGCTGGCGCTCGAAAATAACCTCATCAAGCAGCGGAAGCCGCGCTTCAACATCCTGCTGCGCGACGACAAGACCTACCCCTACGTGAAGCTCACGCTGGCGGACCGCTTTCCCAAGGTCTTCGTCACCCGGCGTCTGCGGCGCGACGGCAGCGCGTATTACGGACCTTACTTTCCGGGCAATCTGGCCTATCGGGTGGTGGACCTCATCCATCGCAGCTTTCTGCTGCCCAGTTGCAAGGTGGACCTGTCTCGCGACCATCCTCGACCGTGTCTGCAGTACTACATCGGGCGCTGCCTGGGCCCGTGCGTTCGGGACCTGACCACCCCGGAGATTTACGCCGAGGCGGTCCGCGACGCGCAGATGTTCCTGGAGGGCCGCACGGCCGACCTGAACCGCTCGCTCCATGAGCGGATGGCGGCGGCGGCGGCAGCAGAGCAGTTCGAGCTGGCCGCCCGGTATCGCGATCTGCTGATTACGGTGGACCAGATGCGGGAGAAGCAGCGGATCGCCTCGGCGGAGGACGACGACGCTGACGTGTTTGGCTTCCATTTTGAAAACGGGATGATCGCGGTGAACCTCTTCCACATGCGCGCGGGGAAGATCGTCGATCGGCGGGAGTTCTTCTGGGAGGACCTGCCGGACTTCGTCGCCGAGATTCCGGAGGTGGAAGGCGCCGCGGTGTCGGTCGCGGAGACGCTGGCTGTCTTCGAGCCGGGGGCATTCTTCTCTGCCCTGCTGAAGCAGCTCTATATCGACCAGCCGTATGTGCCGCGGAGCATCTTTCTTCCGGTGGACTTTCCGGATCGCGCGACGCTGGCGAACTTGCTCGCCGAGCAGACAAAGCACCGGGTGGAAATTGCGGTGCCGCAGCGCGGGGACAAGCGCTCGCTGGTGGATCTGGCCGGGCAGAACGCGAAGCAGAGCTACGACCAGCGCTTCCGGGTGCTGCAGCCGAACCGGAAAGCCATCCAGCAGGCGCTGCAGGATGCGCTGATGCTGGAGAATCCGCCGCGCACCATCGAATGCTTCGACATCTCGCATATCCAGGGGGCTGAGACGGTAGCCTCGATGGTGGTTTGGGAAGACGGCGAGATGAAAAAGAGCGCCTACCGCAAGTTCCGGATCAAAACTGTCGAGGGCGTGGATGATTTTGCGTCCATGCGTGAGGTGGTGACCCGCCGGTACCGGGCACTGGGCAAGAGCGCCGAGGCATCGGGGAAGGCCGGTTCCGAACCAAAAGGTTCGCCGGCCGCGAAGGCGCCGGATCTGATCCTGATCGACGGAGGGCTGGGGCAGTTGCACGCGGCGGCGGCGGCGCTCGAATCGCTGGGGCTGACGACGCAGCCGCTGGCCTCGATTGCCAAGCGTGAGGAGATTATCTACCTGTATGGGCAGGAGGATGAGCCGGTAGTGCTCGATCGGCGGTCGCCGGTGCTGCACCTGATCCAGAAGATTCGGGACGAGTCGCACCGATTCGCCATCACCTATCACCGCAAGCGGCGCGAGATGCGCGACCGCGACTCGGAACTGCTGACGATTCCGGGCGTGGGCGCGCGCACACGGCAGCGTCTGCTGGAACATTTCGGCAGTCTGCGGAGCATTGCGGAAGCCGGTCTGGAAGCTCTGGCCGCCGTGGTGCCGCCGAAGACGGCGGAGGGAATCTACGCGCACTTCCACGAGGCGGAGAGTCGGCCCACGGTGCTCCCGGTGCTGAGCGACCGCCGGTGAGGACACAAGTGGGCTGCGGGCCTGAAAAGGAAAAGCCGGGAAAGGAACGTCCCGGCTTCGCCATTGTTTTTGAACTGAGTCGACTACGGTGTGCCGTTGGGTATTAATCGGGCGCCGGAGAGATCCGCGACAATCCACTTATAAATGTCCGCGATCGCTGTGGTTCCGCTGTTCGCGCCAGAGGCCTTACAGGGGCTGCCTCCGCCGAAATTATAGTCGGAGAAGAAATGCGAGGTATCGCCGGTGGTGTAGTTGGTGGACATGTCCTGCAGGGTCTGGCAGGGCGTGATGCCTACATGGCTGCCGCCCTTTACATCGCTGTAGCAATCCCCTGAATCGGAGGTCGTCGGCGATCCGTAGGCGATGGTGTAAATCATCGTGCCCGCCTTGGAAGCCGCCTGGGCAGCGTCGACGGCCTGACCGCACTGCCCTACCCATGAGGCATAAGAGCCTCCGGCGGTGGCAATATTGGTGCTCTGGGTACCGGTGACCATGTCATTGGACCCGGCCAGGAAAGCGCCGCCGGGGTTGTTTTCCTTGGCGGTTGCGTTGCCGTCGCTGAGCAGAATCATGGCGTTCAGGGTGCCTGGGTTCGCTGCCTGCTCCGCAATCAGGGAAGACTGCGCCGCGTAGATCGCGCCGGCATAATAGGTATTCTCGTTGCCGGTTCCCATCGAGCTGCAGCCGCTTTTGCCGCCCACCGCCTTCACCAGATCCGAGCTGGTGTCCAGCGTGGTTGCAGTATCGGAGGTTTTGTAGTCGGTGGAGTAATCCACGATCTGGTAGGTGGCGTAGGCGGTGTTGGTGGTGGTTTGCGTGCCGTACACCGGCTTCTTGTTCTTGCCCGAACCCGTATAGCCGGTTATGACGGTGGTGGTGGTGGTGGTGGTATACGGCATGGTGCTCATGGTGCTGGCGCCGGCGATCGGGAAGGTATAGGGCGGGACGGTGAGCCTGTTAGTTCCGGCGCAGTTGTATTCGTTGGAAACGTCGGTGGTATAGAGGTTGGGGAATGTGAACAGGCTGACGTTGTCCATGGTGGGATCGAGGCCCTTCAGCAGCCCCTGAATGCCCACCACCGCGCACTGCAACTGCGTCTCGTCGTTGCAGCTCGAATCCGTGTCGCTCATGGAAGGTGTCGTGTCCAGAATCAGGGCGATGTTGTACGGCTTGAGGCGGCCCGGGGAGGCGGTGGACGTCGCGCTGATTGTCAGGGTGGGCCTGCCCAGAAGCTGGGCAAACAGCGTGGGAATGGTGGCCGTTTCCGTGACCTGGACTGCATTGTAGCCGGCGGAATTGCACGGAATGTTCCAGCCGACTACCGTGGTGAGGCACAGCCCGGTAATGGTCGGCGTGCCTACGTTAATTCCTTTCTCCGCGTTCACGCCGGCTCCGCTGTAGCCCTGTCCTACGGTGGAAAAGTCGGTATTGCTTATATTCTCGACGGCGGCTAAAGCGGCAGCATCGGCCTGGACCTGCAGTTGGCGGCGAATGACCATGGCGCGGCCCAGATCGACCGAGAGCGCGGCCATGCCCAGGACGACCAGCATGACGAGGGCGACCCACGGCAATACCTGTCCGCCCTCTTCTCCGAGAATGCGCTGCAAGAAGGTCCGGTTTTTCTCATTCCCCTTTGGCGGGGCCGTCACGCTTTTCGTCGCGACTCGAGTTGGTTGCGGCATGTTTGACACTCCTTACTCTTTCTTTCCTGCCGGTGAATCACCAGCATGCTGGCATTTCCGCAGCCAGCAACTGCGAAGACGGGTTAGTTCACCAGTTCCGTCGCTGAAGCCGACATGGTCAGCGACTGGGCCGTCCACCCGAAGACGATCGGGGTGACGGGATAGGTGGCAATGATCTGCACCTGATCGCCGGTCGCCATCGGATTCGCCCCGGTTGTCGCACGATCCGTGCAGCTGGTGGAGTAGTCGGTCACCGACACGGGACTTTTCTGCGTATAGACAATTGTGATGGTCAGGGACGAAGATTTCAGGTTGGGCGAGGCGGATTCCAGGAGCGAAACGGCGTAGGCGCAGGGATCGCTGGCAGCAAGAGCGGGCGATGTCTGGCCACGGTCGAGCGCCAGGGCTCTGGCTCCTGCGCTGACCGAGTCGGTCAGGACTTCATACTGAGTGAGAATGATCCCGAAGGAGAAGATCCCGGTGAGCACAAGCAGCAGGAGCGGAGCCACCAGGCCGAATTCCACCAGCGACTGGCCTTCATCGCGGCGCAGCATTCGCATCGCGCGTTTCTGAGATTGCAAGACTCGTCCGAAGGCAGTCCGTGGATTCATGATTTCCTGGTATGAGTGCGCCCTTGTGAGCTGAATGAGCGGGCGCTCCTCGCCGGTTCCCCAAAGCTGTGCGTCGCTGCGTGTGTCCTCAGGAGCGCTCCTGTCGGAGGATCCTGAGGACGGTCACAAGGTCGATACAGACTGCTTTGCTGAGCCGTCCTATCACCGTAGGTTGTTATCCACAGCGGCTCAATGGCGATTTCGTGTTAGGAGAAGACCCTCCGGCGGCGGCAAGCGCCGGCCGACAATCCGAATCCCACAGGTGCAGCCGGTCACAGCCGTTTCGGATTGGTTCCTCACGCGAGAGATGAGAGGTCTCACCCGAGGCGGAGCGAACTGCCGGCGGGAAGCCCGCCCTGCTTTCCATGCCCCGCTTCAGGACGCCCGGGTAACGGACCTTCCCACAAAAGTACACCGAAAGAGGGAGTACTTCTGTACCGATCTCGTTATAGCCCGGGGACTCGCCATGGATTACTTTCAGGGTCGGGCGCAGGAGCTACGCAGCTGCCTGCGGCCACAATCCAGGGCCGTAATCACCTTCACGGAGAGCAAGGATGAAGGTTACCAAAGAGCATTTGCGGTCTCTTCTGTTCGAGGAAGCGGGCCAGGACGTGATCGAGTACGCCCTGCTGGCGGCCTTGGTGGCACTGGCGGCCTTCGCGGCGATGCACAACTTCGGAAAGAAACTCGGCAAGGATTACACGCGGATCGGCAAGAAGCTATAGCGGTCCGCTGCAGGCGGAGCGCAGCACAGGCCGACGGGCGCACTCAGGGCGGTTGCAGAAAGCAGAAAGGCACGCAATGAGAAACAGCGGATGGAATCCGGCAGGCAGAAAGCAGAGTCCGTTCGCCCGCCTCCGCGACGAGGAGTCCGGGGCCGACATGATCGAGTATGCGCTGATCGCCACGCTGGTCGCTCTGGGGGCGATTGCGGCGATTCAGGGAGTGGGTACGAAGATTGGGAGTTATTACAGCACGATTGCCTCCAGCCTGTAGGAGCCGGGGTCAGTCGCAGACAGGGGCGCGTCCGGTTGCCGGGGGCGCGCAGTAACCCGAAACGGGGCTTCCGGGGTAACTTCCAGGAAGCATTTGATTCGGCAGAATTTGGGCCCGGAGCAGCACCGCAGTCTCTACAAAAGTAGCAAAAGGTAACACTTAAAGGGCATTGCGACAGAGGCGGTTTCGTCGCAATGTGACAACAATCACCAAAGCAGCGCGGTCCCGGGTTTGTAAGGCCGTGCGGCAACTTCAAGGAGAACTGGAATGAACATGACTAAGCGGCTTTTCACCAACCTGATGAACGATGAGTCCGGCCAGGATCTGATCGAGTACGCTCTGATCGCAGCCCTCATCGCCCTGGGCGCCATCGTTGCGATGGGCTCTCTGAGCAACAAAATCGGCAGCGAATTCAACACGATCGGCAGCAGCCTTTAATCCGAATGATGTTCTGGCGGTTTCTGTTCCTGCCGGTCTCTGGTTGGGTGAATTGAATCGGACCTGCCCGCTGTATGGAGACAGGGGCCTGATTCGCGCAAAGAGTTCGGTCGCGGCCATGCTCCTCGGCTCCGGTCGCGACCACCACCCTACCTCCGCCTGGAAGCTTCGGAATCGGCACCATCAAAGGAATTCGCAGGCACCGTACCAACCAGCTGTCCGCACCTGAACTGACTGGCTTGGTGGTCGAAGGAAGAACAACGCGGCACGGTCTGGTTCGGCTGGCCTCTCCGGGGGCAAAGGCTCAGAGCTGAGCGGCTGCGAAACGATGATGGCGGCAGTCGGGCGGGAGTTTCCTGCTCTGCTTCCCCTCGCATCGGAGAGTTCTTCGCACACAGTTCGGCGGGCCTGGCTTCCCCGGCTGGGTAGCTGGCTGCAGATCCGCTCAACTTCTGACTCTTTCCGCCGATAACGCGGAGAGCGCGTATTGGGGACATCGCAATGTCGCAATTTCAACCCGAGTGGGTGTACCCGACGGCAGCGCTGGCCTGCGCATTTGCAGGCGCGGGCTTCGACGTGCGCAGCCGCCGGATTCCGAACTTTCTCACCCTGCCCGGCATCCTCTTCGGACTGCTTCTGCATTTCGCTCTGGGGGGATGGCGCCAGATGGGTCTGGCGGCACTGGCCGGACTGATCTGTGGGGCACTCTTTCTCATCTTCTGGCTGGCCGGAGGCATGGGGGCAGGCGATGTGAAGCTCATTACGGCTGTCGGCGCGATCGCCGGGCTGCCGCTGGTGGGTTACCTGCTGATCCTCACCGCCATTGCCGGCGGTGTTATGGCGATCGGGCTCGCCCTGTGGCGAGGCCGGTTAAAAGAAACCATCAGGAATGTCGGCGCGCTGGCGCTCCATCATCGCATGGAAGGGCTTGCACCGCATCCGCAACTGAATGTCGCCAACGCGAGGACGCTGCGTCTCCCTTATGCCCTGGCTGTAGCCGCGGGCACGGCGACCACGCTGTTCCTCACGGCGTTCCAGAGGTAATGAGATATGGCTCGCCGCATGATGCTTGCCCTTGTCGTGGCGCTGGTGATCTCCGGGCTCTTTACGTTCTGGCTCAGCCGCAGAGTGGGCCGCGCCCCGAAGGTCGCTCCGCCGCAAAATCAGCAGTACGTCGCCGCCGCGCGTTCGCTCGATCCCGGAGAGATCATCCGCAAAGAGGATCTCAATCTGATCGAGTGGCCGAAGTCGCATCCGCTGGCGGGTAGTTTTGTCAGGGTCGACGATGTGGTCGGCCGGGCGGTTCTGTATCCTCTGGCGTCGGGACAGCCGATCCTCGATCGGCAGCTGGCGGCGGCCGGGTCCGGCATGGGGCTGACCGCGCGGATCCCGAGCGGGATGCGGGCGATCGCCCTGAGCTCGAACGAGGTCATCGGCGTGGCTGGCTTCCTGATGCCCGGGACCCATGTCGACGTGCTGGTCACCTATCACGATCCGTCGAACCCCGATCCGATCACGGCAACGGTTCTGCAGGACGCCGAAGTTCTGGCCGCCGGCCATCAGGTGCAGCCGGATCCGACCGGCAAACCCTCGACGGTCGATGTCGTCACCCTGCTGCTCTCCCCCGAGGACGCCGAGAAGGCGGTTCTCGCCAGCGCTCAGGGCAGCATTCACTTTGTACTCCGCAATGGCGGCGACCATGCCCAGGCCAACGCAGCGCCGGTGGGGCTGCCGCAGCTGGCATCCTTTCCCGGCAAGGTTCATGAACGCCGTGTAGTGGCCGGCGCAACCGGACCGGCGCCATGGGTGGTCGAAACCATGCTCGGCACCAAACGCACCACAGCAAGCTTTAACTGAGGCATGGCCATGAAGGATCACTTCACATTCCGGAAAACCACACGCGCTCTGCTCGCAGCAGCCGTCTCGACGGCTGTCTGGTCCGGCGCATCCGCACAAACCGTGCTGGCCGCCGCTGTTCCCCCGGCGCCGCTTTCGGGCGGGATGGGCAGCACGGCCAGCTCCATTGGCGAGCCTCTCCACCTGGTCATGGGCCACTCCATGTTCGTCAACACGGAGAGCCGCCTGAAGCGGGTGTACATCAGCAACCCCGGGGTTCTGGATTCCTATACGTCCAGCCCGCATCAGATCGTGATCACGGCCAGGACTCCGGGCGTCAGCAGCCTGATTCTGTGGGACGAGGACGGGCGGTCGCAGTCTTATCTGGTTAACTCCGACGTGGACGTCAGCGATCTGCGCATCGCGCTCAAAGAGGCGTTTCCCGGCGACAGCATTCGCGTGGAAGGCCACGGCGATGCGGTCGGCCTTGCCGGCACCGTTGCCAGCGACAAGACGGACGAAGCAGCCGTGAAACTGGCGACCCTGTTTTCGAAGAATGTCGCCGACTCTCTGCAGGTGGCCCAGCCGCATACACCGCAGGTGAGGCTGAAGGTCCGGGTGGTCGAGATCGATCGATCGCGCGCCTTTCAGCTGGGGTTTAACTTCTTCACCGCCGGCAAGAACACGTTCAGCTCCTCCACCGGCCAGTTTCCCGCCATCACCGTCGGATCGACCACCACTTCGTCGGGCTCGGGCTCGAGCGACCTGCTGGCGGTGAGCAGCCTGCTCAACCTCTTCTACTACAACTCCGACCACAACGTCGGCGCAGCGATTCAGGCTTTGATTAACAAGCAGGTCATGCAGATTCTCGCGGAGCCGACTCTGACCGCCATCAGCGGCGAGAAAGCGTCGTTCCTGTCCGGCGGCGAATTTCCCTACCCCGTGGTTCAGGGCACCGGCGGCTTCACTTCGGTGACCATTCAGTTCCGGCCCTATGGAGTTCGAATCGATTTCACGCCCACGGTTCTGCCGGATGGCACGATTCAGCTGAAGGTCGCCCCCGAGGTCAGCGCCCTGGACTACACCAATGAGGTTGTCATTTCCGGTTACACGATTCCGGCGATCTCGACTCGCCGGGCGGAAACGGTCGTGCAGCTGAGAGACGGGCAGAGTTTTGCCATCTCCGGCCTGCTGGACAACCGCACCACGGATCAGCTGTCCAAGGTTCCGGGCATCGGGGATATTCCCATCCTCGGCAAGCTCTTCCAGACGAAAAGCACGACCCATTCCAACGACGAACTGGCGGTGATCGTGACCCCGACTCTGGTGGATCCGCTGTCGGAGACTCCGCATCCGATGGAGCCGAAGATGGTGATTCCCTTCATCGACAGCAGGAAGTTTGACAAGGAAATGACCCCGAAGACTCCGCCGGCGCAGCCGCAACCGCAGCCGCGACCCGTGGACGTTCCCACGCCGGAGAAGGACTAACACCATGAAGCAGGAGCAGGTCTCCAATCCTCAGACTCTGACCGTGGCTCTGCTGACGGTCGGAATTGACTCCGACGTGACCGACAAGATCGTCCAGGCAGCGAGCCAGCACCACTGGACGGTGAGTCACGATTCCTTTGACGAGTACGTCTCCTCGGCCCGGCGTCCGGCCATTTCCGGCGACACCAAGGCCGCCGACGCCGTTCTCGCCATCATTGATTTCGATCGCGATCCCAAGGGGGCTTCTGAAACCGCAGCCTACCTGAACCAGCTGTTTTTTGGACGGTTTTTCGCCGCGGCTCTTTCCTCCGGCAGCGATCCGGATCTGCTGCTGACCGCCATGCGGTCAGGCTGTAACGAAATGCTGAAGAATCCCCTCGATCCGCGCCAGCTGGCCGATACGTTCGACCGGCAGGAGCGGCAGTGGTCCGCCACCATGGGGCGGGCCCGCTCGAGCGGCCACATTCTCTCCTTCTTCGGAGCCAAAGGGGGCGTGGGCACCACCACCATTGCGGTGACGCTGGCTTACTACCTGGTCCGTCAGAAGAACAAAAAGGTGCTGCTGATCGATAACCACCCGGAGTTCGGGCATGTCTGCCTCTATCTGGGCCTGGACGGCACTCGCTATCACTTCGACGAGCTGATCCGGAACGTGAACCGCCTGGACTCCACGCTGCTGCGGGGCTTTATTGCCAAGCATTCCTGCGGGCTGGAAGTCCTCTCTTCCCCGGAATCGCACGATCTGAGCCGGTCCGTCGATCCCGATGCGCTGGAGCGGACGCTCGAATTTCTGCGCGGCGAATACGACTACATCATTCTCGACTGCGAAACCTCGCTGGAAGAGGTCAGTCTGGCGGTCATGGACCGCTCCGACCAGATCTACATCGTCGCGACCCCGGACATCGGCGCCATCCGCGACCTGTCCCGGTACATCGACGGCCTGAGCCGCAACGAATCGACCTCCGCACGCCTGCACGTCATCATCAATCGCTATTCGTCCCATGGAGCCATCGCCATCGAGCAGATCGAGAAGGCGATCCGGGTTCCTGTGGAAGTGCGGCTGTGCAACGCCTATGCGGAATGCCAGCGCGCCATCAACGTGGGCGAGCCCATCGGGCTGGACAAGAAGTCCGAGATTTCGTCCCAGTTCTCCCGCTGGACCAACCTGCTCAGCGGCGATGAGGAAACCAAGTCGCAGCCGGCCCGCAAAGGATTTTCTTTGTTCGGCCAGAAGAGGACTGAATAAGCATGGGCGATCTGACTCTGAATGTCACCACACCGCGCACCGACACAGCCCTGCGCGGAAGCGGCCCCGGGCTGCGCACCGCGAGCACTGCCCGTCCGCTTCGCGAAAAGGAACAGCAGGAGCTGAAATCGGCGGTCCACTCGGAGCTGATCAACCGGCTCGATCTGGAGAAGCTGGACGAGGCCCAGGAAAGCCGGGCCGGGCAGCAGCAGCTCTTCATCCTCATCCAGCAAATCATCGCCGAACAGGGCATCCCGCTCAGTTCAGCGGAGCGGGATCGTATTGCTCAGGAAGTTCTGGACGAAGTCTTCGGGCTGGGACCGCTGGAGCCGCTCCTCAAGGACGACACCATCAACGACATCCTGGTCAACACCGCCGCCAATGTGTACGTGGAACGCCGCGGCGTTCTCTACCGCACCAGCGTGACCTTCAAGGACAACAAGCACCTTCTTCAGATCATCGACAAGATTGTTTCCGCCGTGGGCCGTCGCGTGGACGAATCGACACCCATGGTCGATGCGCGTCTCAAGGACGGCTCCCGCGTCAACGCCATCATTCCTCCGCTGGCCATTGACGGCCCGATTCTCTCCATCCGCCGTTTCGGGTCTTCGCCGCTCACGGCCGAGAAGCTGGTCCAAGCCAAAGCGCTGAGCAATCCCATGCTCGATATGTTGCGGGCGGCGGTCCAGGCGCGTCTGAACATCGTCATCTCGGGCGGCACGGGCGCCGGCAAAACGACTCTGCTGAACGCGCTGTCCAGCTTCATTTCCGAGCGCGAGCGCATTGTCACCATCGAAGACTCGGCCGAACTGCAGATGCGCCAGGACCACGTGGTGCGCCTGGAGACGCGGCCCCCGAACGTGGAAGGCAAAGGCGCCATTCGCCAGCGCGAGCTGGTCATTAACGCTCTGCGTATGCGCCCCGACCGCATCGTGCTGGGCGAGGTGCGCGGCGAGGAAGCCATGGACATGCTGCAGGCCATGAATACCGGCCACGACGGCTCGCTGACGACCATTCACGCCAACACCCCCCGGGACGGCCTGTCGCGCCTGGAGACCATGTGCATGATGGGCGACATTCGCCTGCCGGAGAAAGCCATCCGGCTCCAGATCGCCTCCGCCATCCATCTCATTGTGCAGGTTGCCCGCATGAGCGACGGGTCGCGGCGCATCACGCACATCACCGAACTCACCGGCGCTTACAGCGACGTCATCAGCATGCAGGACATCTTCCTCTTCGAGAAGGAAGGCATTGCGGAAAACGGAAAAGTCAAAGGCCGCTTCCGCTCCACCGGCATTGTGCCCAAATTCACCGAGCGTCTGAAGGCTGCCGGCATCCCCATCCCGGCCGGTCTCTCGGACCATTCGATGGAAGTGTGAGGACGGAGCGGACATGATTCTCCTGGCCTCAGGATTCTTTGCAGTTTTGCTGATCACCTTCGGTGTGGTCGCGGTGGCTACATCGCCCTCGCGTACCGACAAGCTCCTGCAGCACCGTCTGGCTGCCATTTCCGTGGAAAAGGGAGGCGTCGCCGGCCCTTCGCTGGAAGCCACCGAACTGCTGCGCAAGACGGCCAGCAGCCGATTTGACTGGATCGGTCAGTCCGTCGGCAAATACGTATCGATGGCGAAGCTGCAGCGCTGGATCTCGCAGGCGGCGGTGGATACGACCGCTTCGGCCTTCCTGGTGCAGACCGCGGCCCTGGCGGCGATCGGCTATATTGTCACGCTGCTGGTCGTCCCTGTTTTCGCGGCCGAAGTGGGCGCGGCCGCTGTCTTTGCTCTCCTGCCCGCGGGGCGGATCGGCTTCGCGCGTTACCGCCGGCTGCGTGCCTTTGAAAAGGCCCTGCCCCATGCCATCGACATGATGGCGCGTTCGCTGCGGGCCGGGCACTCGACCTCGGGCGCCATCGATATCATGGCCGAAGGCGCGCCGGAACCTGCCAAGACCGAGTTCGCCGAGGTCTTCCGGCAGCAGAACTTCGGTCTTCCCCTGCGCGATGCTCTGCTGCAGCTGCTCGACCGCGTGCCTTCCCAGGATCTGCGGGTTCTGGTGACCGCCATCGTGGTTCAGCGGGAAACCGGCGGCAATCTGGTCGAAGTGCTCGACCGCACTGTTTTTGTGATCCGCGAGCGGCAGCGCATTCAGGGTGAAATCCGCGTGCAAACCGCTCAGGGACGCCTCACCGGCTGGATCCTGACGGCGCTGCCCGTGGTGGTCATGCTGCTGATCAACGTTCTGGACCCGGGGTATTCGAAACCGCTCTTCCACAGCGACCTCGGGCACAAGCTTCTGTGGCTATGCGTGGGCCTGATCTCGCTCGGGGCTTTCTTCATCAACCGGATTATCAATTCCATCGACGTGTAGGTGGAGACAAATATGGTCATCTTTTTCTACATTGCGCTCTCCCTCACGGTCTTTTGCGTGATCACGCTGCTGACGGCGCCGTTTCTTTTGCGGCCGTCCAAACAGGCACGGCGCGTTCTCGATATCGTGAAGAGCGAACGGCCGGATAAGCGCACCATCCGCGGCAGAGAAGTGGCCCGGGACAAGCTGCTTTCCATGGCGCGCGCCTTCCGCGGTCGCCTGGGCCTTTCCGAAGACGAAAAGCTGCGCCAGCGTTTCGTGACCGCTGGATTTAAGGGCGGCAACCAGATCGACGTCTATTTCACGGCCCGCTTCGTGGGTCCGCTGCTGGGCATCCTCGGGGGCACCTTCATCCACAGCAATACCGCTTTCTGGTGCCTGTCTTTGGCCGCGATCGGCTATCTGCTTCCCGACATCTGGCTCACCCGGATGGTGAACAAGCGGAAGAAGAGGATCCAGAGGGGTATTCCCGACGCCATCGATCTGCTTGTGATCTGCGTGGAAGCGGGGCTGGGCATGGATCAGGCACTGCTGCGCATCGGTCAGGAGATCGCCGTCTCCTATCCGGAGCTCAACGAGGAGCTCACTCAAATCAATCTCGAGCAGCGCGCCGGCAAGCCGCGCCTTGACGCCTGGCAGAGCATGGCCGACCGCACCAAGCTCGAGGAGTTTGCCGCCCTCGTCACCATGCTCCAGCAGACGGATCGGTTCGGAACGCCGATCGTCCGCGCGCTGAGCCGCTACTCCGAAGAGATCCGGCAGGCGCGCAGGCACCGGGCCGAGGAGGCCGCCGCCAAA
This sequence comes from Acidobacteriaceae bacterium, assembly GCA_036269135.1. Lineage (GTDB taxonomy): Bacteria > Acidobacteriota > Terriglobia > Terriglobales > Acidobacteriaceae > Palsa-343. The sequence continues at coordinate 93,140 of DATASQ010000011.1, forward strand.
ACCAAGGTTAAGATTTTGTTCCCGCTCGTGTTTTTTATCTTCCCCTGCCTGTTCATCGTGCTGCTGGCTCCGGCCGTCATCACGCTGACCACCAGTCTGCACTGAGGCCGGGAGTGGAATTTCTAAGTTGAAGACGCGTGCGCCCGCCGGCTGGCGAGTGCACCGGAAAGGAGAAATGCAATGCCCTCATCCATGATCGTGCGCGTTGTCGCGCTGGCTCTCGCTGTGGTTGTCGTTGGCTTCATCATCATGCGCAGGAGAAGCAGCAAGTCTGCCTGATTCCGTGCTGGCGCGAAATCTGCCCTGATTGACGGCGTGTGCCGGGAAAGGAGAATTGCGATGGCTTCCAATCTGATGATTCGTATCGTTGCGGCCGCCCTTGGCGCCCTCGTCCTGGGCGTGATCGTGCTGCGCAGAAAGAGAACCGCCTGATTCTCCGCTCTCCCTGGGCCGGCTTCCTCGGCCGGTCCCAATCTGCTGCCCCGGCGTGGTCCGCCACGTCACACGGGTGGTCTGCACCCTGCTCACAAGCACCTTGCCGCCCGCATTCCCGGCAGGGACGGATCGATATGAAGCACCTGACTCTCACCATCCCGGAGAAGGCCGTAACCATCGGTTCCGACATCGGTCTCGCCGACAGCTTTTTCACGCGATTGTTCGGCCTTCTCGGCAAAAGCGGTCTGGAGCCCGGTTCGGGCATCCTGATCCGCCCCTCCTCCGGCGTTCACACCATCGGCATGCGCTTTCCCATCGACGTTGTGGGACTCGACAAGAGTCTCCGCGTTCTCAAAGTCTGGCGCCGCCTGCCGTCCTGGCGCGTCACGAACGTGAACTTCAGGATTCACAGCATGCTCGAGCTCGCGCCAGGCCAGATTGACCATTGCCGCATCGAGCCCGGAGACCGGCTCGCCATCGCCAACTAGCCGGCCGGGTTGCTTCTCCTCATCCTGTCGCAACGTATCTGTTGCAACAGGTATCTAATGAGGTGATGGTTCAGAAGGCCTCATCGGCGGCCGCGACCGCACCGTTCCCCGAAGAAGCTCTCTTTGTCGAGCTCCTGCGAACCGCCGACCGTTTGTCGCGCGCGCCGGCCCAGCTTCTCCGGGACTATCGCCTCTCCCCTGCTCTCTATAACGTGCTGCGTATCCTCCGCGGAGCCCCTGACGGGCTTCTGTGCGGCGAGATTGCCGGCCGGATGGTGACACGCGAACCCGACATTACCCGGCTTCTGGATCGCCTGGAAAAACGCACCCTCGTCCAGCGCTGCCGCGAAGAAGAGGACCGTCGGCGGGTGCTGGTCCGCATTACGGGCGGCGGACTGGATCTTCTCTCCCGGCTCGACGGGCCGGTCCAGGAACTCCACCGGCGACAGCTGGGTCATCTCAGCCGTAAGCAATTGTGGGCCCTGACGGATTTGGTCGTTGCCGCCCGCAGCGAGCCGGAATGACGATTTGGTTTTAATTGTTGCAACGACTATCTGCTTTTCGAATCCAATGAAGAGGAGGAGATTCGCCCATGAGCACAACCGCTGCTTCTGTCGCCGCCGCAACCACCTGGAACATCGATCCTGTCCATTCCATCGCGGAATTCCGCGTTAAACATATGATGATTTCCAACGTGCGCGGTCAGTTCACCGGCGTTACCGGTGCCCTGACCTACGACCCGGCCAGTCTGGAGAACTCTCACGTCGAAGCGTCGGTGGACGTGGCCAGCATCAACACCCACGACCCCCAGCGCGATACGCACCTGAAGAGCCCCGACTTCTTCGATGCCGAGAAATTCCCTGCCCTGACGTTCCGGTCCAGCCGCGTGACGCGCCGCGCCAGCGGAGCCGTGGTGGTCGCGGGGCCGCTGACCATTCACGGAGCGACCCGCGAGGTCGAATTTGTGGTGGAAGGGCCGACGCCTCCGACCAAAGATCCATGGGGCAATACGCGCATCGGCGTTTCTGCAACGACAAAGATCGACCGCCGCGACTTCGGCCTCACCTTCAATGCTGCGCTGGAAACCGGGGGAGTGCTGGTGGGCGAAGAGGTCACGATTACGCTCGAGCTCGAATTTGTCCAGCAGGTCTGAGCAGGCTCCAGCTGCAGGATCGGGATCGCGTGTTCCATAATGTCGTTTGACCCCGATGGCCTCAGGAACTCCGGCGATTCCCGGCGCGCCAACGATCCGGCTGCAGCTGCAGGTTCGCGGCGTGGTCCAGGGTGTGGGCTTTCGTCCCTACGTCTACAACCTGGCGCGCCGCCACGGGCTGGCCGGATTTGTGCTGAACTCCCCGCGGGGAGTGTTCATTGAGGTGGAGGGCGCCCGGTCGGTCGTCGATGCTTTCATCGCCGCGCTGCCCGCGGAGGCGCCTCCTCTGGTGCGGATTGCCCGGATCGAGCGCCAGGAGATGCCGCTCCTCGGGGAATCCGGGTTTTCCATTCATGAGAGCGGCGGCGGCGAATCCGCCTTCGCTCTCGTGCCGCCCGATATCTGCGTTTGCGATGCATGTCTTGCCGACACCCGCGATCCGGCCAATCGCCGTTACGATTATCCCTTCACCAACTGCACGAACTGCGGCCCCCGCTACAGCATCGTTCTGGATGTTCCTTACGATCGGCCCCTGACCACCATGGCGGAATTCGGCATGTGCGCCGACTGTCGCCGGGAATACGAAGATCCCGAGAATCGCCGCTTCCACGCCCAGCCGAATGCCTGCCCCGTCTGCGGGCCTCGCCTCCTGCTCGCACCCGCATCGGAGGGGCCCACCGCTGCGCGCGCGATTCTCGAACACGTTGCGGATCGGCTGCAGGCCGGTGGCATCGTGGCCTGGAAAGGTCTGGGGGGCTATCAGCTGGCCTGCGACGCCCGTCAGCCAGCCGCCGTCAATGAGCTGCGCCGGCGCAAGCGGCGCAGCGAAAAACCGTTCGCCATCATGGTCGCGGATGTCACCGTCGCTGAGACGCTCTGCTGCGTCTCCGACGCCGAACGCGCGGCCCTCGTCAGCTTCGAACGGCCGATCGTGCTCCTGCGCCGGCGTCCTGGAGCCGATCTGCCCGAAGGCGTCTCTCCCGGCAATCCCACCACCGGCGTGATGCTGCCCTGCACGCCCATGCACGATCTGCTGTTCCGGATCCTTCGCGAACGCTGGCAGGCTGACGCCGCGCTGGTCATGACCAGCGGCAACGTCAGCGAAGAGCCCATCGTCATCGAGAACGCGCAGGCCGAAGAACACCTTGCCGGCATCGCCGATCTTTTTGCCCATCACAATCGCCGCATCCACACGCGGGTCGACGATTCGGTGGTGCGCGTGATCGCGGGCCATACCATGCTGCTGCGGCGCGCCCGCGGCTACACGCCGCAACCCGTGTGGCTGGGCCGGGGAGAAGCCGAGGTCCTGGCCTGCGGCGCGCAGCTGAAGAACACGCTCTGTCTGACGCGCGCCGGTTTTGCTTTGCCCAGCCAGCACCTGGGCGATCTCGAGAACTACGAGACTCTGCAGTTCTTTCAGGAGACGCTCGAGCGCATGCGTCGCCTGTTCCACGTCACGCCCACCGCGGTTGCTTACGATCTGCATCCCGGCTATCTCAGCTCGCAGTTCGCGCTCCAGCAGACGAATCTCCAGCCCATCGGGGTTCAGCACCACCACGCTCACATCGCCAGTTGCATGGCCGAGCACCAGATCGAAGGACGCGTGATCGGCGTCGCCTGGGATGGGACCGGCTTCGGCACGGACGGAACCATCTGGGGTGGCGAGTTTCTCGCCGCCGGCTACACCGGCTTCGACCGCTACGCCCGTTTGCGTCCGATTCTGCTGGCAGGCGGAGATTCCGGGATTCGGGAGCCGTGGCGGGTGGCTCGCAGTTATCTGCTCGACGCCTTCGACGGTTCCCTGCCCCCGCGTCCACGCTGGGGCGAGATGGCCTCCCCGGGCAAGCTTCGGATTATCGACAGCATGCTTCTGCGCCATGTGAACACCATCCCAACCTCCTCCGCGGGACGGCTGTTCGATGCAGTTGCCTCTCTCATCGGGCTGCGCCACACCGTCTCCTTTGAGGGCCAGGCCGCCATGGTGCTGGAGGCAACGGCAGAAACGGTCTCCGGCGCTTCCGGCGCCCCGTACGAATTCGCTCTTACCGGAGCGGATCCCGTCGACGTCGATCTCCGTCCCATGATCCGCCAGATGGTCGCCGAACTGGATAAGGGGGCGTCTTCTGCACAGATGGCGGGCCGCTTTCACGCAACCCTGATTGCGCTCGCCAGGGCGGTCTGTCGCAGGATGCGCGACGATCTTCAACTCCAGCGCGTGTGCCTGAGCGGCGGGTGCTTTCAGAATGGCCTTCTCCTTGCCGGCTGCCTCGAGTCCCTGCAGGCGGATGGATTCGAAGTGTTCATGCAGCGGCAGGTGCCCGCCAATGACGGCGGCATTTCCCTGGGACAGGCCGCAGTGGCCTGCGAAATCCTCCGGCAGGGAGCCTGATTCCGGTGAGCTTCCGTAAGTCGTCTGCCATCCGCGGCCCGTCGCGTACCCGCAAGTTACCGATATTCATAAAGTGTTGGCGGAGCATCTGTGCGCCTCGTCTCTGCATCTTTTTATGGGCATAGCGTTACTGTGGGTCTATGTCGCCCTTCGGGCGGTAGTCTGGGAGTGCAGTCCCAATTTCTTCTGACCGACGCGGCATGACCAGAACGCCTTCTCCCGAAACAATTCGAGGTCTGTCGGCTTCCTCCGGTTCGGGACCTTCCCACGCGCCGCCATCGCAAACGCAACTTCGGGCTTTTTTGGATCGGCTCACGCGTCATCCGGCCTCCGCTCTGGCCCTCGATTACGACGGCACGCTCGCCCCCTTCCATATCGATCGGAATGCCGCGGTGCCGTGGCCGGGCGTGCGCGATGCCGTGAAAGCAATCCTGGAGAGTGGCAAGACCCGCGTGGTCCTGATCAGCGGCCGTCAGGCGGAAGAAGTCCGCGACCTGCTTGGGATACATCCGGCACCGGAAATCTGGGGCGTCCATGGCCGCCAGCATCTCTTCCCCGATGGCCATATGAAGGTAGCGCCGCTTCGTCCGTCCGAGGAGCAGGGGCTGGCCGAAGCTGGGGCCTGGCTCGAATCTCGGAGCTATCTGGGATTTTCCGAGTGCAAACCCGGCAGCATAGCGGTCCACTGGCGGGGTCTACCCGCGGAACAGCTCTCAACGCTGGGGCCTGCCGTGCATGCCGCTTTTGGGCCCATTGCTGAACGCTCCGGAATGTCCCTGCTGGAGTTCGACGGCGGCCTGGAGCTGCGCCCCCTCGAACCGAACAAGGGGAGCGCCGTGCGCACACTTCTGGCGGAGTTGCCTGCGGAAACGCCCTTCGCCTTTCTCGGCGACGATACGACGGACGAAGATGCCTTCCTCGCCCTGCGCGACACCGGCGCCCTTACGCTGCTTGTCCGCTCCGACTGGCGTCCCACGAATGCACAGTTGTGGATTCGCCCGCCGGAACAGCTGCTGAGCTTCCTGCAGGAGTGGGCGATCCTCTGCGGAGGCGCCTCGTGAAGCCTGCCAGCGATATGATCCTGGTCTCTAACCGGCTGCCCATCACCACGGAGATGGGCCCGAACGGTCCTGTGCTCAAGCCCAGTTCGGGAGGTCTGGTGACCGCGCTGCGTCCGGTGCTCAAAACCAGGAAGGGTTACTGGATCGGCTGGCCCGGCGATGGCCCTGAAGATCAGATCCAGCGCCTTCTGGCGAAAGAGCGCTCCGAATCGCAGGTCCAGCTGGTTCCTGTTTCCCTGACGCCTGCCGAGCGCAAAGGATTCTACGCCGGCTTTTCCAACGAAATTGTCTGGCCGCTCTTTCACGATCTCCAGTCCCGCTGCAACTTCGATCCCACCTACTGGGAAGCCTATGTCCATGTGAACCGAAAATTCGCCGATGTGGTCGGCCGGGTGAGCCGCCCCGACTCTCTCATCTGGGTGCACGATTATCACCTGATGCTGGTCGGGGATTTCCTGCGCGAACGCCGTGTCCGTTCCCGGCTTGGCTTTTTCCTTCACATCCCGTTTCCGCCGCTCGACATTTTTGAGAAGCTGCCGTGGCGCAGTCAGATCCTGCGCGCGCTGTTTGCCTACGATGCGGTCGGCTTTCAGACTCCGCGCGATCAGCGCAATTTCCTGGGCTGCGTCCGCCACTTCCTGCCGGACATCGAAATGCATCGCGAGGATGAGCAGGTGCGGGTCAGCGTCGGGAACCGTTCCACGCTGATACGGACATTTCCCATCGGCATCGACTATGACGAGTTTGCGCAGCACGCCGCCCAGCCTGAAATCGCGGAACGCGCCGCGCAAATTCGCCGCGACATGCACGCCCGCCAGATCGTTCTGGGCGTCGATCGCCTCGATTACACCAAAGGCGTCCCCGACCGGCTCAGGGCTTTCCGCCATCTGCTCAGTTCTTCTCCCGAAATGCGGCGGCAGCTCAGTCTGGTGCAGATTGTCGTCCCCAGCCGCGAGCACATTCCCAAATACCGCGAGCTGAAGCTCGAAATTGAAACCCTGGTCAGTCAGATCAACGGACAATATGGCGATCCGGGCTGGATGCCCATTCATTACATCCACCGCGCGTTGGAGCGCCCGGAGCTGGTCGCGCTCTATCGCGCAGCTGACATTGCTCTCATCACACCGCTCAAGGACGGAATGAACCTTGTCGCGAAAGAATTTTGTGCCTCGCAGGAGGGCGATCAGGGCGTGCTGATCCTGAGCGAATTCGCCGGCGCCGCCGCTCAACTGGGTAACGGCTCTATTCTGGTGAACCCTTATGACATCCAATGTGTGGCCGAGGCGCTTCATCAGGCCTGCGCCATGGAGGTGCGGGAACGAGTGGCCCGCATGCGGAAGCTTCGCCGCCGGGTGAGGAATGAGAATGTCTTTCGGTGGTGTGAGCGCTTCTGTTCCTATCTCGAAAACCAGCCGACGCCTATGCGCGCCATTGCCTGAACTTCGGTCGTCCGCATAGAACCTCATGCTCGTTCCCAACCCGCCTCGACTTAGGGTAACCCCTCACAAGTTACATAAGTGCATGTATCTTATATCTCTTAGCCCACTAATCTGCCGTCTTCAGGTCACTCACTCCCTCTTTTTGGGGATATGGAACCACGTCCGGACGCTTTAGCCTTTTACGGTATGACATTCAAGGAAGGACAACAGGTCCGGGTGAAGAACCAGCCATTGACGGGTCGTGTCGCAAAGAAGCTCACTTCCCTCGAGGACGTCTACGTGATCCTGCTCGATCCCGCTCCCGCCCCGGAGGAAAAACTGGTGCGGGGGGCGGATCTCGAGCTCGTCATTGCCGAGGATCAGGAGAGCGCCTAACGAGCGGCGCGGACCGCCCCAGGCCAGTCTTTCCTGGCCGGCGGGCCCGTCGCAGCGGACTTCCCTGCTTCGCTTTCGATGCCTGTCCGGCGTGCCACCTCATCGTGCCCCGCTGCTGCGGCCATTTTTCCCGCAGCGACAATTGCGATTACGCTCAGCTTTCCGATGGCCGCCGGCTCTGATACAAACCCACCCGGAATAATCCCTCTCTAACGCGCGACACCACCGGCTCGCCCCTGTGTCGCCCGCGCGGGAGGCACCTGCGCCGCTGCGAGAGCGAATTTCGGAGAGAATGCAGCATGAGCAAAATGCGGAGCCTCGCCGGGGCAGCCGCCGCCGGTGTGCTGCTGGCGACGTTGAGTTGTGCGCGGCACGTTCGTCACGAACCGGGGCCGCGCGTCGATCCGGGCCTGGCCCAGGCGATTGCCGGCATTTGGGCGGTGGCGCACTGGCATTCTTGCGCCATAGCGGATTTTGCCCCATGATTCCTCTTATGAATCAGCCAAGCGGGCTCAGCGCCTACAACATCATTGGATTTGTGACGATCATCGACGTCGATCGCGCGAAGGGCTTCTACAGGGACACACTCGGATTGCGCCTGGTGAGCGAAGAGCCTCCTTTCGCTTTGGTCTTCGATGCGAATGGCATCATGATTCGTCTGGGCATGGGCAAAGAGCTGCCGCCGACATCGGGAACCGTGTTGGGCTGGCAGGTTCCCGACATAGAATCCGTCGTTCACAATCTGGAAGCAGCCGGGGTTCGCTTCGAGCGCTACGATTTCTTAGAGCAGGATCGTTCCGGGATCTGGACCTCGCCTACGGGAGCCCGAGTGGCGTGGTTTAGAGACCCCGATGGAAACACCCTGAGCGTCTCGGAACATCCTGAAGGGAAATGATCATCCCACCGATGCCGCCTGGGAAGCACTCATAGAACGGCAGCGCTCCCGGTTTCGCTCCGAGGCGGATGAAGCCAGATGCACCATGAGCCCCACGCTGCCTGACTGTGCGCTCGCCTCTGCGCTTGCCGTTACGCCGGTGATATTGACATATCCCCGGAGAGAGGCATAAAAAGGACTTGAAGACTGGCAGGTGACGGAGTTCACCTTTAACCGCTGTCCTCCTCTCTTTTGAGCCGGACAGATGATGACTCCTGACAGGGGATTCCCTGTTACGGAGCCATATCTGTAGCCGGCAATCCCAAAGACAATCTGGAACCTGAGTTCATGATGCCCATGGCTTCGGTGCGTTCTCTGCTTCGGCTTTGCCCGCGGTGCGGATGCGTTCGCGCGCGGGAGATTCGCGCCTTTGCTCCGCATGATTTCTGGCGCAGAAGTTTCATGTGTTTTTCTACTGGCGACCTCAGGGTCGGGAAAGCGTAATCGCTATGTCGGAAATTGCAAAACTGGAAGCTCTCGAAATCCTGGACTCACGCGGCAATCCCACGCTCGCCGTGACAGCTACCCTGGCCAACGGCGTTCAGGGCACGGCCAGGGTCCCCTCCGGTGCATCCACCGGCAAGCGAGAGGCAGTGGAGCTGCGCGACGGAGACAAATCGCGGTACGGCGGCAAAGGCGTCCTGAAGGCGGTCAGCCATGTGGAAGGCGAGATTCAGAAAGCGGTGCGCGGCCTGGATGCGAATGACCAGAAGGGTCTCGACAGAAAGCTCTGCGACCTGGACGGAACTCCGAACAAAGGCCGTCTGGGCGCCAATGCCATTCTCGGCGCGTCTCTCGCCGTCGCGCGCGCATCCGCCGCCGATCGTGGGCTCCCCCTCTACGCTGCCATCGTGGAGAAACCGGCCAACCTGTTGCCGACGCCCGGTCTGAATGTTCTGAACGGTGGACGCCACGCAGACAACAGTGTGGACTTTCAGGAATTCATGATCGCGCCGGTGGGCGCTCCGAATTTCCGCGAGGCTCTGCGCGCTTCGGCCGAGACATTCCAGACGCTGAAATCGGTTCTTCATGCAAAGGGCTACAGCACCGCCGTCGGCGACGAAGGCGGTTTCGCTCCACAGTTGAAATCCAATGAAGAGCCGATCGAACTGATCCTCGAGGCCATTGGCAAAGCCGGGTATAGGCCGGGCGAGGATATTGTCATCATGCTGGATCCGGCAGCCAGCGAACTGTACGAGAAAGGCACGTACGAGTTCGGGAAATCGGACAAGAGCCGGAAGAGCTCCGCCGAGATGATCGCTCTGTGGAAAGACTGGCTCCGGCAGTATCCGGAAATCTGGTCGCTCGAAGACGGCATGTCGGAGGACGACCGCGCCGGCTGGCAGCAGCTGACCCAGGAGCTCGGCAGCAAAATCCAGCTGGTCGGCGACGATAACTTCGTGACCAATCCGGCGCTCTTCCAACAGGGCATCAAAGACGGGATCGCTAACGCCATTCTGATCAAGTTGAATCAGATCGGCACCGTGAGCGAAACCCTCGATTGCATAGCCATGGCCCGCCATCACGGCTACGGCGCGGTGATCTCGCATCGCTCGGGCGAAACCGACGACAGCAGCATCGCCGATCTCGCGGTCGCGTGCGGTATGGGTCAGATCAAGACCGGCTCGGCCAGTCGCGGCGAGCGCATCGCGAAATACAACCGCCTGCTGGAGATTGAACGCGAACTGGGTTCAAAGGCACGCTACGCCGGCGCCAGCATTTACGAGCGCTGGAAACATTCGGTGAAGGCGTAACGCTCGCATGGTGTTGGAGTCCACCTTAACCGCAGCCTGGGCAGATGACTCCTGCAAGCTGAAAACGCCTGGAGGAGTCATGCCCGAACACGAGATGGACGATCCGAAAACGGGACAGTTCCCACCCCGGCAAGCGGGCGTGCCGGGGAGCCCGCGGTTCCCGGGGCAGCTAAACGCTCATCAGCAGAATCGTCTCCGGATCACCTGCCAGTACATTGATAAGCTTCTGAGCGACGCGGAACACATTCTTCACCAGGCGACGGCGCAGTCCCCGTTTCCGCGTTACGTCCTCGACGTTGCTCCGGCGCAGGTCCGTGTGATCGAGGACTATATTCGCCGGGTGCGCCGGCAACTGCTGCGGGCGCTGGAATGGCAGCACATGAAGCCCGGTTCGCCCGATATTCCGGCCACGCGGGCCGTTCTCACGAATCTTGCCTTTATCGACATTGCTGTCGAGGAGCTGCGCCCCGGCTACATGCGGGGTTCCGGAGAGGTGCCCGAGGATGCAGTCGGGGAGCTGAATGGGGTCGTTCACGAATTGCGTTCGCTGGTCGAAGGCGTGGAGCGCTATCTGCGTCAGGAACTCACGGCGAACCTGGAAACGCGCCTGCAGAAGCTGGAAAACAGCGGCTACGACGTCGCGCTCCTGCAGGCCGTCGAGGAGATCGTCACCCGCCAGGGGCTGGTTGAATTTCGGCCGCGCATCGGCTCGCTTGCGGGCCGTATGGAAGACAACAACCTTGAAGTCGCCCTGTTTGGCAGGGTCAGCAGCGGTAAATCGTCATTACTCAATGCGCTCCTTGGCACAGACGTGCTCCCGGTGGGCGTGAACCCGATCACCGCTGTGCCCACCAGGCTGCGCTATGGAAGTGTGCTCCGCGCCGCGGTGACTTACGGCGATGGCCGGAGCGAGATCCTCCCCGTCGACCTTCTGGGCCGCCTTGTGAGCGAGAAGGACAATCCCGGCAATCTTCGCAACGTCGTCCGCGCCATCGTGGAAATCCCGTCACGGCGTCTGAAGCAAGGCATCGTGCTGGTGGACACTCCCGGGCTGGGATCGCTTGCCAGGAACGGCGCTGCCGAGACGCTGGCCTACCTGCCGGTCTGCGATCTCGCTCTCCTGCTGATAGACGCGGGCGCCACGCTGAACGATGAAGACATCGGGACGCTTCGACTGCTCTACGAGACGGGCATTCCTTCCCTGGTCCTGCTCAGCAAGTCGGATCTGCTGGCTGAGGAAGATCTGCACCGCACGATTACCTATATCGAGGAGCAGTTGCACCGGGAGCTCGGAATCACGGTCCACGTTCATTCCGTCAGCGCCCTGCCCAGGACGGCTGCACTTCTCGATTGCTTTTTCGAGCAGGAGTTGCTGCCCCGGTTCGAGGAGGCACAGAGCCTGCGCGAGGCCTCAGTCGCCCGAAAGATCGGCGCTCTGCGAGATTCGGTCATCGCTGCCCTGGAGACGATGGCCGATCGGCAGGATCGGGAGAAACCTCCCGCCCTTCCCTCCGAGGTGGAGTCCCGGCTGCGCCTCATCACCGGGCAGATCGGGGAGATGCTCACATCTCTCGACCGCGCGTTCCTCGACTTCGGCGAATCTCCGGACGCGGTCCTGGGAAAAGCTGTGGAACCGGCACTCTTGTGGATTCGCTCCAACCCGGGTCGGCCTGTGGCCGCACTTCAGCTTTCGGACTGGATCCACGATGAAGTGCAACGGTTCGTGAACCAGCAGGTCCAGAGACTCAGGGAAACAATGGAGCACGGCATTCGCACCCTGCGCCAGGCCGCCGAAGACCTGGGCAGCAGCGAAGCCCCTGCCCTCGATGACGGCGAGAACCTCCTGCGCGACGTACCGCGCTTTGCACTGGCAGCCCTTCCTTCTGAAACCAATGCAGGTCGATGGAGATGGATGGGAGATCGCGTGATCCGATCGGCCATTCGAAACAGCCTGCGTCAGGCCTTTGGGCCCGCGTTCCGCAATGAACTTCATGTTTACGGCAATTCACTGCGACAGTGGAGCGAGCAGGCGATCCACAAGACGGCCGCTCTGATCAATTCCTACGCCGATACGTACCGGGCGCAGATTCAGCGCTTAAGCGGACTCAACGAAGGGCCGCAGGATCTTGCGAAGGTGAAGAGCGATCTCACGATGCTTCGGGAGTGGAACGCAAACAGAGATTCCGGTTTGGCAGTGAAACGGGCCTAATCCATCAGGGAGAAGCGAACGTTGCAGAAATATTTCCTCATCGCGTTGGGCGGCTCGGCTGGTGCGGTCGCCCGGTACTGGGTCGGCGTAGCCGTGGCGAGTCGGCTGGGAACAAAGTTTCCTTACGGAACTTTTATCGTCAACATCAGCGCCTGCGTCATCCTCGGCTTTTTTCTGACCTTCGTGGGCAGCCGCGCCGGATTGAATCCCGCCTGGCGGTATCTGATTCCGGTTGGATTCGTCGGAGCCTACAGCACGTTTTCAACCTACGAATGGGAAACGTTCTCCTCCCTCAGGACGGGAGCGTTCATGATCGCGTCGCTGTATGCACTGGCCAGTCTCTTCCTGGGTCTGGTCGCCATCTGGTGCGGAATCCTGATCGCGGAGGCGATCTCATGAGAAGGCACGAACACCGTGCCGTTGATCGTTCGATCCTCGCGGTGCCTGGTGAGCCCGGCTGCCCCTTCCGTCGTCTATTGAAGGAGTTTCAGTCGGACCGGCTGCAGATGCACCGGGACGGGACTTGTCAACAACGCGGCTCCGCTGTCGGACAACAACACCGCGTGCGACATCGGCTGTGAAATGCCAGGGGAGAAAGATCCTGCGAATTCGAGAATTTCTCAGTTGTCTGCAACGGAGCGGCATTGCACAATGGCTGCGGACGAATGGCCCTCTGTCCATTCCTCACGGGCTCAAACTGTGCCCCAGGATGCGTCCGGCCCTGGTGCCCCGCATCGGCACGATGATGGAGATCTGCCGACAGAGATTGGGCGCGGTCGGACGTGCCGTCGAGTTTCTCGCTTCGCAACGGGGACTGCGTCCCTAAGGAGAAGAGTCGAGATGTTGAATGCCGGAAAAGCGGTCAAAGTAAGTATCTACCTGAGCGAAGACTCCACCCATCACGGGGTCTCCACATATTCCCGAATCCTCGATTTTCTTTTTTTTCGAGGTGTTTCAGGCGCAACCGTCCTGAAGGGTGTTGCCGGCTTCGGAGCCGATCACCACCTGCACTCTTCGAGTTTCGTGGAGATCTCCGATCACCTCCCGCTGAAGATCGAGTTCGTCGAATCGCGGGAAAAGGTGAATGAACTGCTTGGGAAGCTGGAGGAACTCGCCGGCTCGGGAATGATCGAAATGCAGGAAACCACGGTTGCGAAACCGGCGCAACGGAGCCGCGCGAAAACGTTGGTGCCGGCCGGCCATCAGAAGATTGAAGGCAAAGCCCGGATGATGCGGATCTACATTGGCGAATCAGACCGCTGGAATGAGCGGCCGCTCTATCAGGCTTTGGTGGAAGCCATGCGCGCCAACGATATTGCCGGTGTCACTGTCTATCGGGGCATCCTCGGGTATGGCGCCCACCGCAGAATGCACAGAGACAAACCGCTGCACCTGAGCCACGACGCCTCCATCATGCTGTCGGCCATCGATTCCGAAGAGAAGCTGCGTTCGTTTCTGCCCATGGTTGACCAGATGGTGCAGGAGGGCCTGGTCGTGCTTTCGGATGTGGAGATCATCAAGTACTCCCATCGCGCCATCGAACTCGAGGCCGGCGAGGATTCAAAACCATCAGGAGAAGTGTTGGCGTGAACGGAGGCTGAACCATGAAAGAGGAATTTCAGGCTCGCATGCTGCGGATTCATTTTGGTGAGAGTGATAAATGGAACGGCGAGCCGCTCCACGAAGCGATCGTCGCCCAATGCCAGGAACTGGGTATGGCGGGCGCGATTGTGTATCGGGGCATCGAGGGCTACGGAGCCAGCACTCGCATCCGTCACTCCAGCCACTGGAAGTTCTCGCGTGATGCACCGATGATGCTGAGCATCGTCGATACCGAAGAGCAGATTGCCAAATTAAGTCCCCACCTGGACGCAATGGTCCAGGACGGTTTGATCGCGATTTCCACGGTGCAGGTCATCCGTTATTCGCGTACTGCCGCCGCCACGCCAGGAAAGCCGTGAGCTTATGGAGTCGCCTCCTGAAGAAGGCAAGCCACGGGTCAGGATCCCCATTCGTGTTGCCGGCCACTTCGGAAGTCGGGAACTGACTGTGGCCTGAGGGGGCACAACCGACAGCCCCCGAGATTTACGCTGTGCGGCCGGGCGGACGCGTCAGCAACTCTTTACCCAGCTCTCGAAAGAGCACGCTCATGGTGTCCTGCTGTCCGGGGGGTGTGACCGCCCTGAGCGGGATGAAAACCGAAAAGACCGTTCCCGTTCGCGGACCGCTGGCTGTGCTGCGAAAGCGGATTCGGCCGCCGTGACGAGCGACCACCGAATGGGAGACCCAGAGACCCAGGCCGGTTCCGTGACCGCCTTTCGTGGAAGCGAACGGCTTAAACAGCTCCGAGTAAAACGCGCGTGGAATGCCCGGACCATGGTCGGCAATGCTGATGCGTACGCCGGCAACTTCGCGGCTCATCTCTCTTCTTACCCGCAGTCGGATGACGGTGTGCGGCGGCGCGGCATCGATCGCGTTGGCCAGCAGATTGCTGATGACCTGGCGCAGTTCGCCGGCAAACGCGCAGGGACGCGCCATGCAATCCATCTCCAGGCGGAGCCGAAGCGAAGAAGTCCGCAGCTTGTCGGCGAAAAGGTCTTCGACCTCTTTCACAAGGCCGCAGACGTCGATTTCTGTCGGCCGGGTCGATTCGCGATAGAAGGCGAGGGTCTGGCGGGTGATGTCGGCGACGCGCTGCAGTTCCTTCTGGGCGGTCGCGAGCCACGCGGCCCCTGCCTCGTTCTGCTCCAGCGGCTCCCGCAAAAGGTAGAGCAGGTTCATGACGGCGGAAAGTGGATTGTTGATTTCATGCGCAATGCTGGCCGCCAGCCTGCCGGTTACGGCCAGTTGCTCCGTGCGTCGAAGGACATCCTCCGAGCGCTTCTGCGCCGTAATATCCCGCACCGTGAGCGCCGCCAGAATCCGCGCGCCCTCGGCGTTGCTGACCGGGACCGCGGTGAAGTTGCCCGTGAACGATCGGCTGGTGCCGCGATGAGAGAAGTGCAGCTCGACCCCGGTGACGGTCGTTCCCCGGATGGCCAGAGCCAGAGGCCACTCGTCGGGAGAGACGAGTTTGCCGGGCAGCGTGCGCATCTCGCACTGAGCGCCCGCCGAGCGCAGGAGCGTCTCAAGCTGCCTTGCATCGGGGACGCCGAAGATCGACAGTGCGGCGTCGTTGACCTGCACGAGGTGTCCGTCGAGGTCCGAGATCAGCAATCCCTCGGCAATGCTGCGAAAAACCGCTTCGTTCCGCGCAAGCAGGTCCGCCGCCTCACGGGCCTTTCCCTCCGCCTGGTCGCGCGCCACTCGCAGCTCGTCAGCCATTGCCGAGCGCGCCGCGGCTACCTGGCGCTCGGCCTCCAGTTCCATACGGTGGCGAAGCATGTTCTCGCGGGTGCGCTCGTTTTCATCTTCCAGTTGCTTGCGGCGCAGCTGGGCCCGAACCCGGGCTGTCAGAACGGCCTCTCCCTGCGACCATGAGACGTAATCGTCCGCTCCGAGGGCAACCGCATTCACCAGTTCCGATCGTGCCTCCGACTCCCCGGCCAGCACCAGCCGAGGCTGCCGCGACTTGCTCCGCGCGAGCAAGAGGGTGACGAGATCGGCAGCCGATCCCGCGCTGCGCACGGTGGCGACCACGCAGTCGAAAATCGAGGGCGGCAGATGATCCGCCGATGCGTGAGAGACGTTCATTCCTTCTTCCGAAAGCAGGTGCGCGGCCGGCTCCACTGAAGTCCCGCGGGCATCGATGAAAAGAATCGACGGCGCCTGCCGCTCATCGATTCCGGGGTCCGGTCCCGCGGGCGCGCCCACCGAACGCAGAACGGACTGCAGCCGGGCGAGCAGAACTTCAATCGACTCATCCTTGCGGACAAACGCGTCGGCGCCCGCCTCCAGCGCGATCAGCTCCTGCTCCGGATCGTCGGAGGCCGTGAGCAAAACCGAAGGCGTGCGACGATGCCGCACCTGCTGGCGGAGCCGGCGCACCACGGACGCCCCGTCGATGCCCGGCAGCACGTTGTCCACGATGAACGCATCGATGGGAACGCTCTGGGCAACCGTCAGCCCGCGTTCGCCGCTCTCCGCGGCGATCACTTCGTACCCGGCCGACTCCAGCCCGCTTCTCACGTACTCACGAAAGGTGAGGCTGTCGTCGACGATGAGGACCCTGGCTTTCAGAAGCGGCCTCCGTCCATGGGTATCTTCACGCTGAGAGTGGCCAGTGCGGGGCCGATCTGGTCGAGCCCAAGAATACGGACGGCGGCATTGAGGCGGATGGCTTCCCCGGGCATTCCGAATACGATACTCGACGCTTCATCCTGGGCGATGGTGAGGCAGCCCGCGGACCGCGCAGCCAGCAGCCCCTCGGCACCGTCGCGCCCCATGCCGGTGAGCAACACGCACGCCGCTGCGGGACCAAGGTACGCAGCAACCGATTCAAACAGTTCGTCGACCGAGGGACGGCAGGAATGTCGTTCCGGGGTTTGCGTCAATCGCAGTTGTCCCGCCTCGAGCATCAGATGACTGCCCGCCGGGGCGAGCAGAACGCTGGGCTGGCCCACGGGTGGCAGTGCTTGTCGTTCGATGGCGAAGCGAACCGGAAGGTTGGACTGGACATTGAGCCATTCCGCAAGCGCGAACGCAAACTGCTCTGAGACGTGAATGACAATCAGCAGGGGCACGGGAAAATCCGGCGGCAGTGCACGCAGGATCTCGGCAACAGCTGCCGGGCCGCCGGTGGAGGCGCCAATGGCGATCACACGAATCGCGGGGAGGGACGATCCGCCGGCGAGGGCTGGGCCTGGCCCAACGTCTGTCGCCGGGGGGAATCGAGGCTTCGCATTCTCCGCAGGCTGCGGTTTGGCGGGCGGCCGAAAGCTGGCCCGCAGACGCCCGCGCGGATGGGTGATCACCTTGATGCGCGACACCATGCGCACCCGCGCAAGGAACTCCGTTTCCCACTCCGCCCGCTGTTTGCCGGGACGCGGCTTATCCACCAGATCCACGGCCCCCGCGGCCAGGGCGTCATAGGTCTTCAGCGCCTCTCCGCGATTCACCGACGCGGAGACGATGAGGATGGGCGTGGGATTCCAGGCCATGATATGTTCGGTCGCGGCCACACCGCTGATCCCGGGCAGAACGATATCCATCGTGATCACGTCGGGGCGCAGCGTCTCGCACAGCCGGATGGCCTGCTCGCCGTCAGCCGCCTCGCCCACCACTTCGAAACCCGGCGCCGCGCGCAGCACATCCGCCAGATATCTGCGGATGGTGTGCGAATCTTCAACCACCAGCACTCGGATACTCTTCATTGCGCCCTCATCAGTTCCCGCACGCGCTTCAGCAGAAGGCGCTGGTTGAATTCGCTCTTTACAAAGTATTCGCGTGCCCCGGCGCTGAGACCTCGCTCGCGGTCGCCGGCACTTCCCCGCGAGGTGACCAGAATGGCAGGCGTCTCGCGCAGCTGAGGATCCTGCCGGGTGCGCTGCACAAACGCGATTCCATCGATGCCGGGCATTTCCACGTCCACGAGAAACAGACCGTACTGGCGTTGCCGGGCCATGGTCAGCGCCTCTTCAGCCGAAGAAGCCAGATCGACAGCATAGCCTTCCATTTCAAAGATGCTCTGTTCGAGCATTCGGGTCGTCAGCGAATCGTCCACGACCAAAATGGGCAGTGGCGCCAGAGCTGGCTGAGGCACCGACGCCTGTCTCTGCGACAGGTCGTCCAGACGGTCGGCGAGCGCGGCCGGGTCGAGAACCAGCCTCAAATTCCCTTCCGCCTCCACCGAAGCTCCCAGAATCCAGGGCTCTGCAAGCAGGTAGTCGGGCAGCGTGTGAATCACCGTCTGGCGAATGCCGGCGAGGCCCTCCACTCCGAGGAGAAAGGAGCGAGGCCGAGCAGGAATCTCCACCGCAATCGACGGCGACGAGGCAGACGACGTCCCGAGGGCGGCCGCCAGCGGGATCATCGCCAACGGATTTCCCTCCACGACATAGCGATCCGCCAGGACGGGTAACGAAGCAATCGACGCTGTGCGCGCCACCGTATCCAGCGGTACGCCGACCATCTGCGTGCCGGCCTGCAGCATGAGCACGGGCATCGAGTTCATCGTCGCCGGGATCCGCAGGGTGACGGTCGTGCCTCTCCCCGGCTCGGAAGTCATGCGCAGCTCGCCCTGCATGCGGGCCACCGTGCTGCGTACAAGGTCGAGGCCGACTCCCCGTCCGGCGAGCGCATTCGCCGAAGCCATCGTGGACACTCCGGATCGAAACAGGTATTCGGTGAGCTGTTGAGCGCTGGCCTGGTTCGCTTCCCTCGCGCGCAGCCAGCCGCGCCGCACGGCTTCGCGGCGCAGGGCTTCAAAGTCAACGCCCCGTCCGTCGTCGGTCACCGAGATAAGGCTCCGGGTACCGGATCGCCGAAATTCGATGTGGACCCGGCCCGCCGGCTGCTTGCCCGCGGCGATCCGCTCTTCCGGAGTCTCGATGCCGTGCGCCACGGCATTCCGTGCCAGCTGGATGAGCGCATCGCGGGCGCCGATCAGCAGGTGCGCGTCCAGCTCAAGATCGCGACCGGTGACCTCGAGGGCAGTCATCTTGCCTGCCGCCGCGGCCGCGGCCTGCACGCTCTTCTCCAGAACCGGAACCAGGGTTTCGCAGCGAACCAGGCGCAGGTTCTCGGTCTCGGTACGGAGCCGGTCCATCTCGTGCTGCATTTGCTGGGCTGCCCGCTTCAGTTCCCCGTGCGCCCGCTCAATCACATCGCCCAGCTCATCGGCCAGCAGGTCGGCGTGCGCGGAGCCTTCCGCATCCCGCTGGCCCATCATCTGGCGGTGGAGCAGAATACTCAGTTCCCCGGCCCGCTCGATGGGCGCCAGCAGGCTCCGCAGCCCGGCGGCCGCGATCCCGGACTCATTCACCAGCTGCAGCAGGTTATCCAGATCCCGCAGCTCCACGCGGAGCGATTCGGTCGGGACTTCCGGCGCAGGCGCTTCCGCCACCGGGGCGACTGCGACCGGCCCGCGCAGCAGCGCCTGCCGCATCAGGCCGCACAGGGCAAACGCCGCGGGCAGCGTGGCGCCACCGCGGGGCTCCCCGAACTGCTCCAGCGCGGTCTCCAGCCGATGGGCGGACTCGGCGATGTCATCACGCCGCACCACCTGAGCCGCGCCTTTCAGGGTGTGCGCCCACCGCTTCAGATCGAGCAACGCCTCCGGCGTGACTCCCTGGTCTCTCCCCCGCTCCAGGGCAGCAGCCATCCGGCCGAGCAGATCCTCCGCCTCCTCCTGGAAATAGCGATTGAGATCCTGAGCCATGGCTTACGCGCCCGCTTCGGAGCGGATCAGTTGCGTCAGCCGGCGCGAGAGTGTGGCCAGCTCCGCCGCGGTCTGCATGGCCTGCGTCGTGGAGCTTTCCGCTTCCCGGCTCACCTGGGCCACGTTGGCCACTGCGCCATTCACCTGCTCCACGGCCGTGCTCTGCTGCTTGGTGCTCAGTTCGATCTCGCGCGCCGCCTCGCTTGCCGTGCCGGCGAGGGACACCATCTGCGAGAGGGAAACCGCCAGATCGCCAAAGTCCCGGGTCCCGGCATCGACCGCCTTGCTGCCGGTCTCCGTTGCCATCACCGTCGAATTCACGGCCGCCCGCACGTCGTCGATCAGGCTGCGAATGTCCTTCGTCGATCCGGCAACCCGGTCGGCCAGCTTGCGGATTTCATCGGCAACCACTGCAAACCGCCGACCCGACTCGCCGGCGTCCGCCGCTTCAATGTTGGCGTTAATGGCGAGGATATTGGTCTGTTCGGAAAGCTCGCTGATGATCTCGATGACGCCGCCAATCTGCTGCGATTTGCGGCCCAGCTCCAGCATATGGCCCACCACCTGATCCACCTGGCGTTTAATACCGGCAATCGAATCGTGCGCCTTGCGCACCACCTGATCGCCGTTGCGCGCGGAGTTCGCCGTTTCCGTGGCGATCGAGGAAACCCGCTGCGCGCTGCCGGCGATCTGCCGTGACGTGGCCAGCAGTTCGTTCATCGTCGTCGTAATCTCGCTCATGGCCGTCGCCTGCTCCCGCGCGCCGGTTGCCTGCTCCGTAGCCGTGGTTTGCAGTTCTGCCGCGGAGCTCTGAATGTCCTGCACCGCCGACCCGATCTGTCCGGTGAGCAAACGGCTGAGCAGAGCCCCGAGGATGAGAGCCAGCACGATCACCAGTACGGTAATGGCAATGACCACCAGCCGATAAGTACCCGCCAGTTCGGTCGCCGCCCGCTGTCCCTCGTCGAGGTCGTGCCGCTCGAACACCGAAAACTGATCGACCAGCGACTCTTCGCGGGAACGCGCGGGCTGGGCATTTTCCAGCATGTACTGTCCCAGCTGCTGCATCGAGGCTCCCTGCTGCTTCATCTGGATCTCACGCTGAAGCTGGGTCCGGAAATCGCTGTCCGACTGCTGGATCTGGTCGATCGAGGCTCGGGCATTGGGATCCTGGAGGATGCGCTGCAGGTCGCCAATCGTCGTGCTGAAGCCGGTGTTACTGGTGTCGATACGATTCAGGAATTGCTGCGATCCCGTCAGCAGATAGCCGCGGATTGCCGCCGATCGCGCATACAAAGCGGCGTCCAGCTGCTCCGCGGAGGCCAGCGCGCGCGCATTCACCTCGATCACATGGTCTTTGGCTGCGACCACGCGGCTGTTCGCGTAGCTGCTGATCAGGGCGGCAGCCACGGCCAGAAGGACAACCACCGCAAAGCTGTACGCCAGTTTCCTGGAAAAGGTCGAATTCTTCATGGAGTCGGTTCCTGAGCTTTCATCGATGGTGACGGATCGTGGGTGATGGCATCGTAAAGTCCGGAGCAGTCCAGCAGAACGTGCAGATGATCTCCGTGACGCACCGGCCCTTTCGCAAACGGATAAATGCCTTCGGGCGAAGCATCGCCGGCGGGCTGCGGGTCCGCAAAGCCGGCCAGCGTATCGAGCGCCAGAGCGGCGGGCCGCCGGCCCCGCAGCACCGCGAGCCAGCATATCTCCGCAGGCGCCCCGGCCGCGAGGCCGAGCAGCATTGGCAGAGAATAAACCGGCATCAGTTTTGCTCGCAGTACCGTCAGGCCCAGTAAAGCCGGCGCGCCTGAAGGCACGGGAACCACCGGCCCCGCTTTGCTGATCGCCTGCAGCTCCGTCAGAGCGGCGGCGAAGCGGTGGCCGCTCGCGGTGAAACACAGCAGCGCGTTCGGCTCTGCCGCTTTGGGCTCCCACGGACGGGCGAAGCTGCTGTCAAAATCCTCTCGCAGCTGCCGGAGACGTTGCTCAAGGGAATCGGCTGCTTTCATGCACTCCTCAGCGCGTGCAGTTCACGGCGGCAGAGATCGCAGAGGGCTTCGCGCATAAAACCTCCGCCGAACATCAGAATCCTGCTGGCGCTCTCCCGGGCCAATAACAGGGAGGCATGCTCGAATGCGCGTCGAGCGCTGCGCGTATCTCCCTGCCTGCGCGCCAGCAAAGCCAGATGCAGATGGGGCATGGCAAACGTCGCATCGAGATAAATGGCGATGCGGTCATGCTCCGCTGCTCCTTCCGGATCCCGCGACTGCTCGCGGCAAAGCGCCAGTACATAATGCCCGCTGCTGTTCAGCGAGTCCAGCCCCAGCAGGGCCTTGCAGGCCGCCTCGGCCGCGTCCACCTCGCGCCGGTTCAGTCGAGCCAGCGCCAGAAGCAGCAAGACATCCGCATCGCCCCGCGACTCGGCGGCGATGGCGCTGGCTCCCGCGATCACATCGCCATAGCGCTCCGCGCTGAACAGCGAAGCAAGCCGCTCAATCTCTTCCGCCCGATTAAGCGGCTGGGGCGACTGCGGGTGGGTCGCGATCTTCATGGTTCGCGCGGCGTTATGCCCGTCATGCAGTTCGCGAATCCGCTCCGAGGAGCGCTCAATCTCTTCCATCCAGACCGCCATCATCGGGTTGTCGAGTGGCGCAGGCAGTTCCCCATCCGACATCGTTGGGTCGATGGCGGGCTCTCTTCCGTCGGAGTCAGGGGGAGCAGCGGCCAGGGGCGTCCAGAGTTCGAACGCCGCGATCGTCGTTCTGCGCCTGTAGTAAAAAGCCTCGTGGGTGTGACACAGCACGAAGTCGTCACTGATGCCCCGCAATGTCTCCGCCGGACCCAGAAAGAGATAGCCGCCGGGCGCCAGCAGATGCGCCATGCCGCTCACCGCGGCCCGAATTGCGTCCGCGCTGAAATAGATCAGTACATTGCGAAAGAAGATAATGTCGCATGTTTCGCGCAGATCCGGCCGAAACATGTGCAGCACATTGCAGTGCTCGAATTGGACCCGGCGGCGCACTTCGTCGCGGATGCGGTAGCGCTTTCCCGCCGGCTCGAAGTACCGAGCTTTCAGGTCGGCCGACGTCGCACGCAGCGCCCAGGGCGAATAGATGCCCAGTTCGGCGTGGCGCAGCATTTCCATATTCAGGTCGCAGGCGCGAATCTTGACGTCCCATCCGCGCAGCCGGTTTTCCTGCTGCAGCACCGTCATCGACAGCGTGTATGGCTCTTCGCCCCCCGCGCAGCCCGCGGAAAGAATCCTCAGCGTCCGGTCGCGAGGGTGGGCCGCCATCCTTTCCGGAATCGCAACCTCGGCCAGCGCGCGCAGATGATCGGTATGGCGAAAGAAATAACTCTCCGGTACGGTGAGCAGGGCGGCCAGGTGCCGCCATTCTCCGCGGTCGCCATCCAGCGTGGAGAGATATCGCTGCGGCGTCATGTGCAGAGCGTCGCTGCGAAACGTCAGTGCCTGGGCTACCTGCTCCCTCCGGTCATCGCCGAATGTGAGCCCCAGTTCGGCCTCAATTTTGTCGCGAAACTGTTCAACCTCCGCGCGCGCGCCGGCCGTCAAAGGTTCACCTCCGCCGGAGGAAGCTCCGCAATCAGCCGCGCCGTATTGAGCGACACCATCAGATCCTCATCCTCGGCAAGAATCTGTGCGGCCGACTCCATCCGGCTCAGGAGCCTGGGCATCGCCTGCCACTCATCTGTCTTCACCGTGGTGAGGGCATGGACCTGCTCCACCGACAGCGCGCAGTCCCGCCCGGGTGTCCGCAGAACCACGAATCGGCGGTCTTCCGCTTCCGGCTGTCCCAGCAGCCGGGAAAGACTGACCACCGGCATCGCCGTCCCACGGATGACCGAGACGCCGCGCACCGCCGGCCCCAGCCCCGCGGCGCTCCGCACCGGCAGCGGACGCATGATCTCGCGCACCAGCGACACGGGCAGAGCGCAGCGCAGACCACCTGCCTGAACGACCAGAAAAGTCTCCGATATTTGCTTCAAGGGTTTCGTTCCGAACAGGTTGGATGCGTGCAGGCATCAGTGTAGCCAATTCGAGGTCCGGCGAAGGCCTGGCTAAGGAGTTTCCGCCTCAGGCGGCCGCAGGCTTCCTCGCCCGGCCGGGAAGCCCGGCTGACGCACCTCCAGCGCGCCAGACAGGCGTGGCCAGCAAGCCTGAATTCGCCCCAATCGTCCCATACGGCCAATCCTGATAGTCCTGAATGCGGAAGTTTGGAATGGAGACTTCGAGGCCACGCTCCCATTGGTCGACGGGAGCGGACCGTGGAGTACCCGGCATTTCTCCCACAGACCGCCAGCCTGCGCTCCGTTTTCCTTAGATTGTTCGTGGGACCGATACTTCTTTGTCCAGCCGAACTGGGTTTGTGACGAGTTCACGTCGCCGAAGAGCAACAAGTCACGGCGCGCCGACCTCTCCCGGCAGCTGCGTCGTGGGTTGCCTGACCTGTCCGAGCTGCGACTCGCTGAAACCAGATCTGAAGGCGCGCCCGCATCGCCAACGGCCTCGCGTTCGCTTCCCAGGCTGGGACGCCGCCTGAAGCCTGACAATATCGCCGTCCGTTCTGTGCAGCCGGAGGAAATCTCACAAATTATTCATTTAATTGGCTGCCCCCCAGGGATTCGAACCCCGATATGCTGATCCAGAGTCAGCTGTCCTGCCGTTGAACGAGGGGGCAGTCTTCAGGTAGGTGCGGCGCAAGGCGTCACCGCCTCAAGTGCCGCTGCTTCATACTATCGGCCCTGGCGGTTGGGGTCAACGTTCCGTTGGGTCCGGGTCCTGGCGTCCGAACCGTTATTCCTCGCGCAGAACCTCCAGTGGCTTCTGCCCCAGAATCCGGAAGCTCGCAATCCAGCCCGTCGCCACCGCCAGCACCGCGGTTCCCACGACCGCCACCGCCGTGCCGCTCAGGTCGTGCTGGAAGACCACACCCATCCGGTGCAGCAGGATCCTCGACAGAATGTTCGCAAACAGCGCGCCGACCGCGCCGGCCAGCAGCCCCAGCACCAGAAACTCCACACTGAAGACCGTCGCAATCCGATTCCGCGTCGCCCCCAGGGTCTTCAATACAACGACTTCCCGCATCCGCCGGAACCGCGTGCTCGCCACGCTCGATGCCAGAATGATCAGCCCCGACAAAATCGAAAACCCCGCCAGGAACCGAATCACAATCGTGATCTGATCCACCACGCCCTGAATCGTTGTCAGGATGTCCGCAATGTTGATCACTGTCACGGTCGGATATGTCGCGAACAACCCCCGCTCGATCGTGGGAATTGCGCTCGGCCTGGTATGAATGTCCCCGTACCAAACGACTGGCTGATCTTCGAGCAGCGCCTGCGGCAGAATAAACTCGCTTCGTGCGAACGCGTGTTCGCCCACCACCTTGTAAATCGCCGTCACAGTTACAGGAATTTTTTTCTCTCCGGCAATAAAGGTCACTCGCGAGCCCAGCTTCAGATTCAGTCTCTTCGCTACATGGTCCACGACCGCCAGCTCGTGCGGCGCCGAAGCGCCATTCTCCGAGGCGTCGCCGGCGGATGCCCACCACTTCCCTTCCGCCAGCTTCGTTCCTGCCGGTACCGTCTCCGACCACGACAGCGTCGCGGACTGCAACAGCCGCTTCGGATAGTTCTTCACCTTGAGGTCAACCACCGGGATTCCGTCAATCGAATCCACCCGCCCCGCCACAATCGGCACCGCCTCCAGATCGCCGATCACCCCCGGCTGCTTCTTCAGCTCCGCCCGAATCCCCGGCAGTTCATCCGTGCTCATGTCGATCAGGAACACATTCGGCGTGTCCGGCTTCACATCTTCATGCAGTGCGTTCACAATCGACTGCTGCATCAGAAACACGCTCAGGATCAGCATGACTCCCGCTCCCAGCGCCGCCAACACTGCCGCCGACTGGTTCCCAGGACGATACAGATTTGCCAGGCCGTGCCGCAGCGCGGAATGTAAATGCAACCGTGTGCGCGACAAAAAGGCTCGCAGCCCACGCAGCACTGCCGCCGACAATCCCAGGATAAACACCAGCAGTCCCGCCAGACACACAGCAAACCACTTCCCTATCAGCCATGACTCCGACAGTGCCGCCG
>DATASQ010000012.1:0-59569 GCA_036269135.1 Acidobacteriaceae bacterium
CCGCAGCATCGTCGAAGCCGCCATGGCGCGCGCCCACGTCCCCGAAGCCGAACGCGAGCAGCGCCTCCGCGAAACCCTCGGCCGCGCCGGCTTTGCCGACGACGATGCATCCGCCATCCACATGAGCGCCGAAGCCGCCACCCTCAGCGGCGGCTGGCGCAAGCGCCTCGCCATCGCCGAAGCGCTCGTCATCGATCCCGACGTCCTTCTCCTCGACGAGCCGACGAACCACCTCGACTTGGACGGCATCGAGTGGCTCGAAGGCCTGCTGCAAACCGCGCCCTTCGCCGTCGTCGTCGTCTCCCACGATCGATACTTCCTCGAGAACACCGTCACCGACGTGGTCGAGCTCAACCGCCTCTACGCCGACGGCCTGCTGCGCGTCAAAGGCACTTACTCGAAATTTCTCGAAGCCCGCGATGCCTATGTGGAGTGGCAGCAGCGTGCCCAGGAAAGCCTGCGCAACCGCGTCCGCACCGAAATCGAGTGGCTCCGCCGCGGCCCCAAAGCCCGCGCCACCAAAGCCAAAGCCCGCATCGACAACGCCAACGCCCTCATCGCCGAGCTGGCCGACTCGGAATCCCGCTCCCGATCCGCCACCGCCGGCATCGCCTTCGACGCCACCGGCCGCCAGACCAAGCGCCTCATCGAGCTCGAGAACGCCGCCGTCGCCTTTGGCGATCGCACCATCCTCCAGGACGTCAATCTCGCCCTCACTAACGGGCTCCGCCTCGGCCTCGCCGGATCCAACGGCTCCGGCAAAACCACCCTCCTCCGCGCCATCACCGGCGAGCTTCCCCTCAGCTCCGGCCAAATCCGCCGCGCCCCCGGCCTCCGCATCGTTTACTTCTCGCAGATGCGCGAACTGGACACCTCCCTCACCCTTCGCCGCGCCCTCGCCCCCGACTCCGACTCGGTCGTCTATCAGGACCGCGTCATCCACGTCGCCAGCTACGCCACGCGCTTCCTCTTCACCGGCGAACAGCTCAACCAGCCCGTCGAGCGCCTCAGCGGCGGCGAGCGAGCCCGCGTCCTCATCGCCCGCCTCATGCTTCAGCCCGCCGACGTCCTCATCCTCGACGAGCCCACCAACGACCTCGACATCCCCACCCTCGAAATCCTCGAAGAAGCCCTCCTCGAATTCCCCGGCGCCCTCGTCCTCGTCACCCATGACCGCTGGCTCCTCGACCGCGTCACCAATGCCGTCCTCGGCCTCGACGGCTTCGGGCATGCTGCCCTCTTCGCCGACTACCTCCAGTGGGAAGCCTGGCGCGATCAGCAGGCCTGCGATGCGTCCGCCGGCTCTCCGGCGGAAGTCGCCGTTCCCTCCGCGCAGCCTGATACGCAGCCCGCGTCGGCTCCCCGCAAAAAGCTTTCCTATCTGGAGCAGCGCGAGTTCGACGCCATCGAAGCCCGCATTGAAGAAGCCGACACCCGCCTCCGCGCCGCCCAGCAGCGCATCGAAGCCCCTGCAGTCGTCACCGACCCCCAGGCCCTCACCGAAGCTCTCGCCGAGCTCGAAGCCGCCAAAGCCCACCACCACACCGTCTATGAACGCTGGATGGAGCTGACAGAAAAAACCGGCAGCTGAGAGCTGCCGGCCTGTCGATAGCCATCGGTTCCCTGGGCTACGGGTGCGCCCCCGCCGAACTCGGCGCCTCCGCAGCGACGGTCTGGGCCGCAGCCGCCGTGCGCTTCGAATAAATCCGGAAATTCACCGCCAGATCGATCACCGACATCACCGGCTTGCCGTTCTTCACCGCCGGCGTGAACCTGGCGTTCTCAATCGCGGCCACCGCGTTCTCGTCCAGGCCAAATCCGATCGGCCGATACACCGCCACCGCCGCCGGCTTGCCCTCCGGCCCGAGAATCACCATGTAGCTCGCCACGCCCGCCACGTCCGCCTTCTGCGCATAGTCATTCGAGCCCGGCGTCACGTGCGCCATCAGGTGCGGCCCGTCTACTCCCGGTCCGGGCCGCGCTATATTTGGATCGGTCGGCGTGAGCATCTTGTGGCTGTTCTGCGCCTGGTAGAAGTACTGCCAGTATTCCGGCATCTCCGCGATCATCTTCGCGTCCAGCTCCGGCGCGAAAATCCTGTTCAGCGCCGCTCGCAAATGTTCCGCCGACTCCCCCGGCGCAAAGGTCGTTCCCGGCGGCGCGGTCGCCTTCTCCGGCGCGGCCTCGGTCGCTGCCGCTTTCTCCTTCTCCGCCTTCCCGCCCTTTTCCTTCTTCGGTTTCACCACCACCTGCCGGTCGATCTCAATCAGCAGATGCTTCTTCTTCGGCGTGATCGCAATCCGGTCGAACGAGGCCGCCTGCTGCGCCCAGTTCCCCTCGTCCTCAAAATGAATCCCGTACCGAACTCCTTCCAGCTCTAGCTTTTTCGGAGACATCTTCACGTGATCAATCACCAGCGCGCACAGTGTCCACGACCCCTTCTTCGACTGGCCCACCAGATCGCCGTTCATGGCGAAGTGCAGGCTGTCGTCCAGATACAGCCCACGCAGATACAGCGGCCGGCCCACCAGCCTCTCCCGCAATTCGGCTTCGGTAATCGGCGCAGCCTCAGGCGACGCTGCCCCTTTCGCCCCGGAGGAGGACTCGGTCCGGAGAGGGGCCTGGGCAGGGGTGGCCTGGGGATAGCTCTGGATCAGGCTGAGTAGAGGCAGGGCGACAGCGGCAAACCACGCAGGCTTCATGAGAAGTTTCCAGGCTCGTTTCCGGATACTTTGTCCATATCAGATTCAGGACAGCCCAGGCACTCCCCCATGCGGGGCGAGGCATTCCTACAGTAACGGGAGGGGCTGCCGCCAACATACCACCCCCTCCCCGCCCCCCCTGTGCAATTTGCTTTTTTCCTCCGGTCCCTCGCTTCAGGACATAAGCCCCGCCCCCGTGATCCGGCGCGCCAAGCTTCGCAAGCCGACCCGTTTTCCACAGATTTCCACAGGCAGAGTTTACCACCCTGAGTCCTTCATATGTTACTTGATGAGTCCGATATAACCATCACAATTAACTTACTTTGTATAATTTACAGATGCCTTGAGAAGGCAAGGGATGGAGCCGGCTTTTACCGCTGAGGGCTACAGGCTACAGGCTTCCCCCACCCTCACGGCGCCCCGCACGTTGTCGTCAGCAAATCGCACAGGTCGCCCGACTGCTGCTCCCGTACCTGCTGGTCCGCTGCCGGCAGCATGCCCAGGTTCCAGTTCCACTGGATGAACCGCAGGATCGACACATAATCCATCGGCTGGTCCGAGATGTATCCGGCCTTCGCATAGGGCGAGATCACGATCACCGGTACCCGCGCCCCCAAACCAAACGAGTTCGGCAGCTGCGGCGGCGACACGTGATCGTACCAACCCCCGCTCTCGTCGTAGAGCATCACGATCGCCGTGCTCTGCCAGTACGAAGAGTTCTTCACGTCCCGCACGAAGTCATCGACCCATTCGATCCCATCGGCCATCTTGCCCGATCCTGGATGCTCATCCACGTTCGGTGGCGGCGTCACAAACGACACCGAAGGCAGCGTCCCGTTTGTCAGAGTCGCTTTGAAACTCGGCAGCCCGACGTCCTGCAGATTCGATGAATACTCGGTGCTGGTGAAGTACTGGAACGCGTTTTCCTGCGGGATGTAATTGACGCATGTCCCGTTCACGGACGTGTCGTAGTTCCCCTGGTACCAGGCCCACGGCACGCCGGCCGCGGTCATCTGGTTGCCCACATTTGTTTCCGTCAGCGCCACCGCCACCGTGGCCCCGCCGTTGGCCAGTTGCTGCGCGTCGCACTTGTCGTAATTGGGCAGGCTCCCCGCCGTACGGGCGTCGTGGGTCGTCGCCGCGATCATATACAGCATCTGGGCCGGCTCGCTGTACAGCGACGACGAGAAGAAGTTGTCCGCCAGCGCGTACTGGTCCGCATAGCCCCAGATGGTGTTGACCCCCCAGGTTGTTCCGTCAGTCG
This sequence comes from Acidobacteriaceae bacterium, assembly GCA_036269135.1. Classification (GTDB taxonomy): domain Bacteria; phylum Acidobacteriota; class Terriglobia; order Terriglobales; family Acidobacteriaceae; genus Palsa-343. Next base: position 3,967 of record DATASQ010000012.1, read on the forward strand.
CCGCACCCGACACCGTGTTGTCGTAGTAATCCATGGAGATGTCGCCGTTCGTGTAGGCGTACTTGTCCATCTTCCCGTTGTCCCACGCCTCGGTGTAGGTCGTGATGTCATGATTGATATTCGGCGCGTCCAGCTGCGTCATCAGCGCCGGCGTCACCGTATTCCCCGCCGCGTCCACCTGCGTGTAGCTGGGCAGACCGGGATTCAGCCCGTTCGCCCCCGGGAACGTCCCGAACAGGTTGTCGAACGAGTGGTTCTGCAGGATCAGCACGATCAGATGCGTGATTGGCGACTGCGTCGCGCCTGCCACCCCTGCGCTCACCGTCGCCGACGCAGCCGCCGTCCCCCCCGCACCGATCGCCGTGATCGTGTAGGTCGTCGTGGTCGTCGGACTCACCGTCGCCGACCCGTTCAACGCCGGCGTCCCCGTCCCCACCGCCGGACGGAAGCTGACGCTCGTCGCATTCGTGCTCGTCCACGTCAGCGTTGACGCGCCGCCGGTCGTAACCGTCGTGGGATTCGCCGCCAGCGTCACCGCCGGCGCCACCCCCGTGGTCGTCACCGTCACCGTGGCCGTCGCCGTCGCGCTGCCCCCTGTCCCTGTCGCCGTGATCGTATAGGTCGCGGTGCTGGTCGGACTCACCGTCGCCGACCCGCTCAGCGCCTGCGTCCCCGTCCCCACCGCCGGACTGATGCTCACGCTCGTCGCGTTCGTGCTCGCCCACGTCAGCGTCGCGCTGCCCCCGCTGGCGATCGTGGCCGGACTCGCCGTCAGGGTCACCGTCGGCTTCGTCGAACTCCCCGACGCCACCGTGACCGTCGCCGTCCCCGTCGCCGTGCCACCCCCTCCGACCGCTGTCACCGTATAGGTCGTGGTGCTGGCCGGTGAAACGCTCTGCGTGCCCCCGCTCGCGCTCAGCGTGTAGCTGCTCCCATCGCTGCCGCTCACGGTGGTTGTGCTCGCGTTGCTGGCGGTCACGCTCAACGTCGCTGAACTGCCTGCTGTAATGGAGTTGGGACGGGCCGCAATGGTGACGGTGGGCTGTGGCTCGAGGGCCGTGCCACTCGTCGATCCACATCCGGCGGCAATCAGGAGGAGAAAGACGGTAAGGCCAGGAGCCAACCAGCTCCCGCAGGATTTGCGAAAGATAAAAGCTGCTTCAGCGGACAACGCGCGCTCCACTTTCCAAAGGGCGGCAGAAATTTCATGCAAAATTGATTCTGACGCGCTGGGCGCGTCCTCCCGTTGCCCGCGCGCGCCATCTAACGCAAAATTTCCCTGTCCGGAGCAACTCTTCGCGATTTTTTTCCTGGGTTGGCTGGACTTTCCTCGTTCATTCGGGGAGCAGGCTGCCAGTTCCTCTGCCCAGGCAGAAAGAAACCTCCAAACTCGCGCCAAATCGCGCCAGAATCTCTTATTTCATGGAGAAGGTATGGGAATTGCGAGTCAATGAGTTCACCATCAGGACACTCATGCCTCGGTCCATTCTGCGGTTCGAACATAAGCCGGTTCGAGTGAAAGGACGCCTTCTCCTGGAGTCGATCTGTCTCCGCTGCAGCCGGTCCAAAATTGTCTCGGCTGCCGACGACACTCTTGGAGAATGGGAAGAGGGTCACATTTGCGAAAGCGGCGAAGCAGCTGTCAGAAAAATCCCAGTGGATCAATGCAAAGCGCAGCGCTCGCCGAACAATTAGCGCAGCGGTCCCCAGCGAACTACCCTCCCAGCCCCCAGCCCCCAGCTCCCAGCCCCCAGCTCCTGCCCCCACGCTTTTACTGCGGATTCGAAGGCGGCTGCGTCTGCGGTTTTGTCTCTTCCGGCTTCTGCGTCCCCTCGGAGTTCTGCGGCTGCGCTGCCGGATTTTCCCCCGGCGGCGGATGCACGCCCGCCGCTGGCGGCTGGGGGCGCAATACCGGCGCCGCGGGCGGCGTGTCGCTCTGGCTCAGCACTTCGACGTCGAAGATCAGTTCCGCCTTCGGAGGAATCGCCGGGGGCCTGCCCATCTCCCCGTACGCCAGTTGATAGGGAATGAACAGCCGACGCGTCCCGCCGATCCGCATCCCCTCAAAGCCGGTATCCCAGCCGGGAATCACCCGATGCGCGCCGTATGGAAATGTGAACGGCTGGCCGTGATCGTACGACGAGTCGAACTTCGTCCCGTCGCTGAGATAACCCGTGTACTGCACGGTCGTCCATTGGCGCGGCTCCACCAGCGCTCCCGTCCCAATCCTGAGATCGAGGTAAGTCAGCGCATACTCCACCCTGGGACATCCCAGTCCCGGCGGAGGCGGCGGAATCTTCGGCGAAAGCGCCGGCTGCGCCACTGCGCAACGGGCCATCGGCGCCGGGGCGCGATGCGGGGGCGGCGGCGGAGCCTTGGGAGCCAGCTGCGCGGCCGCGGGCCAGCCCGCCACAGCCGTTGCCGCCATAAGGAGGAAAAAACACCGTGGGTTCGTCATGCCCCTCCAGTGTATGCAAAGTCTTCGGCGACCAGTCGCAGGCTCGCAGGCGTAGAATCCCGCCACGCCCCAGGAGGGGCTGCACCATGCGCATGATGCTCCACGTTGTTATCCCGGTGAAGACCGGCAACGCGGCCGTCCGCGAGGGCAAACTCGGGCCCACGATCCAGAAAATCCTCGCGGATTTGAAACCGGAAGCCGCCTACTTTACCGAAACCAGCGGCAGCCGCAGCGGCTATATCTTCTTCGACATGAAGGATGCCGCGCAGCTGCCCGCGATCAGCGAGCCCTGGTTCCTCGCCTTCAATGCCACGCTGACCGTTCGCCCGGCCATGACCCCGCAGGATCTGGGAGGCTCAGCCGGAGCCGCACTTGAAACCGCCGCCAAAGCGCACCCCAAAACCTTCGGCTCGTAATCCCCTGAACCCTCCCCCGCTCAGGCGCGCGTGCTGGCCAGAACCTCCTCTGGCGCCTCCCCCTCGGTTTTCAGCGTCTCCGCCCTCTCGGGTCCGCCGGCTTCCATGAAACGTCGCCCGTAATAGCTGTCCAGCAGCAGCGTGCGCAGCTCACGGATCAGCGGAAAGCGCGGGTTCGCGCCGGTGCACTGGTCGTCGAAGGCTTCCTCGGCAATGGCATCCACCCTCACCAGGAAATCCGCTTCCGCCACGCCGGCCGCCTGGATCGAACCCGGAATCTCAAGGTCGCGCTTCAATCCCTCGATCCAGTCGAGCAGATTGCGCACACTCGCATCCTTATCCTCGCCGCTCAGCCCCAGGTAATCGGCAATTTCGGCATAGCGGCACTTGGCTTTGGGCCGGTCGTACTGCGAAAACGCGGCCTGCTTCGAAGGATTATCGTTGGCGTTATAGCGGATCACGTTGGCGATCAGCAGAGCGTTCGCCAGCCCATGCGGCAAATGGAAGGCCGCCCCGAGCTTGTGCGCCATCGAATGGCACACGCCGAGGAACGCGTTAGCAAACGCAATGCCCGCGATCGTCGCCGCGTTGTGCACCTTCTCCCGCGCCACCGGATCCCCGGCGCCGTTCCTGTAGGCCGAGGGCAGATACTCCTTCAGAAGCTTCAACGCCGTCAGCGCCTGCCCGTCGGTGAACTCGTTGGCCATGATCGAAACGTAGCTTTCCAGGCTGTGCACCACCGCGTCAATGCCGCCAAACGCCGTCAGCGGCTTCGGCAGGTTCATCACCAGATTCGGATCCACAATCGCCAGTTGCGGCGTCAGTTCGTAATCCGCAATCGGATATTTCACGCCCGTCGCATCATCGGTCACCACTGCAAACGGCGTCACCTCTGAGCCCGTGCCCGAGGTGGTGGGAATCGCCACCAGCTGCGCCTTGATCCCGATCTTCGGAAACCGGTAAATGCGCTTCCGAATATCCATGAAGCGCAGCGCCAGGTCTTCGAAGTTGACCTCCGGATGCTCATACAGCACCCACATCAGCTTGGCTGCATCCATCGGCGACCCGCCCCCGAAGGCCACCAGCACGTCGGGCTGAAACATATTGGCCACTTCCACGCCCTTGCGCACGATCGAGAGCGTCGGATCGGCTTCCACCTGATAAAACACCTCGACTTCCATGTGCTGGCTCTTCAGCATCGCGATCAGTTCATCGGCATAGCCGCGCCGAAACAGGAACAGATCGGTGACCACCAGCGCCCGCTTCCTGCCCTCCAGTTCGCGCAGAGCTTCCTGCAGGCAGCCGCGCCGAAAATAAATCGACTTCGGCAGTTTGTGCCACAGCATGTTTTCCGCCCTCTTCGCTACCGTCTTGCGGTTGATCAGGTGCTTCGGCCCCACGTTCTCCGAAATGGAATTGCCGCCCCACGTGCCGCAGCCCAGCGTCAGCGACGGCGTCAGGCTGAAGTTGTACAAGTCGCCGATGCCGCCATGCGACGACGGCGTGTTGATCAGAATCCGCGCCGTCTTCATCCGCTCGCCAAACCGCCGCACCCGCTCCTTCTGCAGGTCCTGGTCTGTATAGAGCACCGACGTGTGCCCGATCCCGCCCAGCGCCACCAGCGCCGCCGCCGCTTCCATCGCCTCCTCGAAATCCTTCCGCCGGTACAGCGCCAGCACCGGAGACAGCTTCTCGTAAGCAAAGGGCTCGCCCGCGCCGGCATGTTCCACTTCGCCGATCAGGATGCGCGTCCCGGCCGGCACCGCAAACCCGGCCATCGCCGCGATCTTCTCCGCCGGCTGCCCGACAATGGCCGCATTGATCGACCCGTGGACGAACAGCAGCCCGCGAATCTTCTCCATCTCGCCAGGCTGCAAAAGATATCCGCCATGAGTGGCGAAACGTTCCCGCACCGCTTCGTAGATCGCATCCACCGCGATCACGGATTGCTCCGAAGCGCACACCACCCCGTTATCGAAGGTCTTCGACAGTACAATCGACGCCACCGCCCGCTTGATATCCGCGGTCTCATCGATCACCACCGGCGTATTGCCCGCGCCCACGCCAATGGCCGGCTTGCCGGACGAATACGCCGCCCGCACCATCCCCGGTCCGCCCGTCGCCAGAATCAAATTGATTGCCGGATGCTGCATCAGCGCCGTGGACAGCTCCAGCGTCGGCTCATCGACCCAGCCGATAATGTCCGCCGGCGCGCCCGCCGCCACCGCCGCTTCCAGCACCAGCCGTGCCGCCGCGCATGTCGACCGCTTCGCCCGCGGGTGCGGACTGAAGATGATCCCATTGCGCGTCTTCAGGCTGATGAGCGCCTTGAAAATCGCCGTCGAGGTCGGATTCGTCGTCGGGATAATTCCGCAGATCACCCCTACCGGCTCGGCAACCGTCAGAATGCCGTGCTCCTCGTCCACCTCCACCACGCCGCAGGTCTTCTCGTCTTTGTATTTGTTGTAGATGTACTCCGAGGCGAAGTGGTTCTTCACCACCTTGTCCTCCACCACGCCCATGCCCGTCTCTTCCGCCGCCATCTTCGCCAGCGGAATCCGCGCATCCGCGGCCGCGAGGGCTGCACTGCGAAAGATCAGATCCACCTGCTGTTGCGAATAGGTCGCGAACTTCTGCTGCGCGGCTTTCACGCGGTCGGCAAGTGCGTTCAGTTCGGCAAGACTGGTGACCGGCATGACTCCTCCACGAGGGCGGCCGCGCGATCGCGCCTGCAAGTGCGTTTATCGCCGGTTTCCCCGGTTCAATCATGCAATTCGGTCAATACGATTGTCGGTGACCCGAGTCACGGCACTTTTGAGGCCAAAGGTGTAGGCGCGCTCCCGTCACCCCATCGCCGCTCTTGTCTGAAGTCCGTTGGCGTGCTGCGTCAGCTCAGCTCTTCGAAGATGTGCCCCATCTTCTCCTGCTTCACCCGCAGATAGTGCTCGAAGCTGTCCTGCGCCGGCACCTCCGCGGACACCCGCTCCACCACCTTCACCCCGGCCGACTCCAGCGCCGCCACTTTGTCGGGATTGTTCGTCATCAGCCGCACCGAGCGCATCCCCATCTGCCGCAAAATCTCCGCCGGCAGCTCGAACTCGCGGCAGTCCGCCCGAAACCCCAGCTTCAGGTTCGCTTCCACCGTGTCCAGTCCCTGATCCTGCAGCTCGTACGCGCGCAGCTTCGCCATCAGCCCAATCCCGCGCCCCTCCTGCTGCTCATAGATCAGAATGCCCGCGCCCGCCTCGGCGATCTTGCGCAGCGCCAGCTCCAGTTGCAGACGGCAGTCGCAGCGCAGCGAGTGAAACACATCCCCGGTCAGGCACTGCGAGTGGACCCGCACCAGCGGCGGGTCCGCCTCCAGATTCCCCATCACCAGCGCCACCGCCTCTTCCTTCTCCGCGGCCTGCCCGCATGGCTGCTCCTGCGGTTCGGCATAGACGCCTTCAAAGCCCAGAATGCGAAAATGTCCCCACCGCGTGGGGAAATCCGCATCCGCAACCTTCCGCACCGAAGCAATGGCCATGACTGGATTATAGAATCGAGCTCCCACCCTCCCGGCTCCCAGCTCCCAGCTCCCAGCCCCCAGCCCCCAGCCCCCAGCCCCTATACGCTAACCGCTGTACGCTATACGCTGATCCCGTGCTCGAACCGCACATCATCCTCATCACCCTGCTCATCAAGCTGGGTGTGGCCGCGGCCGTCTCCTCCGCGCTCGCGCGCTCCCGCGTCTTTCAAAGCCTCCTCTTTCGTGACGAGCGCAGCCTCCCGCAAACCCTCGCCCTCCTCGCCTTCATCTGCATTCCGCTGGGCCTCGGCGTCTGGGTCCGCGTCCTCGTGCCCAACTTCTACGCCGCCGACATCTCCTTCGAGACCACCATCCTCCTCGGCATTCTCGTCGGTCCCGGAACCGCCCTCATCGGCGCTTCCGTCCTTTCCCTTCCTGCCATCCTCCACCGCGAATATCTCTCTCTGCCCTTCCTGCTCGCCGTCGCCATCACCGCCGGCATTTACGGCCGCTTCGTCGAAAAAGAAGAAGTCTGGTCCTTCTCCCCTTTCGTCGATCTCAGCCTCTACCGCTGGGTCCGCCGCACCCTGCTCCGCCCCCGCATCGATCGCCAGATCCTCCTCCTCGTCCTCATCGTCGCTATGGAGATCCTCCGCGAGTGGACCGCGCGCATGTACCCGCACCGCCTCTTCGCCCTCGTCTCCAATCGCTGGATCATCCGCCTGGCCATCTGGGCCACCGCTGCGATGGTCGTCGGGATTCCCCTCAAGATCTGGAACGCCATCCGCATCGAGCGCTCCCTCGAAGAGCAAAAGCGCCTCCTTCTCGAAGCCCGCCTCGACGCCCTCCAGCGTCAGATCAATCCTCACTTCCTCTTCAATACCCTCAACTCCATCGCCTCCCTCGTGCGCTTTCGCCCCGAACAGGCCCGCGAGCTCATCGTCAAGCTCGCCAACATCCTCCGCAAAATGCTCAATGAGCACGACGCCTTTGTTCCCTTCAGCGATGAGCTGACCACCACCGAGGATTACCTCAGCATCGAAGTCGCCCGCTTCGGCGCGGAAAAGCTCACCGTCGTCAAGGAAATCGCCCCCGATACCCGCGAGATTCCCGTGCCCAGCATGCTGCTCCAGCCCCTCGTCGAAAACAGCATCAAGCATGGACTCGAGCCGCGCATCGCCGGCGGCACCGTCACCCTGCGCAGCCGCCTCGAACGCGACCGCCTCATCATCGAAGTCGAGGACGACGGCGTCGGCATCGCCCCCGGCCGCGCCCACACCAGCGGCGTTCTCCAGGGCACCGGCATCGGTATGAAGAATGTGCGCGAGCGGTTACAGGTCCTCTACGGCGACGCCGCCCTCTTCGACGTCCACAGCCGCCCCGGCCGCGGCACCCGCGTCACCATTGCCTTCCCCGCCCACGCGCCCGACCCCGAACATCCCGCCGCTACCCGCTTCTCCGGCCCGTTCTGACCAACCAGTCCGGATGTGCAGGTCACAGGCGCTCCCGAATGGCTCATGCAAGGCTCATCTTGTCTGAGCCCCAGGCCCCCGTTCATACCCGCCAGCTATTTCTCCGTCTCCTCCGTGCCCTTAATAGCAAGGATTTTGGAAGCGTATTCTGGTGTGTGCTTCCCCTGCGTACCCCCATCTTCGCCCTGGCGCTTGCCCTTCTTTTCGCTGCTCCGCTGGCCCGCGCCCAGTACTCGGCCGACCAGCCCGTCGGGGCTACCGCCCAGCATGCCCCCGCCTGGCAAAAGCATGCCGGCATCGACCAGAACCTCGGCCGTCCCCTGCCCCTCAGCGATCCCTGGATCGACTCTGCCGGGCACAGTGTCCGTCTCGGCGACTACTTCCGCGACAATCGCCCGGTGATGCTGGAGCTGATGTATTACAACTGCAAGCTCCTCTGCCCCCAGGTCCTGCACGGCATGGCCGTCGCGCTGCGCGAGAGCGGCTTCCGCGCCGGCAATCAATACGACGTCCTCGTGGCCAGCATCGATCCCGCCGATAAGCCCGCCGACGGCGCGATCAAGAAGCAGCAGTTCCTCTCCATGCTGGACCAGCCCAGCGCCGGCAACTCCGTCCACTTCCTCACCGGTCCCCAGTCCTCCATCACCGATCTCGCCGAGTCCACCGGCTTCCACTACGTCCGCGTCCCCGGTCCCGACGGCAAGATGGATCAGTTTGCCCACTCCAGCGTCATCCTGATCGCCACGCCCGATGGCCGCGTCTCGAAATACCTCTTCGGCGTCGACTATCAGTCCCGCGACGTGCGCCTCTCCATCATCTCGGCCAGCACCAAACACATCGGCACCCTCAGCGACCTCGTCCTGCTGTATTGCTGCAACTACTCGCCCTCGCAGGGACGCTACACCGTCGCCGTGCTGCGCATCCTCGGCCTCGCCGGCGTCGGTTCCATCCTCGCCGTCATCCTCATGCTCTATCTCCTCTCGAAGAAGCCCAAAGGCACCCCGGTCGGCGTCTAGAGATTCAAGCGACCGCTGCCCGCCTCTCCTCATCCCATCCAGCAGAGGAGATTTTGCGATGAAGGCAGTGGTTCTTTACGAATACGGCGACGTCAACAAACTCCAGGTGGAAAACGATCAGCAGGAGCCGCCCTTTGGGCCCGGCGAAGTCCGCGTCCGCGTGCGCGCCACCAGCATCAATCCGGTCGACTGGAAGATTCGCAGCGGCGCCGCTCGCGCGCGCATGCCCGTGGATTTCCCCGCCATTCTCGGCCGCGATCTGGCCGGCGAGGTCGTCGACTTCGGCCGTGACGTCACCGGCTTCCAGAAAGGTATGCGCGTCATGGGCCTGGCCAATGGCACCTACGCCGAGTTCACCACCGTTAAGGCCAACGTGCTCGCGCCCATTCCGGACCGCCTCAGCTTCGAACACGCCGCGGCCCTGCCTCTCGTCCTCACCACCGGCGCCCAGCTCATCGAGCGCGCCGTCAAAGTTCAGCCCGGCTGGACGATCCTCGTCACCGGCGCTCTCGGCGGCGTCGGCCGCACCGCCGTCCACGTCGCCCGCAAACATGGCGCGCATGTCATCGCAGGCGTGAAGTCCTCGCAACGCGACGAGGCTGCGAAGCTCGGCGCCGAACGCGTCGTCTCGCTGCAGGACGAAAGCGACATCGCCTCCCTCCGCGATCTCGACGCCATTGCCGACACCGTCGGCGGCGAAACCATCGCCAAATTGCTGAAGACCCTCAAACCCGGAGGCGTCCTCGGCTCGGTTCTCGGCGAACCCAAAGAGGCGGCCGGCATGAACATCCAGGTCCACGCCTTCATGGCGCAGCCCGATGCCTCACGTCTCTACGAGCTGGCCGATGACGTCGCGCGCGGTGAGTTCGAAATCCCCATCGCGAAGGTCTTTCGTCTGGAAGAAGCGCGCAAAGCTCAGGACCTCGCCGAGCATCACCACCCCGGCGGCAAAGTCCTGCTCGTCGCCTGACGGCGATCCGAAGAGCCGGCAGAGGCGACGCCATTCCCCGCCTCTGCCGCGACATTCTGAGCCCTGTGCTCTGAGCTCTGTGCCCTGACCATCATCGCCGCCACATACGCCGCGCCGAAGCCGTTGTCGATATTCACCACGCAAACGTTGGGCGAACACGAATTCAGCATCCCCAGCAGCGCCGCGACGCCGCCAAAGGCCGCCCCATAGCCCACGCTGGTCGGCACTGCGATCACCGGGGCCGCTACCAGGCCGCCCACCACGCTCGGCAGCGCGCCTTCCATGCCCGCGCACACAATCACCGCACGCGCCGTGTTCAGCGACTCCCGCGCAGCCAGAATCCGATGCAGCCCGGCCACGCCCACATCCCAGATCCGCGCCACCTCGCAGCCTAAATACTCCGCCGTCACCGCGGCTTCCTCCGCCGCCGGCAGATCGCTCGTCCCCGCGCACACCACGGCGACTGCCTCGGCTTTCTCGCTCTCACCCCGCCCGAATCCGATGATCCGCGCGGTCTCGTGATACACCGCCTCCGGCACGCGCTCCTGGACAGCCGCATACGCCTCGGCGCTGGCCCGCGTCGCCAGCACGCTGCCGCCCTCCGCCGCCATCCGGGCAAAAATCTCCGCTACCTGCGCCGGAGTCTTCCCCGCCGCGTAAATCACCTCGGGCAATCCCAGCCGCAGCGCGCGATGATGATCGATGCGTGCAAATCCCGCATCCTCATACGGCAGCTTCGCCAGATGCTGCAGGGCCGTCGCCGGCGTCGTCTCGCCGGCCTGCACCCGCTCCAGCAGTTCCAGAATGCTCTCGCGTGTCATGCTTCAGCCTTCGATGCCGATTCCGCCCACACGGCCCGCGCTGCGTCCATCACCGCGCGCAGCGGCACATCATGCTCCCGCGCCGCCCGCCGGCAATCCTCATACTCCGGCATGGCATTGAGAATCTCCGCCCCCGCCGACGCAATCTTCATGCGAATCTTTCCATACGCCGTCTCCACCGTCACAAAGGTCCGCTCCAGGATCACCCGCTCTTCCTCGCGCCGCCGAATCCCCAGCGTCGTCGTCTCCCGGAACAACAGTTGCTCCAGAGCGCCTTCATCACCCGGCCGGCACAGGAGCGTCAACAGCGTGCCCAGCCGCCCTTTCTTCATCGTCACCGGCGCTGCCATCGCATCCAGCGCGCCATGCTCCAGCGTCAGTTCCATTGCATGCGCCAGCACCTGCGGCGTCGCGTCGTCGAGCGCGCACTCCAGCACCACCACCCGATCCTGCGGGAATTTCTTCGCCTCCGCCCGCGCGGCCAGCACTCCAACCGACAGCCGCAGCACATTGGCAAAGCGTTCAGGATCGCGGCTGCCCGCTCCATACCCAATCGACGTCACCGTCAGCGGTGTCCGTTCCTCAAAGACACATCCCAGAGCCCGCAGCATCGCCGCTCCCGTCGGCGTCGTCAGCTCCATCGCCGGACCCGCCGCATAGGCAGGCACCCCTCGCAGCAGTTCCGCCGTCGCGGGCGCCGGCACCGGATATTTTCCGTGCGCGCAGTTCACAAACCCGCTCCCCACATTCACCGCCGACGCGCGCCACTGCTCCACGCCGAGCGAAGCCGCCCCCACCGCCCCGCAAACGATGTCCACGATGGCATCCACCGCGCCCACTTCATGGAAATGCACCTTCTCCGGCGCAATCCCGTGGATCTTCGCCTCGGCCTCGGCCAGCAAAGCAAACGCCCGCTGCGCAATCGCCTTTGCCTCTGCGGGAATCGCCGCTCCGTCAATCAGCGCGCGGATCTCCGGCCAATGCCGCCCATGCACGTGCGTATGCCGATGCTCGCCGTGGTGATCTTGTTTTTCGTGCGAATGCTCGCGGGTGTGGTCCGCCTCCTCCGCCAAACGCCCCTGTTCCAGCACATCCACCCTGGTCGCCCGAATCCCGCTCCGCACCACCGAATGCGCCTGCATCTCCGCGCCAATCCCCAGCGCCGCTGCCGTGTTCTGCAACAACTCCGCGGAAACACCGGCATCCACCAGCGCGCCCAGCAGCATGTCTCCGGAAATCCCGGCAAAGCACTCCAGCCAGCCGACCCGCAGCGCCGCGCTCACGAAACCCTCGCGCCCGGACGTGGGCCCGCCAGCATCTCCGCCGGCAGCAATTCATTCATCGAGCCCGACCGGTACCCGTCGCAATCCACCGCGACATAGGGGAAACCCGCGCCCCGCACCGCCGACGCCATCCTGCGGAAGAACTCCGGGGCGAGCGCCGTCGCCATCTCGTCTTCCGCGATCTCGATCCGGGCCACGCTGCCGTGGTGCCGCACCCGGAATCGCCGCAGCCCCAGCGCCCGCAGCGCCTCCTCGGCGTTCTCCACCTGGCGCAGCGCTTCGGTCGTCACCCGCCGCCCGTACTCGATCCGCGACGACAAACACGCCGACGCCGGCTTGTCCCACACGCGCAGACCCGCCGCCTCGGCCAGTGCCCGAATGTCGGCCTTCGTCAGTCCCGCCTCGGCCAGCGGCGCCGCCACCCGGTGCTCCTGAGCCGCCTTCTGTCCGGGCCGAAAATCCTTCCCGTCATCCACATTCAGGCCATAAGCCACGGCCGCCATGTTGCGCCGGACCCGTTCCGCCTCCAGCACCGTGAACAGCTCATCCTTGCAATGAAAGCAGCGGTCGCCCCGGTTCACGGCGTACGCCTCGTGTTCCAGCTCTTTTGTCTCCAGAACCAGCAGCGGGATCCCCTGCTCTTCCGCAAAAGCGACGGCATCCTGATAATGGCTCCGCGCCAGCGAAGCCGAGTCCGCCAGAGCCGCCACCATCGCGCTGCCCAGCACACGGTGCGCCGCCCAGGCCAGGTACGCCGAATCCACCCCGCCCGAGTACGCCACGATCACGCTGCCCAGCCCCCGCAGCCGCTCGTCCAGCGCCGATCGCTTCTCGTCCAGATCCATTTGCGGTCCCTTTCCGCCTGTTCCTCATCGTACCGCTCGCACCCATCCCATTGGAAATTTCAGCGCATCCCAGCAGATGCCCGTCAAACGGCAGAAATCTGGGAAGATAGAGTAGATGGCCACCCTGAACGCGGACACAGTTCTCACGCCGGAAGAACGTCTGGCCAGGCGCAGACTTATCCTGCGGGATGCCGTTTCTCTTTTAAGCCTCTTTCTCATCACGATCATCATCTTCCTGCTCACCCTGCTTCTCTACCGCTCCTTTGAGAATCACCGCCAGGAGCTGGGGATACGCTGGAAAGTTCGCGGCGAGGCCGCCCTGCGCGCCGGCAATCCCGTGCAGGCCATCGATGCCCTCCGCTCCGCCCTGGCCTATACTCCCGACCGCCAGACGGAGATTGAATTGGCCATGGCCCTCGCCCAGGCCGGCAAGACCGTCGAAGCCACCGCCTACTTCAACACTCTTCTCGAATCCGCCCCTGGCGACGGCACCATCAACCTCGAGCTCGCCCGCCTTGCCGCCAAACAGGGCAAAGAGCCTCTCGTCATTCAGCGTTACCAGGCCGCTCTCGACGGCACCTGGCAGGGCAATGGATATGACCGCCGTCGCGAAGTCCGACTCGAGCTGGTCAACTATCTCCTCTCCCGCAGGGAATACACGCCGGCCCGGACCCAACTCCTCATCGCCGCCAGCAACGCCCCCGACGATCCCCTCATCAAGGACGAAATCGCGGCGCTGATGGAAAAAGCCCAGGACCCCTCCGACGCTCTCAGCCTCTACCGTTCCGTGGCCGCGGGTCGCGACGCTCCCCTTGCCGCCTACGAGGGAGCCGGCCGCACCGCCTTCAACCTCGGCCTCTACCGGATAGCCAGCGCCTTCCTCGGCCGCGCTCTCGTCCATCCTGGAGCCGCCGCCCTTCCACCCGCCCAGAAAGCCGTCGACCAGTACATGCTGAATACGGCCAACCATATCCTCCTGCTCTTTCCCTCTCTGGATCTTGCTCCCCGCAGCCGCGCCGAACGCATCCTGTATATCCGCAAAGTCGCTCAGAATCGGCTCTCCGCCTGCACCACCTCCAATACCGCCGCGACTCCCGGGCTCGCCGCCACTGTCAGTCGCTGGGATCAACTCCCTCCCCAGCTCAACGTCCCCCAGCTCGAGCAGCAGCCGGACGTCGAAAATTCCATCCTCCAGCTGGCTTACGATACAGAAACCGCGACCGCCCAGGTCTGCGGTCCACCCAGCGGAGACGACGCGCTGCTGCTCCGTATCGCCAGGAATCCCGGAGCTGTCGAACAGGAATAAATGCCCGACCTACCCACGCCAATCACGTCCCCGCCCATGACCGCCGGCTCCCGGATCGCCGCCACGGGCACCGTTCCTTCCGAAGTACCGGCGGTGGCTGAGTCGCTGACTGCCGAGCCTGCCCGGCGCTCGCCTCTCTCCGCCGCACTGGACCGCATCGCGCCCACCCGCGACGAGCGCCTCTTTCTCGTCCTCTCCATCTTCATCGGGGTCATCTCCGGCCTCCTCGTCGTCGCCTTTCGCATCGCCATTGAATGGATCCAGCTCCTCTCGCTCGGTTCCGCCCCCCACGCGGGTCAGTTCCGCCTGCTCATCGTGCCCGGCGTCGCGGGTTTGCTCGTTGCCGCCCTCGTCGTCTGGTTCTTCCCCGCGGCCCGCGGCAGCGGCGTCAATCAGACCAAGGCCGCCCTCTACGTCTACGACGGATACATCTCCTTCCGCACCGTCATCGGCAAATTCATCACCGCCGCCCTCGCTCTGGGCGGCGGTCTCTCCCTCGGTCCCGAAGATCCGTCTCTGCAGATCGGTGCCGGCGTCGCTTCCATCATTGCCCGCAACCTCCGCCTTTCCCGGCGCCGCCTGCGCATGTTCGCCCCCATCGGCGCCGCTGCCGGCCTCGCTGCCGCCTTCAACGCCCCCATCTCCGCCATCCTCTTTGTCGTGGAAGAAGTCATCGGGAGCTGGAGCGCCGCCGTCCTCGGCTCCCTCGTGCTCGCCGCCATCTCCAGCGTCGTAGTCGTGCGCTGGTTCATGGGCACCGAGCCCATCTTCCGTATTCCCTCCATCAGCCTTCGCGACCCGCGCGAGCTCATGGCCTACGCAGTCCTGGGCCTGTTCGGCGGACTCCTCGCCCCGCTCTTCTCCCTGACCCTCGGCTTTCTCCGGCCGCGTCTCCGCGCCCTGCCCCGCTGGAGCCAGTTTGCCCAGCCCGCCGTCGCCGGCCTCATGGTCGGCGCCATCGGCTATTTTGGATTTCCTCAGGTCATGGGCGTCGGCTACGGCGTCATCGACCAGGCTCTCCACGGCCAGTTCGTCTGGCAGATGCTCATCGCCCTGACCTTCCTCAAGCTCATCGCCACCACCGTCTCCTTCTCCAGCGGAACCCCCGGCGGCATGTTCGCCCCCACTCTCTTCATCGGCGCTATGCTGGGCGGGGCCGTCGGCTCCTTTGAGCAGCACTTCTTCCCCCACCTCACCGGAACCGTCGGCGCCTACTCCCTGGTCGGCATGGGCGTGCTCTTTGCCGGATTCCTCCGCGTCCCCCTGACCTCCGTCTTCATGGTCTTCGAGCTCAGCGGCAACTACTCCATCATTCTCCCGGTCATTCTCGCCAATACCATTGCCTTCCTCATCTCCCGCAGCCTCCAGCCGGTCGGCATCTTCGAGGTCTTCACCCACCAGGACGGGCTCGACCTGCCTTCCATGGAGGGCATACGCGAGGAATCCATCCTCCATATCGAGGATGCCGTTCAGCCCGTCGCCGTGCCCATGGTGCGCGACAGCGATTCCATTCAGGCGGTCACGGAAGCCATGGCCCGCGAGCACGCCACCGCCAGCCTCGTTCGTCTCAGCGACGGCTCCTGGTACGCCCTCAGCGCCGAAGAACTCGCCTCCGCCTCGGCTGCCCTGACCCCCGAAGCGCCCGTCCAGCGCGCTCTCAAAACCGACCGTACCCCGCATCTCTTTCCCGATTTACCCCTCGACTCCGCCCTCCACTACTTCCCTCGCTGGCCGATCCTGCCCATCCTCAACCGCGCCAGCCGCGAAACCCTCGAAGGCGTCGTTACCCTCAACGACGTCCTGCGCTGCTACCAGGGTGGCCGCTGACCTCGGCCAACTTGCATCGACAGCCCCACCCCACTACGCTCACCTTTAAGGACGACTTCCCCCGCTGCTCATGCTGAGTCTCTATCAACGACTCATTCTCGGCTGCCTTCTGCTCATCGCGCTGGTCACCACGGTCAGCATGCTGGTGCGCACCTCCTTCGTTCATCTCGCCGCGCTCGATGCCCAGGTGCGCGTCGCCGAGACGGCGGTTGCCTCCCTCGCCTCCGCGCAGGGAGCCCTCGCCCATGAAGAGCTCATTGCCGCCCGCATCGCCACCGGCGGCGCCACGTACGCCGAATTCCGCGACCAGGCGCAGCACACGCAGTTGCTTCTGCACGCGGCCGTGGCCGATGTCTCCGCCTTTGAACCCTCCCTCGGCGTGGACGATCTCGACCGCCGCCATGCCACCCTCCTCCACGCCCCGCCCCGCAGTCCTGACCAGCTCGCCCGCGATCTGGAGCTCCTTCACGTCGATCTCCGTCGCGATCTGCAGCGGCTCTCCACCCATCGCTACGTCACCGTCACCTCTCTGCGCGACCAGCAGGACGTTCTGCGCGAACGTCTCATCGCCGCCTGCGGCCTCAGTATCGCTGCCGCCACCGCCATCTCCGTGGTCATGCTCATCCTGGTCATCGTTCCCCTGCGCCACACCGCCCGCGTCGCTCGCCGCATCGGCCAGGGCGATCTCCATCAGCGCGTCGAGTGGCGCTCCAAAGACGACCTCGGCGCCATCGCCAGCGAGCTCAACCGTCTCGCCATTCGCCTGCGCGACCTCCGCGAAACCGAATCCGGCCGCCGCCAGATGGAGTTCCAGATCAGCGATGCCGTCGTCCGCTCCATCTTCGAGCCCGTCATCGTCACCGACGGCAAAGGCCAGGTCCTCAAGCTCAATCAGGCCGCCATGGAGCTCCTCGGCAGCTCCTCGCAGGACCGCATGATCCTCGCCAGCACTCCCGGCGGCGACCGCATCCTCGAGGGCATTCGCTCCGCCGTCTCCATGCAGCGCGTCACCTCCGGCGCCGAAGCCGAGGCCGCCCTGCTCCCCATGCGCATCGGCAAAGCGGAACGCAGCTTCCGCCTCCGCACCACCCCCATGCGCGACAGCGAGGGCAAGCTCCTCGGCGCCGTCACTCTGCTTGAAGATGTCACCACCATCGCCGAGGTGGATCGCTTCAAGACCCGCTTTCTCTCCGTGGCTTCCCAAAAACTTCGCGAGCCGCTTCGCCGCCTGCGTCTCTCCCTCTACGCGCTCACCCAGCAGCATGCCGGCGAGTTGCGCCCGCTCCAGATGGAGCTTGCCCAAAGCGCGGCCCAGGAAGCCGATCACCTCGATGACCTGATGCTCGACCTCATCGAAGTCGCCGAGCTCGAAACCGGCCGCCGCCAGCTCAGAAAAGAAAAGGTCCGCCCCATCGATGCCCTCCGCGATGCCGCCGCCCATATCGGCGACGCTGCCCGCGAGAAGAACATCGATGTCGAGATCAGCGCCTTTGACGACGTCGCCTGGATCGAGGCCGACCGCCGCGCGCTGCGCAGCATCCTCGACAACCTCATCGCCAATGCCCTCCGCTACACCCCGCAGGACGGCCACATTCGCGTCGGCGCCACCGAACAGCCCGATCGCGTTCAGTTCTTCGTCCACGATAACGGCCGCGGCATCGAAGCCGAACGCCTCCCCACCATCTTTGGCCGCTTCACCGGCGACCCCGACAGCAACACCTCCGGCCTCGGTCTCGCCCTGGTGCGCCGCCTCGTCGAATCCCAGGGCGGCGAAGTCTCCGTGGAAAGCCGCCTCGGCGCCGGCACTACCTTCCGCTTTACCCTGCCCATCGCCGTCGCCGAGCCCGACCGCCACCCCGTGGAGGCCGGATGAGGGTCTCACTCCTGAACCGCACCTGTAACTTCGCGCCCTTTGCCGGACCCGGGGTCCCCGGCGCGCCCGCGTTTGGCGCGTTGGGGTGGCAGTCCGTGGAGGCCGGATGAGCACCCCTCCCGATCCCGAGGTCCGCGAGCTCACCCCCCCGCTCCCCGCCGGTCCCGAGCCCGGACGCCTGCGCGTCTATCTTGGCGCCGCTCCCGGCGTCGGCAAAACTTACCGCATGCTCGAAGACGCGCACCTGATGCGCCGCCAGGGCGCCGACATCGTCATCGGCCTCATCGAGCCCCATGGACGCGCCGACACCGCCGCCCTCATCGAAGGCCTCGAAACCATCCCCCTCATCGACGTCCAGTACCGCTCCGTCACTCTGCACGAAATGAATCTCGACGCCGTCCTGGCCCGGCATCCCGCCTGGTGCATCGTCGACGAGCTGGCCCACACCAACGTCCCCGGCTCCCGCAATCGCAAGCGCTACGAAGACGTCCTCGAGCTCCTCGACGCCGGCATCAACGTGATGACCGCCGTCAATATCCAGCATCTTGAAACCCTCAACGACGCCGTCGCCCGCTCCGCCAGCACCCAGGTCCGCGAGACCGTCCCCGACAGCCTCCTGCGCCGCGCCAACGAAATCGTCAACGTCGATATCCCCATCGACGAGCTGCGCGACCGCCTCCGCCAGGGCAAGATCTACGCCCCCGAGAAAGTCGAGCAGGCCCTCGCCAACTTCTTCCGCAAGGGCAATCTCAATATGCTGCGCGAGCTGGCCCTGCGCACCACCGCCGAGCAGGTGGGCACCGCCGCCGCTGAATACCGCCGCACTCAGGGACTCGAACAGGCCCCCATCCCCGAAAAGGTCATGGTCTGCCTCTCTGCCCGTCCCGGCATGGAGCGTCTGCTCCGTACCGGCGCTCGCATCGCCGGTCGCCTCGCCACCAACTGGTTTGTCGTCTATGTCGAAACCCCGGGCAGGGATCATCGCCACGGCGATCCCGAGGCCTTCGCGCGCCTGGAAGAGTATCAGCGCATGGCTCGCGATCTCGGCGCCCGCGTCGTCATCCTGAAAGATAAGAAAGTCGCCGACGCCCTCATCGAATTCGCCCGCAAGGAGAACATCTCCCACGTCGTCTTCGGCCAGTCCGCCCGCTCCCGCTGGGATATCCTCCTGCGCGGCTCCATCATCAATCGCTTCCTCAACGAAATGCGCGACACCACCGTCCAGGTCGTTCCCGTCCACAAAGAGCGCAAGGAACGCCCCTCCCGCTAAAAAGCAAGGGCGGAGCCGGCGCTCCGCCCTCACATCCCTTGCTTTTTCCGGCAGGCCTTACCAGCGGTACACGGTGAGATCGTCCAGATAAACCGTCGCCGTCCCGCTCGTCCCCAGCCCGTCCACCTGAAGATTCGTCAGCAGTGTCGGGCCCCAGCCCAGCGCCCGCGCGCCCAGCGCCGTCCCGTTGATCGTCTGTTCCTTGCCGTCGAGCCACACCGATTTGTAAGTCACCACCCCCGCGTCATTCCGCGAATAGCTGATCTGCACGTGGTGCCACGTCTGCGTCGCCCAGCTCCTTACGTTACACGCCGCCTTCGAGTGAACCCATTGTCCCGACGGCTTCTCCGGCGTTCCCGCGTTCTCCGAATAATCCCACGTGCCCGAATATCCGTCGCACTGGAACCCGTAGATCACGGTCTGCCCGTTCTCCATCGTCTGGTTCATGTCCATTTCCAGGTTGGCAATGTGGCTTACCGAGCCGTCCAGATAAACCCACGCATCGTAGAGGAAATTCGTCGCCTGCGTGTCGTCTCCAAACGACACGTGATACAGCTGCCCGCCGCCGTTCGTGAATTGCGTCGTAAATTTGCGCGTCGTGCCCGTGTGCGCAGGCTGGCTCACCAGGTCCGTCGCCCCGCTCGATGCCCCTTCGGTCGCCGGATCGTGCTTCAGTTCCCAGTTGCTCAGCGCTTCGATGTTGCTCACGCTCACCGCGTCCGCCGGGAAAAGGCTGGTCGACGGCGTCACATTGATCGCCACATCGGTCACGCACACCATATTCTTAGCCCACGCTTTCACGTGCAGGATGTGGTTGCCCAACGGCGCGGCAACCTTCGCATCCACGTTCTGGTCCCTGATGATCGTGGTGCTGCTGCTGCTGTCCAGCGAATACCCGATCGCGGTTACAGGCTGCGCCGAACACTCGACCGCGGTCGCTGACAGGGTGAAGGGTGTTTGCACATCGGCTCCATTGCCGGGGCTGCTGATCGTAACTCCTGCCATAGCAGGAAGTACCGAGGTGATTACGAGGGAAGACACAAATGCGAATTTCCGGGGGAGGTTCATCGCTACCTTCAGGCGGTGGATTTGGTTCTCTGCGGACTGCTGCCTGGCGGCCGCACCGTCCTTCGGGAGCCTTGCGGGAAGCCTAAAGGCTCCGCTCACCCAAGGTTGTGATCGGAATTACAGACGACAGAAAAACCAGCTGTTTGTTACATCGAAAGTAACGTATTCATTCAGTTACCCAAATACGCAAAAAGTGTCATTACTTTCGGAGTAGGCCTTCCCCTGAGCCCCCGCCCGCAACCCCCTGTTTTTTCGTCAGAACCGCCGCGCTGTTCTCATCCGTGGCGATGGCCGCCTCCAGCCTGCGCAGCTCTCCGTATTCCCCCGGGTCCAGCCGCAGCTGCTTCAGCACGTATCGCCGCTGATAGTGCAGCACGTCGCCCTCGGCCTTCACTTCGCTGGTATACGTCGCGAATCCCACGTCGAGCTTCACCGGATCCGGCACGTCATCCACGGTGTATCCCGCCGGGATCTTCACATCGAAGTTGTCCCGCCACACGCCCAGCCCGTCAAAGCTGATCGGCACGGTTCGCGGCTTGTCCGGCAACCCCCAGGCCAGATCCCCCAGCACCCGCGGCCGCACCAGCAACAGATTCCCCGCGCTTTTCGCATACGAGCGCGCCGTCACCTGGTACTCCACGGTCAGAGGCTCATCCAGCTGCCGTATATTTTTGGTCGTCTCCTGGTCCAGCGTGAACGCGGAGAAATCCAGCTGCAGCGACTGCTCCATCGCCTCCCGCTGCTCCTTCGCGCTCTCCATCGACAGCGCGTTCCGTAACTGCCACGACGAAGCACCCAGCCGCGTCAGCGTCACCTCGCCTTTCAGCGTGCCATCCGCATCCAGCTCGAACTTCGCCGTCCGCTCCGTGGTGTCCGCGTCCGGGTCCAGCACCGGTAGCTGAATCACCTGGCTGTCCTCGCCCGCTGCCAGCACCCCGTATCCGCCCTGCTCGTATTCCGGCAGATCGCCCACCGGCACATAGGTGTTCGTGGGATCGAAAATCAGATACCGCCGCCCGTTCCGGGCCGTCACCACGGCCTTCAGCCGCGGATTGTCATACCCCTTCGGGATTTCGATCGCCGTGATCATATGATCGCCGAACAGCGACGGCGCCTTTGGATCGATCCGCCCCCGCCGGTGATCCACCGATACCCATGTCGCCCGGATTCCCGCCGCATCCAGCATCGCGATCATCAGCGTCGCTTTGTCCTTGCAGTCACCGTAGCGGCTGCGAAACACATCCTCCGCCGCATGCGGCTGCCATCCTCCGATGCCGATCTCGATGGCCACGTAGCGAATCTGCTGCTGCATGAAATCGGCCACGCCCGACAGCCGCGCCATGAAGTCGCCCTGCCCGGCTACCGACCGCGCTGCCGCCGCCAGATCGCTCCCCCCCTCACTGCGCGGCGCCGCCAGGCTCGTGTACCAGTTCCCGATCCGCGTCCACAGCGCATCTCCCTGCGGCAGCGGGTCCGCCGCAAAATGCACCGTCATGTGCCCGGCCAGCGCTGACCACGCCGGCGCCAGCGCCACATCCGTCAAATCGATCCCGTCCACGTTCGTTTCTTCCCACCGGAAATGGTTCGGCGCCACTTCGACCGGGCTCACCGGCGCATGCCGCGACCACACCGCTTCCTCATGCCATCCCGGCGCCAGATCGACCTCGAAATTCGATCGAACCGTCGGCACTTCCTTCTGAAAACCCCACGTCGATTCCCGGAAGTACGGCGGCGGCTCCTGCACGATCTCCCACGCCACGACACCGCCTGGATCGGCCCCCGGAGGCGACGCCACCCGTGCCCGCTCATCGGCATACAGCACCGAACCCCCGCTCACCCCCACTTCCGCGTATTCCGAATCCTTCATCGCATATGGATGCCCATCCGCTCCGATGCTCCACACATGAAAAGACTTCAGCTTCCTGTCGTTGGAAAGATAGGCCACGGGCATCGCATAACCGCGTCCCTGCTGGCGCAGAATCTTCACCACAACCCGGTCGCGCTCCACCGCCCGCCCGCTGCCGTCCACGGTGATCACCGTGTCATCGAGCAGAAAAAGCGCCTTTGCATCTTTCCAGCGATCCGGCAGCGGTGCCTGGGTCGCGGCCTGCGAGACCGCCTGGGTCATCCAGTCCGGCAGCTGAACCGTGCCCGCATGCCCCGCTGCCGCCGCTGCCAGGAAAAAGATCGCCAGCCCCGGCCACACGCGCATCCATCCGCGTCTTCTCAGGCAGGCCCCCGGCCGGTTCACTGCGCCCCGCTCCCGGCCGCACCCGTCGCCGCCGCCACCGGCACGCGCTTCAGTACCAGCAGTTCCTGATCCTGCGTGCTCGCCGCCTGCAAAAAATCCCGCAGCTGCGAATATTCCTCTGCCTTATACAGAGGCGTCCCCATCGCCATCTGACGCACCTGTTGATACTCGCTGCCCTTCGATCCGTAGACTTCCTGGAAAAGGGCCAGATTCTTCAGCAGAACCTTCGCATTCGTCGGCAGGCTCTCCATCGTCAGCCCCGCAGCCAGGGTCAGGCTCACCTCATCCCGCGCCACATACGGATAATGCAGATCCACAGGATTCTGCCGCTTCGCTTCGCCAAACGGCGGCTTCACCCGCGCCTCGAAGAACGCCCCCGGGACAAAAACATGCTTCCCCGTCGCCGTCCCCATGCTGCCGCTCACATCCATCACCGCCATCAGCTGGCTGGCAGGATCGGTCAGATTCAGAAAGTGGTTCATCTTCACCACCACCCCGTCCGGAACCCGCTGCTGCATTTCGTCCTCGAATTCCTTCTTCACCGTGGCCTCATCCGTGACCAGCGCCCGCTGCCGCCAGCGCAGAGCCTCCACGCCCGTCATCGCAATGCGGATCACACCCTGCAGCGCCCCATCGGCGCCCATCTTCAGCTCGGCCAGCCGCGCCACTCGATTTTCTGTATAAGGCCCCTCAGGCGTCACCGCCAGCGTCGGACCTTTGTCCGTCTGCCGCATCCCCTGCACCTGCGCGTGCCGCCAGTGCAGCTGGCCGAACGCGCAGTACCGCTCACCTGGATCGAAGTACTTCTCTTTTCCGCCCACGGTCACAATCGCAATCTCGGCCTCCAGCTGATCCCAGTTCAGGTATCCGGTGTTCAGGAAATTCTCGTCCCGGTCGGCCACGATCATGGCATCGGCCTTCATCCCCGCCATGCGCGCCATCGCAATGAACAACCATGTGATCTCGTCGTCGGTGCCCCGCTTCTGCGCCCATATATCGCCCGCCGTCTTTACATGCAGCCCCTCCGCCCGGTTCTCCGCCGCCGAGTGCTCCCGGGTGAAGCTCGTGTTCTCCAGCCCCATCACCGCGCTGTAGATCTTCCTCAGCTTCACCTCGTCGCTGTCCCCCGGTGCCGTCACCTGCATCACTGCCTGCCGAATCGTATCCGAAGGCGCCGCGAACCGGTCCACTTCCTTCGACCACTCCTTGCCCATCCCGTTCCAGTAGTCCGCTCCCGACATCGACGGCGCGTAATAGAAGAAGACCCGTTCGGAGAAGCTGTTCATGGGCGGTGAATACTCCTCATCCGGAACCGGCGGTATGTTCTCCACCGTCAGCTCATACCCATTCAGGTCTTCCTTCATCTTTGTCCCCTGCGGCAGGTCCGCGAGGTACAGCAGCCGGCTCACCGGCTTCCTCACGCCAAACGCATCGGTATCCAGGAGCTCGTTCAGCTCGATCGCCGGCGGAACAAATTGATAGTGCGCCTTGTGGACATAGATGGGCTGCTGGATCAGCCACCGCGGCGGAGAGTACCAGTACTCGCCGTACTGCAGCTCGTACCGGTATTCCACAATGCTCCCCACCTGCACATCCGGCATGCTGAACACCTTGGCCATGATCCTTACACCGCCGGCCTTCAGCAGTTCCTTCTGGTACGGCTTCCCGGTAAAAGGAACCACCGTCCCATCGGCGTGGATCGTCCGCCCCTCTACCGCCGCGACATTGTCGACGCCCTTCTCGTAGGGAATCTCCACATCGCTGTACTCTTCTTTTCCCTTTTCCGTCAAAATTTTGATCCGCGCATACACCCGGTGATAGTGAACTGCCTCGTTGACAATCTCTTCACGCAGCAGATACACGGCCGGCGCATCCGGCGCTGCCGGATCGACCGTCATCTTCAGTTCTTCGGGTGTGGGCTGCGTCCAGCTGGCGCCAAAAACCGGCGCCGCGCACAGCCAAAGGAGAACCGCAGGCAGACAGCAACGACGGACCGATCGAACCACGGCAGGGCCTCGCAAAAGTGAACAGGATTACACCCGCATTCCACACACTTTTTGGCTCATCCGCAACCCAAAAATCAGGTAAGTTACCTTAATTCGATTTCGCTCCTGGTTATCAAGCAACGCTATCAAGCGACATTCGCCCTCTGTCCTGAAGACAGGAGAACTAAAGCTAACCCTGACTAAGATTCCCTGGGGTCCCCGTTGCTCTGTAGTGGAGTCTTCCCACCCCCGGCACGGGCCTCCGCCTATGGCGCCTGATACGGCCTCAGCCCATCCCAGGGATACAGCCCCGTCGGTCCCACATCCGAAGGCACCTGCGGCCGGATCAGGAACCGCACATAGAACCCCACCACCTGGTCGTTATAGTCCCGCGTGTTGTTCAGATCCGCGAATCCCCCCGCGTACCAGTGGTCGCTCAGGTGATACGCCGCCTCGGCCTTCAGATCGTAGTTGCCGCTTACCACCGTTTGCGCCGAGTACGAGGGATTGTTATTCGCCACTTCCAGCGCCGTGTCCAGCGGGAAGTACGGCACGCTGTCCTGCTGGAAGGCCTGCACCCCGAACGAGCCCGTCACCGTGTAGCGCAGATTCCATCCCTGCTCCACCTGCAGGGTCATCGGCACACTCGCCAGGAAATACGCCTGCGGGCTGAAGTACCCACCCTGCCCATAAGTGAAGTACGTCGAGTTATGCGCGTAGTGCATCCCGAAGAAGTTCACGCCCACCGTCATCGCGCCTTCGTCCGGCACCGACCGCACCTGCCAGTACGCCCCCGCATCGCCGTCGATGCGGCTGTTCGCCTGCACGTGCACGCCGTCCAGATACTGCCCGCCCGCGCTCCCATAGAACCCACTGTCGCCATCCGTGTGGGCGAACTGCGCTTCCCCGCCCGTCGCCACCACGCCCCCCCACACGTTCCCTTCATACCCCGGCCCCGCCGACCCTGGATCGTGCAGTCCCGCATACGCCAGCTGCGAATCCTTGACCGAATCGCGCTCAAAGGTGAATGTGAATGGCCCGTTCGCCGGCTTCCATCGCCCCCGCCCAATCACATTCGACACCACGAAGCCATACGGCGAATACCCGGCGCTCACCGCGAAGTTCGGCGTCGCCAGTTGCACCTCGCCGCCAATGCCCGCGGCATTCTGCTGGTTCAGTACCGCATTCTTCGGCGCCGTTCCCAGTCGCTCCACCACGCCCCCTGGCAGCGTCGGCGACAGAATCGCCGCGCCTGAATCCAAAAACGTTGGATCCGAGATCACCGTCAGGCGCGCCACCGTGCCACCCAGCATCCCCGAGGCCTCGAACGGCGCATGCAGCGCCGTCAGCGAATCGAACCCGGCCGTCCCGCTCCGATGATTCACAAAGCCCGTCCCGCCATACCACGGGCTGTATCCGCCTTCGATCTTCGACAACTCCATCTCCGCCTGCTGCCGGAGATCGCGCTGCCGCACTACCGCCGGCCGCGGATACGATCCCCGCAGCGGCGGCAGATTTTCGTTCATCAGTTCGTCGTCGCTCGCCCCCGGCCCCTGATTCGTCGCCACCTCCGGCGGAGGCTCGAAATACTCCGGCGGTCGCACCTCATACTGCGCCGCTGGCTGCAGCGCGATCTGCTGACGCGGTTCCGGATTCTGCACCGGCATCAGCGCCGGATCGATCGACTTCTCCGCTTCCGCCAGCGCCGCCCGCGAGCGCGCCCGCGCTGCCACGTCAATCAGATCCTGGCTGTAATCCAGTCCCAGCAGCTCCGGCGGCTCTGTCGAAATCCTCGCCTGCGTCGTCTGCGCCTGCAGCGGAATCGCGTCATGGTCCGATGAGGAGATCGCCAGATGCACATGGTCGTTGCTGTCCGACGCGTGATCGCTCCAGGATCCCTGTCCGCTCACCCCGCCCGGTGCATTCACCCAGCTGTCCAGGGTCCCGCCGATCTTTATCGGCCCGCCTGCGGCCGTACCTCGCGCCCTTTCCGCCGCCGCGTCCATCGCCGCCTGCTGCTCCGGTGTCGGCTCCGGCATCTCCAGCGAGGCCTGCGGCCGATACGGCGGATGCTGCGGCTGCGTCCGCGGCGGCTGCGGTCCCGTCAACCTCTTCCTGCGCGGCGGATTGCCGGCTTCCCCGTTCGCAGTTCCAGAAGTCTCCGCTTGCGGCGTCGCCGTCGGCCCCTGCGGCAGCGTTCCAGCCTCGCTCGGCGCCATAGCGCTCGGCGGCATCGGCACCGGCGCGGTTCCCGTGTAATAAGGATCGGGCCCATAAGGCGCGTTGTTCGCCTGCGTCTCCGGATGCTGATAGCTAGGCAGCGGAATCAGCCCCTTCTGCTGCGGAGCCTCCACCCCCGTGTCCGGATTCAGCAGGCTCACCAGATCGCTGCCATGCGCCGGCTTCGTCTGCTGCACCAGGTCCGCATGATCCAGCTTGTGGGCCAGTTCCGTCTGCGGCGATACCGGCGGCATCGCCTTCAGCGAAGCGCGCCAATACTCCGCGGCCCGCGCTCGGTCGCCGCGCGCCAGCTCAAAATTCGCCGCTGCCGCCAGCACTTTCGGGTCATTGGGGAATTTCTCCAGACCCTGCCGCACCCAGGTCTCCGCCAGCTTCATGTTCTGCGACGCGATCGCCGCCCCCACCATGCTCTGGTAGTCGCCGGCCGTCGCGTTCGTCGGGTCCAGCGACTCGAAGATTGCCAGCGCATCCCGCGGCTGGTTCGCCTGCAGATAACCCACCGCCAGCGACTTGCTCACCTCCGGATTTCCCGGAAACGCCCGCGCCGCCGCCGTCAGAATCTCCAGCGCCCGCCGATGATCGCCCGCCGCCGCCGCCTGCGCCGCCCTCTGCTGCGCCCACGACGCCCAAATCGTCTGTACTTCGCGCCGCTCGTCGTCGGTCATCCCCGGGCGCCCGCCTAAGAGCATCAGTTGCTGATACAAATCCCGGTCGTCCCGCACATTCAGCAGCAGCCACGCGTTCTGGATATCCACCCGCGCCGGCGGATTCTTCCCCTGCGACCGGTACACCTCCTCCACGTGCGTCACCAGCCCCAGCGCCGCCCGCACATCGCCGTTGGCCGCGTAGATCGAAGCTTCCGTCTGCTCAAATTCCACATCCGGATCCAGCTGCCTCTTTGCCTCCGGCGGAATCTGCCCCAGCTGCGCCAGCGCGTCCGCGTCGTGCCCGGTCTTGTGCAGCGCCGCCAGCAGCCCCTTCCACCCATCCAGCCGCTCGGGATGATCCATCAGCACGCTGCGATAAATCCGGTACGCCGCGTCCGCGTGATTCCTCTCCAGATCCAGCCCCGCCACCTGCAACTGCAGCCCGATCGGCAGCGGCTCTGACGCGGCTTCGTCAATCTCCACCGCCCGCTCCAGAAACCCCTGCGCCACCTCCGGATGACTCTGCTCCTGGTAGATCCCCGCCAGCATCGCCAGAAAATTCGGATCGCTCAGCGCCTCGTCATACGCCGTGGGCGGCATCCGCTCCACCATCGTGATCGCTTCCGGATCGCGCCCCATCTGGTGCAGCAGCGACACCCGCCCCTGCCATGCACTCACGTTCTCCGGATCGCGCGCCAGCATCCCCTCGTATACCGCTGCCGCCTGCCCATAGTGCCGGTTCTGCCCCAGCGTCTGCGCATACTGGAGCAGCGTATCCGTCCGAACCTTCTCCTGTCCCGGCGCATAAGGCAGATTGATCGCTTCCACCAGCAGCCGCTCCGCTTCCGCTCCATCGCCCAGATCCCCGTATACCGTGGACAATGTCCGCAGATAAATCGGATCCTTCCTCGCCTGCCGCCCCAGCGCCACCGGAAATTTCTGTGCCGTCGCGATCGCCGCCTTCGCCTGCCCCGCCTGCGCCTCGGCCATAAACAGCCCGCGCCACAGCGCCGCCGACCTCGGCTCCCTCCGTAACAGTTGCTGATACAAAGAAACCGCCTGCGCCGGCTCCTGGCCCTTCATGTACGCGCCCGCCAGCCCTGTCTGCGCGTCCACACTCCGTGGACGCATCGCCAGCGCCGCCTGATACGCCTTCACCGCGTCGTCCAGCCGGTTGGCGTTCAGGGCCATCGTGCCCTGCTGCATCGCGTTCCAGAACCGCGCACTCTCCAGCGATTCCCGGACCACCGGTACTTTTAGCCCGTTCTCTTCCGCCTGCTCGAAGAACTGCGCCGCCGCGCCGAAGTTCCCCTGCTTCATCCGCAGGAAACCCAGCCCCGCCATCACCCGCGGATTCTTGGGCTCCTGCGCGCTCAGGACGGCAAACCGGTCCTGCGCCTCGCTCAGATGGCCCGCCGCCAGCGCCCGATATGCCGCCTGCTCCCCCGGCGTCCGTGCCAGCCCCGCCCCCAGCTGCGCCTGGCGCGCCTCGGTGGCTGCCAGCTCTCTCTCCAGCTCCACGTCGGGATGCGTCTTCAGATACCCGCGAATCTCCGCTACCATCGCAGGATTCTGCACGTCCCACGTCAGCGCCTGCCGCAAAACGGCCTGCGCCGTCGCGTCGTGCGGATACTGGCTCAGCAGGTGCTCGCCCTCCAGCCGCGTCTTCGCGTCATAAGTCAGCACCCGCCCCAGATCGATCGTGTACTGCGGCATCCCGGGATACCGCTGCGCCAGGCTCCTCAGCCCCGCAATTGCATCCTCCCGTGTCGCCGGAATCGCTGCTTCCGTGTCGTAATAGGCCAGCGCCCAGTTATCCGGCGGATGCCCGTCGAAGATCTCGCGATAAATCCTCAGCGCCGCTTCG
This sequence comes from Acidobacteriaceae bacterium, assembly GCA_036269135.1. Lineage (GTDB taxonomy): Bacteria > Acidobacteriota > Terriglobia > Terriglobales > Acidobacteriaceae > Palsa-343. The sequence goes on from DATASQ010000012.1 coordinate 33,091, forward strand.
TTGTGCCCGTTTTTCGCCAGCTCCGCTGCCTGTTGCAGCCGCTCGTTCTGCGCCTTGTGGCTCACCAGCGCTTCGATTTTCGGAATCTCGGGGTTGTTCGGATTCACCGCCCGCAGCCGCTCGACATACTTCTCCGCCTCTTCGTCGTGGCCGCTCAGCTTCGCCCAGCGCCCCAGCCCCGCCAGCGCTTCCTGATTGTTGGGATCCGACAGCAACACCTGCTGCCACGTCTGCGCCGCCAGATCCTCGTGTCCGGACTGTTCCAGCGTCTGCGCCTTGTCCAGCAGCGCCGTCTCCGCCGCCGACTGCCCCCGCGCCGGCAGCCCCGCCAGCAGCGCCACCGCCAGAGCCGCCGCCGAGCATACGCAGCGCAGGATCCTCTTGAGTCTCTGGCCTTCCATCGATCCCGGGCCCTCCCTCACGGGCATGCCGCGCGCATCGCGCAGCCCAGTCTCCCTCGAGCCGCTCCGAGCGGGCAAAAGCCCATTGTGCCCGAACCTCTGGAGGAAAAACCGGTTCATACCTCAGCCTTCCTCGATCACCAGCAGCCGCCGCCGCGCCCGCGCCCGCAGCCATCCCCGTATCCAGATGGCAAAGATCAGGCTGATGGCCAGCACTACCAGATCCACCATCCAGGGCACCTCGCTGAACCACAGGCTCAACGCCGTCCACCATGGCAGCGCGCCTACGTGATACACCGAGTTCCCGATCCGATAACTCTCAAACCGCCGCCCCCCCAGCAGCGCCACCGTGCCCGACACCGCGCTCGACTGCGCCGACTCCAGAAACCCGCCCATCATCGGCTCGAACACGCTCGGGTCCTTCATCTCCACCACCACCACCGTCCGCCCGCTCGCGTACGGCGACTCGATCTCCTCGATCAGCGCATCCGGCACGCCCGTCGCGCCAATGTCGCCCGACGGCAGCTCGTCGTTCGACGGAATCTTCCACCACGCGTTGTGAAATGTGGCAAAAAATCCTCGCGTGTCCTGCACCTGCAAACGGTTCTCGCCCACCGTCACCGGCATCGAGGACGCCAGCCGGTCCACCGCGCTGTTGTCCTGCCCCGTCCCAATCACCAGCAGGTCCGCATCGTTGCCCGCGTGCAAGGCATCCGGCCCCGTCACCGTCACCCGCAGCGCAGGATAGCCCGTCTCCGCACCGAAATGTCCCAGCAGCGTCAGGTAGGTCTCAATCTCCTGCTGCGACGGCTGCTCCGGCAGCACCACCTGCGTACCGCTCAAGTCCGCATACCGCGTAAACGGAAATCCCGCGTTGGAAAACAGCTCCAGATTCGGCAGCGCCGCCCAGTGCGGCAGTCCCCGCAGATCGATATACGAGCTGCCCAAAATCGACCCCATCAGATTCGGCGGCACCGTATCCCGGCAGTTCCCCGGCCGCACCTGCTGGAAGGTCATCAGAAACTTCATCGAGTTCGAAAATGGCCGCAGGTTCACCACCGGCAGCGCCATGTTCACGCTCGCCTTCTTCGACACCTCCGTTCCCGGCACAAAGGGCACCGATCCCAGATACGCGTCGTTCGACTCCACCTGCATGCTCGAAATGGGCCCAATCGGCACCGCGTTGTACCGGTAATCCAGGTGCAGCAGCACGTTCTGCGTGTCCCCGTAATACAGATCCGGAGGCACGCGATAGTACGCGTTCAGCGGCCCGCTCCCGTCGCCCTGCAGCTCCTGCGGTGTGGCGAAATTCACCAGCCTGACCCGCTCCCCCGCCTCCTGCCACCGCGGCGCATCGTCGGGTCGGCTCCTCGCCGGCAGCTCCAGCTCGTTGATCGTTGCCGTCGCTCCCTGCAGCCCCGGCCAGCCCGTCACCACCGCCTGCGCCGCCTGCAGCGTCTGCGCCGCATCGCCGCCCGTTACGATCAGCACCTTCCCATAGGGATCCACCGGATTCGTGCGCAGCGCCACCGTCGGCGCGTCTGAAGCCGCCAGATTCAGCCCCGGCGGCAGCGCGTTCCCGTTCTCCGCGATCAGCACCACATTTCCCGGCGGCAGCGTTCCCACCGACACCGGAAACCGCACCGCCCGGTAATCCGCCAGCGCCCCCAACCACGATGTCACTACGCCCGCTGCTTCCAGACCCTGCAGACTGGGCGTCGCCGCAAACACCACCGGAATCACCGGCGGCCTGGACAGCTTCGCGTCGAAGAAAGGCAGCGGCAGATTTTTCAGCTCATCGGCCAGCGGCAGCAACACACCGGCGACCGTGATCGCGCTGTTCGGATCCACCTGCGCCCACAGCGCCGTGCTCAGCGGATCTTCACACCCCTCCGTGTAATGCCCCACAAACTCGAACGCAAGCTCGTTGTTCCGCACCAGCAGCTCCGCCGGCAAAGGCACATCGGTCGTCAGCGCCGCGCCATCCAAACCGCTCTGCGGAACCGGCACCGTCGCAAACAGCGTCCCGTTCAGCATCAGCTTCAAATGGCTCAGCGCCGGCAGCAGACTTGGCGAAAAGTGATAGACCAAATGCAGCGACGCCTGCTTCGCCACCTGATCCTGCGGCAGCGAAAAGTAAATCGAGTAAAACGAATCCACGCCGTGCAGCTTGATCGACTGCGTCGTCCCCAGATCGAACAGGTTCGTCGTCGTTTTGAACGTCCCCGCGGCCAGCGTGCCCGTCGCCGCCGCTCCCGGCTGACTCTTCTGGCTCTGCGCAGCAGGCGCGCTTACCGGCGCCGTCTGCGCGCGTCCCTGCGCCGACCACCCCAGCAGCCCCAGCCCCAGCAGCAGCACCGTCAGGCTCTCCGTCGAAACGCCCCGCCGCCGCGACTTGCCATCCCGCCGCCGCATCGACCCGATCGCCAGACCCAGCCCGCGAAACGCGATCTTCGTAATCCGCGCCAGGCTCTTCAGCGGCTGATCCACGTCGCGCGACTCGCCCCACCCCAGCCACGAGTCTGCTCGCGAGAACAGCACCATCGTCAGCATCTCTTCCTGCGCCACGGTCAGCGGATCGAAGTGCACCCGCAAAATCCCGCCCGAAACATCCACCACCCGCCCCGGCAGCTCTGCATCGCCGGTTCGCAGCGGAAACACGATCCGCACCGCCTCGCCTTCCGCGGACTCCATCCCTTCCAGCAGCTCCATCGCCAGGCCGCCGCTCGATACATCGATCGTCTGCCCCGGAATCATCCGCCCATCCGGCAGCAGCGCCCGCACCGGAGCCGCAAAATTAATCCGCACATGCTGCCGCGTCTGCCGCGCCTCACGCGCCACGGCAATGCACACGCTCAAAATCACAATGTTGAACGACGTCCACAGCGCGTTCGTAATAATCGTTCCCGGATGCGTCCCGTCCCACAGCCAGCCCAGCCCGGGAATGTGCAGGAACCGCGGAATCACCATCAGCAGCCCCAGCACGTTGAACGCCAGCAGCACGATGAACGGCTGCGCGATCCGCGCGTCGAAGAAGGTCTGCGTCACCATCCCGCCCTTCGACGTCACGTTGAACTTCCCCGCTTTGGGATTGATCAGCGCTGTCAAAGTCGGCAGCAAAATATAGGGCGACAGCACCGTCTCGTAAATCTCATTCCAGAACGAGTGCCGGTGATACCCCTGGATCCGCGAGTTCGTCACGCTGGAAAGCGTCAGGTGAGGCAGCGCGTACGCCAGAATCGCAATCCAGTACCCGGGAATGTTCGTGAACCCGAAAATCAGATAGATCAGCGGCGCCGTCAGAAAAATCAGCCGCGGCAGCGCGTATAAAAAGTGCGTCATCGCGTTGAAGTAGCACAGCCGCTGCGCCAGCTTCAGCTTCGGCGCAAACAGCGGATTATCAATCCGCAGAATCTGCACCATCCCCCGCGCCCAGCGGATGCGCTGCTTCACGTGCGCGCTCAGCCGCTCCGTCGCCAGCCCCGCCGCCTGCGGAATATTGATGTACGCCGTGTTCCACCCATGCGTCTGCATCCGCAGCGAGGTGTGCGCGTCCTCCGTCACCGTCTCCGCCGCGATCCCGCCAATCTCGTCCAGCGCCGACCGCCGCAGCACCGCGCACGATCCGCAGAAAAACGCCGCGTTCCAGAAATCGTTCCCGTCCTGCACGATCCCGTAAAACAGTTCGCCCTCGTTCGGAATCACCTTGAACTGCCCCAGGTTCCGCTCGAACGGATCGGGCGAATAAAAATGATGCGGCGTCTGCAGAATCCCCAGCCTGGGATCGCGCAGGAACCACCCCATCGTCATCTGCAGAAAGCTTCGCGTCGGCACGTGGTCCGAATCGAAAATCGCCACATAGGGCGCGGTCAGGCTCTCCAGCGCGTGGTTGATGTTCCCCGCCTTCGCGCCCTGGTTGTCGCCCCGCGTGATGTACCCAATCCCCGCTTCCAGCGCGAACGCCCGGAATTCCTCCCGATTTCCATCGTCCAGGATGTACACGTGCAGCTTGTCTGCCGGCCAGTCGATATTCAGCGACGCCAGCGCCGTGTACCGCACCACTTCCAGCGGCTCGTTATACGTCGGGATCAGCAGATCGACTTCCGGCCACTCCTCCGGATCGTCCGGCAGCGCCACCGGCGCCCGCCGCAGCGGCCACACCGTCTGCAGAAATCCCAGATACAAAATTGAGAAAGCGTACGCCTCCGCTCCCAGCAGCAACAGGATGAAAAACGCATCCACCGGGCCCCACTTCGATCCCGGATCGTGGAAGAACGCAATCACCGTGCTCACGCGCCACCACGCATAGCGGAACGTCGCGAACATCGACATCATCATCAGCGTCAGCGTGATCAGGTACGAGTCCGATACCCGGCTCAGCCAGATGCACAGCAGCAGCATCAGCAGCCCCAGCACCGCCTGTTGCGGCCATGCCAGCGGCAGCGAGCCAAAAAAGAACAGCGCCACCATCCCCAACGCCACCATCCCCAGCCGCAGCAGGTGAAAGAACGGCCCGCGGCCGTTCTCAAACCCGTCCCACAGCTCGGCCTGGGTCATCGTTCGCTCCAGCGCATCCCGCGTTGGCTCGTCGTCACCGCCGCCGACGTGTTCCGAATCCACGTCACCAGGTTCATGATGTCTTCCGCTGCCGGCGAATTCGGAGCGTAGTCGATCACCGTCATCCCCTCCGCCAGCGCTTCGCTCACCGCCGTGCTCCGGTGGATCGCAAACGGCAGCAGCCGCTCGCCCAGCTGCTGGCGCAGCACCTCGCGCACATCCAGCTGCAGCGGCATCGAGGGATCGAACTGGTTCAGCACATACCACGCCCGCAGCGGATGGCCGCTCAGCCCTTCCTGGTTCCTGAAGAACGTCTCCAGCGACTGCAGGCTCACCGCCGACGCCATATCCGGCACCACCGGCACCAGCACCGTCGGCGACAGCCGCAGTGCCTGGCGCAGCATCGCCGCCGATCCCGTCGCCACGTCGATCAGCACCCGGTTCGCATCCTGCGCCGCCCGCGCCACTTCCCGCTTCAGCAGCTCCTGATCCGCCGCCGCCCGCTCTCCATCCAGCGTCAGCAGCTGCACCGGCGTGTCGCTCGGTCCTCCGCTGAAGGTCCGCAGCACATCCGGCTTAATCTCCCGCGCTCCAAAATAAAACGGCAACACCCCAAATAAGGATGTATCCGCCAGCAGAACATGTTCCCCGCGCGCCGACAGCGCCCGGCCTACGCTCGCCACCAAACTGGTCTTCCCCACGCCCCCGGCCAGCGAAAATACCGCCAGCACCGGAACCGGCCCTTCCTGCCGCTTCGGCTGCGCCTCTTCCGGACTCCGTCCGTACAGCCCGCGCAGCGCAAACCACCGCGACCCCACCCGCTCCCGCGCAGGAGGCAGCGTCTCCGGCTCCGCCGCGTGGGTCACCGCCGGCTCCGCCTCGCCCAGCCACGCGGGTCGCATCGGCGCGCTCTCCGCCTCGGCATACCGCGCGTTCTCCAGCTCGCTCCCCAGCCTGTCGACCGCCCGTTCCTTTGCGATTTCCTCTTCCCGCGCCGGCGGCAGCGTCCGCACCGCGGGCGTCTCCGTTTCCTTCACCGGCGGCGCCTGCGGCTGCGGCATCGTCGCTTCCACCACGCGCCCCAGCCGTTCCAGTGCCTTGTCAATCGGCCGTTCCCCCGGACGATCGCTCGGCCGGTCGCCGGTACGTTCGCTCGCCCGTTCCCCCGGACGTTCACTCGCCCGGCTCGTCGGCCGCTCTCCCAGCCATTCCGGCGTCCGCTCGGCCATCCGCTCGCTCGCCCGTTCCCCCAGCCGTTCTCCCACCCGCTCCGGCCGCTCCGGCGGACTCTCCGGACGCGCCGGCTCGCTGCGGGTCAGCTTCACCCCCGGCAGCAGCGTCTCCCACAAATCGTTCTCGTCTTCCGGCCTGGGAGCGTCCCCCCGCGCCTCGTCCCGCGCCAGGCGCGCCCGATCGTCCATCGTCCGCTGCCGCAGTTGTGCCCGCGCTTCCTGCCGCGACGCGCTGAAGTCCCGGTACTTCGCCCCATGCAGGTTCGCCCACGAGTACAGCGTCGCCACATCGTCGGCCTGTTCGTTTTCCGGTTTCCGGCCGTTCCGCTCGTCCTCATCCCGCTTCATCGGTGTTTCCTCTTCCGGCAATCCCCTGCCTGCCCGCTCTCTCGCCGAAGATGGCCTGCTCGCTCGCCCCTGTTCCACTCCCAGGCATTGCTGCCCGGCCTGCACCTCTGCCCTGGCCTCGACCCTCCGGCTGCCGACGGCCCGTACAACTCCCTCACCTGTCGTGCTTTCTGAACCGCCGGACCGCTCCCGGCCCCAACCCGCACACCCGTCCTCTGACCCAACGCAAGTCTCCCCAAGGTAAATCTTCAAAATCCGCGAGGGTATTCCTCTTCGGTAACGAAAAGGACGTTACGGGGGTGGAGTGTTAGCGCCAGTACACACGACCGCATTCACGAGGCGCAAGCCTTCCCACTGCAAAAAGGCCCCGCTTTTCCCCCTGTGGTAACCTGGAATCAGCCGCTCCGATGGCGGGATTTTTTCCGCCCCCACCCGCGGCTCCCGGCAACACCAGCTTGCCCGGGATCACATGGTGAGAGCTCGTAGCTCAGTTGGTAGAGCAACGCCCTTTTAAGGCGTGGGTCCTGGGTTCGAGTCCCAGCGGGCTCACCACAAATCTCAAACAGCGACCATTGCTTTTCGCTGGGTCCCCATCAAGCCCGCTGTTGGCTGGATGGGGTGCTATGCGTGGGCCCTGGGTTCGGATCCCGGCGGGCTCGCCATCCCAAAATTGTCATCCCGAGCGAAGCGACCCACATCTCCCCAGCGCGGTGCGCGCAGCAGCCGACAAAAACTCCGGCGGCGCCTCAATCCGGGCGCACCCTATTCCCTATTTCCGGCTCCCTAACCCCTCTCCAGAAAATGCACCGCCCCCACCCCCTGCAGCCGCCCCGCCGCCGCCTCCGGCGTGATATCCCGCTGCGGCATCCCCAAAAGCTCGAACCCAACCATATACTTTCGTACCGTCGCCGACCGCAGCAGCGGCGGCAAAAAGTGCGCATGAAAGTGCCACTCGTCATGCCCGCAGTCATCTGTCGGCGCCTGATGCAATCCCATCGTGTACGGAAAACTCGTCTCAAACAGATTGTCGTAGCGCGTCGTCACCTGCTTCAGCACATCGGCCAGCCCGTCCCGCTCCGCTCCCTTAAAATCCAGCAACGACCGCACGTGCCGCTTCGCCACCACCAGCACCTCGAACGGCCATACCGCCCACCACGGCACCACCGCCAGAAACGCGTCGTTCTCACATACCACGCGCACCCGTTCCCGTACCTCCAGCGCCGCGTAGTCGCACAGCAGGCATCGTCCCCGCCGCTCCCGATACGTCGCCAGCGCCTCGGTCTCCGCCAGCGGTTCGTCCGGCACATGCTCCGTCGCCCAGATCTGCCCATGCGGGTGAGGATTGCTGGCCCCCATCATCGCCCCGCGATTCTCAAAGATCTGCACGTAGCGGAAATCCGGTTCCGCCCCCAGCGTCCGATACTCCTCCGTCCACACATCGACGACGCGCCGAATATCCCCGATCGCCATCCGCGCCAGCGTCAAACTGTGGTCGGGATGAAAGCACACCACCCGGCACCGTCCCCGCTCCCGCTCCGCTCGCAAAAGCTCCGAAGTCCCCGCGCCCTCCGCTTCAACCGGCTGCGGTGAATCCGGCAGCAAAGCCGCAAAGTCGTTGTCAAAAACATAAGTGCCCTCATACAGAGGAGTGACTTTCCCGCCCGCCCGCGTGTTCCCCGGGCACAGATAGCATTCCGGATCGTAGTGCACCTCCGAAAATCCCGACGACCCGCTCACCTCGCCCTGCCACGGCCGAGCCGTCCGATGCGGAGACACCAGCACCCACGCCCGCCGCAGCGGGTTATACCGGCGATGCGGAAACATCAACGACTCAGCCAATCTCTCTCCTGTAACCTGCCACCCGTACCCCGCAACCGCGGCCTAAACTCCAAACTCTAATCTCTAAACTCTGCCGACGGCAGTCACGCCGTCGGCTTATCCGGCACCGGCGCCACCGCCAGAAACTCCCGCGCAAACCCCTCCGCAAACTCCTCCAGCAGCACCCGCACCCGCTCCGGATCCTCACTCCGCACAATCAGCCCCGCGTGATGATGCTTCTTCAGCCGCAGCACAATCTCCGGCGCAAAAAACTGCCGCGTGTCCGGTTCCGCCGTCTTCGCCAGACACAGCACGCTCCCTGCATAAAACGCCAGCGGCTGCGGCCCCCGATACGCCTGTCCCCGCACATCCGCGACCTCAATCCGCGCCCACTCCCGCCACAGATTCACCCCTGTCGCGGCTTCCACCACATTCGCGATGAAGGCGCCGCCCACCCGTGCCGCCGCCTCCAGAAAATACGTTCGCCCGTCGTGTCCCCGAATGTATTCCGCATGCGTCACCCCATTGCGCATCCCCAGCGCCGGCATCAGATCCGCGTTCATCCGCGTCAGCTCCCGCGCCTCTTCCGACCCGCGATCGATCACCCGCGTCGTGAATACCCCGCCCTCATGCATCGTCTGCATGGGCGGCTTCCCATACCCGCTCACCGCCGCAAAGACGACCTTCCCCTCACTCACAATCGAGTCGACGTGAAAGATATCGCCGGGCACAAACCGCTCCAGCAAAGAAAAGCTCTGCCGATCCCCCAGCTCTTCCAGCGCCCGCCACACCTGCACTGCCTCATGGCATTTCCTGATGCCGATCGCCGACGCTTCCGCCCGCGGCTTCAGCACCCACGGCGCCGGAACCCGCTCCATCCACGCATGCAGCTCCTCATGCACCAGCACCCGCGTAAACTCCGGAACCGGAAATCCCGCCCGCTGCGCCTCTTCCCGCATCGCCAGCTTGTCTCGATAGTGCGAGGTCGCGGTGCGCCCCATCCCCGGAATCCGCATGTGCTCCCGCAGCGCCGCCACCATCTCCATGTCGAACTCGTCCAGAGCCACCAGCCGATCGAACCGCCGCGTCCGCGCCAGATACGTCACCGTGTTGGTGACCTGTTCCAGCGTCAGCCCCTCCGGCATGGTCACCAGCTCGTCCAGAATCCGCCGCGGCCAGTCCCCATGGCGATGCTTCTCCAGCGTCAGCAGCATCACCCGCGACCCCAGCGCCGCGCACTCCTGCAGAAACGCCTGGCCCTTCTCGTAAGTGCTGATGCACAAAATCCGCGGTGACTCGCTCATACGTAAACCCTAATTCCTAAACTCTAAACTCTTCTTTGCCCCGCTGTTCTACCATAGCTGCGGGCACACCATGTCTGACCCCTTCCACTTCTCCGCCCTCGAAATCGCCCGTCTTCACGACCGCGCCACCGCCCTGTGGCACCGCAACGAAGACCCCCACCACATCCACGCCCACGACTTCCTCGACACCGTCCTCAACCAGCACCGCGCCAACTTCGACCTCTGGCATACCGAAGACCGTGCCCGCGACCCTCGCGCCTCCGACCACGAAATGGCCGAGGTCAAGCGCACCATCGATCGCTACAATCAGCGCCGCAACGACCTCGCCGAGCAATGCGACGTCCAGCTCCTCGAGCACGCCACCGCGATTCTCCGCCCGCAAGGCGGCTTCGCCCCAACGGCCCCGTTGAATTCCGAATCCCCCGGCCTTGTCATCGATCGCCTCTCCATCCTCGCCCTCAAAATCGTCCACACCCAGGAAGAAGTCGACCGCCCCAACGCTCCGCAGGGCCACGCGGACCGCAACCGCCAGCGCCTCGCCCTGCTCACCGAGCAGCGCGACGACTTAGTCGCCTGCCTCGACCAGCTCTGGGCCGACCTCCTCGCCGGCCGCCGCCGCTTCAAAATCTACCGCCAGCTCAAGATGTACAACGACCCCACCCTCAACCCGTCGATTTACGGCTCGAATCACAGCTAGCCCCGCTCCCGGCTCCTCCCACCCAGCTCCCAGCTCCTACCTCCCCGCTCCCCGCACCCTGTACCCTGATCCAGACATGCTTCTCGTCAACGCCGACGACTTCGGTCTCACCCCCGGCATCAATCGCTCCATCGTCGAACTGCACGCGGCCCGCGCGCTCTCCTCCGCCACCCTCATGGCCACCGGCCCGTTCTTTGACGACGCCGTCCGCCTCGCCCACGACCACCCCACCCTTGAGGTGGGCTGTCACGTCCTCCTCGTGGACGGCACCCCTGTTCTTCCCCCCTCCCAAATCCCGTCCTTAGTCACGTCCAGCGGCCAGCTACGGCCCACCCTCACCCACTTCGTCCGCGACCTCCTCACCTTCCGCATCCGCCCCGAAGAGATCACCGCCGAAGCCACCGCCCAAATTCGCCGCCTCCAGGCCGCCGGCCTCCGCGTCTCCCACATCGACACGCACAAGCACACCCATCTCTTCTCCGGCGTCCTCCGCCCGCTCCTCAAAGCCGCCCGCGCCTGTGGAATCCCCGCCATCCGCAATCCCTTCGAGCCCGCCTGGTCCCTCCGCGCCACGCCGAAGCCCTCTCACCTCCGCCGCCTCGCCGTCATCGCACTCAGCAGCGAGCACCGCGGCTTTCTCCGCCGTGTCCGCGCCGCCTCGCTCGCCACCCCCTCCGGCATTCTGGGCGTCCTCGCCACCGGCACCACCGATGTCGCAACCACCCTCCGCGCCCTCCTCGCCGCCATGCCCCCCGCGCAGTCAGAAAATCCAGCCCCGCAACCCATCTGGGAACTGGTCTGTCACCCGGGTTACCTCGACGCCCACCTCGACCAGGTCCGCACCCGCCTCCGCACCTCCCGCGCCCAGGAGCACACCGCCCTCCTCGAGCTCCTCCCGCAAATCCCCGTCGCCTCCTGGCGCGACCTGTCCTGATGAACGCAGCGCCCCCGGCCTCAGCTCGGCCCCGACCCTCAACCACTGACCCCCGGCTCCGATCCCCGACCCTCAGCCACGACCTTCAGCCCTGACCCAGGCTCCCCATCCCCGGCCCTCAGCCACGACCCTCAGCCCTGACCCCGGCTCCGATCCCTAACCCTCAGCCCCGACCCTCAGCCCTGACCCCGGCTCCGATCCCCAACCCTCAGCCCCGACGCTCCAGCCCCGACGCTCAGCCACGACCCTCAGCCCTGACCCCCGGCTCGGATCCCCGACCCTCGGTTCCCATCCCCGGCTCTCAGCCCCGACCCTCAGCCCTGACCCTCAGCCCTGACCCCCGGTTCCGATCCCCGACTCTCAGCCCCGACCCTCAGCCCTGACCCAGGCTCCCCATCCCCCACCGCTCAGCCACGGCCCTCAGCCCTGACCCGCGGCTCCGATCCCCGACTCTCAGCCCTGACCCCCGGCTCCGATTCCCGGCCCTCAGCCCCGACCCTCAGCCCTGACCCCCGGTTCCCAGCCCCGGCTCTCAGCCCCGACCCCCGGCTCCGATTCCCGGCCCTCAGCCGCGGCCCTCAGCCCTGAACCCCGGTTCCCATCCCCGACTCTCCAGCCACGACCCTCAGCCCTGACCCCCGGCTCGGATCCCCGACCCTCGGCCCCGGCCCTCGTTCCCAGCCATCAGCCCGCGGCTCCGATCCCCGGCCCCCGCCAAAGCGCCCCCCTCGATCCCCCCCGACCAGGTTCACCCCACAGCAAGCAGCAAACGCCTCGCCCAACGCACCGTCAATCAGCTCCCAGCCCCGCGCCCACCCGAAGTACTGCACCTTATACCGATTTGAAATACCCGACCCTCGCGCGGTCCTGCTCTCAGGAGCCCACTTCACCCCAGCGCTCTGAGCGACTCCACCTCGGACGGAACGCCGCCCCCGCGGAACCAACCCCGCCCCACCCGCGTAAACTCTCTCCGAGGCCCCGCGCATGCAAGCCTTCTACGACTGGTTCTTTCCCGCTGTCTGGATCGCCTTTCTCCTCTACTGGCAGATTGCCGCCGCCGGCGCCAAAACCACCGCCCGCCTCGAGCCGGCACTTTCCCGCATCCTGCGCACCCTCGCTTTCCTCGTCGCCATCGGAATGTTCTTTGTGCCAAAGGCGCAGGTCCCCTGGCTCTTCTGGCGACTGCTCCCCAACCCTCTCGCCTGTTTCTGGATCGGCGCCGCCCTCATCGTCGCCGGCCTCCTCTTCGCCGTCTGGGCCCGCCTCCTCCTCGGCGCTAACTGGAGCCGCTCCGTCACCATCAAGCAGGACCACGAGCTCATCACCGCCGGCCCCTACCGCTTCGTCCGTCACCCCATCTATACCGGCATCCTCACCGGATTCCTGGGCAGCGCCGTCGCCACCGGCCAGCTCCGCGGACTCCTCGCCTTCGCCCTCGTCTTCCTCGCCCTCTGGTACAAGCTCCGTCTCGAAGAGCAGTGGATGCGCTCCCAGTTCGGTGATGTCTACACCACCTACGCCCAACACACCTCCGCCCTCGTTCCCTGGCTCCTGTAAAAGGACTGTCATCCCGAGGTCGCATCAGCGACCTTGCGCTTTCCGATCTCACGTCCCGCCCCCGCCCGCGCCTGTACCCTGTAGCCTGCACTCTGTACCCCCATGCCCACCCTCACCGGCAAAGTCGCTTCCGGTACCGGCAACTTCTCCTTCTGGATCGAAAAACTGCACGACCACTACCTCCGCAAGACCGGGATGCACCTCTTCCCCGGCACGCTGAACCTCCAGCTCGACCAGCCCTGGTCTCTCCCCGCGCATCCCCTCCGCCTCGAGGCGCATGAGTACGGAGGCGCCGTCTCCGTCAACCTCGTCCCCTGCACTGTCAACGGACGCCCCGCCTTCATCCTCCGCACCGACGCCAACGAGCAGGGCCGCGGCCACCACCCCAAAACCGTCATCGAGATCGCCTGCGAAGTGAAACTCCGCGACGAGTACCACCTCCACGATGGCGACCTTGTTACCGTCGAAGTCGCCTGAGCGCCCCGGATTTCTCCTGACACGGCACTACAATCCCCCTATGCACGAAGTCATCGTGTATTCCCGCAGCGGCTGTCATCTCTGCGAAGTCGTCAAGGAGACCCTCACCCAACTCCAGCCCTCCGCCGACTTCCACTGGCGCGAAGTCGACATCGATGCCGACCCCGCACTGCGCCGCCGGTTCAACGAGGAAGTCCCCGTCGTCTTCATCGACGGCCGCAAGGCCTTCAAGTACCACCTCGATCCCACCCAACTCCTAAACGCCCTGAAAGTGCGCCCCTAACCCGCACCTGTCACCCTGCACCCTGCACCCTGTGGTAATCCCCCTTTTAGGGGATGGCTCCCACGAACCCGATTGCCTATTCTCCTCAATGAGTTATACGCAGCTTCCGCGCTTGCACGCCGCCCCTTTGCGACAGCACGATCCCGCAAATGGGTCATAACAATAAAGAACAGGCGTGCACAGACGGATGATCTCTAACGGGACCCTTTGGCTCGGATCGTGGATGGCACCACATCTCGTGCCCTGACTGCCTGACTGGTTCGGATCCGTTCACCTCGTAACAACGAAAGCAATTCAGCACCAAACCGGCGTCTCCCTATGCGCGCTGCAAGTGTGCGGTTCGACGACTCAGCTCGGCGAACCCGGCATGAACCACAATTATGGGTGGCCGCCGGATCGCCTCCGCCGGCCAGCCGCAGCGTCGTACCCCCACCCTCCCGAGTCCTTGTGCGTCTTCTTCTCTTCGTCTTCCTGATCGCCGTCCTCGCCCCCACCGGCTTCGCTGCCGATCACCCTGACGCGTCCAGGCCGATCCGCCACTTCGCCCCGGCTCCCGCGGCTCGAAACGCCGGCCTCCACGCCCGCGCCGCGACCCAGGCGGATCAGCCCCGGTCGCTCATCGAACAGGTGCGCTTCAACCAAAAGCCGCTCTCCTTCGAACACGGAGTGACCGTCGGCCCCGGCGCCGGCAATCTGGAGATTCAGTTCGTGCTCCCCGCATCCCACGCGGAGCAACGCCTGCGGTACCGTCTCCTCGGTTTCGATAAGCAGTGGAGAATCGCAGGAGACGATCGCCTCCTCCACTACCACCTCGTCCCCGGGCATTATGAGTTTGATTTCCAGACCGACAGCCGCCGCCTGCGATCCTCCGCCGTCGCAAGCATCCCGATTACGGTCACCGCCCCGTACTGGCAAACCGCGCCCTTCCGCAGCCTGTGCGTCCTCTTCCTGCTGCTGCTGATCCTTCTTCTTCACCGGCTCCGCGTTCGCTATCTCAGCCGGCACAACCAGAAATTGCAGGAGACGGTGAACCAGACCCGCGCCGAACTCACGCTGACCGCCCGATCGGCTCGCGACGCCCAGGAAGCTCTCAAGGAGCAGGCTCTCAAAGACGGCCTCACCGGCCTCTGGAATCGCAAAGAAATCTTCGCCATGCTGGAGCGCGAGCTCTACCGCGCCCAGCGCGATCACTTCCCCGTCACCCTGGCGATGATCGACCTCGACCATTTCAAATCCGTCAACGACACCTACGGTCATCCCACCGGCGATGAGGTGCTGCGCGAAGCCGCCGGCCGCCTCATCGAGCTCATGCGTCCCTATGACTTCATCGGCCGCTATGGCGGCGAGGAATTCCTCGTGGTCCTCCCCAGCTGCTCCTCCCACCACGGCGTCCAGCGCGCAGAAGAGTTCCGCCGCGCCATCGCAGCCAGACCGATTTTCACACCGGCCTGCCAGCTCACCATCACCTGCAGCATCGGTGTCGCCGCCTATGACGACGCCATGCCGCCCGACGATCTGATCCACCGTGCCGACGAGGCTCTCTACCGTGCCAAGCGGCTCGGCCGTAACTGCGTCTGCGCAGGCAATCAGGGCGCGGTGGTGGAGCGTGGCCACGGCCCGCGCGGAGATCATTCTCACGCAGACCGCGCGCGAACCGCCGAAAGCGGATAACCCGCCAGCCCAGGATCTCATCCCGGCCCAGGCGCCCCCGCACTCTCTCCACCCGTGTATAAAGCACTCCGCGCGCAGCGGAGTCGGTGACGCAGCCGCCGATACAATTCTCACGCGTCATCCAGGTTGGGCCACCCGCAACCCCCCGCCTTCCTGACGATGAAACGCTTCGTGATATGGTGAAACGTAGATGAGCTCTTACCCGACTTCCGCGGCGATCTGTGCATGTTGTTGCACCGTGCGCCGGACTTCTGGGTAAATTAGCCTCAACCGTTTCTCTACCCATAAGCCCGCGCTTCAGCCTTCGCTGACGCGGGCTTTCTCTTTCTGCACACAACCCTGCGAGGCTCCATGGAAGAGACACTCCCCCACAAACACGAGGCGCTCCCCGCCCACCGGCCGCTCAGCCACATCCGTCAGCTCGAAGCGGAAAGCCTTCACATCTTCCGCGAGGTCGCCGCGGAGTTCCAGAAGCCGGTCATGCTCTATTCCATCGGCAAGGACTCCTCGGTGATGCTCCGCCTCGCCCAGAAAGCCTTCCATCCGGCTCCCATTCCCTTCCCCCTCCTCCACATCGACACCGGCTACAAATTTCACGAGATGCTCGAGTTTCGCGACCGCTATACGGCCGATCTGGGGCTCCGCCTCATCGTCTGGCGCAACGAGGAAGCCCTCGCCGCCGGCGCCAATCCCACAGCCCTGGGCACGCGCCGCTGCTGCAGCCTGCTCAAGACCCAGGCGCTGCTCGATGGCCTGCGCGCCCATGGCTTCGACGCTGCCTTCGGCGGCGCCCGCCGCGATGAGGAGAAATCCCGCGCCAAGGAACGCATCTTCTCCTTCCGCGACAGCGCCGGCCAGTGGGACCCGAAGAATCAGCGTCCCGAGCTCTGGAATCTCTTCAACGCCAATATCCATCCCGGCGAAAGCATCCGCGTCTTCCCCCTCTCCAACTGGACCGAGCTCGATGTCTGGCACTATATCCACCTCGAAAGCATTCCCATCGTTCCTCTCTACTTCGCCAAAGAACGACGCATGCTGGTGCGCGGCGACAGCCTCATACCCGTTGAGCAGGACTTCGTTCGCGGCTTGCCCGGCGAGGAACAATGGATTCGCTGCCGCCTCCGCTCCCTCGGATGCAGCCCCTGCACCGGGGCGATCCGCTCCGATGCCGACACCGTCCCAAAGATCATCGCCGAGCTCATGGCCATGCGGAACTCGGAGCGCGCCAACCGCGTCATCGACCACGACCAGGACGGCTCCATGGAGCTCAAGAAACGCGAGGGCTACTTCTGATGGCCCTGCACAGAAATGTCCTTGCCCTCGAAGAGCGGCCGCCCCGCCCCGGTCCCGACCCCACAGACCTCCACGTCGAGGCGCTGCTGGCCGCCGAACGGGACAAAGACCTGCTCCGCTTCAGCACCGCCGGCAGCGTCGATGACGGCAAATCCACCCTCATCGGACGCCTGCTCTATGACTCAAACAATATCTACGACGATCACATCGCGTCGGTGACCCGCGACTCCGCGATCGACTTCGCTCAGCTCACCGATGGACTCCGCGCCGAGCGCGAACAGGGCATCACCATCGACGTCGCCTACCGTTACTTCTCCACGCCCAAACGAAAGTTCATCATCGCGGATACGCCCGGCCACGAGCAGTACACCCGCAACATGGCCACCGGCGCCTCCACCGCCGACGTGGCCATCGTGCTCGTCGATGCGCGCAAGGGCATCCTCGACCAGACCCGCCGCCACGCCTGCATCGCGGCGCTGCTCGGCATTCCCATCGTCATCGCCGCCATCAACAAAATGGACCTCGTCGGTTTTTCCCCCCAGGTCTTCGATCGGCATCGCCAGGACCTCCTCGCCCTGGCCTCCGTCCTCCGGATCCCCCGGCTGATCGCCGTCCCGGTCAGCGCCCTCGACGGTGACAACGTTGTCCGTCGCAGCAGCCGCACTCCCTGGTATGAAGGTCCGCCGCTCCTCGAACTCCTCGAGACGGTTCCCCTCGCGGCCGAAACCTCGCACCGTTCCTTTCGCTTTCCCGTCCAGCGCGTCATCCGCCCCGGCCAGGACTTCCGGGGCTACGCCGGTCAGATCGCCTCCGGCGTTGTGCGCCCCGGCGACGAGGTCATCGCGCTGCCCTCGGGCGTCCGCACCCGCGTCCGCTCCATCGCCACCTGGGATGGCGATCTCCCCGAGGCTCATGCCCCCCAGTCCGTCGTGCTCACGCTCCACGACGAAGTCGATATCAGCCGCGGCGACCTGATCGCCGACGCTTCTGCGCCGCCGCAAGAAGCCAGCCGCCTTGCCGCCACCGTCGTCTGGATGCACGCCACCCCTCTGCGCGCCGGCGCCACCTTTTTCCTCAAGCACACCACCCAGATCGTTCGCGCCCGCGTCACTGAGATTCGCTCCCGCGTCGATATGGAGCGCCTCGAATCCCGTGCCGCCGACAGCCTGCCCCTGAACGCGATTGGCGACATCGTCCTTGAAACCCACCGCCCCGTGCTCGCTGACCTCTATAGCGAGTACCGCTCCACCGGCAGTTTCATTCTCATCGACCCGGCCGACAACACCACCTCCGCAGCCGGCATGATCCGCGGCTTCGAACCGGCAGCTCGTTCCGCACGCCCCGGCGCGCTGATCGCCGTCGGCAACCGCCCGGCACTCGCGCGCGACCTCGAAGACCGCCTCCACCAGCGTGGAGTGCTGGTCGTCCGCACGCGCTTCGCCCATCGCGAAGCGCTGCTCCCCCTCGTCCTCGCGGGCGCGGTCGTGATCGGCGAAAATACCCGCGATCCGGCGATCGCTCTGCTCGGTGGCGACGGCGAACCCCTCGGCGAACCCGTCTCCCAGGAGGCTGACGCCATCCTCCAGCAGCTCGATAACGCCGGGACGCTGTCCCCAGGAGAATCCGTATGACTCTGACCATCGAAAGCCGTGCATCGGAGGTCCGGCAATTCCTCAGCGCGGCCATCGGCCAGACCGACGGCGTGTGCGTCACCAGCAGCTTCCAGGCCGAAGACGTGGTCCTGCTCCATATGATCGCGGCGATCCTGCCGCGCGTGCCTGTGCTCTTCCTCGAAACCGGCTACCACTTCCCGGAAACCCTCGCCTATCGCGACCGCATCGCCGCCGCGTGGAATCTGAACCTCGTCAACCTCCTCCCGCCGCAAACCGTCGCCGCGCAGGAAATGCAGTTCGGCCTTCTGCATCAGTCCGCCCCGGACCGCTGCTGCGCACTGCGCAAAGTCGGCCCGCTTTTCGATGCTCTGGCGCCATACCGGGTCTGGGTTACCGGGCTCCGCCGCGAGCAATCGAAGTCGCGCGCCACTCTGCAGCTGGAGGAAGCCTTCAAACTGCCCGCCGGCACCACGCTCCGCAAACTCAACCCCCTGGCTGACTGGTCCAGGCGCGATGTATTTGACTACGCCTCGGCCCAAAGCATCCCGCTGCTCCCTCTCTACGACCTGGGCTACACGAGCATCGGCTGCGCTCCCTGCACCAGCCTGCCTTCCGATCCCAACGATCCCCGCTCCGGCCGCTGGTCCGGGCGCAAACTCGAGTGCGGCATTCACCTCCAGGACTCCTGAGGGCCCCATGGACCTGTTGCTCGGATTCGTCATTGCCGTGCTGATCGCCACCACCGGCGTCGGTGCCGGCACCATGACCGCTCCGCTTCTCATTCTCTTTCTGCATGTGCCGGTGTCGGTCGCCGTGGGCACCGCTCTCGCCTACTCCGCGGCGGTCAAGCTCCTGGTGGTTCCCATCCAGATCAGCCGGGGCCACGTGGTCTGGCGCACCCTCGGCCTCATGCTTCTCGCCGGCATCCCCGGCGTTGTCCTTGGCACCGTCCTGTTTCACGACGCCGTCTCCTTCAGCCATGACAAAGTGTGGCTCTACCTCGCCCTCGGCGTGATGATCGCCTTCTCCTCCGCGTGGCACATCGGCCGCCACTTCCGCCCCGCTCGGGAGAATGAGCACCGGCGCCCGCGCCCAGGCTGGCTCGCCGCCGCCATGCTGCCTATTGGCGCAGAGGTCGGGTTCACCTCCTCGGGAGCCGGTGCGTTAGGCACCATTGCACTGCTCAGTCTCACCCGGCTCGAAGCCAGCCAGGTCGTGGGTACCGACCTCGCCTTCGGGCTGTGCCTCTCGCTCATCGGTGGCGGACTCCACCTGGCAGCCGGCGGTTTCGACGCTGGCCTTCTCGGGCGCCTCATTGCCGGCGGACTGCTCGGCGCCGTCGCCGGCAGCATGATCGCCCCGCGGATCCCGGCGCGCACCATGCGCCTCGCCCTCTCCCTGTGGCTGCTCATGATCGGCATTCAGCTGTGTTGGCGCGCCACCACCCTGGCCGGCGGTTAGAAACGATCCATGCCCCGGCTTCGGCCGCGGCCTTCATACGCGACAGCCTTCCGCCATGAGCGGCGCGTACCCGCAGTAGTTGCCGGCAGCCCCGCCGGCTGCGCGCGCCACGCAGCCTATAACCCGTACCCTGCACCCCGTACCCTGCACCTGTGCCCTGTGCCCTGCACCCTGTACCCTGCACCCTGTACCCTGCACCCTGTAACCTGTAACCTGTGCCTGCACCGCTCTGTGGAAATCTCGTCAAGTCCCTTCGGTAACAGTACCAACGCGTCCTGCCTCATTCCGCATAACTTACAAGCCATCTAAACTGGCAGTAAATCCGTCCAAATTTGGTATTCTGAACTTATAGAGTGAAATTAAGAAAAAGGACCGCCGAATGCGGTCCTTTTTCTTTTCCAGGAGCTTCCATGCCCTCCAATTGCGCCTTAGTTCTCGACAACGGCCGCCCCTGCCGCGGCCCCGCTCTCCATAACGACCGTTACTGCCGTCATCACACCCCCGCCGCCTGCGCCCCGCCCGCGCCCATCGCTGTGGCCTGCATGCTGCGCCTCCAAACCGGACGGCCAGTCCCCTGCCCGTCCAGCCCTTCCCGCCGCGCGCCGACTTCGCTAACTGACTCCAGAGGTTTTGGGGGCTCTGACAAATGCCGCGTTTCCTTCAGGTTCCCCGCGAAGCCCCGCTCCCCGCCCGTTTTGGAGCCTCTGAAAACTGCCCTGCTTCCCGGTATCCGGCGTTTGCGGCCCCCAAACCCAATCGCGACTTAATAGAAAGGACGGTACTTCCCCCAAAACTTACCCCCCCGGGGGTGGGGGTGTTCCATCTCACCCGGCTTTAGGCGGCTGAGCCACCTCGGAAAGCCGCTGAACCACGCGCTCCTGGCCCAGCAGCGCCATCACCGCGAACAGGCTCGGAGCAACAGCCTGGCCGGTGAGCGCAACCCGCGATCCATTGATCAGCAAACCGGCCTTCATTCCCTTCTCCGCAGCAAAAGCGCGGAGAACCTCTTCGGCCGACGCTTCGGTCAACGTCGTCGCGGCAGCGTAGCGCTGGCCAAGTTCCTGCAGCAGGCCAGGCAGCGTCGCGTCTGCAAGGAACCTCGTCACCGCAGCGGGATCGTATTCAAAGCGGTCCGTGAAGTAAGCGCGAAACGACGTAGCAAAGTCCTTCAGGTTGCGAGCGCGCGGCTTGAGCAGATCGATAGCCGCGAGGATTTCGCCCTGCGAGCGGTTGGGCTTCACATCCGCAGCCTTCCACTCCTCTTCGATCAGCGGTAAAAGTTTCGCCGAATCGTAAGCGCGAATGTATTCGGTATTGAACCAGGCAAGCTTGTCGTTGTCGAACACCGCGTTCGATTTGGATATTCCGTCAAGCGAGAAAAGCCGTATGAGTTCGTCCGAAGAGAAGAGCTCACGGTCCTTGTGCTGCGGACCTGGCGACCAGCCGAGCAGCGCAAGAAAGTTGCGGAAGGCCTCTGGAACGATGCCCATATCCTTATAAGCAATGACCGAAGTGGCGCCGTGCCGCTTCGACAGCCGCGTTTTATCCGGACCGAGAATAAGCGGCACATGGGCAAAGATGGGCAGATCGGCGCCCAGAGCGCGATACTGCAGGATCTGTTTGGGCGTATTCGAGATGTGGTCGGCGCCGCGAATGATGTGGGTGAGCCGCATGTCAATGTCATCGGCGACCACCGATAAGTGGTAGGTAGGAATGCCGTCGGAGCGAAGCAGGACAAAATCCTCCAGATCGGCATTAGCAAATTCCACGCGGCCGAAAACGGCATCGTCCCAGAAAGTGGACCCTTCAGGGACGGCGAAGCGGACAGCACAAGCGTGGCCGGCTGCGCGCCGCTCCGCGATGTCGTCCAGCTCCAGCGTGCGGCAGCGGCGATCGTACATCGGCGGCCGGCCGGCGGCTGCTGCTGCGGCGCGGCGCCGCTCCAGTTCTTCTTTGCTGCAGAAGCAGTAGTATGCATGACCCGCGGCCACCAGCTTCTCGGCCGTCTCCTGGTAAAGAGGCAGGCGCTGCGACTGGAAGAACGGCCCTTCGTCCCAGTCCAGCCCGATCCAGCGCATGCCTTCGAGGATGCCCTCGACCATGGCTTCCGAGGACCGCTCGAAATCGGTGTCCTCGATGCGAAGGATGAACGTGCCCCCGGTGTTTCGGGCAAAGAGCCAGTTGAAGAGAGCGGTGCGGGCTCCGCCCACGTGAAGGTAGCCGGTGGGCGAGGGAGCGAAGCGGACGCGCGGAGCGCCTGAAGCGGTATCAGTCATGATGGAAGCCGAACTTCCATCTTAAAGGCATGCCTCAGGGATGCACCTGCAGGGATCACCAGGAGCGGGTTACGGTTGAGGATTGGACGGTGGACCGCCCTCCTGCAGGAGCGATCCCCGCGAGCTCCAGGATTCAGCACCATCGACCGCGGACGCTAAACCCTGAACCCTGGACCGAAACCCTGCCTTTCTTGCTACAATCCGAAGAGCGGGATAGTGACAGTCCCGCGGGTTCGCCCTGCTCCATGGCGACAACCGCAACACCCAATCGGCAGCGCAACGCTTCCGGTTCTGCACAATAAGGGGACGTAGTTCAGCTGGTTAGAATGCTGCCCTGTCACGGCAGAGGTCGCGGGTTCGAGCCCCGTCGTCCCCGCCATAAACCAAAGAAAACACAAGGTTTATGGCACAGTGACAATCAAGGTTTCAGCCCGCGAGGGTGCGGAAGGGTGCTGAAAGTTATCAGCGCCTTTTTTGCTGCCCTCAAGCAGCAATGGCTCCCGTTGCGAGGGTGCTGGCGAGGGTGCTGAAACTTTCAGCTTTCCGGCTTCAAGAATCATCTCCATCACTTTGTTGTTGGCATCCCGCTTCGTCTCGGAGATCGCTCGCGTGTAGATGTCGAGCGTGATCCGGGAGTTTGCGTGACGCAGGAGTTCCTGGGCTGTCTTCAGATCCGCACCAGCTGCTCTCAGGTTGGTTGCCAGAGAGTGGCGGAAGCTGTGCCATCCGATCACCTTGCCGATGATCTTCGCCCGCACTAGCGCCGGGCGGATGACTTTCTTGAGCACCATGTCAGGCGTAATCGGCTGCTTCCCCTCTTTCCGAGTGGACGGAAAGAGAAAGTCATCATTGCCGTTATGCTTGGATTCTTTACGCCATTCATTCAGGCATTCGACCACGGATGAATGCAACGGGACGGGCCTGCGGCTGGCTTCGGTCTTCGTGTCTCCGAAGTGGTTCCGAACGCAGGAACGAAGGACATTGACCTGAATCAACAGAGGGTCGATGTCTCTCCATGTAAGCGCGATGAGTTCGGAGCGCCGTAGTCCTGTGCTGCCCGCCACCATCACCATCGCCTTTTCACGGAGCGGCAGCTCCGCAATCAACGCCGACAACTCAGCGGGCGAGAGCACGTCCGGTTCCCGCAGCCGTTTCGCAGAGGCCCGGACTTTGGTGATGGGATTCCGATGTATCCATTCATGCCGGATGCCATGATTGAACAACGCCGACATAATGTTGCGGATCTTGCTTCGTGTTGCTGGAGCGTAAGGCAGAGAATGTAACCACTGCTCGACTTCCACGGTACGAACATCCGATAACGAAGCATTACCCCATTTGGGAACAACGTGATTCGATAGATAGATCGACGTTGACTCAATCGTTGCGAAGGCTTTTTTGTCGGCTGTCAGTTCGTGTTTCCGATAGTGGGCTGCGAGTTCAGAGACCGTTTGTGGGACTCGTACCTCGATGTTGATGTTGGCACGAAAGTCGGCCACGGCTTTTTCCGCATCCCGGCGCAGTGGCATATCTGTCACTTTACCGAGAATGCGTTTCTTGTATGTGCGTGTGCCGTTGGTTTCGTCATACCAGCGAAACACCCATACGTCCGGGCCGGATTTGCGCTTTACCTTCAATAGACTTCCTTGTTGAAAGCGGCTCATGCTGTTCTCCTTGCATGAGCGCCGATGGCTACAGTTATGGTACTCGCCGGTGGCCGTTTTTTCTCGGTTTCTCTTGCCTCGACCCAGGCAAGCAGTTCGTGCTCACGAAACCGCCACAGCTTCCGTTTTCCCTCGCCTAACGGGTGCGCGGGAACATAACCGATACGCGCCCAACGAACCAGCGTCCGCCTATCCATCCGAAGAATCTGAGCGGCCTCTTGAGCATCCAGAAGATGATGTTCCATAGGTTCGACTCCGGAGTTGCAACTTTGCTATCCTCGGTTCCTTTTGGAGACGGACTCAGACCCCAATCGGGACGACTTGTTTAGCGTCACAACTCAGAGCCATCATGGTTAGATTTAGGTCTCCGCGTCCAATGAAATTTTGGGCGTTCGTCATGCCTTTTGGGCATGATGAGTGACGGAAGGCATGATGCCAGTCGAGGGGTTTTGGAGGTAGAATGTTTTTCGCAATGGGCATTTGCACGCGCCCGATCTTGTAACACTTGCTGTCCGTCCAAGAATTCCCCGGTCTCTGGAGGATATGCACATGGTCTTACCAGATATTCGTTTGTTAAAGGCGGCGATTGTACTTGCGGAAGATCTGCACTTCGGCCGAGCGGCAGACAGGTTGAACATGACTCAACCGACACTCAGTAAGCAGATTTTTCGTCTGGAGCGGTCTGTCGGGTTCCGCATCTTCGAGCACAGCCATCAGGCCGTCGAACTCACTCCTGCCGGGCAGGTATTTATCGCAGAAGCGCGTGAGATTGTGTTTCATGCCGAGCGCGCCATGCTCGCTGCGAGGGCTATCATTGATGGCCCAACAGAGATTCTGAATCTGGGCAAGTCCTCTTACACTGACCCGTTCTTTGTCTCGATGCTCATGTCGATCCGGCTTCCCTTATTTCCAGACATGAAGATCAAACTGTGGAGCAACTATTCAAACGAACTGGCGCAGCAACTCATCGCCGGGACGCTTGATGTCGCCCTGATAACCGGCGTGCCTCCGAAAAGCAAACTGAGCACGCTGAAGATTGCGACGAATCCGTATTACGTGGCGATGAGAACGGGCGATGAACTTGCCTCACATAAAGAGGTCCGACTGAACCAGATGGAGCGCCGCCTTTGGGTGCTTCTCGGCCCGCATATCAACGCCTATCTCTACGACCAAATCATGGCCGTCACGTCCGAGAAAGAGATATATGCGTCCGACATCTACCACTTCACCAGTTCTGAGGAGGCTTCTGGATTAGTGCGCGAACATCATGGCTTGGCGCTCCTTCCGCGCACCGCGGCGTGGCGGATTGCGCGAGACGGGATCACGATTCGTCCTCTTGTGGAAGATCGGCTCCAACTCGTCACGAGTCTCGCGGTTCTTGCCGATAGCAAGTCGCGGCTGGTGAATGAATTTGTCAAAGCCGCTGGCAGGAAGTTGAGTGAAGTCGGGCAGCGCGGGCAAACCAGACTACCTCTGACGGGCTAATTTAATGCGTTTCAGGGACATTCTTCTCAAGTGTCTCGACTGCCCGTATCTCGATATTAAGTGAGCTTTCAACGCCACACTTCAGGCAGGGATATATCCCGGTTGTGTGCGCTCGATCTCCAAACTCTTCCCTGCGAAATGCACTGCCACAGTGACGGCAGACGTGAACGTGAGTATACGGGTCGGTAGGTTTTCCAAGTTCGGTAGACAATGTTTAAGCTCTCACTTTGCTCTGGATGGTAGAGAACGCTTCCTCAAATAAACCTGCTTTTGGTTGCTAGTAAGACAACCACTAAATCATCTTCGCGGCCCCGTATTCCAACGTGGGTGTCGTCCGGTTCACTTTGTATCCAGCCAGTTGATAAACTCCTGGACTTGATCCTTCCAAAGAGCTGGATGGGACATCGTAAAGTGTCCAACGGAACCGGCTGAGATGGGCCGGATTACGAGCTTTCCCCGAGGAACCTGCTGGATGTCGCGCTCTAGGACTTGAAGGCTGTCACGGTAAAACTCGTCATCGGCGAAGTTGAGCGCAAAGACCTTCGTCTTGATTTCGCGCAGACCAGGCTCAGCATTGAAGTCTCTGGACGAATCAAACGCATAAATGAGATCGTTGGCATCCTGGCCTCTGATCTGGCTCTTAATGCCACGGATGAATGCTTCAGCGGCATCTGTGGAGGGCACCTCGCGTTGGAGAGCGGGAACTCCGTCGATCAACATACGCACAATTGCGAAAGCTGTTACTCCGGACGGCGGTTGCTCTTGATAGTTCCCGTTGTCATAGAGCGGATCGGACTTGATGGTATTGATGACAATCCTTCTCCATAGCAAATTGCGTCCGCTAATGGGAGCGGGAAAGCACGCTACGGGCATAACTCCGTCCATTGCATCGGGATATGCCTCTGCCCATTGCCACGCATTCATGCATCCCATCGACATTCCGATAACCGCGTGAAGATGTGTGATGCCGAGCGACTCCGCAACCAATTTGTGTTGCAGATCCACCATGTCGCCGTATCCATAGTGCGGAAACGCTGCCTTCAGTCCATCGCTTGGTTTACTCGACTCCCCATGTCCGATGTCATCTGGAATGATCACGAAGAATCGTGTGGCATCAAGGGGTGCTCCGGGAGCAAAGAGGGCTTGCTTATATTCGGGTGTCAACAACGCCTGACTGCTTGCACCTGTCCAGTGCAGGAGGAGGATGGCGTTATCCACCCTTCCATCCGCATTGGAATGCCGCTTTCCAATCGTCGTGTAGTGGATTCGCACGTTCGGCAGCGTTTCGCCGCTATGGAATTTGTACTCCGGGAAGGAGGCGGTATCTTGATGCTGATTGAGTGTGCCCGACTCTTCCGAGGTTGGGACTGAAGGCGGCCTATTCTGCGCGATTGCCTGTTGCTAAACGCCG
>DATASQ010000013.1:0-72634 GCA_036269135.1 Acidobacteriaceae bacterium
AGCGCGCGGGACGCGGAGGAGAACGGCCTGGTGATCGGGCGAGAGGATCGGGCCAACGGCATCGACGTGAGCCTGCAGCCCTTTGTGAATATCGACCGCGATCTGGAGTTTGGGCGCGGGTACAACACGTTTGGCGAGGACCCTTATCTGACCAGCATGATGGGCGGTGGGGAGATCAAGGGGATCCAGTCGCAGCATGAAATGGCAATGGTGAAGCACTACGTCGCGTATGACTCGAACAGCGGCAATATCTATGTCGACGACCAGGCGCTGCACGAGGTGTACGTGGCGCCGTTCGACGCGGCGGTGAAGGCGGGCGTGGCGTCGATTATGTGCTCGTATAACCGCGTGAACGGGCCGTTTGCCTGCGGCAACAAAGACACGCTGACGACGATTCTGCGGGACCAGATCGGGTTCAAAGGGTTTGTCACGTCGGACTGGGGCGCGGTGCATGCGGTGAACTTCATCAACGCGGGGCTGGATATGGAAATGCCGGGGACGGGGATTGGCATTCCGTCGTTCTTCAGTCCAGGGCCGCCGCCGCCGCGTGAGGCGACGGAGGACATGACGGCAATGTTCGGCGGGCATATTCCGGAGGAACCGACGCCGAAACGCGAAGGTGGGGGCGACTCTGGCGTGAAGCTGAGCCCGGAGAGGATGAGCGAGGCGCTCAAGGGCGGCACGGTGAGCGAGGCGACCATCACGCGGGCCGCGGGGCATGTGCTCTACGAGATTGTGAAGTTCGGCTACATGGACGGGATGCAGAAACACTCGGTGACGCCGCAGGATGTGGACGCGAACGCGAAGATCATCGAAAAGACCGGCGAGGATGCCGCGGTGCTGCTGAAGAACAAAGACGCCTTGCTGCCGCTGAAGTCCGCGGAGCTGGGATCGGTGGTGCTGATCGGGCCTACAGCGGGCCAGGTGGACTCGATCGGCATCAACGGCGAGCGGAGCGTGGGGCTGCCGTGGCGGGAAGTGGGTCCGCTGGCGGCGATGAAGAAGATTTCGGGGAATGAGAACATCCAGTTCGCGGTGGCGGACGACTTCACGGGCACGACGGTTCCGGCGAGCGCACTGAGCCATGACGGGCAGCCTGGGCTGGTGCGGACGGGCGGAGGCGCGGAACAGACCGATGCCGAACTGAACTTCACGAAGAAGAATGGCAAGGCGCTGCCGCCGAATTCCACGGTGACGTGGAAGGGGACGCTGACGCCGCCTCATGCCGGAGACTACTGGATTTATCTGCAGGCCATGGGGACGAATGCGACGATCCGTCTGGACGGCAAGCCGCTGGCGCGGACGGGGGCGTTTCAGGGCGGCGTGCACGGCGACATTCTGCAGGCGAACCAGGACAACGTGGTGCCGACACCCGAGGGGCTGGACAACGTTCGCCGGGCGGTGCAGTTGAGCGCGGGGCCGCACGCCATCGAGATCGCGACAACGCCGGACAGCTCGGGCTCGCCAGTGCAGGTGCGCCTGAACTGGTACACCCCGGAGAAGCGAGCAGCGGATCACGCAGCGGCGATCGCGGCGGCAAAGAAGGCGAAGGTGGCGGTCGTGTTTGTGTGGACGCGACTGAAGCCGGTCTTCGGCCTGCCGGGGGATCAGGATCAACTGGTGAACGAGATCGCGGCGGTCAATCCCAACACGATCGTCGTGCTCAACACCAGCCAGCCGGTGGCGCTGCCCTGGGTGGATAAGGTGAAGGGCGTGCTGGAAATGTGGTGGCCGGGCGACGAAGGCGGATGGTCTACGGCGAACATTTTGCTGGGCAAGGTGAGCCCGGCGGGACGGCTGCCGGTGACCTGGGGGAAGAAGCTCACGGATTATCCGGCGACCGATCCGCGGTATCCGGAGCGCAGCGGGAAGGGCGTGGATGGCAAGACGACCTACAGCGAAGGCGTGAACGTGGGGTATCGGTGGTTCGATAAGGAACACATCGCGCCGCTCTTTCCCTTTGGCTACGGTCTGAGTTACACAATCTTCGAATATTCCGGGTTGAAGACGGTGAAAGCCGACGACGGCGGTCTGGATGTGACGGTTGCGATCAAAAACACCGGCAGCGTGGACTCCGATGAGGTGCCGCAGGTGTATCTGGGCGCGCCGAGCGACATCCCGGCGGGCGTGCAGTTCCCGGTGCGGGCACTGGTGGCGTTCGATCGCGTGAACATACCGGCAGGGGAAACGCGGACGGTCACGCTGCATGTGCCGCTGCGGCAACTGCAGTACTGGTCGACCAAAGGACAGAAGTGGGTGACGGCCAGCGGGGAGCGCACCGTCAGCGTGGGCGGCTCGTCGCGTTCGCGACCGCTGCACGAGCCGGTTGACGTCGCGAAGATGTAAGGTGCGGGTGCGGGGTCCGGACTTGCGATCCGGAACTCTACCGCATGGGCGAACCGGTGATTCCGCGGGCTTCGGTGATCGTATAAATTCGATCGACCGAGGGCAGATGCACCTTCTCCACCAATCCGCCGGGCCAGTGAATCTCCACCTGACTTACCGTGGTGGCTATGCCGAGCCCGAAGTGAAGCCGGGGGTCATTGGAGGAAAGATAACTGCCTCCGCTCAGCACATCTTCTCGCTGGCGCAGGCCATCGGCGGTCAGATAGACGGTTGCGCCGACGGCATCCCTCGGACTTTTCGGGCCGCCGATCAGTTTGAGTTCCACCCAGTGGTTATGGTCGGGACTCACATTGCGCAACAGGACCGGGTGGCCATCGAGAACGTTGATGACGACGTCGATCTTGCCATCGTTAAATAAGTCGCCAAATGCGGCGCCACGGCCGGGGAACGTCTCAGCCAGTCCGGACCCTTCGACGGGCGGCACGGCGACGAATTTTTGCCCGTGCAGATTGCGATACAACAACGGACGCTGAGCGAAGGTGGTGCCCCAGTCATGCTGGTCCACCTGGGGGTACACGTGCCCGTTGACGACCATGATGTCTTTCCAGCCGTCATTGTCGAAATCAAGAAAGCCGGCGCCCCATCCCAGGAACGGAATGCTGTCCTGCGCGATGCCCGCCGGATAACTGACATCGGTAAAGTTGGCGCCTCCGTCATTGCGATAGAGCAGGTTGTAGTCGTCAGAGAAATCGGTCACCAGCAGGTCCAGCCAACCGGTGTTGCGGTAATCTCCCGCTGCTATCCCCATGCCGGCGATTTCACGGCCGTCGCCATTGACGGCGAATCCCGAGGCATAGCTGTCGTCTTCAAATGTGCCGTTGCCTTTATTGATGTAGAGATAGTTCGGAGTCGAGTCGTCAGCGACGGCCAGATCGACTTTGCCGTCATTGTTCACGTCGGCGAAGAGCGCGCCGAGGCCGTAATAGCGATTGGGATCGCTGACACCCGCTTTCACGCTGACGTCGGTGAAGGTGCCGTCGCCGTTGTTGTGGAACAGGTGATCGGGCTCTCCGCGGAGCCCGCGCGGGCCGCACATGACGGGAACACCTCGGAAACGGCAGGCGGCGAAGGCCACCGCGGATGAGCCCGGGATGGGCGGTTGGCTGAGGTCA
This sequence comes from Acidobacteriaceae bacterium, assembly GCA_036269135.1. Taxonomy (GTDB): domain Bacteria; phylum Acidobacteriota; class Terriglobia; order Terriglobales; family Acidobacteriaceae; genus Palsa-343. The sequence continues at coordinate 3,519 of DATASQ010000013.1, forward strand.
TAGTGGACATAGCCGGCGACGAAGAGATCCAGTCGTCCGTCTCCGTCGTAGTCGCCAAAGGTCACCCCGGTGGACCAGTTACCCAGCTGAACCCCGGCTTTCTCCGCAACGTCGGTGAAAGTACCGTTATGGTTATTACGGTAGAGGCGGTTTTTGCCGAAGTTACTGACGTAGATATCCGGCCATCCATCGTTGTTATAGTCGCCGATGGCAACGCCAAACCCCCAGCGGTCGTTTGTTACGCCGGCGAGTTCGGCGACATTCGTAAAGGTGCCGTCGTGATTGTTGTGAAACAGGGCGGCATGCGGCGGGGTGGTTTTGCCGCTTACTGCATCATAGGTGGAACCATTGACCAGATAGATGTCCAGCCATCCATCGTTGTCATAGTCAAGCAGGCCGACACCGGAGCCGTTCGTGTCGATGATGAAGCGCTTATCCGGGGAACCCATCTGGTGGGTCCACGTATCCAGCCCGGCCTGATGGGTAACATCCTTAAAGATAACCGGACCCGATTTTACGAATCCACCCGCGGTAATCGGGCGATTCTGGGCATCGTGCACGGCGGCGTGCATGCCTCCGGTGCTCTCGCCTCCCGCCATGGGCTGCTGGTTATCGGGCTGAACCGCCTGAGCCACGGCCAGCGCCGCGATGACCAGGGCGGCAACCGGAAGACCCCAAAAATACCGCAAAGGCATCACCCTCCGCTCAGAGAATACCCGCAGGCTGGCGCTCACGGCTAACGGAACCGGCGACAGGACCTCTGCAGGGGCTCTCTCTCAAAACCACGTCTCAGCGACATCGATAACGTCGTAGCGGGCATTCACAATCAGGATGGTGCGCCACTTGTCGAAGGTCAGGCATGGATGCGAGATATCGAAGGCCAGCATGTCGCCCACGCGAAGATCGTCGGCGGCTTCGATCTGGAGGAAGGCATGCTGATCCATGATTCTGGTGACTTGCCAATGGTGTGGAGCGGCTTGCGGCTGGACCTCTCCAGGACGGTAACGAAGAGCAGGGACGGGCAATCCGGCATCGAAGGCGACATCGCGCTTGCCCATGGCGATGATGGCCTTTTCCGGCTCCGGACGGGATTGCACACAGGCCCAGATTTTCAGCGCGGGCACGAGGGCTGAGCCCATCTGCCGCGCAATCGGATTCTCCCCGAGGACCCTGGCCTGCGCTTTGCTGTAGGCGCCGACGTCGTGGCTGAGATAGCATCCCGGCCGCAGAACCATCTCCACCCGATCTCCCAGGCCGCTCTCGGAGAACACCTCTGCGACGATGTCGTACCAGGCGGAGCCGGCGCCGGAGATGAGAACGGGAGCGGCGTGGAACCGCTTCTCCCGGATCAACGCTTGTGTCACCTGGACGGCGTGCTGGAGAAAGGCGCGGATCGCCGACTCGTCATCGAGCAGGCCTTCGTAGACCTCGATGCCGCGGAGCACGATCGAATGCTGCCAGCGGGAGAGCGCAGCCAGCGCGGCCTGCAGTTGCTCCTCATCGCGGATACCGCAGCGTCCGCCGATGACGCCGAGCTCGAGAAGCACCTGCAGGCGCTGGTGCTTCTCCGCATAGAACGGGCCGAGCTGGTCGATCTGCTCCGCCGAATCGACGAGGCAGTAAAAATCAAACTCAGCGGTCTCGAGCATCTTCGCAACCGTCCGCATATTCTGCCGGCCGACGAGCTGGTTGGCCATCAGGACGCGCCGCACACCATGCTCGAAGGCAACCAGGGCCTGCTGGGCGGTCGCGAGCGTGATGCCCCAGGCGCCATGCCGGAGCTGCCGCGCAAACAACTGCGGCGACATGGTGGTTTTGCCGTGCGGCGCGAGCCTGGCTCCGTAGGCTTCGGCGAAGCGCTGCATCCACCCGAGGTTGTGCTCCAGCTTTTCCTCATCGAGAACGGCGGCGGGCAGAGTCACGTCCTCGCGCAGCAGGTTCCAGCCTTGGCGCCGGATCTGCTCGGCGCTGCGTGAGCCTTCAAACCAGCCGAGGCCTTTGTTCAGGGACACGATAGCGGAAGCGCGGCCAGACGCAGCGGGAATGCTGTTTGGGGGCAGTCGAACCCTCCTTCGCATCAATCGAAGAGATGCGATCGATGCGCAATGGCACTATCCTATATCTCTCCATGCCTGCGACGCTCACCTGCGACACACTGATTCGAGGCGCGAACCTGCTGGACGGCAGCGGAGCGCCCGCCGAGCGGCTTGACCTTGCGATCATCGGCGATCGCATTCACGCGATCGGCGCGGACCTGCGCCTTCCGGCAGCCGCGGTCATTCAGGCAGAGGGATTGTGTCTCAGCCCGGGCTTTATTGACGTTCATACGCATGACGATCTTGCGGTTCTGCGCACGCCATCGATGACGCCCAAGATCACGCAGGGGGTCACGACGGTGATTGTCGGCAACTGCGGCATCAGCGCGTCTCCTGTGACGCTGCGAGATGGCGTTCCGGACCCGATGAATCTGCTCGGGCAGGCGACGGAATTCCGGTATCCGACATTTGCCGCGTATTGCGAGGCTGTGCGCGTGGCGCGGCCGGCGGTGAACGTCGCAGCGCTGATTGGGCACACCGCTCTGCGCAATAACCACATGGACCAGCTGGATCGTGCAGCGACCGCCGAAGAAGCAGCGGGCATGCGAGCTCAGTTGCAGGAAGCCCTGGAGGGCGGCGCTCTCGGGCTGAGTTCGGGATTGGCTTACCTTTCGGCGAATGCGGCGACCACGGAGGAATTGCTGGCAGTGGCGCGGCCTCTGGGCGCCGCGGGCGGGGTGTATGCGACGCATATGCGCTCGGAATCCGCTGCGATACTGGACGCGATGGAGGAAGCCTTCACCATTGGCCGTGGCAGCGACGCTCCCGTGATCATTTCTCATCTCAAATGCGCGGGAGTCGATCAATGGGGGCGCAGCGGAGAAGTTCTTCACGCGCTCGAAACTGCGCGTCTTTCCCAGCGCGCCGGTTGCGACTGCTATCCCTATGCGGCGGGATCGAGCACGCTGGATTTGCGGCAGGTGGATGAGCGCGTCACCATCACGGTTACGTGGAGTGAGCCGCACCCGGAAATTGCGGGACGGAATCTGGCCGAGATCGCACAGGAGTGGGAACTGAGCCAAGTGGAGGCGGCGCGACAGCTGCAGCCGGCCGGGGCTATTTATCACAGCATTTCCGAGGAGGATATGCGGCGCATCCTCGGCCACGCGGCGACGATGATTGGCTCCGACGGCCTGCCGTGCGATCCGCGGCCGCATCCGCGGTTGTGGGGAACCTTCCCTCGCGTGCTGGGCCACTACGCGCGCGAGGAGAAGCTGTTCTCTCTCGCGGAAGCCGTCCATAAGATGACGGGGATGCCTGCGCGGCGGTTCGGACTGGAGCGGCGCGGGCTTTTGCGCGAGGGCTATTATGCCGATCTGGTGCTGTTCGATGCGCAGCGAATTCTCGATCGCGCGACCTTTGCCGAGCCGTCGCAGCAGTCCGAAGGCATCGCCGGCGTCTGGGTGAATGGGGTGCTCTCCTGCACGCCCGAGGAGCCCGCGAGTGGGCGCAGCGGACGGCTTCTGCGGCGAGGCACGACGGAGTGGATTCAATGAAAAGCAGGGAAGGAGAGTCGATGGAGATTCGGCGGTATGGCGTTGAAGGAGGCAAAGGCGCGGGCGGCCAGCATCTGCCTTTTGCGCGTGCGGTGGCCGCGGATGGGTGGCTCTACGTGTCCGGCCAGGTGCCCATGCTCAACGGGGAGCTGGTCAGCGGCAACGTGGCGGTCCAGGCGCGGCAGGCGATCCAGAACCTGCTGGCCGTTTTGCGAGAGGCGGGATACGGTCCCGAGCACGTGGTGCGCTGCGGTGTGTGGATCGACGATGCACGGGACTTCGCAGCCTTCAATGCGGTCTTTCGGGAATTCTTCGGCGAGCACCCGCCGGCCCGCTCCTGCGTGGTTTCCAGTATGGTGGTGGATTGCAAGGTGGAGATCGATTGCGTCGCCTGGAAAGGACCCAACCGCGATGTATAACCCGGAGAGACTTCTCGCAACGGCTGGGAAGGAGCGGCGCTGATATCGACTCATGATTGAACCGCACAGCATCTTTCTGCTCATCGCCGCCCTCGCCTCGGTGATCGGACTTATCCTGCTGATCGCCGTGGTGCGGCTGAATCCGTTCATCAGCCTTTTTCTGGCCTCGCTGGCTCTTGCTGTTGTGGCAGGCATGCCGCTGCCGAACATCATTCGGTCGTTTGAGGCCGGGTTCGGCGGCACGATCGGGCACATCGCCATCATTGTGGCGCTGGGCACCATGCTGGGCAAGATGATGGCGGAGTCGGGCGGCGCCGACCAGATTGCCTATACCCTCATCGACCTGTTCGGCGAGAAGAATATTCGATGGGCGATGGTGCTCATCGGCCTGATTGTCGGATTGCCGGCATTTTTCGAAGTGGGCTTCGTTCTTCTCATTCCCATCGCCTTTACGGTTGCGCGCCGCACAAAGACCTCGATTGTCAGCGTGGGCCTGCCGCTGGTGGCCGGACTTTCGGTCGTCCATGGACTCGTGCCTCCCCATCCTGCCGCGATGATGGCAGTGACCATCTACCACGCCAATGTTGGACGGACGATCGGCGATGCGCTGCTGGTCGGCGTGCCGGTCGCCGTACTGGCCGGGCCTGTATACACGAAGTTCATTGCGCCGCACATTCACATAGCCGGTGAGAGCTCGATGGCGGCAGAGTTCGTTGAGCACGGAAACGAGCGAAGGCTTCCGAATTTCTGGCTGACGATATTCACGATTCTGCTGCCGGTGATCCTGATGCTGCTGGGCAGCTGGGCCGATTCGATTACGGCGCCTCACAGCCGGATGAATGCGGCGCTGCACCTCGCCGGGAACGACGATATGGCACTGCTGGCGGGGGCGCTGCTGAGTTTTGTGAGCCTGGGCAAAGCGCAGGGGTTCAGCTCCGCGGCCATCCTGCGGTTCAGCCAGGAATGCCTGGCGCCCACCGCGGCCGTCACTCTGCTCGTCGGGGCCGGAGGCGGCTTCGGCCGCATCCTGCAGGACAGCGGTGTCTCGCATGCGATCGTCACGCTGGCCCTGCACAGCCATGTCCAGATGCTTCTGCTGGCCTGGCTGCTGGCAGCTCTCATGCGCCTGGCAACCGGTTCAGCAACCGTTGCCATGGTTACGGCGGCACAGATCGTGGCACCCATTGCGCTGCATAACCCGTCGGTTTCACCGGAGCTGCTGGCGATCGCCACCGGTGCCGGGTCGCTCATTTTCTCGCACGTGAACGACGGCGGTTTTTGGCTGGTGAAGGAATACTTCGGGATGTCTCTGAGCCAGACCATCTGGAGCTGGTCGATCTGCGAGACCATTATTTCGGTGGGCGGCCTCGGCCTTGTAGAAGTGCTTTCTCTGGTTCTGAGGTGATCGAGAATGGCCGGTGCATTTAGGGTATACAGGCGGAGCCGCGGCTCAGCGTCACCGGGATGCGGGGGGCTGGACATTCTGCTGTGCCTGAAGGGCCCGAGCGCGATTGCGCTCGCGCGCAGCCTCTGCCGAACGTCCCGTGAGGCTGTAAGCGCGGCCGAGCACAAAATGCACCTGCGGGTCGTCAGGGGCAACTGTTGCTGCTTGTTCCAGTGGGCTCACCGCTTGCGCGGGCTGCTTCTCGGCCAGATAACACTGACCTAACTGGAAAAGCGCAGCAAGGTAGGACGGGTTCACCCTCACCGCCTCGAGAAGGTAGGGGATGGCCTGCGCGGTGTTCCCCTGCTTCTGCAGGATCAAACCCATCATGTAACTGGAGACGGGATCGTCGGGATGGTGCTTCAGCTCTTCGCGAAACTCCGCCTCGGCGGCGGATGCCTTGTTTTCGCGCCAGTCGATGAGTCCAAGGCTCTGGTGAACCGATGGGTAGTCAGGATCGGCCGCCAGAACGGCCTGGAACTCCCGCATCGCATCCTGCTCCCTGTATTCGATGTCGTCGGCTAACCCCAGCATGAAATGGGCTTCGGGCGAATTCGGATCGACCGACATAATCCGGTTGAAGACGCTGGTAACTCCGGCGAAATCCTTCTCCCTCCAGTAAGCCTTGCCGAGAATATCGAGGGTTGGCAAGTCTTTGGGGGCTGCCTGACTGGCGCGTTCCAGGTAAGTGGCTGCCTGATGGTAGCGATCCAGTGCAAACAGATCCAGGCCGGTCAGGTCCAGCGACTGAAAGCAAGGGTCTTGCTTGGTGAATGATTCCAGCAAAGGTAGCGCCTCGGAATAGCGCTGTGCTCGAAAATAGGCGACGGCAAGATTCCGTTCGGTGATGGGATCGTTCCTGCGCAGCCTCAGAGCCTGCTCATAAAGCTGGATCGCTTCCGATTCGCGCCCCTGGCGGGCGATGGCGATCGCCAGGTTGTTGAGGACCTCGACGGAATGCGGAGCCAGCGCCAGCGCCTGGCGGTAGGCCTTCTCCGCTGTTGGATTGTCTCCGGCCTGGAGCGCCCTGGTACCTTCCGCGATATCCCGACTAAACTCCTGGCGGACCCTGCTTCGAGAAGCGGAGACAGCCTGCGCACGGGCAGGGTGGACGCACAACACGAGGAGCAGGACCCCGCTCAGCAGGCACTCAAATCGCACGGGCATGGATATGAATATTCGCAGGTCAGTGCGCCTTCCCGCTCCGAATACCGTCACAGCTGATCTCCCGGCAACGGGGCCGCCCAAGCGAATTCCTTATCCCATTCGCCATTAACCAGCGGTACGTTAATTGACAGAGCATTAACCACTGTGACACCATTCTTGCGTTCGCGTGTGAGCTCTCCAAACAGCCTCTCAGATTTTCCCTGCGGGCGGAAATGCGGGAAGCCGCTGGACCGGAGCCCACCAAAACGGACAAGGACACGCAACAAGGGAAATCGGTCGTCAATTCCAGATGCCTTTGGAGGTCGTTCAGGTGCAGGGAAGAAAATTACTCGTTCTCATCGTAACGTTATTCATCTCGTATTCTGCCCTCTTACTTCATAGCCAGCAGCTCAACGCTGTTCTAAATGGAACCGTCACGGATCCCTCCGGAGCCGTCGTTCCCGATGCGACGATTACTGTAACGCAGGAGGAGGGCACCACTGCGCCAAGGACGGTAAAGACCAGCGCGCAGGGCGCCTACAGCCTCAGCGATCTGCCCGCCGGAAACTATAACGTCACCGTTGCCGCTCCGGGTTTTCAAAAGTTCCAGGCTACGAATGTCACTCTGTATGTAGCCCAGACGCGCACGGTCAACGCAAAGCTGACCACCGGAACCGTGAGCCAGACCGTCACCGTCCAGCAGAATGCAGTCGCCCTCAACACAACAACGAGCGAGTTGTCCGGGACCATCTCGGGCACCCAGGTAACGCAGTTACAGCTGAATAACCGCAATTTCGAGCAACTCGTGACCCTGCAGCCGGGCGTGGTGAGTGCCCTGCCCGACGAGGTTGGGTTCGGCCTGAACAATACCTCTTCGGTTGCGGTTAACGGGGCGCGCGATACGGCCAATAACTGGTCGGTGGACGGCGCGGATATTAACGACAGCGGCTCGAACGCGACCCTGCTGAATGTTCCCAGTGTCGACGCGATTCAGGAGTTCACTCTGGAAAGAAGCACCTATGACGCGGGATTCGGCCGCAGCGGCGCCGGGCAGATCCTTGTCGCCACTAAATCCGGGACCAGCCATTTCCACGGCGACGCGTACGAGTTCAATCGCAATGATATTTTTAACGCCAACAGCTACTTCAATAACCAGTACAACCTGCCGCGCGCAATCGAGCGCTATAACGACTTTGGCTTCACGATTGGCGGCCCGGTCATTGTTCCGAAGGCCTACACGGACCGCAATAAGCTTTTCTTCTTCTGGTCGGAGGAATGGCGCAAGGTAACATCTCCGAATACGGTCACTCTCAACGCGCCCACGTCTGCCAACCTTGGCGGCTCCTTCAGTGGCCCCATTACCGACGCTCCCGCGGGCTGCGTCGCCTACAACGCGGCGACGAATACCAGCACTGTTTCTCCGACATGCTATAGCCAGAACGCGAAGGTTTACCTGGCCAATGTCTACGATAAGTTTCCCGCGAACGGGGCGGGAACCTACACCTTCTCCTATAGCTCGCTCAACAATACCCGTGAAGATCTGGTCCGTATTGATGCCAATCTGACGAATAAGCTGCATTTCTTCGCGCGCGCCATGCAGGATGAGACTCCGGAGAACTTTCCTCAGGGTCTCTTCGCCGGGTCGAATTTCCCGAACATCGCCGGGTCCACGGTAAACGCTCCGGGACAGAACGTGGTCGGCAACCTCACCTGGACTCTATCGCCCAAACTGGTCAATGAGGCGGAGTTTGCCTACAGTCAGGGAACCATCAGCTCCTCGTTCACTCCGGGGTCGATCGCCACATCTCCTTCGATCGCCAGCCAACTCACCAACAATACCGCATACAAGGATCCGTACGGGCGCATTCCCGGGATATCGTTCGTGGGCGGCGCGATCCAGGGCTTTGCGTATGGCAGCACGCCCTATTTCGAGCGGAACCTCGACAGGACGCTGTTCGACAATCTGACGGCGAACCTGGGAAGGCATGTGCTCCGCACAGGAGTAACCGTCTCTCAGATGTTGAAGACGGAGAACGCCTCGAGCGGCGAAGCGAATTTCGAGTTCAGCAACTTCTCAGACTTCCTTCTCGGCAATGTTTACAGCTATACCCAGGCCAGCCGTGATACTGTTCCTGATCTTCACTACTTCAACTTTGAAGCCTATGTACAGGACGACTGGCAGATCACGAGTCGACTGACTCTTAACCTGGGACTGCGCTATAGCTATTTCCCGTCGCCGGGCGACGTTCTGAATACCCTCAACAATTTCGATCCACAACTCTACAATTCCGCGGCGGCTCCGGCCATCGATCCGGTCTCCGGAAATTTTGTTGCCGGCGGGCAAGTTCCGGCCACTTATGTCAACGGTCTTATCTTCCCGAAGGGGAGCGCCTGCACGCAGGCTGCGGCCATTGCCCCGGGCATCCAGTGTTCTCCGTGGGGAGCCCATGTGAATCCGGATCCGAAAGACGACTTTGCGCCCCGGCTTGGATTCGCATGGGCACCTTTCGAGAATGGCCGGACGGCGGTACACGGCGGCTACGGCATTTTTTACGATCGGAGCCTGAACGGCATCTGGGAACAGAATGCCTTCCAGGATCCTCCTCTTGTGCAGGTGGCCACGATCAACAACACGCAGTTCGATCATCCTTTGGCCGGGACTTCCAGTGTTTCCCTGAGCCCCAACCATATCGTTTCGACGGGCACTCCAGGTATGCCGACGGAGTCCTATATGGACTTCAATCTGTCGGTGCAGCAGCAACTGCGGCCGGATACGGTAGCTGAGATAGCTTATGTGGGATCGCTCGGCCGCCACCTTCTGGGAGAACGGGATCTCAATCAGCCGACTCTGGGTGAACGAGCAGCAAATCCCACGGCGTGGGTCACGGCAGTCGTGCCGTACCGCGGCTATTCCTGGTTTGCATCGAGGATTCCCGAATACTCCAGCAACTACCATTCCCTGCAGGCATCGCTTAATCATCGCGTTGCGAACGGTTTGACACTGGGCATCGCCTACACCTGGTCAAAAACGCTCACTAACCAGTCGAACGACCGCGACACGGAAACCTACGACACCTATAACCCGCACCTCGATTACGGACCGGCATCGCTCAATCAGCCGCAGACCTTTGTGGCGAACTACGTTTATGACCTGCCCTTTTACCAGCACCAGAACGGTTTCGTGGGGCACACTCTGGGCGGTTGGGAGTTGTCTGGAATCACCGAGTTTGCCTCGGGGCAGTCGTTCTCGGCACTGCAGGAGGCCGATAACTTCGATTGCCGGACACCGGCCGGAGCGACCACAGGATGTGTTGCCGGAACCTATCCCGGCGGGATCAACATCGATCCGAGCGACATTGCCCCGCGGCCGGATGTGGTCGCTTCAATCCATAAGCCAAAGACGCAGACGCAATGGTTCAGCACCGGCTCTTTCGCCAATGCTGTTGGGCATTTTGGAGATGCCAGCAATGGCATTCTGCTGGGTCCTGGGATTGAACTCTGGGATCTTTCGTCGATCAAGAACTTTAACCTCGGAGACAGAGCCAAACTGCAGCTCCGCGGCGAGTTCTTCAATGCCTTCAACCACACGAATTTCGACGCCGTCGGTCAACGCCTGGGTACGTCGACCTTCGGGCAGGTTACTTCAACTCACGATCCTCGGGAAATTCAGCTGGGAGGAAAGATTACCTTTTGATTTCCCGGGGGTGGCGGCGGTGGAATCAATCACCGCCGCGCTCTGACAAAGCTGCCGTCTTCGTTACAGGGTCGCGGAAGCCCATGGCTGCACAACTTGCTTCGCTCCTCGTTCAGAGTGCGTCTGCCGCGTTCAGTTCGATGCCGCAGGAGCATGCTGCATCGCCGCGCGCAGGCGAGCCTCTGCCTCATCGCTCCAGTATTTGCAGTTAAGTTGCAGAAATACGGATGTGTACGGGATTGTCTCGGTGGTTTTCAGGATGAGCACCGCATAGCTTCTGCTGATGTCGTCGACCTTCTGCAGGAGTTGCGCGTGAGGAAGCTGAGTTACCGGCCGGGTTCCGAGGATGGCTTTCAAGTCATTTCGGTATCGTGAGACTCCCGGCGCATCCCGCTCGGGAACAAAGGGAAGCTCGGCGTCCATGAAAACCACCGGGCGCACATGGATGGAATGGCCGATGGCCCTCAGGACAGCCTGGAGCACCTCCGGTTGCGAAGCGCCCGTTTCGATCGTCTCAATCCCCGGCGAATTCTGCAGAGGATAGGCGGAATCGACAACCAGGATCCAGTTGCGGTGTCCAAGAAGAGGCAGCGCCTGGCTGAGCTTTGCCTGCCAGGCGGCGGGTCTGTCCAGCGGCTTTTCTGCGCGGGCACAACAGACGCAGGCGAAGGCGATGGCCATCGCCAAAGCCACCACCCGCGGTACACGGTTCTTGCTCATCGAAAGCCTCCTGCAAAGTGCGCGGACTCCAATGGTAGCCCACGGCGAAGAGTCGCCGCATTGGCAGTAACTCCCTGTCGATGGACACTGTAAACCCGGGCCGCAGGAGTCATCGCGCTGTCCCCTCGACAATGCCGAAGGGGAATCCTGCGCTAGCCTGTCGCGACGGTCAGCAGTTTCTCGAGCGTCAGGACTGAATCGGATTGAACTCCGCGCGGCAGAGCAGGACTGATAGCTATGGCCTGGTTATGATCCTCGAACCAGGCGACGAATGCGGACTGCTCATATCCGGGCAGGCGCTGCTGGTTGACCCAGTGATACCAGGCAGCCATGTCGGCATCGACCAACGAACCTTCGGGGTCGAGTGTCGGGATCGCGGTTTCTCCAGAGAGCAGTTCGTTCATCGGACGCTGTCGCTGCCGCGGTGCAAAGCGCGCCAGCACCGTCAGGGGCTGGGCCCGACGAAGAACTTCCCGGGTGCACCACTGGGCGAAGGTGGTGCTGAAGATTTGAGTTCCGGAGCCTTCGGTGAACAGGCTCACCTGAAAGCGCGCCAGGACGGGGTCGGTCGAAGTGCTCATGCCGAGCTGGTCGGGCGTGAGCTGCGCTAACCAGGTGCGTAACTCTTCGGGTCCCATCCCGGGGCGCTGAATCTGTTTCTGCATTTTTCCCAGAAGCCCGGCGCGCAGGGGGTCGAGGCCGGTCCAGGAAACGCCGGTTAATGCGGGATCGCACTTCGCGGCGGCGCCCCCATCGATATACCAGTGCGCGTAGGGCTCGGGATGGGATTGGGCGCGCATGCCTGCGGCATCGAGGAGCATACTAAGGCCGTTTTCCGGATTCACCTGCGTGAACCATGTGCCGTGAGGGCGCAGATTGCGGAAGAGCGGCTGGTTCCAGGAGGGAACATCCTTGCCGATGATGGCAATGCCAAGGCGGCGCATGGGCGGCGCTTCGGGCGGAGTCGCGCTCTGCAGCCGAGCCGCATAGTCAGTGGCAGCCGCACGGAAAGCATCGAGCTGATGACTGCTCCAGAGCCAGGCAGATTGCTTTTCAAGAAACTGCGCAGGATGACCAACCCAGTCGAATTTCTCCAGATCGCGCGGGACGGAGATCTGTGCGAAGCCGTGAAACCAGGCGGAACGCTGGTGTTCATCGAGAGCGGCAAGCACAGTTAGCTGTTTCTCAGCGGCGGACCGCTCGAGCGGAAAGGAAAAGTCGAAGGTGATGATCTCGCGCAGCACGGAGGGGAGCAGGCTCAGGGGAAGCTGGCGGAGCATGTCCAGGTGCGCAGTCGCCAGGGCGCGCGCCTGGGGCAGCCAGGAGGCGAAATCTGCGGGTGTGAGGTCGCGGGGCTGCATGGATCAAAGAAGCTCCGGAATCGGCTTGCCCACGCTTTGCGCGGGCGAGAAGCCCATGATGGCGCCGAGGCTGGGCACGAGATCAATGGACTGCAGCGGGTCATCGCAGACGACACCCGCACGAACGCCGGCTCCGAGAACCATCATCCAGGTGGTGCGGCTGGCGACATCGCCGGTGCGGTGATGCTGAAAGCCGTTGCCACCGGAGTCGTAGTCCGCATCACGCCCGAAATCCGGCAGGATGAACATGGTGGTATTGCCGGCATACTCGGGATTCGCCTGGACAGCCTGCCACATTTCCGCGCACAGGCGATCGGTGCGGCGAATGCCTTCGACATAGAGGGAATAAGCGCCGGAATGAGCGACGTCAATGTCATGCATCGTGATCCACAGCAGGCTGGGGGCTTCCTGCTGCATGAGACGTTTCGCAATATAGACCGAAAGCTCGTCCGGACTGGAGAGGGTTCGGGCGTGGGCGGTGAAATCGGAAACGGAGAGCCGCAGGATCTTATCCAGCTGCCGGAGCTCAAACTCGCCGCCGCCGAGTTGCGGCGCATAGAGGGGGCTCTCGTAGTTGTCGCGCAACAGGTGACCGAGATCCGCTCCGTCGGGACGGGCCGCCGCCAGCAGATGCTTGGGCAGAATAACCGAGGCGCCGTCTCCATAGGAACGGCATGCACTTTCGCCAATGCGGTTGAATCCGTTGCTGGGAGCGACTACAAAGGTGTCGCTCGCCGGACGCCTGAGATCGTGGCGGAAATACTCAAAGATCGTCGGGTGCTGCGGAGGAACCGCGGCGAAATTGTTGAGCGTCTCATAAACGCCGGTGGCCAGGCTGGCCGTGGCGACATAGTGCCCAAGAATGCCGCTGTTGACGACGTGCACGAAGAAGCTGGATTGGGGGATCAGCTCGCGCATCAGGTGCGGTATGTTTTCCTGGCCTTCGGGGGCAAAGGTCTCCTGATCGCGCGCGCCTCCGCCGAAGGTGATGACAATCACCTTGCGTTTTTTGCGCACGGTTTCTCCATGGAGGAAAGGGCTCGCCCCCATGAGGGCAGAGCCCATGGCCAGGCCGGCAGCGCCGCGGAGAAAATCGCGGCGGCTCCGGCTCAGGGCCCGCGCAGTGTTCCACGCACGGCTCGCATCGGCCTGCGAACCTTCGGATTCCCGTCGTGCGCTGAATGCGGTCCCAGTCATGATCTGATATTCACGGGCGAAGGCGGCCTGTGTACTTCTCAGGGCGCGCTCGCCGTCTGTCCTTTCTCCGAATAAACGAACTGCTCCACTTGGGCCCGTTCCTTCTCTACTTCGGCCAGGTGCTCGGCGCGCAGCTTCTGATAGACGGCAAACTCCCGCTGCGCCTTTTCTTTCTCGCCGGCATGTACGTAGTCCGTGCCCAGGCGATAATACGCATCGGTCAGGCTCGGGTCGAGTTGCAATGCGCGCTCGTACTGCGGAATCGACTCGCCATAGTTGCGCTCGTCTTCATACAGGTCGCCGAGCTGGACATGCGCCGGCGCCAGCGAATCATTGAGCGCGATGGCTTTGCGCAAGAGGGACTCCACCGCGGCCAGGTCGGTTCCCGGATCCTCCACCCGCCTGCCCTTCCACAAACTCACAGCGTAATAGTATTGCGCCAGCGCGTTCTCAGGTTCCAGCTCGGCGTAACGCCGGAATCTCTGCGTGACTTCGTCCGCCTGCAACGGCGAGCTGTTGTACGCCTTCGACAGGAAGACGTAGCAGCGCGGATCGCGCGGGTTGAGATCCGCTGCGGCGAGCAGGGCCTTGATGGCCGGGTCGTACTTACCGCGGGAATAGTCCGCCAGCCCGAGTCCAATCCACATACGCGGGGAGCTGGGATACCGCTGCACCCCCTGCTGAAAAATCGCGATGGCCGGCTCGTAAGTGCGGTGAAGAAGCATCTCGCTGCCCCAGTTGAAGAGGTTATCTTCGCTGGGATCGAGGTGGACAGCTGCTTCATAATCGTTGGCCGCGGCGATATACTGGCGGCTTTTCTCATCAATTTGTCCGAGCAGGCTGCGCAATTCCCCGGTATCTCTGACCTTAATGAGCGCGTTCACGATCTGGCGCGCCTGATCGACTCTGCCCAGCAGATAATCCGCCATGGCGAGATCGTAGGCATTGTCATAGGCTTGCGGGCGGATGCGCCAGGCCTTCTCCAGATACGGCTGAGCCTCCGCAATCCTGCCGCCCTGAACGTACAGTTCGCCGAGATTATGGTGGGCATCGTAGTTCCCGGGATCGAGCAGAGCCGCCCGTTCGAACTGATCCGCCGCCGCATCGCGATTCCCGTCGTGAACCAGAGCGACGCCCAGGTTCACCCGAGCCGCCGCCAAATCCGGCTTGATCCGGACGGCGACCTTGAGCTGCTCGACCGCCCTGCCTGTCTGTGCGAGGGAGGCGTAGACCATCCCCAGCAACTCGCGCAGTTCATAGTTTTGGGGGGCGTACGGCAGGATCCGCTGCAATTCATCGGCTGCCTGGGGGAGCCGGCCGGCTTCGTAGTCGGCGACGGCGGCCTGATATTCCTGATCCAGTTGTTGCTTCGAAGGACTCTGGGCGTTGGCAGTCCAGGCGAAGGGCGCGGGCAGACACAGAAGGAAACAACCGACCCGCCAGCGCCAGCCCCAGCTCAAACGTCTCCTCCGACATACACTGCGTGAGCACCTCGTATGTCCCACAGAAGTGCGGCGCAGAGCAACACCCGGTAGAGGGAATCCTTGAACGTGCTTCTCCGGAGTGTCGTTTATCTTAGCCTGGAACGCATTCCATCGTCCCGAATTATCTGGACGCGATACGGATAAGCCCCGCCATCCAGGCGGGGCTCATCCGATCAACAGGACCGTGAAACTCCAGGCGACAAGCCTAGTAGTACAGCTTCAGAGCGAATTGAATCTGGCGCGGATCGTAGGGAGCATCGCGCGTCGATCCGACTTCGCCAAAATGAGGATCTTCGAAGTTGCCCGATCCTCCGATGGCCACCACACCGTTTCCGCCAAAATTCGGCGCGTTAAAGTTCGGGTGGTTCGCAATGTTGAAGAACTCGGCACGGAATTGTGTCCTGAACCGGTCCGAAAGCTGGAAATTCTTGAAGAGCGAAAAATCCAGCCGGTGGAAGCCAGGGCCCGGGATCTGACCGGGCGCCGGGCCGAGGGCGGCTGCCCCGTTGAGGGGGATACACCCTGGGACGGAACTCGGATCCGGGGCAATCGTGCCACTCTGGTCCGACAGCTGACAGGCCTGACTAAAGGCCTTTGGGTTGTTGATCCAGAACGGCCGGGGTGCGCCGTCAATGACTTTGCTCTTGATGCTCAGTTGCGGACTCTGGCCCGATACCAGGTAATCGTCGCACTGCCCCTCGCCGGAGATGACCCCTGTGGGGCAGGTGAAGTTGAGCGGTTGTCCGCCCTGCAGGGTGAGAATCCAGTTAGTCGCCCAACCCCCCAGAATCAAGTTGTCGATGCCGCTGTGATTCATGTACATCTGGCCTTTTCCGAACGGCAACTGATATCCGCCGCTGAAATGCAGCACCTGCCGGAGGTCAAAGTCCGCCAGAGAATAATCGAAGCGCGGTCCCAGGCCGGGGATGTTATAGGCCCGCAAGCCTCCGGTCGAGCCACCGTTCAGCAAATCACCCGCATCGGAGAGCGTCCTGGAATAGGTGTAGGTGAACAGGAAGGTGAATCCGTTAGAGAATTGTTCCTCGATTTTGGTCTGAAGGCCGTTGTAATTACTGACGCCATAGGTTGCCTGATAGCTACCGCCGCCGAAATCCGGAAAGGGCACGCAACTGCCGTCCGGAAACACGGCGTACTTGCCGCAGTTCTTGGTATCGATGCCGGCCGGGAGGATCTGGGTGATGTTCTGATACCCCACGCCGCCCTGGAGATCGGCGCCGTGCGTGTACACGTAGGCGGCCTGCGCCGTCAACGTCCGGGTGATCGCATATTGCAGCGTCAGGTTGGCACTGAGGGTACGCGGTGTCGAATAGTTGAACTGCAGCCCCTGCAATCCGAGACCCAGCGCGTTTACGGCGGATGAGGTAAGGGGGATGCAGGAGAAGCCCGACTCGAAGTTAGCGGTGCCTCCCGGGCCAGCGCTGGGGCACCCGGCATACGGCGAGTTATAGCTGATGGGCGCTACCTGGGATGCAATGCTGGGGCCGGATGGGTTCGACTGCGGCGTGTACGACAGGTTGTACACGAAGGGGTAATTCTCGCCGTCATTCGGCCCATATCCCTGGTTTTCGAACGAGTTGTAAAAGAGGCCGATTCCGCCGCGCACCACCAGTTTGGGGGTGATCTCAAAGTCGGCGCCGAATCGGGGAGCGATCAACCCTCTCTCCACGCGCAGCAAACCCTGCCCATAGCGGTCCGTGGACATCAGCGCGATCCCGTCTTTGGCCAGCAGGTCCACAAATCCGTAGCACCCGATGCCGTTGCAGGTGCCAGCGGCCGCAGGCACGGTTACGCCGGCCGAATTGGTATAGGCAGGATGGCCCGTCGACAGGGTGCGGTTATCCTTGCCGCTGGCGGGGATGATGTAGGTCGGGGCGCCGATGGCTGTCCCCGACACGGGTGTCGGCACGAAGTTCGCCTGCCCCCCATTCGTCTCGTTGATGGGACCGAAGTCATCCCAGCGCACGCCCAGATTGAGGGTCAGCCTGGGGGTCACCTTCCAGTCATCCTGGAAGTAGGTAGCGAAGTACATTTTCTGGTCGTAGGTCTTGTTGATGTTCGAGGCATCGACGTCGTCGGTGCCGCCAGAATAGCTGAAGCCGTTGGGATTTGGGTTACCGTTGATGGTCGCCGGAGCGGCTGTGGGCGGGACCAGCAGTTGCGCGATGCCGCCGGTGGTATTGCCCTGGTTGGGAATATCCACAAACGTGCCGTTATAGTCGAACAGCCCGTGGGAGTAGGCGGGTTGCAAGGTGGAGAACTTGACGTACTGGTACTCGATGCCCATCTTGAAGCTGTGACTGCCGTAGATTTTCGTGAAGTCATCCGTGACCTGGAGGGTTTGGCTGACTTCGTCGGAGGGCAGGAAGGAGTTGCTGCCCAGCGACTGGAGATTCGCGATGGTAAATTCCGGCAAGCCGCCATTTTCCTGTCCCTGGGGGATGCCGGAAATTCCAAACTGCCCGGGAATCCCGTTGACCGTCCCTTCCGGTCCGTATCGCGTGGTGTGCAGGTGGGCAAAGCCGGCGCGCACCTGATTGACGGTCTTCGGGGTAAAGATGTGCGTATATCCGGCAACCGCCTGATCGGACTTCGCGGTCTGAATGCCCTGCTGGAAGGCGCCGCCGTCCGCGATGCCGCCGAAGATACCGGGAATGTAGATGGGATCGTCGGAGTAGCTGAAGCGCACGAAGGCCTGGTCCGACTGGCTGGGATTCACGTCACCGCGAATGTCAAATTGATTTCTGTGCTCGAACAGGTTCGGGCTGACGCCGAAGACCTGCGTTCCGGAGTTCGGGGCAGGATACAGATTGAGCACTTTAACGGCGTTGGCATTGAGCCGAGCCGCGGGAATCTGATTCAGATCCGGGCACGACGCTGCCGTGAAGCTCGTGGCGCTGGGAGCGCAGCTCGATCCGAAGGGATCGCGCACATAGGCGTCAGAACCGCTGGAGTTGGCGAGTCCGGAAACCGGGTCCACCGAACCGGCGGCAACGAATCGCGTGGTGGCCGGATCCATAACGGTGCCCTTCTGAATCGCGCGACCCAAAGCATCGGGCCGGGTTGTGCCGTCGTTGAAGCCAAGGATCTGGGAGAGATTGGTGAACCCGCTGCTCCGCTCCAGCGTCGTAGGCACGTTGCCGTTCTGCGCGGTTCCCTGCACGCGGCGAAAGCCCTCATAGTCCCCAAAGAAAAAGACCTTGTTCCTGATAATTGGACCGCCCATGTCGCCGCCGAACTGATTCTGGCGCAGCTCGCCTTTCTTGATCCCGGTGTTGTTCTCAAAGTAGTCGGCGGCGTCCAGCTTGTCGTTGCGGAAGAACTCCCAGACCGCCCCGTGGATCTGGTTAGTCCCCGATTTGATGGTCGCGTTCAGGACGGCACCGCCGGCGCGACCTAATTCGGCGCTGAAGTCCGCCGTCTGCACCTTGAATTCCTGAATCGCATCCACCGGCGGCAGAATGACGTAATTCGTTCCGTTGAGGAAGTCCACCGCATTGGAGTTGTTATCGATGCCGTCCAGCAGGTAGTTGTTTTGCGAGGGGCGCAGCCCGTTGGCCGAGAAGGCGCCGGTGGAGGCATTCCCGCGGGTGTCGGCCTGGGGCGTCTGCATCCCCGCGCCCAGCTGCGCCAGGAACGTAAAGTTCCG
Source organism: Acidobacteriaceae bacterium (assembly GCA_036269135.1). Lineage (GTDB taxonomy): Bacteria > Acidobacteriota > Terriglobia > Terriglobales > Acidobacteriaceae > Palsa-343. Next base: position 22,243 of record DATASQ010000013.1, read on the forward strand.
CCCGTTGAGCGGCAGATTGTTCACTTCCCGCGAGCCGATTTCCTGCCCGACGGAAGCCTCCTGCGTCTGCATCAGCGGGGGCGCCGTGTTCACATAGACGGTCTCCGTGCTGGAGCCGGTCTTGAGCTGGATGTTGGCCTGCACAATCTGAGCGACCGCAACCGTCACGTTCGACTGGGTCGTCTTCGCGAAGCCCGCCGCCGTTACCGTGATGCTGTAATGTCCGGTTCGGACCGGGGAGAAGGTATAGCCGCCGCCATTGTCGGTCTTCGTCTGCAGCGTGATTCCCTGATCGAGATTGAGCAGGGAAACGCTCGCTTTGGGAACGACCGCGCCGGTCGCATCGGTGACCGTACCGGTGATTGAGCCTTCGTCGACCTGCCCGTGCGCATACCGGACGGGGAAGAAGAACAGACTCAGTGAAACGACGGCCAGAGAGAGGATGCTCAGCGGAGTGAACAGACTGCGGTGACGGCCCATGCAGATGCCCTCCTGAAAAAGTTTTCGGCTCCCGCTTCTGCTGCTTTTTCCCCCCTGAAAACGGGGGCGGATGCGGGTAAGCCATACAGCTGAATTGCTCGATTAGGGACAATGTAAACGGTTAACTTTGGATGTAACCGATTACGCGGCAACACCCTAATCCACTTGCTCTGTTCTTGTCAATCTAAAGTTGTAGATTTTTCTACAACGCTCCGAGCGCGAGAAAAGAGGCTATTCCTGGGCCGGGATGGCCGGAAACGGAACCCGTGGGCAGCTCGGAATCGGCCGGCACCGCCGCCCGCGAGGCCCTTAGGCCTGGAGGGGGTAAGTCCGGCCCGGCGGCAGCCTTTGTTCGCGGATTTTTCCGGGTGCTATGATGCCGTCGTCCGCCGAGGCGAAGGTTTTCTGGATTATGGGTGGTGGCAGCCGCGAAGATAGAAATCTCCTGATCTCTCGGCGCGCGGTCCTCAGGGGCATGGCGTTTGCCGCGACACTTTTTCGTCCCGCGCCCTTCTTCGGGGCTCCATTCCCCGGTCTCGGGGAGACCGCGACAGCCCCGCCTGGCGATCTGCCCTTTGCGGATGTTCGTCTCGCTCCCCGCTATCCGGCAACCTCGCCGCTGACCGACATCGTGGCGCTGGTCCCTCCAGGGGCCGACGGCTATATCTCGGAGAAATACGCGCACGAACTCCAGGCCATTCTCGAACAGTGGAGCCACGCGCTGAGACAGTCGCCGGAGAAGCTGGCTTTCATTGCTTCGTTTCTGGATTCGGGAATCAGCGGGACGGCGGCGGGACGGTTCGCGGAGACGCCGCTGCGCTCCCGTTCCGGAATCGAAGCCGTGCGGCGTACCTTCGCCGAATCGGTCACAGGACGCGACGCATTTCTGCACGGATTGCGAACCTCGTTCAGCGACGCAGCAGGCATCGACACGGCAGAATTCGAGATATTCGCCATTGAAGCCGTCGCATCGTCACTGCTGACGGTGCGCACTCGTCTGCGCTACGACATTGTTTTGCGGCGCAGGGATCGGCGGCGCGAGGAGAGAGTCGGCAGCTGGCAGATGGAATGGGTTCGGGGAGATTCCGGTGGCTGGACCGCCCGCCGATGGGACGCGAGTCCGGAGACCGATTGCTCGTCCGACACTGACGCTTTTGCCGACATCGCCGAATTCGCGCTGGGCGCAACCGGCTCCTGGCGCGATCAGCTCCTGCATGGATCCGACTATTGGCGAACCGTGCTCGACGGCGCTGTCGGCGTGGATGTCTATGGCAATAACGGCGTGGCCGCCGGCGACTTCAACAACGACGGTTTTGACGACCTCTACGTTTGTCAGCCCGCCGGACTGCCGAATCGTCTTTACCGCAACTGCGGCGACGGTACTTTTGAGGATGTTACTGAACGCGCGGGCGTGGGAGTCCTGGACAATACCGCGTGCGCGCTGTTCGTGGATTTCGATAACCGCGGTTGGCAGGACCTGCTGGTGGTTTGCGGCACCGGCCCTCTGCTCTTCGTGAACCAGGGCGACGGCACGTTTTCCCTCCGGCGGGATGCTTTCCAGTTCGCTCGTCCGCCCCAGGGAACTTTCACCCACGCCGCGGTCGCCGACTATGACGGCGACGGTCGGCTGGACATTCATTTGTGCCTGTACATGTACTACCTGGGGCTGGACCAGTATCACTATCCAATTCCGTATTACGACGCCCGCAACGGACCTCCGAACTGCCTCTTTCACAATGGGGGCGGCCATCGCTTTGTCGAAACCACGGAAGCCGCCGGCCTAAATGCGGACAACAACCGTTACAGCTTTGCCTGCGCCTGGGGCAATGCCGGCCGGTACGGGCTGCCGGATCTGTTTGTCGCTAACGATTTCGGCAGTTCGCAGCTTTATCGCAATAACGGGAACGGCACATTCACCGTTGTTTCGCGAGAAGCCAATGTGGAGGGCGTGGGAGCCGGCATGAGCTGCTGCTGGTGCGATTACGATAACGATGGTCTCCAGGATATCTATGTGCCGAGCATGTGGGAGGCCGCCGGACAACGCGTCTCCGAGCAAGAGCGCTTTCATGCAAATGCGCCTGCATCCATTCGCGAGCTCTATCAGCGCCACGCCCGCGGCAACGCCCTTTACCGCAACCAGGCGACCGGGCGATTCGAAAATGAGGGGCGGGAGGCGGCTGTGGAGATGGGCCGCTGGTCCTGGGGGTCCGACTTCTGGGATTTCGACCACGACGGTTTTTCCGATCTCTACGTGACGAATGGCTATATCTCCGAGCCGGATCGGGACGACCTTGCCAGTTTCTTCTGGCGCCAGATCGTCGGCCATTCTCCCGACGATGCCACTCCCTCGGTTCGCTATGAGCGCGGATGGAACGCCATCAATGAGCTCATTCGGTCCGATCACACCTGGCACGGATATGCGCGGAACGTGTTCTTCCTGAACCTGGGTAACGGCACGTTCGCCGAAGCTTCCGCACCCACAGGCCTCGATTTTTCCGAAGACAGCCGTTGCTTCGTGCTGGCGGACATCGATCACGATGGGCGGCTGGAAGTCATCCTGAAGAATCGCAACGCTCCGCAGCTCCGCGTGCTCCATAACCAAATGAAGAGCATTGGAAAATCGGTGAGTTTTCAATTGCGCGGCCACAGGAGCAATCGCGATGCGATCGGCGCCGCCATCACCGTGGAAACTGCGGGGCGCAGGCAGACCAAATACCTTCAGGCCGGTTCGGGATTCCTTTCCCAGCATTCGAAGGAAGTCTTCTTCGGTATTGGCGGCGCTGACGCAGTGGCGCGCGCCACGATCCACTGGCCCAGCGGCGCCCGGCAGGTATTTGCCAATCTGCCGGCCGGCCATCGCATTGCCATTGACGAGGACTCCGAGGCGTTTCATGCAGCCCCATTCCTCGCCCTCGCGCCGAACTCCGCGGTCGCGAACTCGGCCAGCGCGGGCGAGTCCCTGCCTCGCAACGTGCAGACCTGGCTGATCGAGCCGCTCAAGGCACCCGCCTTCTCCCTCCCCGATGTGAACGGAACTATGCAGGAGCTCCGCTCGTATCGCGGAGGGATTGTTCTTCTTCTCTTCTGGTCCGTCGGGGCTCCATTAAGCGTCGATGCGCTGCGGAAGCTGGAGAAGGATCCTGCTCTTCGCTCCGGCCCTGCCGTCACCTGCGTGGCCGTGAATGTGGATGACGCGACCCAACTCGGGTCTGCACGATCCACCGCAACGCAGGAGCGCATCTCGTTTCCGGTATTGTTCGCGACCGAAGAGATTGCCGGCGTTTATAACCTGATTTACCGATATATGTTCGATCGGCGCCGCGACCTGCCCATCCCGTCGGCGCTGCTGCTGGACAGCCAGGGCATGATCGTCAAGGTGTATCAGGGGGCTGTGGATCCGGAGGACGTTCTCCGCGACTCGCGATCGATGCCGGTAAACGCCGCGGACCGCATGCGGCGGGCGCTGCCCTTCCCGGGCATCCTGGTTCAGGACAAGCTGGCGCGCAATGACTTCACTTACGGGGTCGCCATGTTTCAGCATGGCTTTCTCGATCAGGCTCAGGACTCGTTCCTTCAGGTTCTGGCCACGCGGCCCGACGATGCCGATGCGCTTTACAATCTCGGCACGCTGAGTCTGCGTCGCCGCGATTTCTCCGCGGGGCGCCGATACCTTGAGCAGGCCGTGCAACTACGTCCTAATTACCCGGAAGCATGGAACAATCTCGGAATGATTGCCGCCGAGGAAGGCCAGCCCGACGAGGCTGTCCGGCACTTTCAGCAATCTCTGGCGTACCGGCCGAGCTACGCCATTGCTCTGCTGAACCTTGGCAATGTGTACCGAAGGCAGAGGCTATTCGATCAGGCGCATGATTGCCTGAACCGCGCATTGGAACTGCTGCCGGACGATGCCGAGATCAGTTACAGCCTTGGCATGTTATACGCCCAGCAGAATCAATTGCAGCCCGCCTCGGACTATCTTCGGCGGGCCCTTGTCCTCAAGCCGGACTATCCGGAGGCTCTCAACAATCTTGGCATTGTCTTCGTGCGCCTCGGCAATTATTCGCTCGCTGAAGAAGAGTTCAGAACCGGCATTCGCGTCGCGCCGTCCTTTGACCAGTCCTATCTCAATCTGGCGCGTCTTTATGCGCTCGAAAACGATCGGGAGCACGCCCGTCAGGTCCTGAGCCAACTACTCGCCCTGCAGCCGGAGAACGCCAGCGCACGAAGGTCATTGGAACAGCTGCAATGAGTATTGCGACACATGGCGGAACCAGGACGCGAGTGTGCGGGTTTGCCGTCTTCAGTAGCGCGGCAGCGATCTCTGCGGTACTGCTTCTCCCGCTCTGCGCGGCCTTTCCGGCCCCGCTGCGCGGACAGAGCAGCGAGGACGCCCAGCAGATCGAGGCCCTCATCGAGCAAAATCGTCTGGACGAAGCCCGTACCGAGACACAAGAAATTCTGCGAAGCAATCCGAGGAGCGTGGAGGGCTACAACCTGCTGGGCATGATCCTCGCGCAGCAGCAGGATCTGGCCGGCGCCGCCGCATCTTTCCGGAGAGCCCTCGCCATCGATCCTGAATCCATCAGGACCCACAACAATCTGGGCAATCTCTATCTGATCGAGAAGGAACCCGAGCTGGCGGAAGGGGAGTTTCGCTCCGTTCTTCGGCGCGATCCGGCGAATCGCGCTGCCAATTACAATCTCGGCGTTCTACTTATGGTCAAAGGCTGTCCTGCGGATGCCATTGTGCGCTTCCGGCGGGTTCAGCCGGCCGACGCATCCACGCGCCTGCAACTGGTCCGCGCTTACTTCGACAACAAGCAGTCTTCTCTCGCGCTGCAGGCCGCCCATCAACTTTCAGCCGCAGCCAGGAGCGACGTACAAGTACACTTCTCGCTCGGCGTTCTCCTCGGCTCCGAGAAACAGTACAAGGCCGCGCAGCTGGAACTGGAAAAGGCTGACGCGCTGCAGCCCGGCACCTTCGAGATCCTCTATAACCTCGGTGAGGACCTGCTGCGGAGCGCTCAGTACCCCCAGGCTGAACTGGTGCTGACCCGCGCCCTGCGTCTTCGCCCCGACTCGGCAGATGCGCTGTATCGCATGGGTCAGGTCCTGACAAACGAATCCCGTCCTCTCGACGCTCTGGATGTGCTCGTCCGCGCCCGCAAACTGGATCCGCGGAATGTGAACATCCTGTTTCTCATGGCTCAAATCAGCATGTCCCGGAATTACTTTGAGGATGCCATCCCGGTCCTGAAAGACGGATTGAAAATCGCGCCGCGCCAGCCCGCCCTGATCGCCGCACTGGGAGAGTGTTACGTCATGGCGGGTGAGTCGGAGAAAGCGATTGCCGCCTTCGATCAGCTGGTTCAGATCGAGCATTCTGCGCGCTCGTATGCCTTTCTCGGCCTGTCTTACAGGAGCCTGGGCCGCTTTGACCAGGCGAAGCAGGAGTTCCTGCTCGGCCTTCAGCTGGACCCAAAAAACAGTGTCTGCCTCTATAACATGGGTTACATCGCTGAGCGGCAGGGCAAAGCCGCAACCGCGGAGAAGTATTTTGAGCAGGCGCTGCAGCACGCCCCCAATTACTCCGACGCGATCCTCGAGCTAGCGAACCTCAGAATTGCCGCAGGGCGGCCGCAGGAGGCCGAGGCGTTGCTGCGGCGCTACGTGCGCGTCAGTCACGATCCGGCGACCGGCTACTACAAGCTCGCGATGGTGGAGCGCAGCTTGCGCGAGATGGATGCGGCCAATCGCGATCTGGCGGTCTTCAGGACCCTGTCCAGCCAGTCGGCATCCGGCTCCTATCCATATCAGCATCTCTTCGACTATCTGGCCGACCGTTCGCAGTTGCCCACGCAGGCGCGCCAGCAACTCGATGTTCAGCAGGTTGTGGAGGAAGCGAAGAAGCATCCGGATCGGCCGGAAAGCCTCTACTTCCTGGCCGAGACTTATCTCAAATCCGGCCAGAAAGACAAAGCGCTTCAGGTGACCGCGCAGCTCGATCAGGTGGCGCAGGGCGACTACCGCATGTTCACTCTCGTCGGCGTGCTCATGGCACGCTATCGCCTCTTCGACGGAGCGATCGACCATCTTACGATCGCCCTGCAGGCCGGCGTCGACACGGATCAGCTCCGATTCGATCTGGCGGACACCTACTTCCGCGCGCATCATTACCAGGAAGCTCTGGAAACCGCGCTGCAGGTCTCTCCTGAAGGTCGAAAGGACGAAGCATGGCTTGCCCTGCTGGCGGATACCTATGCCCATCTCGGCCAGCTCGACCGCGCCTCGGCCATGTATCGCGACGCGATCGCCCGGAATCCGGACAATGATCAGGATTATCTTTCCCTGGCCCTGATTCAGCTCCGTGCCGGCGATCCGGACGCGGCTCGCCAGACCCTCAATTGCGGCCGGACGCGCATTCCGGAATCGGGCAAGCTGTTCTGGGGACTCGGCATTGTATCCGCTCTGCAGGGCCGTAACGACGAGGCTGCCAGCGAACTGGAGCGCGCCGTCGACCTGCTGCCTGAGTGGCCGGGCGCCTACTCCGCGCTGGGCGTCTTCTATTTCCAGAACGGGCAGGTGGTCCAGGCCAGAGAGGTATTTGAGCGCTTCAGGAGCAGCGACGCCAGCGGCAGTCTTTCGAGCGATCAGATCGAGCGGGTACTCGACGCGGCGGCAGGCGGGAGTGCGCCCCGTCATTCCATGGATGCTCGGGCGCGCGCGCAGTTTCTTCAATGGGCGCTATTGCTTGCGGATCGAACTCTATGAACCGGCCCATGCGCTATGGCACCCTCCTGTTCGCCGTAGTCGGCGGCGCCTGTAGTTTATGGTCCGGAGTCAGCGGTGCGCAGCGGTCCGCGAAGCCTGAACCCCCTGCCACCGTCCGCTTTATCGATATCCGGAAAGCTGCCGGGATCACTTTCGTACAGGATTCCACGGAAACTCCGGAAAAATATTATCTGGAAACCATGGGTACGGGCGCGGGCTGGATCGACTACGACCAGGATGGGCTCATGGACCTGTTCCTCGTGCAATCGGGCGCAACCGACGCGTATAAGCCCGAGCATCCACTGCGCTCCGCGCTCTATCGCAACAATGGCGATGGCACGTTTACTGACGTGACTTCTAAGGCGGGCGTGGGCGGCGAGGGCCACTATGGCCAGGGTGTAGCGGTCGGCGACTTCGATAACGACGGCTATCCCGACCTCTATGTCACCGGGTATGGCCGCGCCATCCTTTACCACAACAACGGCAACGGCACCTTTACCGATGTTACGGCGAAGGCCGGCGTCGCCGATGAGGGGCAATGGTCCACCAGCGCGGCCTGGGTCGATTTCGATAAAGATGGCTGGCTCGATCTTGTCGTCCTCAACTATCTCGACTGGACTCCCAAAAACAACCTCTGGTGCGGAGAAAGGGCTCGTGGATACCGCTCCTACTGCAATCCTAATAACTACGCGGGAGAGCACATCCGCCTCTATCGCAATAACCATGACGGCACCTTCACCGACGTCAGCGCCAAATCCGGCGTCGGGCTGCCCGAAGCGAAGGGGATGGGGGTCGTCACCGCGGATTTCTTCAATCAGGGATGGCCGGATATCGCCGTCGCCAACGACACCTGGCCCAATTTCCTCTTTCAGAACAAGGGCAACGGCACGTTTTCCGATGTATCGCTGATCTCGGGGATTGCCGCCAGCGAGGATGGCAAGTATGAAGCGGGCATGGGCATTGACGCCGCCGATGTAGATGGCGATGGCTTACTGGACGTCTACATTACCCACCTCGACTTTGAGCTGGATCGCCTCTATCACAACAACGGCGACGGTACCTTCACCGATGCAACCTATTCCTCGGGCATCGGCAACAAGGCGATGTTTCTCAGCGGGGTCGCGGCTAAATTCCTTGATTACGACAACGATGGCTGGCCCGATATCGTGCAGGCGAATGGAGCCATGGTCGATAACGTGAGCCTCTATCACAGCGAGGTCACTTACAAAGAGCCGCTGCTGATGTGGCATAACCTGGGACATGGCCACTTCGACCGAGTCTCCAGCGCTCTGGGGCCGGACTTCAATCGTCCGGTGGCCGGTCGCGGGCTGGCCACAGCCGACTTCCTCAACGACGGCAACGTTGGTTTCGTGGTCAACTGCCGCGGAGATTCTCCCGAGCTGATGCGCAACGAGGGCGGGACCGGGAATCACTGGCTGGAGGTGCTTCTCATCGGGACGCGATCCAACCGCGACGGCATCGGTTCGGTGCTCAAACTCACCGCGGGCGATCTCGTGCGCGTAGACCAGGCGAAGGGCGGGACCAGCTACATGTCCGCCAGCGATCCGCGCATCCATTTCGGGCTCGGACGGCACACGAAGATCGATTCCCTGGTGATAGAGTGGCCCAGCGGTCAAAGCGACAAGCTGACGAATCTGCCTGTCGACACGATCATCGCGGTGAAGGAAGGGGTGGGGATCGTGCCCCACCCTTTCCCGAAAGTAAGGACGAAATAGCCGTACAGAGCATCGTCGGCTCGCTTGATTGAATCCAGACGGAAAGGGAAAAATCTATCTTCGATGACCATACCGCGGCGACGATTCCTGGGCTCTTCGATTTTCGTCCTGGGCAGCACTCTTCTCGATGTTCTCACCACACCGCTGTGGCGCTGGGGTGAATCCAGTGTGGTTCAGGCGAAGGTGTCGCCGGTGCCTGGCTCACCCGTGCAGTTTATTGACGTCGGACGCCAGGCCGGCCTGAATATTCCCAATGTCTGGGGTGGCGTCGATACCAAGCGCGTGATTATTGAGACGAAGGGCAGCGGAATCGCTTTCTTTGATTACGATCACGACGGCTGGCTCGATATCTATATGACCAATGGCAGTCGGCTCGACACACAATGGCCTCCAGGTCAGACGCCTACTACGCATCTGTACAAGAACAATCGCGACGGCACGTTTACGGATGTGACGGCACAATCCGGTCTGGCTCGCAGCGGCTGGCAGACCGGCGTCTGTGTCGGCGATTACAACAACGATGGCTGGGATGACCTGTTCTGCACCTTCTGGGGACGCAACATCCTTTTCCATAACAACGGGGACGGCACCTTCACCGATGTCACAAAGAAAGCCGGCATTTATCGGGAGAAGGGCAGATGGGGAACCGGCTGTACCTTTCTGGACTACGATCGCGACGGTCATCTCGATCTGTTCGTGTGTAACTTCGTGGCCCTGGATCCGGATCATCCTCCTCCCCGGGACAGCGCTTCCTTTTGTCAGTGGAAGGGGATGCCCACCATGTGCGGACCCCGAGGTTTGCCCGGGGATACCAACATCCTGTACCACAACAATGGAGACGGCACCTTTACCGACGTATCGGAAAAGGCCGGAATTCTCAAGCCGGGCCCGCGCTACTCCATTACGGCCGTCTCGTATGACTTCGACAACGACGGCTGGCCCGACATTTACGTGGCGGTTGACTCCGAACCGGCCATTCTCTTCCAGAACAACCGCAACGGCACCTTCACTGACGTGGCGGTCATGGCCGGCTGCGCCTACAACAACGATGGCCATGAGCAGGCCGGCATGGGTCTCGGCGTCGCCGACTACGACTGTGACGGCTGGCTCGATATCTTCAAGACCAACTTCGCCGACGATACCTGCGACCTCTATCACAACAACGGCGACGGTACATTTACCGAGTTATCCTTCAATTCCGGTATTGGGATCAATAACAAATATGTCGCGTGGGGCTGTGGCTTCATTGACTACGACAACGACGGCTGGGCCGACATCGTGCAGGTGAACGGGCACGTCTATCCTGAGGTCGACCGGTATAACTTCGGCGAGAGTTTCAAAAACCCGCGTCTGGTCTACAGGAATCTTGGCAATGGAACCTTCAAAGATGTCTCCGCCGAGATGGGCCCCGGCATCACGGAGCGATACTCCAGCCGCGGTGCGGCTTTCGGTGACTACGACAACGATGGTGGGATGGACGTACTCATTCTCAACATGAACGACCTGCCCTCTCTTCTGCACAACGTGGGGGGGAACAAGCAGAACTGGATCAAGCTGAAGCTGATCGGCACCCATTGCAATCGCACCGCGATTGGCGCGCGCGCGCGGGTGATCACAGGCAAGCATGTCCAGATCGACGAGGTGCACAGCGGCACCAGCGTGATGTCGCAGAGCGACCTGCGCCTGCACTTCGGGCTGGGAACTGCGGAGTTTGTCGATGTCATCGAGATCCGGTGGCCCACCACCCTGAAGCTGGAGCGCTTCACGCACGTACCGGCGAATCAGATTCTTACTATTCGTGAAGGCGAGGGGATGGTCGGGACCCTGAAGCCGCGCAGCGCCTGAGGGGACGCAGCATCACGGCTGCCCGGAACTCGAGGTCTGCAGCGCATCGAGCACGCGAAACTGCTTGATGGCCCGCCGCCGCCGTTCCACTTCTTCCTTCTGTTCCTGATCGATTTTCTGGTGCAGCGCCAGCTCCTCGCGCGCCTTGTCGCGCTCGCCCACACGGTCATAGGCCATGGCCAGCCGATAGTGCGCCTCGCTCATGCCGGGATCCGCTGCAACGGCCCGCTGAAAATAATCGACTGAACCACTGTAGTCGTTGCGCAAAAAGCGCAGCACACCCAGCTGCAGCCAGGCTACGGCACACCGCGGATCGGCAGTTACAGCCTGGTGCAGCAGTGCCTCGACCGGAGCGGTCCCCGCCGCATCGATCGGCATCCCATCATGCTTCCACAAGGCTACCGCATAGTCATAGCTGGCCAGAGGATTCGAGGGCTGCATCTCCAAAAACCGCTTCAGCCGCGGCGTCACGCAAGGCAGCGGGTCGGAGACAACCGCCACAATCCGCCCCATGAAGAGATAGGGCTCAGCATCCCGGGGATCCAGATCCGACGCTGCGCACAGCCGCAATGCGGCCTGATCGTAAAGCGCGCCGGCGAACAGCGTCGCGCCCAGGGCGGTCATCATGCGCTCGGAGTCCGGGTGCGCCTTCACCCCGGCGGTAAAGACTTCCTTTGCCTGCCACACCGCGCGATGCAGAAGAAGCTCGGAGCCCCATGCAAAGTAGTTCTGTTCGCTCGGGTCTTCCTGAACGGCGCGCCTGAACTCGCGCACCGCGGTCAGCGGATCGCCGAGTTTTTCGTCTAACTCGCCCGCCAGCCGCTCGAGATCGCCGTTCTCGCCACGAGTCAGCAGCTTGTGGGCGTGATCGCGGGCTTCGGCGTAGTTGCCCGCGCCTCGCAGGGCCTGGGTCAGCTCCAGCTCGTTGGCAAAGTCCTCCGGACGGATGCGGTATGCCGCCAGCAGCGGAGGCACCGCGTCAGCATCTTTCTGTGCATCGAGATAAAAGACGCCAAGATGATGATTGGATTCGAAGTCGTCGGGCGCCTTTACCGCCGCGGCGCGCAGTGCGCTTTCCTGCTGCTTCCACGCAGCCGTTGCGCGTATGGGCACGTGCGCGTTTACTTCCGGTCCCAGGTGGATCGCCTCTCGATTCAGAGCTTCGCTCGCCCGTAGAACTGTGTCGGAGCCGTGCCCCCCGGCGGCCGTCCAGTCCGTGACGCCGGCAATCGTGAAGTTCGGCTCGTCGGCAAACTGCATGGCGGCTCCGGCCCCGCTGGTCAGAGCCGGCTTCTTCTCCGCCCGGATCGTGAGGTCGAGTAACACCCTCGAGGAAGCTTCGACATGCACGGTCGCCAGCGCGCGGCCCACGCCGGCCTTCTCGGCGGTCACCGTGTAATCCCCAGCTACGGCACCGGGCAAGAGAAACCGTCCATCCGCATGGCTCCGGGATTCTGCGATTATTGTGCTCCCGGACTTCAGACGCACAACCGCATCGCTCACCGGTACACCGTCTGCATTCCGGATCGACCCGGCCACGACGCTTCCTGGCGCATGCTGCGCATGGGCCCATGTCCCCAGGACGAGGAGCATCGTCAGCAGCCACCCGCCGGCGAATCGATAGCACTGTCGATCATGGAGGGAGCGTGAGCCGATCCGCACGAGCTCCCGGGCGACTGTGTTCATTCGCTTCCTCCTCGTCGAAAGCGTTCGCGGCGTTGCTATTGTACGACCCGGTTCCGAACTGCTTCATCGTCGCATTGCCTTCCGATCGCGGGATCGTCCCCTTCAGGGAATGCCATGAATTCGCCCTGCCGCAAATGCCGGGAGTACAATTCCGTCCGAACCCTGTAAACGGTTTCAATCGCTACTCGTCGAGGTCCTCAATGCCCCTTATTACCCGCCGTGACCTGCTCTCTTCCTCGCTTGTTCTCTCTGCCTCTTCCCTGGTGAGCCGGTCTTCCTGGGCGCGCACTGCCGCGTTGCTCGAAGGGGCAGGGCCCGAGGTTTCGGTGGCGGCCCTCCCCGCCCTGGCACCCCGCGAGCAGCTTCTCTTCGACTTCGGCTGGAGGTTCACCTTTGGCAACCTCGACGATCCCTCGAAAGACCTCGACTTCGGCTTCGGCCAAAGCGACTTCAGCAAGACCGGCGACTTCAAGTTCGCCAAGGCCGGGTTCGACGACTCCGGCTGGCGGTCTCTGAACCTGCCCCACGACTGGGCCGTCGAGCTCCCCTTCGTCCACGACGACCGCGGCGAAGGCGACTCATCGCTGCGTCCGCACGGGTATAAGCCTCTGGGCCGCCGTTTTCCCGAGACCACCGTCGGCTGGTACCGCCGCGAGTTCGAGATTCCCTCCAGCGACCTGGGGCGCCGCGTCTGGGTCGAGTTCGACGGCGCCGTTCGCGACGTGCTCGTCTTCGTGAACGGCTGTTTCATTGGGCGCAACGACAACAGCTACGCTCCCTTCCGCTTCGATCTCTCCGACTTCCTCAACTACGGCGCCAAAAACTACATTGTCCTTCGCGTCGATGCCAGCTTCGGCGACGGCTGGTTCTATGAAGGAGCCGGTATCTATCGTCACGTCTGGCTCACGAAGACCGACGCGGTCCATCTCGGCAACTGGGAAAGCGTCGTGCGCCCCACCGTCGCCAACGGCTCCGCCACGCTCGCTCTCTCCACGCTCGTCGAAAATCAGAGCAAACAACCTGCCAGCGCCAAAGTCAGCTGGAAGATCCTCGACGACAAAGGCGCCACCGTTGCCTCCGCCGACGCGCCCGAGCAGTCTATCCCCGTCGATGGCTCCGCTCCGTTCACCGCCACCGCCACTCTCCCCAATCCTTCCCTGTGGTCTGTCGATGAGCCCAACCTCTACTCCGCCAGCGTCACCGTTGAGACCGGCGGGCAGGCCTCCGACGCCGAGCGGGTCAACTTCGGCGTCCGCACCGCCGTCTTCGATCCCGAAAAGGGATTCTTCCTCAACGGCCAGCCGCTCAAAATCCAGGGGACCTGCAACCATCAGGATCACGCCGGCGTCGGCGCCGCGCTCCCCGACCGCCTGCAGGCGTACCGCGTCAGCGTGCTGCAGTCCATGGGCTGCAACGCGGTCCGCACCTCCCACAACATGCCGACGCCGGAGTGGGTCGATGCCTGCGACCGCATGGGCGTGATGATGATGTGCGAAACGCGCCAGATGAGTTCCAATCCCGGCGGCCTGCGGCAGCTCGAAACCATGGTGAAGCGCTATCGCAATTCGCCCTCGATCATCATCTGGTCCATTGGCAACGAAGAATTTCTCCTCCAGGGCCCGATGGCCGAGCAGGGCGCGAAAATCGCCGCCAGTATGGCTCGCCGCTGCCATGAACTGGATCCCACCCGCGTTGTCTCCGCCGCCGTCAATGGCGACAACAAACAGGGAGTCTCCGACGCCCTGGACATCATCGGCTTCAACTACAACCTGAAGCTGCCGGACGCTTTCCACGCTCAGCATCACGACCGCGCCATCTATGGCTCGGAGACCTCCAGCGCCATCAGCACCCGCGGCGAATACGCCACCGATCCCCAGCGCAACACCGTGAATTCCTACGACGGCGTGGTGCCCTGGGGTGAGACTCCCGAAGAGTGGTGGACCTTCTACGGAACGCGCGAGTGGGAATGCGGGGGCTTCGCCTGGACTGGCTTCGATTACCGCGGCGAGCCCACACCCTACGGATGGCCGTCCATCAACTCCCAGTTCGGCATCGTCGATATGTGTGGATTTCCCAAGGACTACTTCTATTACTACAGAGCGTGGTGGGGCAAAGAGCCATCGCTGCATGTCTTCCCCCACTGGAACTGGCATGGCCGCGAAGGCGACGAGATTCCCGTGTGGGTTTATTCCAACCTCGATGAGGTTGAATTGCTGGTGAATGGCAAGAGCCTCGGCCGGCAGAAGGTTCCCCGCCTGGGCCACGTGCAGTGGAATGTCAAATACGAGCCTGGGGCCATCGAAGCTCACGCGTATCGCAACGGCAAAGTGGTCCTCACCGAGAAGCGCGAGACCACCGGGCCGGCCGCCGCCATTCGGCTCACTGCCGATCGCACGGAGATCAATGCCGATGGCGAGGACATTGCCATCCTGAAAGTGGAAGGGCTCGACAGCCAGGGCCGCATCGTCCCTGTTGCCGATAACCTGATCGCCTTCACCGTCTCCGGGCCGGGCCAGCTCATCGGCGTGGGCAACGGCAATCCCAACTGTCTGGAAAGCGACAAGGCGCCCAAACGCTCCCTCTTCAATGGACTCGCTCAGGTCATCATCCAGAGCAGCAAGCACCCGGGCCCCATTCACATCGAAGCGGCCAAGGACGGCTGGGACGGCCCCGACCTCACCTCAGCCACCATTCTCGTCACCGCCAAACCTGTCGAACCGCGGGCTTCCGTTCCGGTTGTACGGGGATCCTAGGACCGCAAGCCCGAGGACCCAGGTCAAAATATGTGGAGCACGCGGATGAATCGATGGAGCGTCTCGAGACGCGCAGGCGCATGGCAATTCGCCGTTGTGCTGGGCTGCTGCTTCAGCTTCTGGAGCGGAGGAGTGGCCGCGGCCGCACAGGAAGCGCCGATTCGCTATGACGCGCAAGCGCGCGTCTTCCGCATCGACGGCGCAGGCATGTCCTATGTCTTCGGCGTGAACGAGAAGGCACAGCTGCAGTCGATCTACTGGGGACAAAAGCTCCGGCCGCAGGATACTTTCCCCGCGCCGCATTCCCGGCCGGGATGGGCTTCCTTCGATTTGCCCGTGAATACTACGCCCCAGGAGTTCCTGGGGTGGGGCGGTGGGTTGTACGCCGAACCGGACCTCAAGATCACGTTTCCCGATGGGAACCGCGACCTGGTGCTCCACTATGTTTCGCATGCGATCGACGGCAATTCGCTCACCGTTGTGATGAAAGACATTTCGCGCGACGTGTACGTGCACCTCGCTTACCAGGTGGACGGCGCGACGGGCATTTTGCGGCGCTCCGCCACGGTGGAGAACCGGACCACGCAGCCCTTCACGATAGAACAGGCGGCAGCGGGGACGTGGAATCTGCCGGCGGCGAATGACTATGAGCTGCGCTATCTGACCGGCCGATGGGCGGGCGAGTGGTCGCTGCAGAAGGAAGAGATGCATCCGGGCAAGACGATTCTGGAGAGCCGGCGGGGATCGACGGGACACCAGAACAATCCCTGGTTCGCCATCGAACGCGGCGATTCAGGCGATGAGGATCACGGGGACGTCTGGTTTGGCGCGCTGGGGTGGAGCGGATCCTGGCAGATCGCCATCGAGCAGATGCAGGCAAAGCAGGTGCGCGTGACGGGCGGCTTCAATCCGTTCGACTTTGCCTATGTGCTGAAGCCCGGTGAATCCCTGGCGCTGCCGGATTTCTATGGCGGGTATTCGGACCAGGGAATCGGCGGAGCCTCACGGCTCCTGCATCGATTTGAGCTCGCGGAGATCCTGCCGCAGCGCCCGCGTCCGCGCGTACGGCCGGTGCTCTACAACTCCTGGGAAGCGACAGAATTCGACGTGAACGAAGCCGGCCAGGAGGCGCTGGCGGAGAAAGCGGCGAGCCTGGGCGTGGAACGCTTTGTTATGGACGACGGTTGGTTTGGCGAACGGATCAACGATCATGCCGGTTTGGGCGACTGGTGGCCGAATCCGCAGAAGTTTCCCCATGGCCTGAAGCCGCTGATCGATAAGGTTCATTCTCTGGGGATGGATTTTGGGTTGTGGGTCGAACCCGAGATGGTGAATCCGAACAGCCGGCTCTATCGCGAGCATCCCGACTGGGTGCTGAATTTTCCAGGGCGTCCGCGGTCCGAGGCACGGAATCAGCTGGTGCTGAACCTGGCGCGCCCGGATGTCAGAGCCTATGTCCTGGGGGTGCTGGACAAGCTGCTGACGGAGAACGATATTGCCTTTCTGAAGTGGGATTACAACCGGAACTGGTCGGAGCCGGGGTGGCCCGCCGTAGCTCCGGATGAAGAAAAAGAAGTCTACGTGAAGTACATCGATAACCTCTATTGGATCCTGCGGGAACTGCGGCAGCGGCATCCGAAGGTGGAGATCGAGTCGTGTTCGGGCGGCGGCGGGCGCGTCGATCTGGGCATCCTGCGCTACACCGATGAAGTTTGGCCGTCGGACAACACCGATCCCTTCGACCGGCTGTCGATCCAGAATGGATTCACCTATGCCTATACGCCGGGCATCATGATGGCGTGGGTGACGGATTCGCCGAACTGGGTGAACCACCGCACCACTTCGCTAACGTACCGCTTTCTCTCATCGATGCAGGGCTCGCTGGGCATTGGAGCCAATCTGAATCAGTGGACGCCGGAAGATTTCGCGACGGCGAAGGCGCTGGTGGCGCAGTACAAACAGGTGCGCGCGACGGTGCAGCACGGCGACCTGTATCGGCTGATTGCGCCGCTCGACGGCGGCGAGTTCTCAGCGACGGAATCCGTGGGAACCGGTGGCCGGCAGGCGGTGGTGTTTGCGTTCCTGCATTCCAGCCAGATGGGATACCCCTATCCGCGGCTGTATCTCCGAGGGTTGGATCCCGATGCCACCTATCACCTGCACATCATGGATGGAAAGGCTGCAGACGGGACGCCGGATGCCGAGAGCGGTGCGTGGTGGATGCATGCCGGCGTGCAGCTGGAGATGAGTGGTGATTTCCAGGCGGCCATGTTGACACTGGAGCGATAAGCGTCGAATCCGATCCCATTTCATAACAGCGGCGCGCCTAGCCTGGGCAGCGGGATTCTCCTTCAGAGCCTCCTTTGAAGATCGGACTCCTCGTAAAAGTCGCGGCCGAGCCGTTCCGGGCCCACGGCAAAGATCAGCAGCAGGAGGAGAATGACACAACCTTCAAAGGAGGCCAGTGCGGTGGGATAGCCCAGGCGGTCGCGCAGGAAATATTCAACAGAAACCGCCGGCGATGCGATCAGCACTCCGAACTGATAGACCATCCCGGGAAATAGTCCGCGCGCCGCGCCCGGGGATAGCTCAGTAAGGTGAGCGGGAATGACGCCGAAGGCTCCCTGCACTCCCACCTGCATGAAGCAGGAGGCGACCGCCAGAACAAGAATCGAGTGGCCGAAGGCCCAGGCGGGAATGGAAATCAGCGAGATGGTCATGGCGAGCATGATGGCGCGGCGGCGGCCGATTTTCTCGGAGAGGTGACCGAGGATCGGTGCTCCCGCAATCGCGCACAGATTGTAGAGAACGGGGATCGCCAGGTAGACGTTCATGCCCAGCAGCGTGTGAGCCGAAAGTCCGGCAATCGATCGCAGGAAGTCCGGGTATAAGTCCTGCGTGCCATGCGAAAGACAGCTCATGATGGTCATGGCCAGCAGCAGATACGCGAAGATGCCGGCGTTCTCGGTGACGACCTGGAAGATCGGGCCCAGCGAGACGCGAGGATGCGCCTGCCAGGACCTGGATTCCGGCGCCAGCAGCGCCAGCACGACGATCAGCGCGGCGACGCCGATTCCCACCAGAAACATGGATCGCCACCCGCATGCGGGCACCAGCATCTGCATGGCGACGGCGGCCAGCAGATAACCGAGCGGGTAGCCGCTCTGCATGATCCCGGAGAGCAGGCCGCGCCAGCGCGCCGGCGCGCTCTCCATTGTGTAGGTCGCGCCGACCCCCCAATAACCGCCCATGCCCACGCCGTAAAACCCGCGCATGACAAGAAAGAAGCGATACGTCGGGGCGAATCCGCTGAGCACGGTGAAGGTCGAGAAGAAAATTACGCAGAGGACGATCACACGCCGGCGTCCGAAGCGGTCGGCGAGCGCCCCAAACAGCAGTGCACCCAGAGGCCGCCCCGCGAGCGTGATCGTGAGCGACACGACGATGGCTACTTTCCCCACATGGAAATGCGCGGCCAGCGTATTCAGGAGAAAGATGACGACGAAGAAGTCAAAGGCATCGAGGACCCAGCCGAGAATGCCCGAGCTGACGGCGAGCTGCCATCGCGGCGTTACCCTGAGCCCGCCCGTGCCGGTGTCCGGATTCATTGCCTGGTGCATCAGTGCGGGCGGACCCCGGCCAGGAACTGCCATGCCGCATCGGTGAAGTTAAGGGGCGCCGGCGCCTGTTGTCCGTGGGTCTCCCACCATCGGCTGCCCTCCCATTGATGGCTCACGCCGGCGACAAAATCGGCAATGACCCGCACGCCCTTCCTGCATCCTTCCCAGGAGAACTGCACGCCCCACGCCATCTTTTTCGCCGTCTGTTTTTGACAGCCGTCGAGATAGCCCCAGGTTACCCAGTTCCCATGCGGAGTGGTTGCGAAGTCCGGACTGTGGGTTTCGAACCCGGTGAATGGTTCGTCTTTATCCCCGTGGATGTAGAGGATGGGCACCGGACGCGCGAGCCGGACGGGCGGATCCATGAGCGGCGTGGCGACGGCGACGACACCGCTTACCAGCTCCGGGTGACGGGAGGCAAACAGCTGCGCCATGCCGGACCCACTGGAGAATCCGGCAAAGAAGATGCGGCTGCGGTCGGGGTGGTCGCGATGCACAACGTCATGGAGCACAGCCAGCAGATAGCCGTCGTCATCGACAGGCTGTGAACCGGGCGCGAGAATATGGGTGCGCGAGCCCCGCATTTCCCAGAAGGTGATGTTCTTTTCCTGGTTCGGCGGCTGCGTCAGGTTGGTCCTGACCGGATCGGGAAAGACGACCAGAAATCCGTATTGGTCGGCCAGCGTGCTCCACCCAAATTCCTGCGACGCTGACTGGGCGGTGCTGGTAATGCCGCCGAGCATCACCACGACGGCCGGATCCCGAGGCGCGTGCAGAGGGCGATAGAGAAGATAAGGACGGTTGTAACCGTTATGAGTGAAGGGGCGAATCTGCATTTGCCCGGCGGTCGTCGCGGCGGAAAGCGGGGCTGCGATGAAGAGGAAGCTCAGAAGAACAGTGGCCGGAGCGAGTTTCGGGAGCTTCTGCATCGTCTCTCCTGAATGTTCGTGATAGCTTGAAAGCATTCACGTCGAGCCTACATGCCCCGCAGCTCTGCTTGTCAAGGATCGGGACGGACTGTGATGTTCAAACGGGTCGAATTCGAACCCCAGGCCGCCGGCCCTCTCCTCGGCGTGAAGGTTTTGGATCTGTCGCGCCTCGTTGCCGGGAACACGCTCACCATGGTCCTGGCCGACCTGGGCGCCGACGTTCTGAAAGTCGAGCCGCCGTCCGGCGATACGCTGCGCCACTGGAAGGTTGCGGGCGTATCGACGGCCTGGAAAGCGTACAGCCGCAACAAGAAAAGCCTCTGTCTGGACTTCCATCATACGGAGGCGCATACCATCCTCCTCGATCTCGCGGCGAACTCGACCGTGCTGGTGGAAAGCTTTCGCCCCGGAACCCTGGAGAAGATGGGCCTTGCTCCCGCGGTTCTCCTTGCGCGCAACCCGCGGCTGGTCATCGCCAGAATCTCAGGATGGGGCCAGAGCGGCCCCTACCGCGATCGTCCTGGATTTGGAACGCTGGTGGAAGGCATGTCGGGTTTTGCCTCGATGAACGGATTCGCCGACCGCGAGCCGGTGCTGCCGCCCATCTACCTGGGAGATATGGTCGCGGGATTGTATGGTGCAATGGGCGTGCTGGCAGCGCTGCGGCACGTTGAAGTCGGAGCCGGCGCGGGGCAGGTGATCGATATGCCTTTGCTCGATCCGCTGTTTGCTATCCTCGGCCCGCAGGCCGCGAACTATCGGCTCACGCGCCAGGTGAAGCCCAGGACCGGCAGCCGCTCCACGAACAGCGCACCCCGCAATGTTTATCCCACGGCCGATGGAAAGTGGGTCTGTCTCTCGGCATCCACGCAGGGCATGGCAGAGCGGCTGTTCGAGGCCATCGGCCGCCCCGACCTCGCGAACGGCGACCGCTTCCGCGACAACACGGCTCGACTGTGCAACGTGGAAGCACTGGACGCGATCATCCGGGAGTTCATCGCGAAGAAGTCGCAGGCTGACTGCGTCGCCTACTTCGCCGAGCGGGCGGTGACCGTGGGGCCGGTGTACGACATGGCCGATATCGGCGAAGACGCTCATTTTCAGGAGCGGGATATTGTGGTCGAGCTTCCCGATGAGGAAATGGGAAGCATACCGGTGCACACGATTTCTCCACGGTTCGGACTGACACCCGGCAACTTCCACGCTGCGGCTCCGGCTCTGGGGGAACATACGCGGGAAGCGTTGCGCGGCGCCGGCTACGGCGACGAGAAAATTACTGCGCTGGAGCGCGCGGGAGCGGTGAAGGCGGGGGAGCAGGGATGATCGATCTGATGCGAAGCAAGCTGTTTGTTCCTGCCAGCCGGCCGGAATTCTTTCCGAAAGCGCTGGCCTCCCAGGCCGACGCCATTTGCTGGGATCTGGAAGACAGCGTCGTGCCCGCGCGACGCGAGGAGGCACGCCAGCACCTGCGCCAGTTATTCAGCGAGTTACAAACCAACAAAGTTGCGATGGTACGCGTGAATCCCGTTGCCAGCAGCGACTTTGCAAAAGATTTGCGAGCTGCGGTCTCTCCTGCGCTGGCTGTTTTGGCCCTTCCCAAGGTAAGCACTCCCGACGAGGTTCGCGAAGCTGCCTGGGACCTGAGTGCGCTGGAAAAGGAATGCGACCTGAAGGAGCCGATCGCGATCCTTCCCACAATTGAGACGCCGCGCGGACTGCGGCTGGCGAGGGAGATTGCCGAAAGCAGCCCTCGCATCGCGGGACTGCAACTCGGACTGGCGGACCTGTTTGGTTCTGTGGGAGTCAGATCCGATGATGCGGGCGCGGCCCAGCAGGTACGCTTCCGTATGCGTCTGGCCGCGGCCGAAGCCGGCGTGCCCTGTTTCGACAGCGCCTTTGCTGATTTTCGCAACGCAGATGGATTTGTGAGTGAAGCTGTCGCTGCCAGCGACATGGGATTCTCCGGGAAGAGCTGCATTCATCCGGATCAGATTGCGGCCGCCAACCGGATCTTCTCTCCAGGCGAGGAGGAGGTCGCGGCAGCGCGGCGCATCGTGGAAGCCATAGGGGAATCCGGTTACTCAGAAGCGGGAGCACTGGCGCTGGATGGACGGATGGTCGACGCCGCCGGTTTGAAGCGTGCGGAACAGGTGATCCATCTGGCCAACCGCATTCGCACCCACCAACAAGGGTAAGACGCAGAGGACTGCGCTGGCGCTTTGCTGTTTGTCCGGCGCGTCAGCATTCCCGCCGACCTTATGGAATCGATCTGCTTGACATGCACGAGGATGCTGTCTAGCGTTGAGTCCGAAATGAAACGATTCATTCGCAGTGCTGGAGAAATCAAACAAATGACAGTCGGCAAGTCTCTCCTGAAGCTGTTGGTGTGTGTGACGGGCACAGCCCTCATGGCGCCTCTGTGTGCAACGGCGCAGTTCAAACCCATGGGCCAGCCCCTCTCTCCGCCTCCCTGCCTTGTGCATCGCGGCGCCTGGGAAGGCGGCAGCGAGCCCTGCACTCCGGAGAGTTATAAGAATTGGCTGCAGGACGCATCCCACTGGCGCTTCGAGAGACGCATCCGGCAGGGGATGACTCCTGACGATCTTGACCCTCTTCCTGATTTTTATAAGTTGGCCGCCCTGCAATGGATCCATACGGATTTCATGCAGCCGCAGATGATGGTGCATGACCGGTACTTCTACGATCCGTCTGCACATAAGTACACCGTTGATAAGTATCTGGCTGACCTAACCCGGCGGTACGGCGGCATTGACGCGGTGCTGATCTGGGCGACTTACCCCAACATGGGGATCGATGCGCGCAATCAGCTGGACATGGTGAAGTCCATGCCCGGCGGTTATACGGGGGTGCGGCAGATGGTCGAGGATTTTCATCGCCACGGCGTGCGGGTGCTGTTCCCCATGATGATGTGGGACCAGGGCACCCGCAAACCCGACCAACCCTGGCCGATGGCGCTTGCGAATGAGATGAGGGACATTGATGCCGACGGGGTGAATGGCGATACCCAGGAGGGTGTGCCACTCTCCTTCGTGATGGCCTCGGTGCGGGTCGGGCATCCTCTCGCCTTCGAGCCGGAGGGCGCCCCGTCCGACGAAACCAATCGCTGGGACGTGCTGAACTGGGGGCATTACGACTTTGAGTATGTGCCCGTCGTCGACCGCTTCCGCTGGCTGGAACCTGAACACATGGTCAATATCTCCGATCGCTGGGCGCGCAGCAAGACCGACGACCTGCAATATGCCTTCTTCAATGGTGAGGGCTGGGAGAGCTGGGAGAATATCTGGGGTATCTGGAACGGTATTACTCCGCGAGACGGCGAAGCTACGCGCCGGGTCGCCACCATGGAGCGCGCGGTTGCTCCCTTCTTTGAGAGCGAGGGATGGCAGCCCTATTACCCGATGCACGACTACGGGGTGTTTGCCAGCCGCTGGCCGGTCGGCGATCGAACCCTCTGGACCATCGTCAACCGCGCGGAATACAACGAGACCGGTCCGCAGATGAGCGTGCCGGTGCAGGCAGGGGTCCGTTACTTCGACCTCTACCACGGCGTTGAACTTACGCCGCGCCAGGCAGGAGACGAGGATCTGCTCTCCTTCCCGATAGAGGCCAACGGCTACGGTGCGATCATGGCCATCCATGGCGCGCCGGATGCAAAACTGCAGGATTTGCTGACGCACATGAAAGAAATGACCGTGCGCCCGCTATCCTCTTACTCCGATCAGTGGCAAGCCCTGCCGCAGCACATCGTGGAGATTGCAAAGACGAAGGCCGCTTCGGAACCGCCGCCGGGGATGGTGAGGATTCCCGGGGGAGCGTACGACTTTCGCGTGGAGGGCACGGAAATCGAAGGCGAAAACGACATCGGCACCGACGTGCAGTATCCATGGGAAGATTCCGCGCGGCGCTATCATGACCACCCCATGCACATCGATACGTTCTATATAGATAAGTATCCGGTGACTAATGCCGAGTTTAAGAAATTTCTCGACGCCACACACTATCATCCGCAGGACGATTATGATTTCCTGAAAGACTGGAAAAATGGCACCTATCCCCAGGGCTGGGACAACAAGCCGGTCACCTGGGTTTCCCTGGAAGACGCCCGCGCCTATGCGAAGTGGGCGGGCAAGCGGCTGCCCAATGAGTGGGAGTGGCAGTACGCCGCACAGGGAGGCGATGCCAGCCGCATCTATCCCTGGGGAAACACCTGGGAGGCCGCGAATGTGCCCCCTCCCGACAAAGGCCACGCGCTCACAGCGCCGGCTGACGTCAATGCATATCCCGGCAATGCCAGTCCCTTCGGAGTCGTGGATATGGTCGGCAACGTCTGGCAATGGACCAATGAATTTCTCGACGACCATACCGCGGCTGCCATTCTGCGCGGAGGCAGCTACTATCAGCCGCAGGGCTCGGTATGGTACTTCCCCCAGGCGTACCGCAACGACCAGCACAGCAAGTATCTGCTGATGGCTCCGAGTTACGATCGCTCCGGCACTCTCGGCTTTCGCTGTGTAGAGGACGCAGTCGCGAACTGACTCTTCAATCTGCAAATGGGGCGCATCGGATCTTACGGTCGGTGCGCCCCGTTTTTATGGCTCCGGTGCACACACGAAGCTGCTCGCCTGGTCAGGATCTCCGGTCCCGTTATACCTGGCGGCCAGGGGATACGCGCAGAGAGGCCGAGTCATCACGATCTTGCCTCCCGCCGCATCGCCCGCGTATTTCGCAGCGATGATGCTCGAGGGCGCCACAGCGTCTTCCACCCACGCCTGCAGGGCGAGACGAATGTCATGGCGGGCATTCTCCGCTCCGGAGGCAGACGAAGGCCCGTTCTGGCCGAAACTGTTTGGCCCGGGTCCCAATTCGCAATGCTGCATTCCGGGCGCCATATAGAGCCGGACAAACTTGTCTGTGCGGCCCGATCCCATCTTCCTGCGCACGTCGTTGTAATAGTTAATGGTGCTCACCGGCGGGATCGCCGCATCGCTCCAGCCGTGGTAAAGAATCAGCTTCCCGCCGCGGTCGGCGAACTGGCGAAGATCGGGATTGGTGGCGTTCAGAATCTCGCCCGTCTTCTTCTCCGCATCCTGTAGCGCCTGGGTTACATTGAAAGGCTCCGGCGACCACTGCGGGTTGCTATAGACCATGTCTCGGAAATATCGCGTGCCGAACCTGCTGATCAAGCTATTGCCGGGCGCCGGTCCCAGCAGCCACGCCGCCCATCCGTCGTCGCTGCCTAACTCGCCGCCTGGCTCATAGCCGGGATAGATGGGATGGCCGTCGCGGTCCCGCAGCCCGGAATCGATCGTGCGCAGGGCTGTTACCTGTGGCTGGGTCAGGCACTGATCATTGTCATGCCCGCGGCACAGCAGGACGGAGGGATCGAAGTGACAACGCCGCGGGTCATTCAGGATACCGTCGCGAACGCCGTCCTGCGCGTCGCACGCGGCCAACACGGCTGAATGGATGGCAGGCAGCTTCGCGGGCGAAATATAGCTGGCAGGAGTTTGCGAAAGCGCCTGTGAGGCAACCACAGCATTGGTCATCAGCATGGTCCAGTTGTTGGCCGGCGCCCCCGCCAGGATGCCGTTGTAGTCCGCCGGAAACCGCTGCGCCTCCATGAGCGCCTGACGACCGCCGGTGGAGCAGCTTTCAAAATAGGAATAGCGGGCCGCCGCCGCATAGAAGTCTTTCAGGATGGTTTTCGAATCCGTCGTCATCAGGTGGATGGCGCGATAGCCGAAGTCAATGACCTTCTCCGGATGGCCCAGAGCCCATTCGGCATCGGTGAAGGATCCCTGATGTCCGGTATTGGTAGCGGCCGTGGCATAGCCCAGACCAACGGCAGTGGCCAAACCCCGATAGTCGATTTCGCCTGCGAATCCTCCGTTGCCCACGCCCATCAATCGCCCGTTCCATTGGTGGATGGGTAGCCAGAGCTCGATCGCAATGTCTGAATCCTGGGCAGGGGTAAGCGACAGAACCACGCGGCAGAACGCCGGCAGACGACGGAAGGGAATGCCCTCGCGCACTTCGCGTTCGGTGCTCGTCGGCAGCCGAAAAGTCCCTGCCGCCACCGTCTGCGCCAGCACGACACGCGCATTTGGGAGGGACAGGCCAGTCAGATTGTGGCACGGCATGGACTGGCAGCGCGCGCCGACGGTGATAAGAACAAGCGTAAAAACAGCCAGTGTCTTCAGCATCATCTCCCCCTGAACTCATGCCGTGCCGGAGCACTCTTGGTGGCTACCTTCGCGCGGCAGCCCGCCCAAGTATATTCACCCGGGCAGCGTGAGGCGCACTCGCCGCTCCCTGGCTCGGTGAGAACCCGGGGAATAAAGCCCGCGGGCCAGTTGCCGGACGGGCAACGCACCTATGGAACCCCCGCCTTGAAAGCGTTCAAAATAAAGGGCATCGCGCTGACTGTGACCCCCTCGCCCCGTCCGAAGGCGGAGCCACTCGGGCTTCTATGCCGTTCGCCGGCGCAGTCCTCGTGGGTTTCTTCAACCAGGTTCGAGTGGTGCGACCGCACCGCACGGTCGGCAGTTTCGGCTTGATTCCCCCTAAGACACTCTCTCCAGGAACGGGGTTGACAGTTCTGAAGTGACTGCACTATTCTCGGGATCGCCAAGAATTGAAACGTTTCATAGTACCCAGGAGTTCTCCGGTGAATTCGATATTCAGATACGCAACACGGCCAGCACTGCTGTTCTTCGTCTCTTTGCTCGTTTCCCTCCCGGTCTACGCGCAGTTTGCTCAGCGGGGCAACATCTCCGGAACCGTGTTTGATCCCTCGGGCGCCGTGGTCTCGGGCGCTGAGGTAGATCTGACCAATCTGGAGCAGAACGGAACCAGAAAAGCCACGTCGGACAAAACCGGCCACTTCGAATTCGACAATCTGGCCGCCGGCCAGTACCAGCTGAGCGCCGCGTCGAGCGGATTTGCCACCTCCGTATCGCAGCCCGTCACCGTCAATATCGGAGAGCTCACGCAGTACGATTTCCACCTGACTGCAGGCTCGGTCAAACAAACGGTTACCGTGACCGGTGAATCGACTGGACTGGAGACCGAACAGACCGGCAACACTACGAACATCTCCGCCCGGCAGTTGCAGGATCTGCCCTTGAACGGCCTGAACTTCACCTCCATTGCCGCGCTGGTTCCTGGAGTTTCCACCTTTCCCCAGGCCAACATCAATCCCGGCGGCACGTACTCGGTGGGCGCACAGTTTGCCATGGGCGGCATTGCCTTTACCTCCGGCGGCTCGTTTGAGGGATCTCGCGACAACGGTTTCTACGTTAATGGCGTGAATATCGACGACAACTACGAGAGCAGCATCAGCTTCGAACCTTCTTCTCAGGCCCTCGGCACGGGCAATATCCAGGTATCCGACTTTTCTCCGGCGGTTGGCGGCAACATGTCGTCGATGAACATGGAGACCAAGGCCGGTACCAGCCAGTTTCACGGCGAAGGCTACGACTTCATGGAGAACACCGACCTGAATGCCACCAACCCATACGACAAACTGGTGCAGGGCATTACCGGTACCCCCGCGGTCAAGCCTTCCATTATTCGCAACCAGTTCGGGGGCAACGTGGGCGGACCGGTCTGGATTCCCCGGTTCCTGCCGGGCCTCAGAAAGAGGGCTTTCTTTTTTGCGAATTACGAAAAGATGATCGAGCACGACGGCAACCAGCTGGTCGCCCTCGCCGTGCCTTCGGCGGCCGAGCGGACCGGCGACTTCAGCGAATTGCTGGTCAATAATCCCAATCCCGTGCAGTTGTACAACCCTTTTCAAACGACCTACGACCCCAACGGGGACAGTTCGCGGCCTATCATCCCCAACAACCGTCTTGATCTGGCCACGAGGCCGGACGGGTCTGCCATTGTCGACCCCGGCTCTGCTGCTATTCTGAAGGCGCTCTGGCCGCTCCCGAATGTGGCGAATGCGCCCAGCAACGCCGTTAACTTCGTCGGCTACCAAACGCCGGGCATCGATAACTACACGCTTGATACCCGTTTCGACGCGAGAATCACTTCCAACGACCTGGTGTTTGTAACCTGGTCAAAGACCAATGGAACCCAGTCGCTGACCGGAGGCCTCGCTCCGCAAAACCTCTATGACATTCCGGTAGGGAACCAGGCCTATCTGATTACTGGTAATTATGTGCACGTATTTGGTCCCAACCTCACCAATGAATTCATCTTTGGGACCGGCGACGGAGCGCTGCTTACCATGTCGCAGGGAATCATGAGCTGGTATAACTCGAGCAGCAATCCGCTCAACCAGCTCTTCCAGAATACCGGCACTGGAATCACCAAGGGCATCATCGGCGTGTTTGCCGGCGACTACTCCTATGCGGTACCGGGGGCGCCCGAAGTATTCCGCGCTGAAAACCAGTCATGGCAGTATTCCGATAACCTCGACTGGGTACACGGAAAACACACCCTTGCGTTCGGATTTAACTATTTCCGAAAAAGCGAAAATGACTGGGACTTTACCAGGCAGGTCTTCTTTGGCGGGGGCTTTAACTACGGCTTCGGAAGCTCAACCCTGCCAGCCTTCAGTGCCAGCGGCAGCGATCTTGGCTATGAGGGCGGCGATGGCATTGCCGACCTGGTGATGGGGGTCCCCTCGAACATGTGGGTGCGATACAACATCGCCGGGGGAAGTGCCACCGCCCCTGACTACCTCACCATTTTTCCGAGCTGGGGATTCTATGCGAACGACCGCTTTCGCGTCTCCCCCAAATTCACCGTGTCTGCCGGTCTCCGCTACGACCTGAGCATGCCCTGGTACACACCGGATCCTAACGCGGCCCCCTGCTGCGCTGTCTATACGCCCAATTCCAGCGGTGGCGTTCTGGAGTACCCCGGGATCGCGACCGGGCTCTCCGAGCACTACCTCAGCGCTCCCAAACTGTCGCTTGCGCCGCGCATCAGCCTTACTTATTCCTATCGGCCGGAGACGGTCATTCGCGCCGGGTTCGGAATCTTCTACGATACCGGCTCCTCGCAGATCTCCGCGAACGTCGGCAATGCGTCGTATGGTACGTCTTCAACCGTCAACTATAACTACAACAATGTAACTCTGGGGAAACCCCAGGATACCCCCTACCTCTCCCTTGCCAATATCTTCCCGGCTCCGCAAACCACAACGCTGGGCTCTTTTCCTGTCACCACGGGTACCGGGCAGGGCTACGATGGCGACGACCAGTGGTCCACCATCGTTTATTACGACCAGAAGTCGATGCCGCTGCCTTACTACGAAAAATACACGCTGGATGTGCAGCAGCAGGTCA
Source organism: Acidobacteriaceae bacterium (assembly GCA_036269135.1). GTDB lineage: Bacteria > Acidobacteriota > Terriglobia > Terriglobales > Acidobacteriaceae > Palsa-343. Next base: position 51,386 of record DATASQ010000013.1, read on the forward strand.
CCCCGCATGATGTATTCGAGATCTCCTATAACGGAACGCAGGGCAGAAAGGGCTGGAACGAAGTCAACATCAACCTGCCTCCCTATCAGACCGGTTGGGTAGCCGGCAACGGAGCCGTCACCAACTACGATGCGGCTCGTCCCAATAACTCAGGCCGCTGGGGAGACATCTACGTCATGCGTCCGCAGCTGAATTCCTCTTACAATGCCCTGATCGGGCAGTGGAGGCACACGTTCAGCCAGGGAATGCAATTTGACGCCAACTACACGTGGGGCAAAACTATGTCCGATTATCCCTGGGCCAATACTCTGGCCAACAACGGCTCCACGGGATACGGCGGCAGCGGATTCCAGTATCCCAACCTCTACGATCGCGGCGAAGCCAGCTTCTCCCATCCTCAGCGGTTCGTCTTCAGCGGCATTTGGTCGCCGCAGTATGGACAAGCGTGGCACCAGGCAGTAAAGGCCGTGGCCGCCGGCTGGCGGGTCAGCGGAATCTTCACCCTGGAGTCAGGCAGTGCGGATACGGTGGTGAACGGCGGACCGGGCGCGGCCTGCTCAACCGGCACCAGCACGGCGCAATGTCCAACGGGTTACGGGTCCAGCGCGTTTGATAATGCCGGTTTCGACGAAGTGAACGTGAGCGGCGACCCCAACATCGGACACGGTCAGAAAACTCCACTCCGCCAGTTCAACACCGCCGCCTTTTCCATTCCGGCCAACGATGTGCGGGGCAACTCAGGGCTCGGCACCGTGAGAGGCCCGGGGCAGGACAATCTGGACCTTTCCCTGGCGAAGACATTTCCCATTTATGAAAGAATGCACCTTGAGTTCCGCGGGGATGCGTTCAATGCATTGAACCATTCACAGTGGAGCGGGATTGTTACGAATTTCCCGAGTGGGGATGCGGAATTCCCGTTTGGCATGGTGACCGGCGCGCGGGAAGCCAGGATTGGCCAGGTATCCGCCAAGCTGGTCTTCTGACAACTGGCTCGCTGGCCATGCGGCGCCCCAAAGTGGTTTCACTGGCGGTAACACCGGAAGAGGGTTGCTCCCTTCCGCTGTTGCCGCTCGCTGCCGAGCTGGGCGTGCCGCGTCCCACGGTTCCAGTTTGCGCCTAAGATTATCCGGTCACGCCGGATACAGCGAGCGGCAGGATTGTCAGCCGGGCTCGAAGCAGAATCCGGCGCAGGGAGAACGCTTTGTACCAGCCTGAAACGTATGCCATCGCGCTGCTGTTTATGGTTCTCAGTATGTTGTGCTGGGGATCGTGGGCCAACATGATCAAGGCCTGTCCGGGTTACCGCTTTCAGCTCTTTTACTGGGACTATGTTATTGGCCTGGTGCTGGGCGCGCTGGCCTGGGGACTCACCATGGGCAGTTACGGTTCGCGTGGGCTGCCTTTCCTCTCAGACCTGTCTCAGGCGGATGCGCATCACATCGAGCTTGCCCTGGCAGGCGGTGTCATCTTCAATGTGGCCAATTTGCTGCTGGTGGCGGCTATCGATATCGCCGGCCTGGCTGTCGCTTTCCCTGTCGGGATCGGGCTGGCGCTGGTTGTGGGAGCGGTCAGCAGCTATGTGCTCGCCCCGGCCGGCAATCCCATTCTTCTCTTCGGCGGGATTGTCATCGTCATTCTGGCGATTGTGCTGGATGCAGCAGCGTATCGCGCGCGCGAACAGCAGAAAGGCGTAACCACCCGCGGCGTGGTCCTGAGTCTCGTTTCCGGCGTGCTGATGGGCAGCTTCTATCCATTTGTATCCCGGGCCATGTCCGGTCATGGTTCCGCCGGCCCCTATGCCACCTCCTTCTATTTCGCAATTGGTGTGGGGCTCTGCTCGCTGGTGGCCAACACTTTGCTGATGCGCAAGCCGCTCGATGGGCGCGGGCCGGTATCGTTCCGTGTGTACGGAAAAGCCCGTCCCGTCTGGCACCTGTGGGGCATTCTGGGCGGAGGCATCTGGTTTACCGGCGCAATCCTGAACTTCGTCGCTTCTCGCGCGCATATTGTCGGACCCGCCGTCTCCTACTCCATTGGCCAGGGCGCCACCATGATCTCTGCAGCCTGGGGCGTGTTTGTCTGGCATGAATTCTCCGCCGCGCCACGCAGATCGAAAATGCTGCTGGCCTGGATGTTCGTCCTGTTTATTTGCGGCCTCACGGCTGTTGCCCTGGCCCCGATTATGTAACGAAGGTCCTTCACCCGCAGAAATACACATGAGCGAAAATCAGAAGCCCATCGTCGTGGTCGGCAGCATTAACATCGATCTCGTTGTAACTGCATTGCGTATCCCTGTTGCCGGCGAAACCCTGCAGGGTGACGGCTTTCAGCAGCACTTTGGAGGTAAGGGCGCCAATCAGGCTATAGCTGCCGCTCGCCTCGGCTATCCCGTGCAAATGATCGGCCGGATCGGAACGGACGCTGCAGGAGCGGAGGTCCGTGAAAGTCTCAGGGCCGAGGGCGTGGAGGTCGATGCGGTCGAAACTGTCGAGGGCTCCTCCGGCATCGCGGCAATCACGGTTTCGCGCACCGGAGAAAACGCGATTGTGGTCGTTCCAGGCGCCAACGCACACGTCACGCCTGAATATCTCGACAAACACGAGAATCTGATCCGCGACGGGGGCATCGTCCTGGCACAGCTCGAAATTCCGATCCCGACGATTGTTCGACTGGCGGCCATGTGCCATCGCCATCGCATCCCCTTCGTCCTCGATCCGGCTCCGGCTCAGCCCCTTCCCGCCGAAGTGCTCTCGGCGACAACGTGGTTTACTCCGAACGAAACCGAAGCGCAGTTCTTCGCAGCCACCCTGTTCCCCGACGCGAAGACCGCCGATCCCGAACGCATGGCTGAGGCCTTCCTGCACAGCGGCGTCCGGTCGGTTGTGCTCAAACTCGGAGCGCGCGGGGTTCTCATGGCCGGCGGCGGCAGCTACCCCACCCTCATCCCCGGAATGAAGATCGATGCCGTCGACACCACCGCCGCCGGCGACGCTTTCAACGGAGCTTTCGCGACAGCCCTGATGCGCGGCATGGAGCCGGACGAGGCTGCTCGCTTTGCCTGCGCGGCGGCGGCCATATCGGTGACGCGTCACGGCGCACAACCTTCCATGCCGACAAACGAGGAGGTACTGCAATTGCTGAGGGATATTGCATGACGAGTTCTCGGGCAGCACTCTTTGGACTCACCCTGATGCTGGCTGTTCCCGGCGCTGCCTCGGCCCAGGGACGCGCCCACGCTCCGACGCCTCCCTGGTATGTAACGGCCGGAGCCATCCATCGCGTCACGCTCAAACCTTCCACGCCATACTGGCGTCTCGAGCATCTGTCCATCGACCCTGCTACCGCAAAGCAGCAAATGCTGCAGTGGCGCAGCGAAGGCATCACCGCGCTGGAGATCTTCGCCCCCGAAGAGGGCGGCAATAGCTACGGCGGGCTGGATGCCAAGGACCGTTACCGCCTGGATCCCGGCCTGGGATCTATCGCCGATTTCCAGCGGCTGGTGGCTCTGGCCCATTCGCTGGGCATGCGCGTGGTCACCTTCCAGAACCTCGGGTACAGCGCCGTCGATGGAGTGCAGTTCGAGCAGGCCGAAGATGCGATGAGCAAGGGCCAGACCAACCGCCTCACCAGGATGTTCTTCTGGAGTCACACCCCCGACGCGCCCAAACCAGCCGACTCCGACAGTTACTTTTTCTGTCGCCCGGACCTGCCCGGCTATGATCCCACTAAGAACGAATTCTGGCAGTGGAGCAGCCGCGCTCAGGCTTATTACTGGACCCGCTGGCCAGGCAAAAACGCAGACGGCGCCACCACCCACCTGCCGCAGTACAACTGGCGCGACGACGCCTGGCCCGACGAGGCCGCCCGCGTGGTCCGCTTCTGGATGAAAACCGGACTCGACGGCATGATTCTCGATGCCGTCAACTGGTATCCCGGAGTCACCTGGCAGAAGATCGATCAGGACATCACCGGCGTCATTGCCGGCGATGGACAGAGGTTAAGCCAGCCCGAAGGCGGTGGTGGTTTTCGCGACGATCCCGTCGGCTGGGTGAAAGAAGGCAATTTCACCAATGTCTACGACTACGGCCTCGGCATCTGGTGGAAAAAGACGGATCGGCCTCTGGTCGCCAGCGTCGAGCAGAGCAGCCCGCAGCTTTTTGAAAACGCTCTGCGCGCGTATCACGACCGCGTGGTCGCGGCCGGGGGCACGCTGTATTTTCCGGTGCCCAAACTGGACAACGCCGCTGACCAGCAATTTGCCGAAACCCTGATCGCTACCTCCGGCGACATACCCTGTTTCTGCGATCCTGTCGGCGGCATCACCGCGCCTGCGTCTGGAATTCCCGCGTTACTGAAGCTCAAAACGCAGCACCCTGCCCTCTACCAAAACAGCTTCCGCCGGCAAATCCACACCAGCGACGAGGCCCACATCTATGCGGCTGAACGTTACGCCGCGGATAACTCCGAGCGGCTGCTGCTGGTCTTCAACTTCAGCCCGCAGCCGGTGAAGGCTACCGTAGATGTGGGTGCCGTTCACGGTGGCCGATACACGGACCTTTTGACCGGAACGCCGGTTTCCGTCGATGGCCGCCAGCTCCCGGTTTCCCTCGACGGCCATGGCTACAGGATTCTTGAAGTGGAAGGCTCTACGACGGAGAGCCGCCATCCTCGCGCTGAGAAACAGACGGCGCCGCACTAGGAACTCACGTCAGCATTCCCTCGTCGCAGGCTGGCGCGCGGCGTTGAAAGCCTGTCTGCGATGCTGGCGGCTTCTCTGCTCACCGCGGCGCAACGCTGAGTCTTTTAGCTGGTGCCCGGAGGGGGACTTGAACCCCCACGACCGATGAAGGTCTGCGGATTTTAAGTCCGCTGCGTCTGCCGATTTCGCCATCCGGGCGCCGCTTTTATCCTAGCCCACCGCGCCGCCTGAGCATCGCCGCCCTACGCCGGAACACCCGCTTCGGCCGGATCCAAAGCCGCCGGCCGGCTTGAGGCCGCAACCCGGGTCAGCGTCATTACCGTGATGTCGTCCGCCTGCCCAAAGCGCTGCGCCGCATCGGCGATCGCCGCGGCCGCTTCCCGGCTCAGCGCCTGCGTCCGCTCAAAACCAAATAACTCACCGCGTGCATACTGCGCTTCCACCACGCCGTCCGACATCAGCGTCAGCCGGTCCCCCACCTCCAGCGCAAACGTCTTCTCCGTATAGTGGGTCTCCGCCAGAATCCCCAGCGGCAATCCAGGCTCGAGGGTCATTTCCTCGCCGTTACAATAGGGAGCCAGATGGCCGGCATTGGCCACCCTTGCGTCGCCGTTGCGCCCGATCCGCGCGCACAGGCACGTCACGAATCCCTCCTGATTCATCTCCGCCAGCTGGCGGTTCAACCGCATCAGCATGGCCGCAGGATCCAGGCCTTCGCTGGACAGGGCGCGCAGGGCGCCCAGCGTCAGCGTTCCCGTCATCGCTGCCTTCAGGCCTTTGCCGCTCACGTCGCCCACCACGACCAGCGTCCCCGCCTCTCCCTGAACCAGCACCTGATAGAAATCGCCGCCCACTTCTTCCGCCGGGAAATACGCGGCTTCGATCGCATAGCCGGCCACCGGCGGCAGTAGCGCCGGCACGAGCCGCCCCTGGATGATCCGCGCTGCGTCCAGTTCCGCCGCTACCCGCGCCTGCTCCCGGCTCACCCGCGTGAAGCGGAAAAACATCACCACCCCGATCGCCAGCACAAAAAGAAAATCGCCCACGTCCGACAGCTGCAGCGCAACCGCGCCCACCGGAATCGGATCGGCCAGGAAGTCCAGCCGCCCCCAGCCGGTAAAGATCGAAACCGATCCAACGTTGAAGAGGGCAACCGTAGCCGCCGGCAACAAACTCGGCAGAATCAGCCATCCCGCTTCAGGGTTCCCTCTCCGATACCACACCCACAGCATCACCGGCAGCAGCAGCGCCGCAGGCAGGATCGCGGCCGACTCGATGACCATATAAGTGCTGGTCGAGAACTTCGCCAGGTTGGCCAGCGCCGTGAGAATCAGCGGCGTGAGCAGTACCCATTCGTAACCGCGCCACACCCGGTTCACCCGCTGCCCTGCAAAACTGAACGTGAACTCGATCTGCATGATCGTAGTGGCGTAGACCAGCGGATCGGCCAGCAGACCATTCCACGCCAGCGGGATTACCCCCGACGTGGAGCTGTTCAAAAGCAGGTTTGAAATCCCCAGCAGAAACAGATACAGCCCCAGCCACAAATATTCCGCGTGTTTCCGCTGGCTGCGATACAGCGCGAAGGCTCCAATCCCCGCCAGGAGCAGCACCAGATTGATCGCGATCGAGGGCAGAGCCGAATACAGGCGCTGGCTCTGGAGCGCCTGCTCCTCATTGTCAATTGACCCGGGGGACCCAACAGCCGCCGTCAGGAACAGCGGCAGATGCCACCCTGTATAAATCGGAGGCGCGGATGTACGTACGGCCAGCGCCAAATTCGCACCGTCGCCCTCCAGGGAATACACCTGCTCGGTCGGCCGCGCGACACCAAAGAGGGAGCGGATCGCCGGACCCGTCTGCCGTTCCCCGTTCACATACAGCTCGTAAGTCCCCGCACCGCCGGCGATCAGCAAATGCAGATGCCCATGGTCCGGTGGCAGCTTCACGCTCAGGCGATACCAGCGCCAACCCGGCTGCGCCGCGCCCAGATCGTCCAGGTCCACGGCGTTCCACCCGTTGTCGTCGAAGTTCGGCCGCGCCCACGCCGGATTGTCGCCGTCGTGCTCGCGCCAGCCGTCATTGAGATCGGTCGTCCCTGAGCGCCACTGCGTCGCATCCACCTGCGCCTGCACAGCCTGCGGCGCAACGGTCGCGCTCGTCAGCACGGTCAGCAGCGCGACGCACGCAAGCCATACTCCACGCCTGCGCCACGTACGCGCCCGCTCGGGCCTGCCTCCTCGCTCCTCGGTTGCCTGCATGGTGGGGAACCCAGTCTACCCTCCGCTCATTCCCCCCGGCAATCAACGAGTCGTATCCCCGCTGCTCGCCTACCGGCTGATCTCAATCACCGCCAGCCCCATCGGCGGCAGCGTCACCGTCAGCCGGTGATCCCGGATCGCCACCGTCTCCGGTGGACCCAGCTCCGACACCTTCTGCAGCGACTCCACCTGCTCCTTCGTGGGATACTGCGGGGCGCCCATCTTCTTCCACGCATCCAGCGTGTCACCGTGGGCAGCGTCCACCCGGCGGATCTCCGCCTCTTTCCCCTGCACATCTTTCAGGTCGAACGTCTCCGTCTTCGTCGGACCGCTCTCGCCCGACGCGCCTTCTCCCGGCTCGACCAGGTTCCATGCCGCAATCACAATCGCCCCGTCTTTGCGCCGGGTCACCAGAGCTTCATCTCCCGGCGCCGGCAGCCGTTCGTCGCCGAGCTCGTGCAGCAGTTCAAAGGCGTCATACGCTGGCTTCGGAATTCCGTCCTCCGCCATAATCCCGTACCCGCCGTAGAACGGCGTCTTCACCACGCCCTGCTCCTCGAACACATCCGAGAAGCTCCAGTACGACATCATCAGCGTCTTCCCGTCGCATTGCGAAATCGTGTCCGCCATCCACGGGCCCATGTAGATCGAGTCCGTGATCGCCTGCTGGTTCATATAGGTCGCGTTGAACTCGCTCCAGATCAGCGGAATCTTCGGCCGCGCCGAATGCTCGATCTCCTCGTGAACCATATTCACCGCCGCGCACACCATCTGGTGCGGCGCAATCGTCCGGTGGTCGTGGAACACGTTCTCCGCCGAGTCGTTCCCGTACACATGCGTTGAGACAAAATCCAGCGGCACGTGGTTCTCGGTCGCATGCCGGATCATGTCCCCCACCCATGCCGCCTGCGCCGTTGCCGGACCGCCCACGCGAATTCGCGGGCTCACCGCCTTCAGCGCCCGCGCCGTGTGATCGTACAGATCGAAGTACGTCGCCTGCGCCGGCTTGCCACTCCAGAAGTCCAGGTTCGGCTCGTTCCATACCTCGAAATACCAGCTCGCCACCTCCTCGATGCCATACCGATCGATCAGGTGTTTGGCGAACGCGGTCATCAGCGCGTCCCACTTCTCATAGCTCGCGGGCGGCGACGAAATCGGTTTGTACCAGAACGCCTGATAGACAACCTTGGCCGCCAGCGCCTTCGGCATAAAGCTGATCTCCACAAACGGCTTGATCCCGTTTGCCAGCAGCCCGTCGTAAATATGATCCACGTAAGACCAGTTGTAGATGGGATTCCCCTGCGCATCCTCGCTGTATACTCCGTTCTCATCGTCCAGAATCGCGTGGAAGCGTACGTAGCGAAAATCCGTCACCTTGCGCACCCGATCGAGATCGTCGCGATAGCTCTGCCGCATCGCCAGATGCGCCCGTCCCGACCCGAACATCTCTTCCCAGAAATGCGGAAACGGCGTTCCCCTGGCATGCGCGTCCACCACAATCGTCGGCGCCGCGGTGCTGCTCCCCTGCGCAATAGCTCCAGTGCAGCCGGCGACCGCGAGAGCCGCGGCTGCCAAATACGTTCCAAAGCGTGTCATGTTTTTCTCCGCATCCCGATTATCGTGCATTCTCGTCCCTCGTCTTTCACCGCGCAAAAAAGAGGAGGATGTCTCCTGGGGAGCATCCTCCTGGCAGCACTCGGGTCAACGTCAGAAGCTGAACCGTGCCTGCAACTGCACCGTGCGGCCGTTGAGCGCCTGCCGGGCCACGCCAAAATCGGTGTTCGGCGCGACCGTGCCGTTCGCCGCTACCGATCCAAGGTTGTTGTCGATCTGCGCGGTATTGAGATTCGTCCGGTTAAAGAAGTTGTAGGCGTCCGCGCGTACCTCGAACACAGCGTGCTCGCCCAGAATCCGGTTGTTCGGGAGCCCGAAATCCTTTGCCAGGGTTCCGTCCAAATCGTTGTAGTCCGGCCCGGTCAGGCTGTTGCGATGGATTCCCGGCATCGGTCCCGGCACGGTCGCCGGGAACGTCGGGCCCACCGTGTAAGTCGGTCCCGGGAAGTAACCCGGCGCATTTCCGCCGAAATTCGGATTGGTCGCGACCATGTAGTTACGGTTCGACTGATTCCTTCCATACCCGGGAATGCGCGCTGCCGGACGCAGCGACGAATACGGGCTGCTCCCGTAATACAGATTGCCCGCGGTGTTATACACCGGATCCCAGGGAAAGCCCGTGTGCCAGTTCCAGATCCCGCTCAGCGACCACCCGCCCAGAATCTTCTCGCCCCACGAATTTCCGTGGAAGAAGACCGGCTGCCATAGCCCGAAGAGTTTCACCGCATTCTGCACGTTGTAGTCCGCGCGCCCGTATGCCGCGTGTACATCGTAGGGATACGGGTCTTCGTAGTACGGACCGGAGAGCTCATCCATCGCCTTACCCCATGTGTACTGAGCCTCCGCCTGGAAGGTTTGCGCGAAGTTGTGGGTGAGTGTTGCCACCATGCCGTTGTAATTGCTGTTCGCGTTGTTGTCGTAGTAGTCGATGAAGTTCACGCTCGGATTGAGCGCAAGTCCTCGCTGCGCGGCGACAGCCAGCCAGTCATACTGCGTCAGCATGTGCCGCATCTGGGTTCCCTCGTAGCCCAGCGTCGCCACTGTGCTTGCGGGTAACTGGTAATCCGCTTCCAGCGAGTAGTGATAGTCCGTAATGGTCTTCGGATGCGATGGAAAGCCATAGATGAACGCCGATCCCGTCGCCGGCAGATTGGCGCTGTTGAAGCTCGTGATCGCCGCCGGGTTCGGGGCATAGCCGAAGATCGAGTTGATATTCGTCGCCGTCTCATACAGAATGCCCGTCCCCGCGCAAGTCGGGTTGGTCAGCAGCGCCGGATACGAGCAGGTGAAGTTAGGGCTCACCGCATTGGGCGGGTTGGAGAATCCGGATGCCAGAATCGCAATCTCGTTCTGGTTGTAATTGATTCCGAATCCGCCCCTTACCACCGCCTTGCCGTGCTGGCTCAGCGGCTGCCAGTCAAAGCCGATCTGCGGTCCCCAGTTATCCTTGCTCGGCGAATACAGACCGCCGCCTACCTTGATGTTCAGCCCCGTCAGTGGATTGGCCCCGCTCCCAAACTGCATCACGTCCAGATTGTTCTCCTTCGAGGAGAATGCCCCAAAGTACGACCACCGCAATCCCGCATTGATCGTGAAGTTAGGACGCAGCTTGATATTGTCCTGCACGAAGAAGCCCCACAGGTTTTCCCGATTGTCCTCGCGGTTCGCAAATGGAACGCCGGTCGCGTAGTTGAACGTCCCGGTTTCCTTATAGGGTGCATCGTTCGCGAAATCCCACAAGTTATGGAACGTGAACGTTGGGCGCGAAGCATACACCGCTTCGTTCAGGTAATAGAGCCGCGTCAACTCTCCCCCCGCCTTGATGTTCTGCTTGCCCCACACCTTCGTCAGCACATCGTTGTAGGAGTAGGTCCACTGGTTCAGAACGCTCGGTCCCGGCGCGCCGAAATAGGCGTTGCTCATGTTGGCGCTGCCGATGTCGTCCAGGTTGTCCTGCGGCAGGCCGAATGGCTCCTGCGGATTGCTCGCCACCTCGTTCCACCGATAGCCCGCCGCATTGGCGCGCGCCTGGTTCAGCAGCGTCGCCGAGAAGGTGTGGTTCCAGATCAGCGCAAACGCATCGTTGACTTGCGAGTGGTGCCAGAGGTTGGCCGAACGTACGGGTCCGTTGTAGTCCGTGGTGTCCAACGGCACCCAGTAGATCGTGAACGTCAGCCGATCCTTCGAGGAAATATCCGCGTCCAGACGCCCGTTGTATTGCGCCTGCGAGGTCGTTGTGGGATCCACTGTATTGAAGTACGCCAGGTCGGGAATCCCATCCAGGCCGCCGCCCACGCCCGGCGCATTCGCGCTTCCCCCGTAGGTCAGATCCTGCGTGCCTGCCGCGCTCCTGAGCGGCGAACCCACATCCAGACCCCCGTTTGTGGTGTTGCAGTTCACGCCTTCCGTCAGGCCAATCGATCCGCACGTTTCGGGAACGATGCTTGACGACGCCGGGCCCTCCCCTGGGTACTTCAGGTATTTCCCGGCAATCGGCGCCGCGCCGGTCAGCGAGTCGAATTGCGAGGTCTCGTACCAGCCCTGGGCCGTCGTCGTTGCCTGCAACGGGCTCGTCTCATAATTGAAAAATCCGAACAGCTTGTTCCTCCAAAAGGGGCCGCCCAGGCTGCCGCCATATTGATTGAAGCGCGAGTTGTCCCGGTTCACTCCGCGGGATGCCGCCCGCGCGGAATCCGTGGTGCCCATCGGTGCGGCATTCGAACCCAGACCGTTCCAGCGCTGATAAGCATTCAGTCCCGGCCGCGAAGCCTTGAAGAACGCGCTGCCATGAACCGTGTTCGTCCCGCTCTTCGTCGTGACTTCGATCTGCGCGCCGCTGAACCGCCCGTTCTCCGCGTCATAGCTGTTGGAGACGACGTGCAGGTCCTGCACCGAGTCTTCGCTCGGCGTGATCACCGACGTTCCGCCCCATACCGCGCTCGTGGTGCTGATGCCGTCGATGCTGATCCCGTTTGTCTCATACTGCCCGCCCAGCGCCTGTACCTGCGGCCCGTTCTCCGTTGCGAAGATGCCTCCCCCACCTGCGGATGCGCCGCCCGGTCCCTGGTTTCCCGGCAGCTCGTACGATCCTCCGCCCGAACCCTGGGACGCGTCCCCGAACACGCCGGGCGTCAACTGCGCCAGCTGGAAAATGTCCCGATTGAACGACGGCATGTGCTGGATCTGGTTGCTCGAGATCGTCGCGCTCAGCGTCGCCGTGTCCGTCGGCAGTCCTCGCGTGATCGACCTCACCGTCACCGTCTGCGTCGCTGCGCCCAGCACCAGCGTTACGTTGATGGCGTTCGCCTGCTCCGGCGTAATCTCTACCTGCGTCAATGTCTTGCTTTTGAAGCCGGCATGCGCAACCACCAGGCTGTAATTGGCCGGACCCAGCGAGTTGAATGTGTAAATCCCGCTCCCATCCGTCATCACCGACTGGCTCTGGTTCGTGTCCTTGTCGGTCAGCGTAACCTTCGCCCCCGGAATCACCGCCCCCGACGGATCGCTCACCGTCCCACGCAGCGAGGCTTTGAACTGCGCCTGCGCCCCCGGCGCCAGCCAGGCGAACAGCATGGCAAATAAAAGCGCCGGCCCCAGGCCGACGCGCAACCAACGATAAGAAGATGTAGAGGGGACACTCGGGCCACGCCGCCTGGGGCGGGACCCTGAAAACAAGGCATACGACATACGGCTCTCCTGAGAAAAACGTGCAACCTTACCAAGGATGTACTCTCCTGCCAATGGGGATGCCCGAATCGTTACTACAGTAAGCGGCCCTCGAATTGCCTAAGCCGCGCCCCCTCGCTCCCATCGCCTCCCAACACCCGCCCAGCGTAGAGCGCGGGGGACGCGCCGCTGTTCCTTACAATAAGAACGCTGTCCTCGGATCCCAGCGCCAACCGGGCCCCCTCCAGCGGCGACCTCTCCGAATCCGCAACGTGTTAACGGCGCGCGCCTTTCCCCAGATCCCCGCATCCAAAAATTCGCATGGATCTCGCCCAGCTCGACGACCCCGCCCGCCTCCGCACCGCCGCCGCTCCCCCCGCCAGCGTCCGCGTCCGCGGCGCGCGCGAACACAACCTTAAAAATGTCGACGTCGACATCCCCCGCGACGCCCTCGTCGTCTTCACCGGCGTCTCGGGCTCCGGCAAATCCTCGCTCGCCTTTGGAACTCTCTACGCCGAAGCCCAGCGCCGCTATCTTGAGTCCGTCTCCCCCTACGCCCGCCGCCTCTTCCACCAGCTCAGCGTCCCCGAAGTGGACTCCATCGACGGCCTTCCTCCCGCCGTCGCCCTCCAGCAGCAGCGCGGATCGCCGACCACCCGCTCCTCGGTCGGCAGCGTCACCACGCTCTCCAATCTCCTCCGCATGCTCTACTCCCGCGCCGGGGACTATCCCCGTGGCGCGCCCATGCTCTACGCGGAAAACTTCTCCCCCAACCGCCCCGAAGGCGCCTGCCCCAAATGTCACGGTCTCGGTCGTATTTACGAAGTCACCGAGCCGTCCATGGTCCCCGACCCGTCGCTCACCATCCGCCAGCGCGCCATTGCCGCGTGGCCCACCGCCTGGCAGGGACAAAATCAGCGCGACATCCTCGTCTCGCTCGGCTACGACGTCGACCGCCCCTGGCGCGACCTGCCCAAAAAAGACCGCAACTGGATCCTCTTCACCGACGACCAGCCCACCGTCCCCGTCTACGCCGGCTTCACCCCCGCGGAAACCCGCCGCGCCCTCCGCCAGAAAATGGAGCCCAGCTACATGGGCACCTTCACCGGCGCCCGCCGCTACGTCATGGAGACCTTCTCCAAAACCCAGAGCGCCATGATGAAGCGCCGGGTCTCCGCCTTCATGCTTTCCACCGAGTGCCCCGTCTGCCACGGCAAGCGTCTCCGCGCCGACGCCCTCGAAGTCCGCTTTGCCGGCCTCGACATCGGCTCGCTCGGCGCTTTGCCGCTCCAGCAGGTGCACCGCCTGCTCGCGCCCTACGCGCAGCCGAAGACCTCGCCCCTCCGTACCACTCCGGAGAAAGCCGCGGTCGCCCTGCGCATCACGCAGGACATCGTCGCCCGCCTCGACGCGTTGCTCCTCCTGGGCCTCGGCTATCTCGCCCTCGAGCGCTCGACGCCTACGCTTTCGCCCGGCGAGCTTCAGCGTCTCCGCCTCGCCACGCAAATGCACTCCAACCTCTTCGGCGTCGTCTACGTGCTCGACGAGCCTTCCGCCGGCCTGCACCCGTCCGACACCGAAACCCTGCTCCACGCCCTCGACGCCCTGAAGCGCGTGGGCAACTCCCTCTTCGTCATCGAGCACGAAATCGACGTCATCCGCCGCGCCGACTGGATTGTCGACGTAGGCCCCGGCGCTGGCGAACGTGGTGGCGAAATCCTCTACAGCGGGCCGCCTGCGGGCCTCCACAAGATCCACGCCTCAAAAACCCGCCTCTACCTCGACGCCCGCAAGCCCGCGCCGCACACCCCACGCACCCCCACGGGATGGCTCCGCCTCGCCGGCGTCACCCGCAACAACCTGCACAACCTCGACGCGGGCTTTCCCCTCGGCGTTCTGACCACCGTCACCGGCGTCTCCGGCTCCGGCAAGTCCACCCTCGTCAGCCAGGTCCTGGTCGAGCTGGCCGCGCAGCACCTTGGCCAAAAGCTCTCTGAAGACGACACCGATGAAGATCCCCTCACCGCCGACGTCCCCGTCACCCTCGGCGGCTCCATCGCCGCCGGCATGGAGTCCATCCGTCGCCTCGTTCAGGTCGACCAGAAGCCCATTGGACGCACGCCCCGCTCGAATATGGCCACCTATACCGGCCTCTTCGATCACGTCCGCCGCCTCTTTGCCGCGACAAAAATGGCGCGCGACCTTCGTTATGACGCCGGCCGCTTTTCTTTCAACGTCGCCAAAGGCCGCTGCCCGACCTGCTCCGGCGAAGGCTTTGTCTGCGTCGAGCTGCTCTTCCTCCCCAGCGTCTACTCGCCCTGTCCCACCTGCCACGGCGCCCGCTTCAATCCGAAGACCCTCGAAGTGAAATACCGCGACAAAAATGTAGCCGAAGTCCTGGGCCTTACCGTGGACGACGCCCTCGAGTTCCTCGCCGACGAGCTCCCCGTCCAGCGCGCCCTCTCCGTCCTCAGCGAAGTGGGCCTCGGCTACCTCCGCCTCGGCCAGCCCGCCACCGAGCTCAGCGGTGGAGAAGCGCAGCGCATCAAGCTCGCCACCGAGCTCCAGCGCCCGCAAAAAGGCGACACCCTCTACGTCCTCGACGAGCCCACCACCGGCCTTCACCCCTCCGACGTGGAGCGTCTTCTCGCCCAGCTCAACCGCCTCGTCGACCTCGGCAACACGGTCATCGTGGTCGAACACGACCTCGACATCATCGCCGCCGCCGACTGGGTCGTCGACATCGGCCCCGGCGCCGGCGAAGAAGGCGGCACCATCGTCGCCGCCGGCACGCCGAAAGAAGTAGCCCAGTCCAAAACCAGCCGGACCGCACCATATTTGAAACGGGTCGCCATGGCCTGACAGAGCCGAGGCGGCCAGTGGGTGATCCGCTACTCGTAGCGAAGCGCCGTGGTGGGCTCCACGTGAGCGGCTCGCAGTGCGGGGACCAGGACGGCCACCGCCGCTGTGGTCAGCAGCACCGCAGAAACACTCATGAACGTGAGCAGATCGGTTCCGCTGGTGCCATACAGCACGCTG
This sequence comes from Acidobacteriaceae bacterium, assembly GCA_036269135.1. Classification (GTDB taxonomy): domain Bacteria; phylum Acidobacteriota; class Terriglobia; order Terriglobales; family Acidobacteriaceae; genus Palsa-343. The sequence continues at coordinate 66,665 of DATASQ010000013.1, forward strand.
GCCGTGAATCGTCCCAGGGCAAGCGCGATGCCGAGGCCGATCCCTAAACCAATCAGAGTAAGAATGAGGCCCTGGCGAAGAATCATGCGCAGAACCGCGGGGCGCCTGGCACCCAACGCCATCCGGATGCCGATTTCGCGGGTCCGGCGTCGCACCGAATAACTCATGACACCGTAGAGGCCGATCGAAGCGAGGGTCAGGCCGATGGCTCCGAAGATGCCCAGCAGAAGCGCGGAGATGCGCGGCAGCAGCAGCGATTTATCCACGTGCTCCTGCATCGTCTGGATGTTGAAGACGGCCATGTTCGGATCGAGCGCGGCGATCTGCTCGCGCACGGGGCGGGCGAGGACGCGCGGATCGGTCGAGGTCTTGACGAGGAGGGTGGTTCCGAAGAAGCTGTTAACTTTTTCCGGCGCGGCATCGATGAAGAAATAGACGGCGTCGGTCGGCTTCTCGCCGATGGTGCGCCATTTCGAATTGCGGGCGACACCGACGATGGTGTAGGTGGTTTTGTCCTCGCGCATGGAGCGGCCGACAGGATCCTGTCCAGGAAACAGGTGTGCGGCCATGGTTTGGTTAATGATGGCTGCCGACGGACCGTCCACGTGGGGGGTGAAGTCGCGTCCGCGCAGCAGCGAAATCCCCATGGTCTGAAAATATCCGGCGCTGACCGCGTCGACGATGGCAATGACGTTCTGGCCGGGATGACCCTGCGCGGCTTCGCCGACAAAGCGGTTCATGGTCGAGCCGATGCTGAGCGGGACATCGCCCACAAAGCTGACCGAGCGAACTCCGGGGAGCGCCGCCACGCGGTCGTGCAGCTGGGAGAGGAACTGAACTGTTTTGGCCGGCGAGTAATTCTGGGCTTTGGGGTCGATCGACATGAGGAGCAGTTTGTTGGGCTTGAATCCAATGTCGATCGAAGAGGCGTTCCCCAGACTGCGCAGAAAGAGCCCGGCGGTGGTGAGCAAAACGAGGGAGAGCGAGACCTGGACGACGACCAGGGTGTTGCGCATGCCGGAGCGTCCGCCGCGGCCGAAGCCGGAGCGGGCGGCCTTGAGCGATCCAACCAGATCGGGACGCGAGGCGCGCAGGGCCGGGACCAACCCAAAAAGCAAAGCGGTGACCACCGACAGGCCCAGCGTGAAGAAGGCTACGCGTGCATCGACATTGAAGTTGAAAGCGACGGGAAAAGGCAGCGGCAGCCGGAAGCTGGAAATGGCGCGGGCCGCCGCGGCCGCGAGAAGAAATCCAAAAGCCGCGCCGGTGAGCGAGAGGAGAAAGCTTTCGATGAGGAGTTGCCGCACCAGCTGCCGACGCCCGGCGCCGATGGCAAGGCGAATGGCGATTTCTTTCTCGCGGCCGGTGGCCCGGGCAAGCAGCAGGTTGGCGACGTTGGCGCAGGCCACCAGCAGGACCAGTCCAACCACCACCATGAGGACGGCCATCAGCGTGTAGGCGGGGGTCGACGACCCGCCAATCAGCCCGCCTGCGGACTGCAGAGTGACCTTCTCATGGCTCTTGTCGTCCTTATGCCATGCCTCGTCGAGATGCTTCCTGACGACGTTGAGCGCAGCGAGAGCGCTGCCGCGGCTGACGCCGGGCCTGAGCCGCGCGTCCAGCATGAGCCATTGATTGTTGCGTCCCGTGCGCAGATTGCCGCCGGTGGCGAGATCCGGGAGAATTTCCCCGGCGACGGCGAGAGGCACCCAAAAGTCGGAGGCGACGCCGCGATCCACGCCCGTAAAGCCGGGCGAAGCCACGCCCACGACGGTGTAGTGATGACCGTTCAGCGCAACGTCGCGATTAAGAACGGCCGGGTCGGCAGCAAAGCGCCGGCGCCACAATCCGTTGCTGAGCACGACCACATGGCCGCGCGCCGGCGTGTCGTCTTCGGGAAGAATGGCGCGGCCGAGGGCCACGCGCACCTCGAGAGCCGAGAAGAAATTGCCGCTGACCGCCTGGCCCCAGACGCGCTCAGGAGCTCCTTTGCCGCCGATGCTGGCGGGAACCAGCGGAAACTGAGCGGCTATGCCGCCTTCGAAGAGGGTCTGCGTCTGGTCGCGGTAGTCGAGGTAGTCGGGATAAGAGAACGAGTCTCCTTCGGAGAACATCACGACCCGGCCCGGGTCGGGAACCGGCAGGACTCCCCACAGCAATCCGTTGGCGACGCTGAAAACGGTGGCATTGGCAGCAAAGGCCAGCGCGATGGAAAGGATGACCACAAAGGAAAAACCCGGAGCCCGGAGCAGCGTTCGAATCGTGTAGCGAAGGTCCTGAGCCAGGTTCTCCATGAGCGCCTCGGTGCGAAGAATGAACGGTGGAGGACAGTACGCAGGGGGCGGCAGGAAAGTTCGCCGGCTTCCGAGCGGCGAGCTCCTCGAAGGACAATGGAGGGCGGCTCGTTCTCGAACCGGCAGTGCGCGATCCGACGATCGGCCGAACGGATGCTCACAATTGAGGATCCCTAATCGTCTCCTTCGACTTTCTGCCCCTTCGGCCCCACGCGGATCCCGAACCGCCGACCCGCCATGACCACGTGCGCTTCGTACGCGACCAGCACGCCGGCCCGCGTGATCGATTCCACGCCGGTAATATCTGCGCGATCGGCCCGGTTCCGCAGCGCCGTCACCACCTCGGCCGGCAGCGTGCTCACATCCACCGCCTCTTCCACCTCGAGTACGCGCCCGTCCGCCGCAATCGTTACCGACCGGGCGTGCCCGTCGCGTGTCATCGTCACCTCGTAAACCCGCCGCCCGCGCTCCACTTCCACCGAATACCCGCGTACCGTCGACCCACGCGCCTCCGCATCCGCCGTCCGCCGGACGCGTTCCGGCAGTCGCTCCCGCACCAGTGGCCGCTCCCCGTCCCGCCCCGGTCCGCTTCCGGGACCTCTCGGCGCTGCACCCCTGACCACGACCGCCAGAACCACCAGCAACACAAGCGACTGAAGTTGGATCGCCATGCCCTCACCGTCAGACCCTCACTGTCATATCGCAGCAGCCTTAAGCCATCCTGAACGGCCTGTCATCCTGGCGGCGGAAGAACGCGGTACCTCCGTACCCTCGGCCCGCCGATTTTGCTGGCAATCCCTCGCAAGCCCGCCCACACTCAACACACTGGGGATTCTCCGCTTCAACGGAGAGTCCCCATCGCCGTTTCAGGCGACAGGAGTTTAGAGGAGTTCCCTCCTAACTGATCTCGTTCCGATCGCTTACCTGCGAGAGAGTGCCTGCCAGGCGAGCAAGCTGCACAAAGGAAAGGATTTGAAAAATGCTTGACCCTCAAAATCGAGGGAAATAAAATCCGGGCCGGCGCTACTGCCCAATCACGTCCACCGCCACCGGAGCGTTTCGCGGCGGAAAGCAGGTGTTGGTGTCGCAGGCCTGGTAGCGGAGAGCACCCTGCACCAGATGGTTCCCCTTCTGAGCCGTCAGGTGCATCTTCAGCACGAAGTCGCCGGTGTAGACGCTCAGCTTCTCCTGCGGGTCCAGCGGAAACGCATAGTCCGAACCCACCGGAAAATCGACTGCGCTGATCTTGACTCCGGTCGGCTCGGCCGCAATCAGTTCGGTCCGGATCAGGCTCTTCTGCCGCGGCTGGTGCGAGTTAATGTGCAGCCCGGAGTTGATCCGGAAATGCATCTCGATCGTCTGCGGCTTGCCCGCAGGCACGGTTACCTGCTGCGGATACAGGAAGTGGACCAGCTGATCGTCGCCCGGTTTCACGCTCGCCGAAGTCTGCCACGGCAGCTTCTGCGCGCCGGCCAGCAGCGCGCCCGCCACAACAGCCGCGATGACCAATGCTCGCTTCACGACGGCCCTCCGCTGTGAATCGCCTTTTGAATGTCGGCGTCGATCAGCTCCCGTGGCGCCAGGCCGATGGTCGAAGCCACGATCTTCCCGTTCTTATCGATAAAGAACGTGGTTGGCAGCGCATCGAGTCCGCCGTAGGAATTGGCGATCGAATCGGCGTCGATCAGCACCGGATAATTCATGTGCATCTTCTGAACAAAATCCGCGATGTCCCGCTTCTCGGTGAACAGCTTCGCCGGATCGTCCTTGTCCAGGTCGTCCGCCGAAACGCCCAGAATTTGCAGCCCCTGGCTCGCGTACTGGTCGTGCAGCTTCTCGAACCAGGGAATCTCGACCTTGCACGGTCCGCACCACGTCGCCCAGAAGTCCACGACCAGCGCATGTCCGCGGTAGCTGGACAGCGACACCTTCTTCCCGTTGATGTCGTCCAGGGTAAAGTTGGGCGCTGTCTTCCCGTTCAGGCCGGTGGAGTTCTCATCGGCTTCGGTCGCCGTCTCGGTCATCGCCTCAGCCGATTCGGCCGGCACATTCGAGGCGTCGCTGGTGGCTCCATCGGCAGGCACCAGCGTCATCTTCATCATCTGCGCCTGCGCTTCAGCCGCGTGCCGTCGCTGCAGGTAATTCATCACACCCGCCGCAATCATCAGCCCGACCGCCACCACCATCGCCGACAAGACCAGGAGATTCCGCCGCAAAACAGTACCCTCTGTCCCTATTCTATGGGAACGCGGCGGCGGACCGGTGGTAGCATCAGGAGTTTCAGAGCATGAGCGACGTCCACACTCCGGCGCAACTCGTTCGGATCGAAGCCGAAGCGCTGCTGGCGCTCGCCCAGCGTCTCGACGGTCCCATGGCCGCCGACTTCGAGGGCGCCGTCGACCGCGTCCTCGAGTGCGGACAAACGCGCGGTCGCGTCGTCGTCACCGGGATGGGCAAGAGCGGCATCGTCGCCCAGAAAGTGGCCGCGACGCTCAGCTCCACCGGCAGCCCGGCGCTTTTTCTTCATCCCGCCGAAGCGGTTCACGGTGATCTGGGCATGATCACCGAGGGCGACGTGGTCATCGCCCTTTCCGCCAGCGGCGAGACCGAGGAGATCCTGCGGCTGCTGGCCACGATTCAGCGCATGGGCAACGCCCTGATCTCCTTTGTTTGCGATGTGCATTCCACCCTTGCCGCCGCCAGCACGGTGGCCCTGGACTGCTCCGTTCCCGCCGAAGCCTGCGGCCTGGGGTTGGCGCCGACCGCCTCCACTACCGCCATGCTCGCTCTGGGCGACGCGCTGGCCATTGCCGTCTCCCTGCGCAAAGGCTTCCGCGTCGAGGATTTTGCGGCCCTTCACCCAGGCGGCAAGCTGGGCAAGCGCCTCGCCACGGTCCGCCAGCTCATGCACTCGGGCGATGCTGTCCCGCGCGTCGATATCGCCACGCCCATGACCGAGGTCATCTACACGATGTCTCGCAAGAAGCTGGGCATGACGACGGTGGAATGCGGCGGTAAACTGGCCGGCATCATCAGCGACGGCGACCTGCGCCGCCTGCTCGAATCCGACGGTCCCGACGGCCTGCGCAAGACGGCCGGCGACGTCATGAATCCGCTGGCCAAAACCATCTCTGCCCAGGAGTTAGCGGTTCGCGGGCTGCACACGATGGAGGAAAAGAAGATTACCTCGCTGGTGGTCGTCGATGAAGACCGCCGGATCGAAGGCGTCCTCCATCTCCATGACCTCTGGGGCACGGAACTGATCTGATCCTTATCAGGAGTCCCCACCCCGCTGTGCGGCGTCTAATGAACAGCAGATAGGATGGGTCCCATGCGGCCGCGAATTTCCAGCTTGCTCGCTTCCGGTGTTGTGGCAGGATTCCTGATCGCCGCTTCCGCGGCATTCGCGCAGCATGGCGAATTTGCGGGGGGACATGGCGGGTACGCGGGCCACGCGGGCGGTTTCTCCGGCCGTGGCTTCACCGGATCGATCACGGGCTCGCCCGGACAAATCACCACGCTGGGGCCGCACGGCATCTATACACCCGGCCGCGCCGTCTTCCCCGCTTCCTCTCATGCTTTTGCTCCGGGGTTTGTGCCGACCTGGAGCGCGGGAACCCAGCCCGCCTGGAATGGCCGCGGGGGCTGGGGGGATCGTGGCCGCGATCACGATAAC
>DATASQ010000014.1:0-133089 GCA_036269135.1 Acidobacteriaceae bacterium
CTCGGCATCGGTTTCGCGCCCGTTCGCCCCGCGCAGGACCCCAACGACACGCGTCTCATCGCGATGATCTACGACATCAAACACGGAACGGAGACCGGCCTCCGTCAGTTCCTCTTCCCTTCCCTGCGCGACAGTTACGACGATCTCCTCGCCGCGGTCCACGCCGATGGCGGCGCCGACCTTCTCGTCGCCGGCGAGCTCGCCTATGCCGCGCCCCTGGTCGCCGAGAAGACCGGCATCCCCTGGGCCTCCTATGTCCTCGCACCTTTCTCGTTCTTCTCTGCGTACGACCCGCCGGTTCTCCCGCCTTATCCAACACTCGCGCGTGTGCAGGAAAGAGTCCCGGCCCTGGGTCACGTCGTGGCGCGCTTCGCCCGCTTCGTTACGCGCAAATGGCCGGAGCCGGTCTACGCCCTCCGCCGCGAACTCGGCCTGCCCCGTGGCAAGGATCCCATCTTCGGCGCGAAGCACTCCGAGCGTCTCGCCCTCGCTCTCTATTCCTCCGCCATGGGCTCTCCGCAGCCGGACTGGCCCTCCTCAGCGAAGATCACCGGCTTCGCCTTCTACGATGGCTCCGGCGACGAGGGTCGCCTCGAGCCCGCCCTTGCTGCTTTCCTGGACTCCGGGCCGCCGCCGCTGGTCTTCACCCTCGGCTCGGCAGCCGTCATGCATGCCGGCGACTTCTACGAGCAGAGCGCCGAAGCCGCCGAGCGCCTCGGTCAGCGCGCTGTGCTCCTCGTGGGCGCTGACGACCGCAACCTCCCTAAGCGCAAACTGCCCGACACCCTCTGCGTCGCCCGCTACGCTCCTTATTCGCAGATTTTTCCTCGCGCTTCGGTCCTCATCCACCAGGGCGGCATCGGTACCACTGCCCAGGCCCTGCGCGCCGGCCGCCCCATGCTCGTCATGCCCTACAGCCACGATCAGCCGGACAACGCCCGCCGCGTGCGCCGCCTCGGCATCGCCGAGGTTCTCAGTCGCAAAGACTACAAGGCCAAACCCGCCGCGGAGCTGATTGCGCGTCTGCTCTCCGACCATGCCTATCAGCAGCGTGCCCACGCCGTAGCCGCCCAGGTGCAGTCCGAAAACGGGACCGTCGCCGCCTGCAACGCCCTCGAAGCGGCCGCCCAAATGGGCTGACCCATCGTTATAAAGCTCCTGCGATATAAAGTCCCTGCGAAGGCTCTGGATTTCGGGAAAAGATTTTCCGCATTCGTTGCGCGCCTCTGGCGCAACAGCAATGCGGGCGCGAGTCGAAGAGCCTGCCCTGAGCGAGTCCGCGAAGCATCCGAGCCGAACCGGAACCTGCATTTCTCATTTCTGGCTCCGGGAAATGCCCTCGTCTCCCCCTCTGCGCTCTCAATGTCCTCTGCGGTGACTCGCCACCGGCAACAAGCGCGCTCCGCCTCCAGGCTCCTGCCTCCCGCCTCCCGCCTCCTGGATTCCTTAGCGCATGACCCAAACAGAAAGCCGCACCCCTCGCCCATCCAGGTCAGCCGTCGACAATCCCACCATGTCCGTGCGATAGGTCCGCACGTGCGCCGTCGCGAGCCGCTCCATCACGTCGTAGTTCGGATGCCCGTAAAAGTTACGCCGTCCCACCGAGACCGCTGCCCACTCCGGCGCAACCGCCGCTAAAAACGCCGGCGTCGTCGAAGTATGGCTGCCGTGATGACCCACCTTCAGGAAATCCGCGCGCAGGCCGCCTTCCGCCACCATGCGCTCCTCGCTCGGCGACTCCGCATCCCCCTCGAGCAAGGCCGTCCTGCCCTCCCAGGACAACTGCAGCACCAGCGAGTCGTTGTTGCTCGGCACAGGTCCCGGTCGATAACCCGCCTCCGGCGCCAACACCCGCACCCGCACCCCATCGAAATCAAACAGGTCGCCCGCCGTATGCCGCACCACCTCCGTGCGTGTCGTGCGAGCCTCATCGAGCACCGCGTCGTACAGCGCCGAATGGGGATTGATCCCCACCCATAACGTCCGCGGGCGAAAGTTCGCCAGCACCGCAGCCATCCCGCCAATATGATCCGCGTGCGCATGCGTAATCGCCACCGCGTCGAGCCGGCGAATCCCCCGCGACCAAAGCACCGGCGACACCACATCCTCACCCACATCGAAATTCGACCCGCTCCCGCCGCCTGCCTTGCCGCTCAGATCCCCGGCACCCACAAGGCCCCCCGCATCCACCAGAAGAGTCCTGCCATGCGGCGTCACGATCAGCAGCGAGTCCCCCTGCCCCACATCGATCGTCGTGATTTCCAGCGCCCCCTCCTGATGCACGACCCCTCGCGGCACCACCAGCAGCGCCACCGACGTCGCCAGAGCGAACCCGCACAGCGGCAGCCCCCACCTTCGCAATCGAATGAGCACCAGCGCCGTCCCCATCATCGCCACCGCGCCGGCTACAGCCAACACCGGCGGATCCGGAATGCGCAAATCCCCCATTCGCATCGCCCCAAAAGCCCGAACCAGCCCCGCCGCTCCGTGCAGCAGCAGCGCCAGCGGGGCCCCTGCCACCAGCGCCACCTTCGGAATCGCCAGCACCATCGCCAGGAACAGCAGCGCCAGCGGCAGCAGGATCCCGAGCAGCGGCACAATCAGCAGATTCACCGGCAAAGCCACCGCCGTCACCCGGTGAAAATAAAGTGCCATGGGCAGCGCCATCAGCAGCTCAATCGCCATGGACGTCGTCAGTAGCTCAAGCAGCAGAAGCCCGAGCCGTACACACCACGGCATCCATTGCAGCGCCAGCCGCGCCCCCATCGCCGGCCGCAACGCTCGTGCCAGCATGCGCAGGCTCACCCGAAACTGCGCCACTCGCGGCGGCAGTGATGGATCCATCGGCACCAGCCACAAATCCCGTGTCCCCCGCAAAAACGGCCCAAACGTCTTCTCTGCCGCCGGCACCGCAATCCCCGCCACCGCCAGCACCGACAACAGCGTCATCTGCAGCCCCGCATCCGCGACCGCCGCCGGACGCATCGCCAGCATCACCAGCGCCGCGAAGCCGATCGCGTTCAGCGGATGCCGCTCCCGCCACAGCAGCCGCCCCGCCAGATACAGCGTCACCATCCAGAACGCGCGCTCCACCGGCTGCCCGAATCCCGTAAAGAGCGCGTACCCAAACGACAGAGCCACTGTTGCCAGCGACGCAGCCACGCGGGGCAGCCGCAGCCGTTGTGCCCCCCAGAACACCAGCCCCGCAAAGATCGCCAGGTGCATCCCCGAAACAACCAGCAGGTGAAAAGATCCTGTTCGCTCGAATCCCGCTCGCAATCGATGCCCCAGCAGCGTTCTGTCCCCGGTCAGCATCGCTGTCAACATCGCCGCGTCGTCGTGGCTCAACCGGAAGGCCGCCGGCAACCACGCCCATCGGCCCGCGCTGCCGTCGACAAAGGCCACCAGTCGCTCGCTTACTGCCTGCTGCGTGCTGTGAATCCGGCACCGCAGCCCCGGCCTCGTATTCGTCACCGTAACGGTGACATCGTCCGCATGCGAGCTGCCCAGCGCGCTGATGGACTGCTGCCGCAGCCACGCCCCCGCATCCCAGACGCCCGGATCGAGAAATCGCTCCTCCTCGTGCAGCGCGGCCCGTCCGCGCAACGTCGCCCCACAAACCATAACCGGAAGCCGCGCCCCGGCTGGTGCATACACCGTCAGCCGCAGCCCTTCCGGCGAAGGAAGAGGCCTGCCGTCTACCGCCGCCACGCGCACATCCACCTGCTGGCTCTGCTCTTCCCGAACCACATCGGAATACGGCGCCAGCGAGGCGCTCCGCCGCACTCCGCTCGCCCGCACAACCGTTCCCTCGATCAGCAGCGCCGTCTCGATGCCCTCCCGCCGCGTTGCCGGCGTTGCTGCAGGAATCGCCGCTGCGATCCGGCTCAGCGGACTCTCGCTCGCCGGTCGTGGCTGCACCTCCGCGCAGAACATCCCGAGCACGAGGCACGCGACTCCCGCCGCCGCCAGCGCCACACGCTGCGCTCGCCACGCCGCTGCCGTCCCGACCACCAGCAGCGCAACCAGCGCGACCAGCAATCGCCCCGCGGGAATCCACACAACCCAGGTCGCCGCATCCCCGCCGACAAAGCACACCGCGGCCAACAGCGCAGGAGCCGTCAGGCTCACGCGCCCCCGCAGCGGTGACGGCGCATTCACGCGTTGGTCGGAAATTTCAGAGGCAAGGGTGGAGGTCGTGGCCATCGGCAGTCGCCCAGCCAACACCCTGACCTCAGTCCAGCGTCAGGTGCGTCACGCTCTCCAGGTGGAACGTCTGCGGAAACAGGTCCACCAGGTGCATTTTCGCCAGTCGATAGCCGGATTCTAGCAACGCGGCAACGTCCCGGCTCAGCGTCGCCGGATCGCACGAAACGTAAGTCACGTTACGCGCGCGAACCTTCCCCAGCAGCGTCGTCACCTCGCGCCCCAGCCCTGCCCGCGGCGGATCCACCACCACCAGATCCGGCGTCCCCTGCGCACGCCGCAGAAATGCCGCCGTCTCCGCCGCAACCACCCGATGACGCGTGGCTCCCCGCAGGTTCTCCCGCAAATCCTGAACCGCCGCCCCACCCGATTCAACCGCGACCACCTCACGAAAGCCCTCCGCCAGCGCCAGCGAGAACAGCCCCACCCCCGCATACAAATCCCACGCGGTCTCGCCTGCTTGCCCGAGTGTCACCAGCCCCACCAGCCGATCGATCAGAAACCGATTCACCTGGAAAAACGATCCCAGCCTCACGCGATACGCCCGCGCCCCTGCGCGATACATCAGCGCCCCATCACCCGCCTGCGCCAGCAACTTCCCCGTCGTCGCACCGCGCTCGACCGAGAAAACACCCGTCCCCGCCAGCCCCGGAAGCAGATTCTGTAACCGTGTCCAGCACTTTGCCAGTTCCTGCTCTGCCTCATCCTTCGCGCGGTCCGTCCAGAAAGCCGCCAGCACCGCCCCCTGGGTATCGTCGGTGAACAACTCCACCTCCCGCACCCAGGCGCCCAGCCCCAATCCGTCGCCCTCACGATTCAGAGCACGAATCAACCCCTCCAGCGCAGGCGCCGCAATGGGACAGCCCTCCACCGGCAGATTTACGTGCGAATTCCGCCTTTTGTAACAGAGATGGAACGGATTCTTCTCCACATGCAGCCGTACCCGATTTCGATACCCAAACGGCTCCCCGGTCACCGCCGCAATCTCGGGAATTTCCCCCACCCGCGCCCGTTCCAGCGTCTCCCGCAGGATCGCCCGCTTCATCTCTACCTGCGCCGCGTAATCCGCATGCTGATAATGGCAGCCCCCGCAAGCGCCAAAGTAAGGACAAGGCGCCGCCCGCCGCTCCCCGCTCGGCTCCAGCACCTCCTGCAGCTCCGCCGCGGCATAGCTCCTGGTCTCCTCGCGGATGGTCGCTTCGACCCGTTCTCCTGGCAGCGCGAACGGCACAAAAACAGCCTTCCCGTCCGCGCGCGCCAGGCCCGCCCCGCCATAAATCGCCTTCTCGATGCGCAGCCTCACTCCTGCCTCATGTAGAACAGGCTCAGCCGCGGCAGGTTGTGCTTCTCCAGCAGCCGTTTGTGCAGAAACTGCTGCTCGATCTGCCGGATCTGCAGCGCCTGCATCCGCCGACGGTACGGTGCAATCTCCTGTGCACTTTGCTCCCGCAGCGCCGCCAAATCTTCCTCCGCCGTCGTCGCGATCACCGCATGCAGCAGCTTCTCTTCGAATGCCGTCAGCGTCTTCTCCAATTCTTCGGGACGCGGCGCCTCTTCTGCTGACATTGCGGCCATCTGCGTCAATCGTTCCGCGATCTCCGGCGCAGCCTCCGCTCCAATACCCGTAAGGCCCGTCGCCGCCCGCAGGCCCGCCGCGCCCTCCCCCAGATGATTCGCAATTCGCACCCACTCGAATCCGGCCTTCGCGCCATCCGCTTCCGATTTTGCTGCCCCCAGCGATGCCTCCTGCATCTCTTCCGCCGCCGTCATCACCGCCTGCGCGCACCACGCCAGTCCGTTGATCCGCCGCGAACCCGCTCGCTTCCGCGCATCGTGTCGATCGAACGCCGCATCGATTCCCCGCAGCACCGCCTCCAGAGGAATCCCCGCCTCCCGCCACGTCTCGATCAGCGCCCAGTCCAGCGTCGACAGCAGCAGAATCGAGCTCCGCCGCCGCTGGAAGTGCTCCTCGATCTCTGTAAAGTAATTGAAGTAGTTTTCCAAACCGTCGTCCTGAGCGGCTCCAGGACACCCCTAAGCTGCCGGCGTGCCCGTCGGCGTCCGCGCCTCAACCGCCTGGGCACTCCGCGCCGCGCGATTCCGATCGTAGATCAGCCGCAGCCCTTCCAGTGTCAGCATGTCGTTCACTTCCGAAATGTACTTTGACTCCCGCGCAATCAGATGCGCCAGCCCGCCCGTTGCCACGCACTTCGTTTCGTTGCCCAGTTCCCCAATCATCCGCTCCAGAATCGCATCCACCAGCCCGATGTGCCCCCAGAACAAGCCAATCTGCAGGTTGTCCACCGTATTCGTCCCGATGATCTTCGCTGGCCGCCGTATCTCCACCCGCGGCAGCCGCGCTGCCCGCGCAAACAACGCCTCCGCGGAAATGTTCAGCCCCGGCGCAATGGCTCCGCCCAGAAATTCGCCCTTCTTCGACACCACATCGAAATTCGTCGCCGTCCCAAAATCCACCACGATGGTCGGACCGCCGTACTTCGCGAACGCCCCTACGCAGTTCGCCACGCGGTCCGCACCCACCTCTGCCGGATTGTCCGTCAAAATGGGCAGCCCGGTCTTCACGCCAGGCTCGATAAACAGCGGCTTCTGCCCAAAATACCGCTCGCAGAATTGCCGCAGAATCCAGTCCACCGGCGGCACCACGGACGCAATTACGATCCCGCGAATCGCGCCGCTTTCCACGCCCTCGCTGGCCAGCAAGCTCCGCACCAGAATCCCGTACTCATCCGCCGTCTGGCCCTGCCGCGTGCTGATGCGCCACGTCGCCCGCAGCTCGCCCGTCGTTCCCTCCGGCCGCAGCGCATATACCGCGATCACCGTGTTCGTGTTGTTCACGTTCAGCACCAGCAGCATGACCTTCTCCGTCCTACGCTTCGCGCACCCCGCCGGAAAGCACCGTGCGCGTCCCGTCCGCTGTCCGAATCCTCAGGAACCCGCGCTCATCCAGGCCGTCCGTGGTTCCCGCAAAGGTCTCGCCCCCGTTCGCCGTCTCATCCACGCGCACGCGCCTGCCGCGAATCCACGTCGAGCCCGCCGTGATCCGCTCCCGCACACTCCGCGCCGCACTCTCCACACTGGCCGATTGCGTCAGCGCCGCCACCTCGCCATCCAGCGATTCTAACAAGGCCAGCAGCAGCTCCTGCCGCGGCCATTCACGCCCGGTCTCGATCCGCAGCGACGTCGCCAGCTCCCGCAGTTCCACCGGAAACTCCGCCTGATGCACGTTGATCCCAATGCCCACCACCGCATGCCGTACCCGCGTCACTTCGGCATTCAATTCCGTCAGAATCCCGCAAAATTTCCGCCGTCCCAGCAGCAGATCGTTCGGCCATCGAATATCCGCTTCGAGCCCCACTGTTCGCCGCACCGCCTCCTGCGCCGCCAGTCCCGCCGCCAGAGACAGCCACAGGATGTCCGCCGGCGCCAGACGCGGCCGCAGCACCACGCTCACATACAATCCCGATCCCGGCGGCGATTCCCACCCGTGCGCGCCGCGTCCCCGCCCCAGCGTCTGCTCATCGGCGAAATACACACTCCGATCCGGAGCGCCCGCCTCCGCCTCCCGCATCGCAAAGGTATTAGTAGATTGAATCGCAGGAAAGTAATGCACCTTCCCCGCAAACCGGGTCCCCGCCAGCGCCGCCTCCAAACCGTCCAGATCAAACATGTCGTAGGTCATGGTGCGCTGCCGAGTCGAGCCCCCGGCCCCCAGCTCCCGTCTCTCCTCCGTGTCCTCTGTGTCCTCTGTGGTGAAATCTCGGAGCTCCCGGCTCCCCGCTCCCGGCTGCCTTCAATAAATCTCCGCCGTAATGCGCATCGACAGATCCACTGCCGTCGCCGAATGCGTCAGCGCGCCCACCGAAATGTAATCCGCCCCGGCCAGCGCGTATTTGCGAATATTCTCGAGCGTAATTCCCCCCGACGCCTCCACCGGAATCTTCCCGCTCTCTTCGCGCACGCGCTCCATGCACTTCTTTACTTCCGCCGGCGTCATGTTATCCAGCAACAGCGACTCGGCCCCATGCGCCAGCGCCGTGTCCAGTTCCGCGAGGCTCCTTACTTCGATATCGATCGTCTGCCCGGGCTTGCGCCGCTCCTTGGCCCGCTCCAGAACCTTCTCGATCCCGCCGCCCAGGGTAATGTGATTGTTCTTGATCAAAATCCCGTCCGACAAATCCAGCCGGTGGTTCTCCCCGCCGCCGCAGCGCACCGCGTACTTATCCAGAATCCGCAGACCCGGAATCGTCTTGCGCGTATCCAGCACCTTCGCGCCGGTCCCGTGCACCTCGTCCACATAGCGCCGCGTCAGGGTCGCAATCCCGCTCATTCGCTGCATCAGGTTCAGCATCACCCGCTCGCATGCCAGTAAGACACGCGCATTGTGACGAATCACCGCCACCGCCTGACCCTTCCGCACCCGCACGCCGTCGAAGATCTCCGGATGGCTGATCACCTCGAACCGTCCGCTGCTCTTCCCGTCCAGACGGGCAAAAATATCCAGGAACCGCGGCACCGACCCCAGCCCCGACACCACGCACTCTTCCTTCGCCAGAATGGTCGCCGTCGCGCGCAGCCCCGGCTCCACGGTCAGCGCCGTCGTCACATCGCTGGTCGCCTTGTCTTCCTGGAGCGCATGCTCCAGGATCGCCTCAATCCGCCGTGTCTTCCATTCCATCGCTGTCGCTCTCAGCTCCTCTTATACTGATTACACCTCGCGGGACATAGCTCCCACTGCGTCCTCTGTGGTGCAAGCCTTCCCCACCTCAGCCTCGGCGACCGCCATGGGAACGGGGCCCTTACTCTGCCCCCAACTCCTCCATAGCTTTCCGCGTCTTCTCCAGCAACACCCGATTCTCCGACTCCTGCTTCTTCAACCCCTCCACCACAGCTGCCGGAGCCTTCGCCAGGAAAGCTTCATTCCCTAACTGCCGCTCCGCCGATGCCACCGCCTTCTCCAGCTTCGCCAGCTCCCGCGTCAGCCGCTCCCGCTCCGCCGCGGTGTCGATGGCAGCTTCAAAGACTAAATCAACGTCCCAAGCCACACCTCTGCGCCGACCGACTCGACCCGCTAAAACATCGTGCGGCTGAGGCTTCACTTCAGTCACTTTGGCGAGATGACGGACGATGTCGATATTCCTCTGAACCAGTTGGTTCGCTTTGTCCGAAACAAAGTAGATGGCTGGCACGCGCTCCCTTTCAGGAACGTTCCGTTCTTTTCGCAAGGCTCGAAGATCGATGATCAGGTTCTGGAGCAGCATCATTATCTCGCTGGCTTCATCCGCATGAACTCCTGATTCGCTTCCCATCGGATACCGCGTTAAAGCAATCGACTTGGCCGGAGCCTCACCCTCATACACCGCGTGCCACAGTTCCTCCGTCAAAAACGGCATAAACGGCGACAGCAGCCGCAGCGCCGCCTCAAACGTCTCGAGCAGCGTCGTCAGCGCACTTCGAACAACGGCCTTCTCCGCGCCCTCGCCGAAATCCAGCCGCAGCTTCACAATCTCCAGATACCAGTCGCAGAAATCTCCCCAGAAAAATTGATAAACCGTGTTCGCCGCTTCGTGGAACCGATACTCGCCCAGCGCCGCGTTCACCTCTAAAGCCACAGTATTAAGCCGCGAAGCAATCCACCGCGCCTCTATCGGCGCGCCTTCGCCAACTTTCGGCGTGCCGCCCAGCGCGGAGCTGTCAACCGCAACCCCCACCTCCCGCGCCCGCTCCACGTTCATAAAAATGAACCGCGCCGCGTTCCAGATCTTGTTGGCAAACGCCCGATACCCCTCCGTCCGCGCCTCGCTGAACGCAATATCCGTCCCCGGCGACGCCATCGACGCCAGCGTGAACCGCACCGCATCCGTCCCGTACTGCTCCACAATCGCTATCGGATCGATCACGTTCCCCTTCGTCTTCGACATCTTCTGCCGATCTGCGTCCCGCACCAGCGCGTGGATGTACACCTCGCGAAACGGCACCGAATCGGCCAGCGCCCGCGGCGATCCATCGGCCATGGGCACGTCTTTCGAGAACCAGCAGCCCAGCATGATCATCCGCGCCACCCAGAAAAACAGGATGTCGAACCCGGTCACCAAAAGCTGCGTCGGATAAAACACATCCAGATCCCGCGTGTGCCGCGGCCACCCAAACACCGTCACCGGCAGCAGCCCCGACGAGAACCACGTATCGAGAACGTCGGTCTCCTGCGTAATGTCCGCGCTGCCGCAATGCGCGCACTGCGTCGGATCCTCCCGCGCCACCGTGATCTTCCTGCACCCCGCGCAATGCCACGCGGGAATCCGATGCCCCCACCAAAGCTGCCGCGAGATGCACCAGTCGTAGATGTTGTTCATCCACTCCAGGTAGACCTTCTCGTACATCTCCGGCGTGAACCGGATCGCCTTCTTCCCCTCGGCATCCGCGCGCACAGCCTTCCGCGCCAGCTCGGCCATCGAATCGCCGCCGCCCTCGGGCGCCTTGTTCACCGCGATGAACCACTGCGTCGAAAGCCGCGGCTCCACCACCGTCTTGCACCGATCGCATTTCCCAATGGAGTTCACATGCTCCCGCACCGCGCCCAGCAGGCCCTGCGCCTCCAGATCCTCCAGCACCTTCTTCCGCGCCACATACCGATCCAGCCCCGCATAGGCGCCCGCCTCGGCGTTCATGTGCGCCGTCTCGTCCATCACCGATATCGCCGCCAGCTTGTGCCGCTGCCCAATCGCGAAATCGTTGGGATCGTGCGCCGGCGTGACCTTCACCGCCCCCGTCCCAAAATCCGACTTCACCCACTCATCGGCGATCACCGGAATCTCCCGCCCCACCAGCGGCAGCCGCAGAGTCTTTCCAATCAGCCCCTGGTACCGCTCGTCCAGCGGATTCACGGCGACGGCCGTGTCGCCCAACATCGTCTCCGGACGCGTCGTCGCCACGGTCACAAACTCGTTCTCCGCACCGATCACCGGGTACCGGATCTCCCACAGCTTGCCGGTCTGCTCCTCGTGCACGACTTCGAGGTCAGAGATGGCCGTCTGGCACCGCGGGCACCAGTTCACGATGTACGCTCCGCGATAGATCAGCCCCTGCTCGTACAGCCGCACGAATGCTTCGCGCACCGCCACCGACAGGTTCTCGTCCATGGTGAAGTACTCGCGCGACCAGTCCACGCTCGCGCCCAGCCGCTTCATCTGGTCGAGAATCGCCCCCCCGTAGTGCCGCCGCCATTCCCACACCCGCTCGACGAACTTCTCCCGCCCCAGTGCCTGTCGCGACGTTCCTTCGCTGGTCAGCTGGCGCTCCACCATCATCTGCGTGGCAATGCCTGCGTGGTCCGTGCCCGGCAGCCACAGCGCCAGATCGCCCCGCATCCGCCGCCAGCGGGTCAGAATGTCCATCTCCGTCTGGTTCAGCATGTGGCCCATGTGCAGCCGCCCCGTTACGTTGGGCGGCGGCAGCAAAATGGTGAACACATCGTTGCTCTGCGCGTGCAGCTTCTCCAGCTCTTCCGGGCTGGGTGTCTTTACCTCAAACAGCCGTTCCCGCACCCAGTACTCCGCCCAGCGATCTTCAATCGCGGCTGGATCGTACGCTTTGGGCAATTCACGCCGCGCTGTCTGCGCCGCGGTTTCCGTCGAGTCTTTCGCCTGCTGAGACATTCTTCCTCACGATAAAGGATTTCGCTTCTCCCCGCAGCCGCCACCAGGCAGAGTTCTGTCGCTCTCTGTGCTCTCCGTGTCCTCTGAGGTGAAGTGTTTTCCCTCTCAGGGCGGATGCAGCATCCCCACAAACAGAAAGGCCGCGCAATCGCGGCCTCTCTGTCCTCAGCTTGGCTACCGGCTACAGCCCACCGGCTCCCGGCCGCCTTAGAACGGATTCAGCTTGTCCAGCCCCTTCCTCTTCTTGTGCTGGCTGGAAGACTCATCCTTCTTATCGTACGGAGCCTTCTTCTTCTTGTTCGCCTTGCCGCTGGCCGTCGCGCCCGTCTTCACCTGCGCGTTCTGATCGCCCACCGGCACTTCATTGACCTGCTGCGGAGCCTCTGCCGGCTTATCGATTGACGGCAGCGGCTTCTGATCCGTCGGACCCACCGGGGTGGCAATCGGGCGGGCGTTCGCATTCGCCGCCACTCCGGCTGGAACTCCATTGCTCGGGGCCCCACCCGCAGCCCCGTTTCCCGGAGCCTCCGTCGCGTCGACCGCGCCGCCCTGGCCGCCGCTCGGCACCTGCACCGTCACCGTGCTGCCCGGCGATCCCGACGCATCCGGCACTTCCTCAAACGTCAGTTTCTGTGCGGGGGGCTCGCCGCCCTCCTGCCCCGGCTGCGCCTGCTCGACGGTATTGTTCCCCGTCCCCCCCTGCGCCTCTTCTTCGCCCGCCGGCTGCTGCATCGTCCCCGGCGCCGGAATCGGCTTCCCGGCCAGGGCCGCCTTGAAGGCCGTCGAGCTCTCGTTGATCACCTCAGGCGCCGTCACCGGGGCCGGGCTCTGCAGCGAAGGCTCGCCCACCCGCGCCGCCTTGATCGTGCTGGGACCGTGCCCCAGCAGCGCCAGCGTCCGCGTCCCCAGTCGCACACTCACCCGGCTGTCTTCTTCGGCCTGGCTCTCTGCCAGCGCCTGCGAACTCGCCTCCGGAATCGGTCGACCCATCGCAATCAGACGATCCTTGGCGTCTTCCACATGCGCCGACAGCGGATACCGCGTCACCACCCGATCCCACGCGGCGGTCGCCTGATTGTCGTAGTACCGCACCAGCTCCGTCTTTGCCTTCGCCGGCAGCCTCGACTGCGCCATCTTCTGCGCTTCCACCGCATAGGAGTCGCCAATGGTGATCAGCGTCTCGTCTGCCTTGCTGAACAACGGATAGTCGTCCGACACCGTCTGCAGCCGCGCAATCGCCGCCGCGTAGTTCTCCCGCGACGCGTAATACTCCCCAATCTCGAACTGCCGCTGCGCCAGCACTTCCTGCACCTCGCGCAGCTTCTGCTTCGCCCGCGGAATCAGCGGCGAATCCGGGAACTGCTCCAGCATCGTCCGGTACTCCTGCTCCGCATGGATCGCATTCGCCGGATCCCGGTCCGGTTTCTCCATCTGCTGGAAATAAATGTCCCCCACCTTCATCTGCGCCTCGGCCGCTTCCGGCGAGTTTGGGAAGAAGGTGATGAAGTCCTTGTACTCCGACTCCGCCTGCGACAGCGCCGCCGTCCCGCCTTCCTTAAACCAGGTGTCGCCTACCCCCAGCTTGGCGCGCATGTCGTACTCGGAATCCGGATAGGTGTTCAGCAGCGTCTGCAGGTCCAGCCGGGCCACATCGTAGTGGCCTTTCTTCATCGCCTTCATCGCCTTGTCGTACAAAAGCTTGTCCGGCTGGTTCGACTGCACATTCCCCAGCGGATTGGCGCTTAAATCCTGATTTTTCTTGTGCTTCTGCTTTTTCTTCGCAAATGCGCACGGAGAAAAGACGATCGCCGCACCCAGACAAACTACCGACACTCGAAGGACCAACCGGTTCATAGCACCTCAAAAATCCGCAGACCTCTGCGTCGTTCCCGTTCCCGACTTCCCATTCAGGAGAAAACCTGTCTGCGATTGCTCCCCCGATTCTCTACCCTGGCTCAGGCCACCTGCAAGGCCGCTCTTTGCGCCGCTTCCAGCAGCCGCCGCGCATCCCGCTCCGCGTGCCCCTCGCCGAAGACCGCGTTCCCCGCCACCAGCAGCTCCGCCCCCGCTTCAACGATGCCGGCTACCGTGTCGTGAGCCACCCCGCCGTCCACCTCAATCCGGAAGTGCAGCCCCATCTCCTGCCGCAGGTCCCGCAGCCGCCGAATCTTCTTCAGCGAGTAAGGAATGAACTTCTGACCGCCAAACCCCGGATTCACGCTCATCACCAGCACATGGTGCACCATCCCCAGCACCGGGATCAGCAGGTCTTCCGGCGTCGCCGGATTGATCACCACCGCCGGCTCCATCCCATGCTGTGCAATCAGCTCCAGCGTCCGATGCAAATGACGGCAGGCTTCGTAATGCACGCTCACCCAGTTCGCCCCGGCATCGGCAAACGCCGGAATAAACTCGTCGGGATTTTCAATCATCAAATGGCAGTCCAGCGGCAGCTGCGTGTGCTTCCGCAGCGAGGCCACAATCGGCGGCCCCAGAGTAATGTTGGGCACAAAATGCCCGTCCATCACGTCCACGTGGATCGCACGCCCGCCCCCGCGCTCTGCCGCCGCAATCTCCTCGGCCAGCCGCGCAAAATCCGCCGAAAGTATCGATGGAACCAGCTCCACCACAGTAGCCTCAGTGTATCAGCGCCCAACCGGCGAGCCGCTGCGGACTCCTGGCTGCAGGCTACCGGCCGCTCCCCTGCGTTACCCTTTCTCTATGTCCCGCATCGCGCGGCTCATTCTCGGGCTCATCATCGGTCTTGCTCTCCTCGCCTGGGCTGCCTCGGGTGTCGTCGAAACCACCGCCCGCGAGTGGTTCGAGCGCGATGTCAGCATCCGCGCCCATCTGGCCCTGCACGGCTCCAGCCGCTCCCTTGCCCAGGCCTGGGATAATCCCCAGGAACTGCACACCCAGCTCCTCTCCATCGCTCACGACGAGCGCGTCATCGGCGTCGCCGCCTGTGGCCCCGACCTCCTGGCCCGCGCCGAGAGCCCCGGCTTTCCTGACGAATTCAACTGCGCCGAAGTCGGCTCCCGCATCCTCAGCGCCGACCCCGCCCACGGCGGCGCTCCCTCCTTCCGCGAATGGAGCACCGTCGGCCTCCTGCCCACCGGACGCGTCCAGATCAACGCCGCACCCATCGTCTCCGGCGGCCAGGATCTCGGCTTCGTCGTCCTCGTTCAGGACCTCAGCTATATCGATGCCCGCGAAGCCCGCGCCCGCACCTTCCTCATCGCCATCTTCGCCCTCCTTGCCCTCACCGCCTTTGGCGTCCCCCTCCTCGCCGCCCGCCGCGCCCGCTATGAGTGGAATCTCGAGTTCCGCCGACTCCTCCGTGGCGAAGGCCGCCGCACCCGCGAGTTCCAGCCCATCCTCTCCGATATGCGCGAGCTCCTCGGCCGCATGGCCACCGAGCAGGGCGATACCTCCGGTCCCTGGTCCGCCGCCAGCCTCAAGCAGACCCTCAGCCGTCTCCTCCACGGCGAAAAAATCGTCATCCTCGCGAACCGCGAGCCCTACGTCCACGAGCGCCTGCCCGACGGCCGCATCGAAGTCCAGCACCCCGCCAGCGGCCTGGTCACCGCCCTGGAGCCCGTCCTCCGCGCCTGCTCCGGCATTTGGGTCGCCCACGGCAGCGGCTCCGCCGACCGCGACACCGTCGATTCCCACGACCGCCTTGCCGTCCCCCCCGGCGAAGAGTCCTACCAAACCCGCCGCGTCTGGCTTTCCGACGACGAGCTCCAGGGCTACTACTACGGCTTCGCCAACGAAGGCCTCTGGCCCCTCTGCCACGTCGCCCATGCCCGCCCCGTCTTCCGCGCCGCCGACTGGCGCCACTACCGCGAGGTCAATCAGAAATTCGCCGACGTCGTCTGCAGCGAAGTCGATTCCCGCGACCCCATCATCCTCGTGCAGGACTACCATTTCGCTCTCGCTCCGGCCATGATCCGCCGCCGCCTGCCCCGCGCCACCGTCATCGCCTTCTGGCACATCCCCTGGCCCAATGCCGAGCGCATGGGCATCTGCCCGTGGCGCAACGAAATCCTCCAGGGCCTCCTCGGCTCCAGCATCCTCGGCTTCCACACGCAGCTCCACTGCAACAATTTCCTCGAGTCGGTGGACCGCTATCTCGAAACCCGCATCGACCGCGAGAACAACGCCGTCGTCATGCAGGGCCGCAGCACGCTCATCCGCCCGTACCCCATCTCGCTGGAGTGGCCCAGCCACTGGGCCGACTCCGCCCCCAGCCCCGAAGAGTGCCGCGCTCAGGTCTTTCGCGACTGGGGGCTCAAGCCCGACGCCCTGCTCGGCGTCGGCGTCGATCGTCTCGACTACACCAAGGGCATCGAGGAGCGCCTTCTGGCCGTCGAGCTCCTCCTCGAGCGCTATCCCGAATTCCGCGGACGCTTCACCTTCGCCCAGCTCGCCGCTCCCAGCCGCACCCGGATCCCCCGCTACCGCGAGCTCAACGACACCGTCGAGGCCCTAGCCGCCCGCATCAATGAGCGCTTCGGCCACGATGGCTACGTCCCCATCCTGATGCTCCGCTCCCACCACGAGCCGCCCGAGGTCTTCCGCTTCTACCGCGCCGCCGACCTCTGTTACGTCTCCAGCCTCCACGACGGCATGAACCTCGTCGCCAAGGAATTCGTCGCCGCCCGCGCCGACCTCCAGGGCGTCCTCGTCCTCAGCGAGTTCACCGGCGCCGCCCGTGAGCTCACGGAAGCCCTCATCGTCAATCCGTACGACCTCGAAGCCAGCAGTGAAGCCCTCGCCGCCGCTTTGCGCATGCCCATCGAAGAGCAGCAGGACCGCATGCGTTCCATGCGCTCCCTGCTCGCCCAGTTCAACGTCTATCGCTGGGCGGGCAAAATGCTCGTCGATGCCGCCCGCCTGCGCGCTCAGGAGCGCGTCGCCGGCCGCCTCGCCGACCGCTCCCTCATCGGCTCCCCCCTCTGACCGTGCACGCCGTCTTCAGCTTCCTCTTCGAACCGGATGTGCGCACCCCGCATCCGATACACAGGACGCCCGCCTCGTTCGGTCTCCGCCCGGGCTCACCTAACCTATGCCGCGACTCAATCGCTATCTGGTCCTCATCACCCTCATCGCCACCCTGGGCGGCCTCCTCTTCGGCTACGACACCGCCGTGATCAACGGCGCGGTCGACAGCCTCAAGGCCTACTTCATCGACCCACGCTTTGCCAACCTCGCCAATCCCGCCCAGGCCAACGCCGCCAGCTCGCTGCTCGGTTTTGTTGTCTCCAGCGCTCTGATCGGCTGCGTGATCGGCGGGCTCGCCGGCGGCTGGGTCAGCACCCATATCGGGCGGCGCCGCGGTCTCATCATCGCTGCCGTCCTCTTCCTCATCTCCGCTCTCGGCGCTTCCGCCCCTGAATTTCCCTTCGCCCCCATCGGCCACGGAGGCCCGCAATTTCTGTGGAACTTTGTCGGCTATCGCATCCTCGGCGGCATTGGCGTCGGTCTCGCCTCCATGCTCTCGCCCATGTATATCGCGGAAATTGCGCCGCCCCGGGTGCGCGGCAGCCTCGTCTCATGGAACCAGTTCGCCATCGTCTTCGGCATGCTGCTCATTTACTTCGTCAACTACGGCATCGCTCGTTCCGGCGGCGGCAACGGCTGGCTCAACACCATCGGCTGGCGCTATATGTTCCTCTCCGGAACCGTGCCGGCCGGCCTTTTCCTGCTGCTGCTCTTCTTTGTGCCGGAGACGCCGCGCTTCCTCATGATGCGCGGCGATGAGGCCGGCGCGCGTGCCGTGCTCGACCGCCTGATCCCGCCCAAAGAGGGCGAAAAGGAAATCGCCGACATCCGCGCCTCGCTGCAGCACCACCGCTCCGGCGGCCTGTTCACCTTTGGCGGATTTCTCATCCTGAGCGGCATCCTGCTCTCCGTCTTCCAGCAGTTCGTCGGCATCAACGTCGTGCTTTACTATGCCACCGACATCTTCAAGGGCATGGGCATGAGCACCAATGCTGCTCTGCTGCAGACCATCATTGTGGGCGGCGTCAACATGACCTTCACCATCGTGGCCATCCTCACCGTCGACCGCTTTGGGCGGCGCTTCCTGCAGATCTTTGGAGCCCTGGTGATGGCCGCCAGCATGATCTCCCTCGGCATGGAGCTCTGGCTCGGCGGCAAGGGCCTCGCTGCCCTCATCTGCATGATGATTTACACCGCCGGCTTTGCCATGTCCTGGGGACCCGTCACCTGGGTCCTTCTCAGCGAAATCTTCCCCAATCAGATCCGCGGCAAGGCTATGGCGATCGCCGTTGCCGCCCAGTGGGTCGCGAATTACCTGGTCAGCTGGACCTTCCCCATCCTCAACAACAATCCTTTTCTCGTGAAGCATTTCAACCACGGCTTCGCCTATTGGATCTACGGCGGCATGAGCGTTCTGGCTGCCCTGTTCGTGTGGAGCAGAGTGCCGGAAACCAAAGGCCGCACCCTCGAACAAATGGAAGCCATCTGGCACCGGCTGAGCCGGAGCGGAGACACCGCAAAGGCGGCGTGATTTCCCGGGGAAATTTCGATGTGGGAAATGGGGCATCCGCTGGGTAAGTGACTGATTCTGCTGGGGAGTAAAGGTAACGTCGATGGGTCCGGAAGCCGGTCCATGGCGGCATGAGGAACAGGAGATCATGCCGCACAAAAGCGAAGGGGTCGCCGCGCCCTGGCGAACCCTTCTTAGTCCAGGTTCCATGCATCAAAAAAGCCGCCCGCGGGCGGCTTTTTTCTTTTTTCACTCTATAAATTCAGAATAGCAAGTTCCGGGGAGTTTTCTGCCAGCAATTTTGGCGCGCAAGTGCTTGGGAATCAGAGCGAATGACTTTGGTAAGGCTTGACACGATTTCCACATGGAGGAGCGCAGCCCCATACTCGGCCGATTTGAGCTGCCCGTCGACCCTCCAGAAGGAAATCACTCGGCGCGCAGCACCTCCGCCGGATCGACGGCTGCGGCGCGGCGGGCAGGGAGGTAGCTGGCGAGCACGGCCGCGGCGGCCAGGACGACGGGGACGGTCGCCCAGGTGACAGGGTCGAGCGGGGTAATGCCGAAGAGCAGCGTGCGCATGGATTCGGTGAGGAGGGCGGCGGCGGCGAGTCCGATGAGGCCGCCGATGCCGGTGAGGACAAGAGCCGAGCGGACGAATATCCAGCGAAGGGCGCTGCGCGGCGCGCCGAGGGCGAGGCGGATGCCGATTTCGCGGGAGCGCTGAGAAACGGTGTAGGCCATGACGCCGTAAATACCGATGATGCTGAGGGCGAGAGCCATGAATCCCGCGATGGCCAGCATGACCAGGGTGAACGAGGTGCGGCCCATGGACTGGTCGTAGAGGTCCTGCATGGTGCGCACCTGGTCCAGAGGCAGGTTGCCGTTGACGGACCAGAGAGCCTGCTGCAGGCGGCCGATGAAGGCCGCGCTCCCGGCCTGAGAGCTGCGGACAGCGAAGGTGACGGCGCGGAGGCCGTCGAGGACCGGCGGGCTCGCGAACCGGTCATAGTACATGGCGGGCCAGTAGACGATGGGCGGGGCGACCTCATCGACGCCGTGCACATGGACGTCCTCGACGACGCCGATGACCTGCTGCCAGGGGGAATGGGAATACTTGCGGATGCGCTTGTCGATGGCGGCCGCAGCGGAACCCCACGCGTCGCGGGCGAAACCCTCCGACACGATGACGTAGGGGTGAACGCCATAAAGGTCACTCCAGGTGAAGTCGCGTCCCGCCACGAAGCGGGTGCCCATGGCGTGAAAGAAACCGGGGGAGACATAGTTGTAGAGCCGGAGCGGGGGCTCGTTGGCGGGATAGATTTTGCCCTCGACCTGGATCTCGTCCCAGTCAGGATCGTCGTTGTCCATGGGAACGGCGGCGGCAAAGCCGACAGCCTGCACGCCGGGAATGGCAGCGAACTGGTTGGCGATGTTGCTCTGGGTGCGGGCCACGAGGAGCGGGTTGGGGATGAGCTGTTCGGGGATCCAGACGCCAAAGGTCTGGATGTGCGCGGGATCGGAAAAGCCGGGATCGACATTGCGCAGCGCGGCGAAGGTGCGGATCATGAGCAGTGCGCCGATGAGGAGCACCAGCGCCATGGCAGTCTGCGCGATAACCAAAATGTTGCGGGAGCGATGATGGGCACGGCTGGCGCTCGCGGTGCGAGCCGACGATCCCAGGATCAGCGAAAGACGGGAGCGGGCATAACGCCAGGCGGGGATGGCTCCAAAGAGGAGCCCCGAGAGAGCGGCGAGCAGAAAGGTAAAGGCGAGGGAGCGGGGGTCGAGAGAGATCTCCGATATACGGGGCAGATCGGCGGGACCGAAGGCGACGAGGAGGCGGAGGCCGCCCCAGGCGACGGCCAGAGAGAGCAGGCCGCCAAGGAGGCCGAGGACCACGCTTTCGAGGAGGAGCTCGCGGGCGATGCGGGCGCGTCCGGCGCCGAGCGCGGCGCGGATGGAGAGCTCCTGCTGGCGGGAATCCGCGCGGACGAGGAGGAGGTTGGCGATGTTGGCGCAGGCAATGAGCAGGACCAGGCCCACGGTGGCCATGACGATCCAAAGAACGCTGCCGACATTGCCGATGACCTGCTGCTTGAGCGAATGGAAGCTGGGGGCGATGCGCCAGACTGTGTAGTAGTGGGGATTGGTGCCGGGGCCGTTGGTCCAGGAATCCATCCAGACGGGGATGAGGCGGGCGATGTCGGCGTCGGCCTGGGCGATGGAGACGCCGGGACGCAGGCGGGCGATCCCGTTGAAGCCGAAGCCGGCGAGTTTTTCATTGATCGGATCGAGGGCGAGAGGCAGCAGGATTTCAAACGGGCTGTCGGCGATGCGGAAGTTGCGGGGCATGACGCCGACGATGGTGCGCGGCTCGGAGTCCACCTGAAGAACGCGGCCGATGACCGAGCGATCGCCGCCGAAGCGGCGCTGCCAGTAGCCGTAGCTGAGGATGACGGTTTTGGCGCCGCGAGGATCCTGGTCAGCGCGGGTAAACCAGCGGCCGGCGACGGGCGGCACCTGGAGCGACTGGAGCACGCCGTCACTCACGCCGATGCCGTGGACTTCCTCAGGCTGAGCGACACCGGTGATGCTGGCATCGCCCGGGCTCCAGATACCGAGCGACTGAAGGGTATGGTTGTGGCGGAGGAAGGTGAAATACATCGACGGCGAGAGCTGCAGGCCGCTGGAGAAGTTGGCGAGACCGCCGGCGCCGGGAGCGTTGAGCCAGAGGGAGACCAGACGGCTGGAATCGGGATAGGGGAGGGGGCGCAGCAGGACGCGGTTGATGACGCTGAAGACGACGGTGTTGGCGCCGAGGCCGATGGCCAGGGTGAGGAGCACGGTGGTAGCGAACCCGGGAGCTTTGCGCAGACGGCGGAAGATCAGCCGGAGATCGGCGAGGATCGACTCGATGCGCGGCCACTGCCATTGCTCGCGGCTGCGCTCCTGGAGCAGAGTGACATTGCCGAAGGCGCGGCGGGCGGCCTGTTCGGCCTGGGCGCGCGGCATGCCGTCGTCCACCAGCTCTTCCACCTTTTCCGCAATGTGCTCTTCGATGGAAACGGCGAGGTCGTCATAACGCCGGCGGCGCGCGAACAGTGAGGAGAGCAAGCCGGAAAAGGATTGATGCGGCTTTCGTTGGGTCATGGGCCCTCCTTAGGTGCGTGCCGCTGCCAGCACGCGGGTGATGCCGGCGGTCATCTGTTCGAAGCTGGAGCGCTCCTGCTCGAGGCGGCGAAGGCCGGTTTTGGTGAGGCGGTAAATCCGGGTGGGGCGGCCTTTGGCGGAGACGCCTTCCTCGCTGGAGAGCCATCCCTCGCGGAGCATGCGCTGGAGGGCCGGGTAGAGCGAGCCTTCCTCAATGCGCAGCAGATCGTCGGAGGCCTGCTGGATGTGCTTCACCAGCGCATAGCCGTGCATGGGCTTGAGACGGAGGGACTGGAGGATCATCATCTCCAGGGCGCCGGGAAAGAGGTCGCGCGGGGCGGGTTTCCGATCCATGGCGAGGAGTGTAGCAGCTAGATAGGTATTTTAGGAATAGGATTAAGAAAACAGGTAGAAGGGAGTGGGGAGTAGGGAGCCCAGGATCACTTTCGCGTCGCTGGCTGGGCAATCGCTGGCGCGGCGTTTCCGCATCCCACTTTCCGGATGACGCATCTCGCCTATCCCATTGCGACTGTGGGGACGGCCATCACTGTGGTGCTGGCGTTTCTGGTGGACCGCGTGGGTGTAGCCATCATCCGGCGCGGGGCGGGCAAGCCGCAGGAAAAGTACATCCGGCGCGGGAATCTCGGCGTGCTGACGGTGCTGGCTGCCGCGGTGGTGCTGATCCTGCTGTGGGCGCGGCTGTTTCAGAACAAGGGCACATTCTATGGGCTGCTGGGGGCGGGCATCGCGCTGGCGCTGCGCGAGCCGCTGCTCAGCATCGCGGGACGACTGTCAATCTGGGCCGGGCACCTGTACCGGGTGGGCGATCGCATCGAGTTCCAGCAGATGGCCGGCGATGTGATCGGGATCGGCATCTTCTACACGCGCATGCTGGAGATCGGCAACTGGATCCACGGCGATCAGGCGACGGGGCGGATCGTGCAGTTCCCCAACGCGAGTGTGTATCAGCACCCGGTGTACAACTACACGCTGGATTTTTCCTGGATCTGGGATGAACTGCTGCTGCCCATCACTTATGCCAGCGACGTAGCGGCGGCAACGGAGATCCTGGTGAAGACGGGCGAGGAGTACACGCGGGATTTTCTGAAGAGCGCCGAGGGCGAGCTGGAGCGGCTGCGCGCGGACTATCTGCTGCCGGATCTAAACCTGCAGCCGACGGTGTTCACGCGGGTGACTTCGAATTACGTGGAGCTGAGCATGCGATACCTGGTGGATCCCAGGAAGCGGCGGGCAGCGAATTCGTGGCTCTACGCGCGGATCTTCGATCGGGTGCGGGAGAACGCGAACATCAGCATCGGCTCCGACACGATGGACCTGACGCTGCACGAGGCGAAGGAGCCGGCCGGCGGGCAGCAGAGGCCGACGCCGCAGCCGACCCCGACCGGGAACCCGGTGCAGGCGCGGACGACGCGCTGATCTCCCGATCGCGCATTCACGGCACAATCATCGGACTGTAATTCACGAGCAGTTCATCCTGGCCGGAAGCCTCTGCCTGTATATCTACGGCTAATAACTCTTCTCTTAATCCAAACACTGCAGGGAATGGGCCTCTCATGTCTCCAAGGATCTTTGTGTGTCTGTTGGCTGTACTGTCGATCGCCGGGATCGCCGCGGCTCAGGATGTTCCGCGCTCGTCGCACGTGTGGGTGGTGGCCGAAGAGAACCACAGCTTCGAAGAAGTGATCGGCAATCCGCAGATGCCGTATTACAACGGGCTGCTGAAGCAGGCTGGGGTGGCCGCGCAGTTTTATTCGGATCAGCACAGTTCCCTGCCCGCTCTGATGTGGTTTGTGGCCGGAGCGGAGGTGGAAACGAATAACGATACGGTTTCCTGCGAGCACAGCGAAGACAATGTGGTGCGCGAACTGCTGAAGCGCGGGTACAGCTGGCGGTCGTATCAGGAGGATTTGCCCTCGGCCGGGTATCAGGGCCTGGTTGGCGGCCCGGACGATCTCTATGCGCGGCGGCATAATCCGCTGGTGGATTTCACGGATGTGTGTCCGGGAACCGGGCAGGACACGAACAGCGTGCCGTACACGCAGATGGTGACGGACTGGTCCGACGGGAAGACGGTGAACTATGCGTGGATCACGCCGGATTTGAACGATGACGCGCACAACGGCACGCTGCAGGAGGCCGACGAATGGCTGGCGGCGCATCTGCCGGCGATTCTGGCGCGGCCGGAGTTCGGGCCGGGGGGCGACGGTCTTCTGTTCATCGTGTGGGATGAGTCCGACGTGACGGACGGCGACAACCGCTGTTCGGCGACGGTGAGCGAGGGATGCGGCGGGCGCACGGCAACGCTGGTGATCGGTCCGCATGTGCGAGCAGGGTATGAATCGACGGTGACGTATCACAACGAGAACGTGCTGGCGACGGTGTGCGCGGCGATGGGGCTGTCGCCCTGTCCGGGAGCGGCGGCAACGGCGGCGCCGATGACGGACTTCTTTACTGCCGACACGTCGGGCGACCCGAAGGACAGCGTGGTGATTGCCACGCCGGGCAGTGGGGCGACGGTTACAGGGGCGGTGCATCTGATGGCGTCGGCTTCGGAGAGCCAGACGGTGAATCAGCTGCAGGTGTGGGATAACGGGACAAAGCTGGGCTGGTATCCCACGACTGTGGTGAACCAGGTTTACAGTCTCGCGCCCGGGAAGCACACGGTGACGGTGCTGGATCAGAATTCTTCGTACCAGGTCCTGCACGAGAAGTCGCTGACCTACACGGTGCAGGCGCTTGCGAATGCAGTGCAGATCGCTGCACCCGCGCCCAACGAGACGATCGTGGATTCGACGGTGCATCTGGTGGCTCAGGCTAAAGAGTCGGTGCCGATCAGCCAGATGCAGGTGTGGGATAACGGAACGAAGCTGGGCTGGTATGCCGGATCGACGGTGAACGAGTACTTCGCGCTGCAACCGGGACTGCACACGGTGACGGTTCTGGATCTGGACGACCAGTTCCAGATTCTGCATGAGTCGAGCGTGACGTACCACGTGCAGTAAAGCAGCCGGTAGCCGGTGGCCGGGAGCTGGGCAGCGGGGAGTCGATCGACTACCCCGCCGCCTTTCGCTAGGCGGTGAGAATTTCTACGGCGACGCGGGCGACTTCTTCGCAGGCGGCGCGATCCACATCGCGATGGGTGACGAAGCGGACGCTGTGGCGCCCGGTGGTTCCGGCCAGCACGCCGCGGGCTTTGAGCTTCTGCACGAACGCGGCGGCATCGCCCCGATCGGGCAGCGTGAAGATGACGATGTTGGTGCGGACGGCGTCGAGGTCGATATCGACGAGGCCGGTAGCGGCGAGGGCCTCGGCGATGAGCCGGGCGTGGGCGTGATCTTCATGGAGGCGCCGCGGGCCTTCGCTGAGGGCAATGAGGCCGGCGGCGGCGAGAATGCCCGCCTGGCGCATGCCTCCGCCGAGAGCCTTGCGGATGTTGCGGGCGCGGTCCATCTGCTCGAATGTGCCGACGAGCATGGAGCCGACAGGCGCGCCGAGGCCTTTCGACAGGCAGAACATCACGGTGGTGAAGCCGCGGGTGAGGGTGCGGACGTCCTGCCCGAGCGCCGCGGCGGCGTTGAAGATGCGGGCGCCGTCAAGGTGGACGGGAAGATTGCGTTCCGCGGCGCCGGCCCAGATTTCTTCCGTCACTTCAAGCGGGGTGACCGTGCCGCCGGCCATATTGTGCGTGTTCTCGAGCGCGATGAGACCGGTGGAGGCGCGGTGGTAATGCTTGCCGGTGATGTGCGGCTCGATGGCGCTCCAGGTAAGAAGGCCGCGCGGCGCGGCAATGGTGCGAAGCTGCACGCCGGAGAAGGCCGAGGCCATGGCCATCTCCCACTCGACGATGTGGGCGCGGGCTTCGACGATGACTTCCTGTCCGTGCTGGGTCAGCAGGCGGATGGCGGTCTGGTTGCCCATGGTGCCGCTGGGGAGAAAGAGCGCGGCTTCGCGGCCGAAAATCTCCGCGGCGCGCGCTTCCAGGAGATTGAGGGTGGGATCTTCGCCGTAGACGTCGTCGCCGACCTCCGCCGCAGCCATGGCGGCGCGCATCGCGGGCGTGGGCTTCGTGACGGTATCGCTGCGGACATCGATGTGGGTGGTGGGCGTGCGGACGGCGTTTTCGGCGAGAGCAGCGGTTTCGGTGGCCATGGGCGTCTCCCTTCATTGTAGGAGAGGCAGGCGGTAGCCGGGAGCTGGGAGGCAGGAGCCGGGAGACGATGTCTCAGGCGAAGGCTGGTTCCTGCAGGAAGCGCGCGAAGACTTCGTTGGAGAGCATGCGGCCACGGGCGGTGAGGGCGACGCGATCGCCTCCGGAGAAGATGACGAGGTTCTCGCGCTCCAGATCGGCAATGGTCGCGAGGCAGTCGCGCACGGCGGCGGCGGAAAAATCGCGGCGCAGGTCGGCAAGGCTCACGCCTTCATTCATCCGCAGGCCGAGAAACCAGGCTTCCTCCAGCTCTTCGTCACGCGTGAGCGGGCTCGGGGCAGACGAGGCCGGACCCGCGAGGTATGTGTCCAAATCGTCTGTCGCGGCAAAGCGCAGAGCGGCGCCGGCATGGCTGCGCAGCATGGAATGCGCGTCGAGGCCGAAGCCGAGGTACGGTTGCCGGCGCCAGTACTTCACATTGTGGCGCGACTCGCAGCCGGTACGCGCAAAGTTGGAGATTTCGTACTGCGCCAGGCCGTGGCCGGCGAGGAAGGCAATGGCCTCGGTGTACATGTCGGCGATCAGGTCGTCGGGCGGCACTTCCTGCGCGCGATAGCGGCCGCCGTGCGCGAGCAACTCGCGGCCGAGACGCGAGTCGTCATCCACTTCAAGCATGTAGAGGCTGGCGTGGTCGACGCCGGAGTCGGCAAGAACGCCCAGCGATTCGAACCAGGAGCGCAGAGTCTGCCCGGGAAGCCCGGCGATGAGGTCGACGCTGATGTCAGAGATGCCGGCATCGCGCACGCGGCGGATGTCCTCGAGCGCGGTGGCGCGGGTGTGCAGGCGGCCGATGGCTTTTGCTTCCTGATCGATGAAGGACTGGACGCCAAAGCTGATGCGATTGACGCCGCATTCGACCAGCATGTCGAGGACTGCGGGATCGAGCTGGCCGGGAGCGCACTCCACGGTGATTTCCGCGGTGGGCAGCACGGCAAATTCGCGACGCAGGCTGGTAAAGAGGCCGCGAAAGAGCGAAGGAGCGAGGAGCGAGGGAGTGCCTCCCCCGAAATAAATGGAATTGGCGGCCTGAGGCAGGACGGCTCCCCACTTGTGGGCGCGCGCGCGGATCTCGCGCAGGTCTTCTTCGAGGCGAGCGACGTAACGCTCGTGATGCGCGGCGGGAAAAACGCCGGAAGCGAAATTACAGTAGGTGCACTTGGACTTGCAGAAAGGAACAGCAAGATAAAGCCCGAGCATTTCCATACATCTCTATTGTCCCACCGCTGTCCAGCGAATTATTGCAGCGGCCTCATCTACCCTCTTGACACACCGGCCTGGCCGTGCGGCAGCGCGTCAAGGTTTGCGCGGGAGGGATTCATTTTTTCGCGTCAGACAGGCGGTTGCGCGCAGCGAATTCACCGCAACAAATCGCGCGGAGAAGCGTTCGAGAGATGGAGAACGACGAGATGAAGTGGTTCCAAATCGAGAGCAGTTCGAAGAGGAACCCGAGGAGGTCTCGCAATGAAAAGCATTCTTCGCGCACTGGCATTGACAGGCATCCTGGGACTGGGCGCCGCGGCAGCGCAGGCTCAGGTGGGCATCCGCGTCGGCTTCGGGCCGGCGGTGGTTGCCGTACCTGCCTGCCCGGGAGCCGGGTATATCTGGACTCCGGGCTACTACTACGGAACGGCGTGGGTGCCGGGCCGCTGGGCGTTTCGCGGCTATGCGGCGGCTCCCTATGTGGGCGCCTACGGCAGCCACGACGGCCGGGTTTATGCCCGCGGCTACGATCGCGAGGGCGATCGCGGTATCGACCGGGGCCGGGACGCGCGCGGGCGCGGCGACTTCCACCGCAGGTAAGAAAAGACGACAGAGGCAGGCCGCGTCCCCGAAAACCGGCCCATGCGCACCCGTCGAGGCTCCCCGCCTCCGGGTGCGTTGCTGTTTCCGGCAGCAATAATCCAGCCTCCTGGCGATTCCGGGGTATCCTTGTGGGAACCCGTTCCCTGCCGCCTGCGTACCGCTCTTGTGGGAACTTTTTCGGAGGCTTCTATGGCCGGGCTCATTGGTGTCGGGCTGTATTTTCTGCCCTCCCTTATCGCGATGGCGCGCCGGACGCACAACGCGACGGGGATTTTTGTGCTCAATTTACTTCTGGGCTGGACAGTCATTGGATGGGTCGTCGCCCTGCTGATGGCGATCTTCTCGGCGCCCCGCTATCCCTACCCGCCGCAGTGGTACTATCCGCCGCCGCGGCAGTGGTGAGAGGGGATGGGCTTATCCCCGCCGTTCCGCCCAAACCCCTGCTTTTTGACCAGCTTCGGACCACCAGATTCGCCGCAACATTTTGCGGCGTCTAATGTTTATACAGGCAGCGGTATTCCGGAGGTCAGGAGGCCGCGGCTCAGACCGCAGAAGAGAAAGACAGGCAGCGGTCTGACGGGAGGTTCGATCATGCGCGTTCTGCGCTCGGTTTTCTTCGTGGCTTTGCTGGCGGCGCCTCTGGTGCTGGCTCGGCCGGCCCAGGCTCAGGTGGCGGTGGGCATCGGCATCGGCCCCGCAGTCGGGTACCCGGGCTATGGGGTCGGCGGCCCGCCGGTCTGCGATTACGGCTACTACTCCTATTACCCCTACTCCTGCGCCCCCTACGGCTACTGGGGATCGGACTGGTTCTATGACGGTGTCTTCATCGGCGCCGGACCCTGGTATCGCGGCTGGTATGGACGCCCCTGGGGCTATGGTTACGGGCGCATCGGCTACGGCTGGGGCGGCTGGGGCCGCAGTGGCTACGGATATCGCGGCGGGTACGGCTATCGGGGCGGCTATGGGAATCGCGGCTATGCCGGATTCCGGGGCGGCTATGCCGGTGGGTATCGCGGCGGCGTCGGCGCGTATCGCGGCTACGCCGGTGGAGCTCGCGGCTATGCCGGTGGAGCTCGCGGTTATGTGGGCGGCGCTCGTGGCTATGCAGGGGGTGCCCGGGGCTATGCAGGCGGCGCTCGCGGCTATTCGGGCGGAGCCCGGAGCTTCGGTGGCGGCGGATTCCACGGTGGTGGCGGCGGCGGCTTCCATGGCGGCGGTGGGGGACACGGCGGCGGTGGCCATCGGTAAACTTCGATCCTGAACAGACAGAGCCCGCTCTTCGGAGCGGGCTCTTTTTTTTGCCCCCGCCGCGATGCGCGACGGGTCGGGAAACCGGATTAGCGTGGATCGGCGCGGAAATCGCCGCGGGCCAGCGCCATGGCCATCAAGGCGATCTGCTGGGCGGCGTCGGGGTGGGCGAGGGAACGGGCATTTTCGGCCATTCTGCGGAGGATTTCCGGACCGCCGAGCAGATCGACGAGGGTGCCCTGGAGCTGTTCGGGCGTGAGGTCGGGCTCGAGGAGAACGCGCGCGGCTCCCGCCTGGACCATGACTTCGGCGTTGCGGCGCTGGTGATCGTCGGCGGCCTGCGGGAAGGGGACGAGCACGGCGGGCTTGCCGGCGGCGGCCAGCTCGGCGACGGTGGAGGCTCCGCTGCGGGCCAGGACCAGGTCGGCGGCGGCAAAGCGAGTCGGCATGTCGTCGAGGAAGGCGGCGACCTGCCAGCGGTCGGGGGGCGCGCCGCTGGCCTGGTACGCGGCGAGCGTCGCTTCCGCATGGCGAGCGCCGGCCTGATGGAGGATGGTCAGCCCGGGCGTCTGCGCGAGAAGAGAGCTGGCGATCTTCGGCATGATGCCGTTGAGCACGCGTGCGCCCTGGCTGCCGCCAAAGACCAGCAGATGCGGCGCGGCGCCGGCAGAGCGCGGGGCGAGATGGAAGAACTCCGCGCGGACGGGGATGCCAGTGAGGCGGGCTCCGTGAAAATAGCGGGCGGCGGGCTCGAAGTTGACGGCGGCGGCGCGGACCCAGGCGCCGACGAGACGATTGGCGAGGCCAGGCACGGCGTTGGGTTCAAAGGCCAGGGTGGGAATGCGCAGCAGAATGGCCGCGCCCATGATGGGGCCCGACGCATAGCCGCCGACGCCGATGACCACAGCGGGCCGGAACTGGCGCAGCAGGCGCACGCACTTCCAGAGGCCGAGGGGCAGATCGATGAGGGTGCGGAGGCGGGTAGCGAGCGAGACGCGATTGAGCTGGCCCACGTGAATCAGGTCCAGAGGGTAGCCGGCCTGGGGGACGAGGCGCGATTCGAGGCCGCGGGCGGTGCCGACGAAGAGAATTTC
Source organism: Acidobacteriaceae bacterium (assembly GCA_036269135.1). Taxonomy (GTDB): domain Bacteria; phylum Acidobacteriota; class Terriglobia; order Terriglobales; family Acidobacteriaceae; genus Palsa-343. Next base: position 29,920 of record DATASQ010000014.1, read on the forward strand.
CGCTCCGGTGCGGGCCTTCAGCTCATCGGCAATGGCCAGGGCGGGAATGATGTGGCCGCCGGTGCCGCCGCCGGCGATGAGGATACGGAGATGGGAGGACATCGCACCGCCAGTCTATGGCCGGCGGAGGACGTGAAGACCATCGACAACCGAGAGCTGGTTAGCTAAGATGAAGTTAGCCAGGGGGAAGGATGCCGATCACCACGATCCATGAAGCAAAAACGCATCTGTCTCGGCTCATCGAGCGCGCCGAGCGGGGCGAGGAAATTCTGATCGCCCGCGGCAAACAGCCGGTGGTCCGCCTGACTCCATTGAAGAAGCCCGGTCAAAAACGACAGCTGGGCCTCTTTAAGGGAGAATTTCAGGTAGCCGCGGCATTCTTCGAACCGCTTCCGGCCGAAGAAATGGACGCGTGGGACTAACCATGCGTGTCCTCCTGGATACGCATGCCCTCCTGTGGGCGGCGCTTTCGCCAGGGAAGCTGCCGGTCAAAACCCGGGCGCTGCTCGAATCATTCAATACCGAGGTCCTGGTGAGCGCGGCGTCTGCGTGGGAGATTGCAACGAAGGTGCGGATCGGCAAGCTGCCGGGGGCGGCCGGCTTTTCCGCTGAAATCAGCGCGCGCATCGAGCAACTTGGCTTTCATCCACTGGCCGTTACGCTTGAACACGCCTCGCGTGCCGGGCTGTTGGCAATCCCTCATCGGGATCCGTTCGACCGCATGCTCATCGCCCAGGCGCAGGCGGAAAATCTGCCGCTGGTCAGCAATGAGCGCCTGTTTGATTCGTTCGGCATTCGCCGGATCTGGGTAGGTCCGTCCTGAGCGTTCCCGCCGGCCAGAGAATACGCCCTCAGCCGGCATCGGGCACCTGAGCGGCGAGGATCGCCACCGGGACCGAGAAGAACAGGGCATCGGCTTCGCGGCGCGGCTCGACGTCCATCCGATCGTCCTGCAGCGCGTCCTCGAACATGGCGCGCATGCGGTCTTTGTCCCGGTCGCCGCCGGGCGGATACGAACGGGCGAGGAACGATTCGAGATCGAGGGCCAGGCGGGTGCGCTCGACGCGCGGCTCCGGCAGACCCGCGGCGGTGAAAAGCGCGCGGAGTTCCTCCACGGGCAGGGCGCGGGTATGGGAGGGATCGCGCAGACCCTCCATGGCATTAAAAGCATCGGCTTTCGCGGCGGCCGGTGCGCTGTCGGCGACGACAACGCGCGCGCCGGGCCGGGCCACGCGGCGCATCTCGCGCAGAACGCGCAGCGGCTCAGGAAAATGATGGAAAGCGAAGCGGCAGGTGACGACGGTGAAGGTTGCGGCCACGTACGGCATGGCGGTCACGTCACCGAGATCCCACTGGAGGTTGGTCAGCCCTGCCTCGGCCTGCGTGCGGCGCGCCTGGTCGAGCATCGCCGGCGTCAGGTCAATGCCGGTCGCGTGCTTTGCGTGCCGGGCGAGAGCGCAGGCCAGAACGCCGGGGCCGCTGGCCACATCCAATGCCCTGTCCGCCGGGCCAACCTCGGCCATGCGCAGGATGCGCTCGACAATCTCCTCGTTGCGGGCGGCCGGCGAATGCGCGAACTGCGCTGCCTGGCGCGTGAACTGATCGACAACCTCGTCGCGGTTTTCCATTCTTTGCTCAGAATGCCGGATCGGCGGGGCGTCAGTCCACTTCCCGGGTGATATTGAGCAGCACGCCGACGAGCACGAGCATGATGAAGAGCGAGGTTCCACCGTAGGAGACGAACGGCAGCGTAATGCCTTTGGTGGGCACCAGCGCCAGCACCACGCTGATGTTGAAGAAGGCCTGGATGAGGATGGTCGCCGTAATCCCGAACGCGAGGAAGCGCGCGAAGGGATCTTTGGACAGGATGGCCGCGCGCATGCCGCGAAACCCGATAAAGACGAAGAGGCCGACCACGATGAGGGAGCCAATGAGGCCGAGTTCCTGGGCGATGTTGGCAAAGATGTAATCGGTGTGCGGCTCGGGAAGATAGAAGAGCTTGGCGGCGCCATCCATATAGCCCACGCCTTTGAAACCGCCGGAGCCGACGGCGATGAGCGACTGCAGGATGTGGTAGCCCTTGCCCAGCGGGTCGGACTCCGGGTTGAGAAACGCCAGCAGGCGATCGCGCCGCCAGGCCACGCGAAAGAGCATGAAGTAGAGCACCGGTGTCGCGGCCAGCGCGGCATAGGCGAGGTATTTGAAGTTCATCCCGGCCAGCCAGAGCATGAGCGCGGTCACGCCCGCGCAGACGAGCGCGGTCCCCAGATCCGGCTCTTTCAGGATGAGCGCAATAAAAATCAGGCTGGGCAGCGCGGCGGGGATGAGGGTGTTGCGCACGTCGTCCATGGCATGCATGCGGTTCTGCAGAAACCATGCGAGGAAGAGCACCATGGCCGGTTTGGCGATCTCCGAGGGCTGGAAGGAGAGCATGCCGAGGCGGATCCAGCGATGGGTGTTGTGCGAGTCGTGCATGAGAAACGCACTCAGCAGCAGGATCACCGTGAGCCCGACAACGGGAAAGACGATGCTGGGCCGGTTGTATTTGCGGTAGTCCACGCGCATCAGCAGCGTCATGGTGGCCAGACCGAAGGCCGCAAAGAGCGCCTGGCGGATAAGAAAGGTGTAGGGCGAGCCGTAGCGCTCCCGGGCCATGACGGCCGAGGCGCTGAAAACCATGGCCAGGCCGATGACCACCAGGAACAGGGTGGCGCAGTACAGACCTTTATCGACACCGACGCGTTTCGCCATAGATCTCGCTTCTCAGGAACGGCTGAGGGCGGCCATACCGCGCCGCGCCAGCACCGTTTCCTTAAACACGCGCCCCCGATGCTCGTAGTTCTCAAACTGGTCGAAGCTGGAACAGGCCGGCGCCAGCAGAACAATCTCTCCGGGCTCGGCCGCGCTCCCGGCCTGCTTCAACGCTTCCTCCAGCGTGCCTGCGCTCACAATGGGCACCGCGCCTTCGATATGCGTGTGAATCTTTTCCGCGGCGGCGCCGATGGTGTACACCACCTTCACCCGCTCCTGCAGCAGCGGACGCATCTGGCGGTAGTCGGAATTCTTGTCCTTGCCGCCGAGGATGAGGTGAATGCCGCCGGGGAAGGCCGCGATGGCTTTCATCGTCGCGTCCACGTTGGTGGCCTTGGAGTCGTTGTAGTAATCGACGGCGTTGAGGGTGGCCACAAATTCCAGGCGATGCTCAACGGCCTTGAAGGCCATGATTGCCTGGCGAATAATCGCGGCATCGACACCCACCAGGCGCGCGGCGCATACCGCGGCGAGGACATTTTCGACGTTGTGCGCGCCTTTGAGAGGGATTTCCTCGACCTTGAGGATCGGCTCCGATGCCGCCTGCTCCGAGGCGCGGAAGGTGATGACGCCCTCGTGCACGAAGGCTCCCTGGCGCACGATGCGCTTGCGGCTGAACCAGAAGACCTGCGAGGGCGCGCGGGCCGCCGCTCCAGCCGTGACGTCGTCGTCGGCATTCAGGACCAGGGCGTCCTCGGCGGTCTGGCGGGCGAAGATACGCTCCTTGGCAGCGGCGTAATTTTCAAAGGTGCCATGGCGGTCGAGGTGGTCCGGCGTGATGTTGAGGATGACCGCAATCCGCGGGTGAAAGATGTCGGTGGTTTCCAGCTGGAAGCTGGACACTTCCAGAACCGACCATCCGTTTTCCTGCGACTGATCGACCAGCGCAATGACCGGGACGCCGATGTTGCCGCCGACCTGCGTGGGCAGCTTCGCGGCCTCAAGAATCTCGCCGCACAGGCTGGTGGTGGTGGTTTTGCCGTTCGAGCCGGTGATGGCCAGGACGTTGCCGCGGAGATAATGCGCGGCCAGTTCCAGCTCGCCGATAATGGGCAGGCCGAACTTGCGCACCTGCACCAGCTCCGGCGTATCCACGGGCACGCCTGGGCTGACGACAATCAGGTCCTGGCGCCGGAAAGTCAGCAGGCCGTGGCCGCCCGCCTCGACGGCGATGCCTTCGTCAACCAGTGCGGGGATTTCTTTCGCCAGCGCCTCGGCGCTGCGCACGTCGGAAACCGTCACCTGCGCGCCCCGATGCCGCAAAAACAGGGCCGCGGCGAGTCCGGACTTACCCAGACCAACGACCAGAACCTTTTTACCTTTAATGTCCATGGAAACTCGCGCGCCGGGCTGGTTTATTCTCCCACGCCGGCTCTCCTCTTTATCGCAGCTTGAGGGTTGTGAGTGCAAAGAGTGCAAACACCAGCGCGCCAATCCAGAAGCGGGCGATCACTTTGGACTCCGACCAGCCCAGCAGTTCGAAGTGGTGATGCAGGGGCGCCATTTTAAAGATGCGCTTGCCGTGGCGCAGCTTGTAACTGCCCACCTGCAGGATGACCGACAGCGCCTCAAGGACAAAGATGCCGCCGATGAAGGGCAGCAGCAGCTCCTGCTTGATGATGACGGCGACGGTGGCAATGGCCCCGCCCAGAGCCAGCGAGCCCACATCGCCCATGAAGATTTCCGCGGGATGAGCGTTATACCAGAGGAAGCCGATGCTGGCGCCGGTCATGGCCCCGCAAAAGACGGTCACCTCGCTGACCAGGGGCATGCGCTGCAGCTCCAGGTAATCGGCGAAGATGACATGGCCGCTGACGTAGGTGAGGACGGTGAGCGCGCCGGCGGCGATGATGGTGCAGCCGATGGCCAGTCCGTCGAGCCCATCGGTCAGGTTGACGGCGTTGCTGGTGCCCACCAGCAGCAGCATCACAAATCCGATAAAGGGCAGGAAGGCCAGCACGCCGAGGTGCGGCATGTGGAGCAGCGCCGGTATGGAAAGCCGCGGCCGGATGTATTTGATGAAGGGCACCATGAGCCGCGTGGAGTAGCTGCCGCGCAGCTCCATGAGCACCAGGACGACGGCAATGACGCCGGCCGCGAGGAACTGGTAGAGCAGCTTGGCCCGGGCGGTCAGTCCCAGGTTGCGGCGATGGATCACCTTGATATAGTCGTCGGCAAATCCAACGGCGCCGAAAGCCGCTGTGCCAAACATGGCCAGCCACACGAAAGGATTCGACAGGTCGGCCCAGAGCAGCGTCGGCAGCAGAATCGCGATGCAGATGAGCACGCCGCCCATGGTGGGCGTGCCGGCCTTTTTCTGATGCGCTTTGGGGCCCTCTTCGCGAATGTACTGGCCGATCTGAAACTCGCGCAGCCTTTCGATAACCCAGGGCCCGATGATCAGCGTAATCAGCAGCGCCGTGAGCGAGGCAAAGGCGGTGCGAAACGTCAGATACCGGAAGATGCGGAAGGGTCTGAAGTACGGAAAGAGCTTCTGATACAGCAGCCAGTAAAGCAAACTTCCTCCGGAGGGCGGGTGGTTTCCCGCTTATCTTAACGCGGCGGGACGGGCAGGGCCGCTCTTTTTCCGGTTATGCCGGGGGTGTCGTTTCTGGGTCGCGGAGCGCATCGAGCGCACGCTCCAGCCGCACGCCACGCGAGGCTTTGAGCAGGACGGCGTCGCCCTTGCGGAGGTTCTCGCGCAGCCATGCGCCGGCAGACTCCGCCGAGTCGAGGAAGAGCGCTTCGGCGCCGGATTTTTGGGCGGCCTCGACGATGGCCCGCGCGAGACCCCGCACGCCGAGGACGATATGGATGCCAGCCTGGGCAGCGGCCGTCCCGCAGGCAGCATGCAGCGTCTCCGCTTCCCTGCCCAGCTCCAGCATTTCTCCGGCAACCAGGATGCGGCGCTGGGCCGGCATGCCTGCCAGGGTAGCGATCATCGACTTCAGCGCCTCGGGGTTGGAGTTATAGGCGTCGTTCAGGATCGTTGCCCCATGCCATTCGAGGGTCTGGCCGCGCTTGTCTTCCGGACGCAGCCCTTCCAGGGTGCCGCAGGCGTCGGCGAGCGGAATGCCTGCCTCGAGACCCACGGCCAGCGCCGCCATGGCGTTCGCCGCGTTGTGGGCGCCGGGCAGGTGGAGCTGCAGCGTCGCGTGCTGCTCTCCGGCGCGAACCTCAATCCGCAGCCCGTCCGCGCCCAGAACCTCCACGCTCTCCGCGCGCGGATCGCCACAGGCGCCGCGGCCGTAGTAGATCACCTTGCCCTGGAAGTCGCGCCCAAACTGGGAGACGTAGGCGTCGTCGCAATTGAGGAAAGCCACTCCGTTGCGGGGAAGCGCAGCGACCAGTTCGTACTTGGCGCGGGCGATGCCGGCGACGCCATCGGGAAAGAATTCGGCGTGCGCGTGGCCGACATTGGTGACCACGCCCCAGTCCGGCGCGGCCATGCGGCAGAGCGCGGTGATCTCACCCGCAGCCGACATGCCCATCTCGATGACGGCGACCTCGTGCTGCGGCTCCAGACGCAGCAACTGCAGCGGCAGGCCGTAGTGGTTATTCAGATTGCCCTGCGATTTGAGTACGGTGAAGCGCGCGGCCAGAACGGCGGCGACGGCTTCTTTGGTCGTCGTTTTGCCCGCCGAGCCGGTGATGGCGACGACGCGCTTACCCCAGTGACGCCGCACCGCGGCCGCCAAACGCTGCAGGGCGGCCAGAGGGTCGTCAACGACCAGCAGGGGACGCTGTTTCTCCGCTTCCGGCTGACCCTCGAACCATCCACGCGCCACGATCGCGGCACAGGCGCCGCGCTGCAGGGCCACGGGAACGAAAGCATGCCCATCGAGGCGCGCCCCGCAAATAGCCACGAAGAGATCCCCCGGCTGGAGCGAACGCGAGTCGATGGAGTAGCCGGTGGCGGCCGCCTCGGCAGAAGCCGCATGCAAATCGGCAGCGCCCCAGCGAGCGATTTGCGCCAGGGTCAGTTTCATGCGCGGACCCCCTGCAATGCGCGCAACGCCCGGGCCGCGACCGCGGCATCGTCAAAGGGCAGGGTCCGGTCGCGCAGGATCTGCTCCTTTTCGTGCCCCTTACCGGCCAGCAACACGATGTCGCCCGGGCGCGCCGCATCAAGGGCGAGGTGGATCGCCTGCGCGCGATCGGGCTCAACCTGATAGAGAGTCCCCGTGGCGGTCAGCCCGGGCAGCGCGTCGGCGATGATGGCTTCGGGATCTTCGCTGCGGGGATTGTCGGAGGTGAGCACCACCAGATCGCTGCCCTCGCCGGCGGCGCGACCCATCTTTGGACGCTTGGCGCGGTCGCGATCGCCGCCGCAGCCAAACAGTGTGATCACGCGATGCTCCGCGCCGACGAATTCCCGCGCCAGGGCGATCAGGTTGCGCAGCGCGTCGTCGGTATGGGCATAGTCGACGACCACGGTGAACGGCTGGCCTGCATCGACCGTCTGAAAGCGCCCGGGGACGTGATCGACCGCGGCGGCGCCGGTTGCGATTTGGTCCAGCGTCAGGCCGCGCGCCATCGCCGCGCCCGCTGCCGCCAGCAGATTGTAGAGATTCACGCGGCCGGTCAGGCGCGTCCGCACGTCGGCCGCGCCCTGCGGCGTGACCATGCGAAAGCGCATGCCCGCTGCGGCCATCTCCGCCGCCTCGGCGCAAAAGTCCCCTTCGCTCAGTCCGTAAGTGGAAACCTCGGCGCCCGCGGCCCGCGCCACGCCCACCAGCTCCTGCCCGCGCGGATCGTCGACATTCACCACCGCCACGCGCGGCGGCCGGCCCAGCGATCCGTCAAAGAGCGCACGCTTGGCGGCGAAGTAATTCTCCATCGTGCCGTGAAAGTCGAGGTGGTCCTGGGTGAGATTCGTGAACAGCGCCACATCGTACGGCAATCCGTACACGCGCCCCTGCGCCAGGGCGTGCGACGAGACCTCCATCACCGCTTCCGTCGCTCCGGCGTCTGCGCCTTCGCGGAAGAGCGCCAGCAGATCGCGCGATTCGGGCGTGGTGTGCGGCGCGGACTTGACCACGCCGGCAATGTGATTCTCGATGGTCCCGATCAGCACCGTCTTCCGGCCGACTGAGTTCAGCATCGCCTCGAGCAGGAACGCCGTCGTGGTCTTGCCGTTGGTGCCGGTAACGCCGCTGAACGCGAGCTGCCGCTCCGGATGTCCGAAGAAATTCGCCGCCAAGGCGGCCATGGCACGCCGGCCCGCTCCGGGCGGGACCTGCGCCAGAGCGATCTCCGGGTGCTCCCGGGCGGTTTCGGTGAAGGCCGCCGCCGAGTCGGTGACGATGGCCGCCGCTCCCTGGTCGATCGCGCGCCCGATGTAGCGGTTCCCGTCCGTCGTGCCGCCCTGCATGGCGAGAAAGAGCGCTTCCCGGCCGATGCGCCGCGAGTCGTACTCCACCGCGGCGATCTCCGGGTGGGGGCCCGTGCGGCGCACGATCTCCGCGCCCTGCACAACCTGGTCGAAGCGGATCACAAAGTGATTGTAAGCGCAGGATTCCCGCGGCCGCTGAGGACTTATTGCGGTCCGAAGCGCACCACGATGTCGGTTCCCGCCGGCACCAGCGTCCCCGCGGCCGGAACCTGATCGCGCGCCAGGCCCGATCCCACAATCTGCACACCCAGGCCCGCGTTGCTGGCCTGAATCACGACCTCGCGCAGCGATTTGCCCACGAACCACGGCACGGCCACGCTGTGGTTGGGAACGGAAACGGAGCCGGTGGTTTTCTTAACAGGGCTGGGCGGGAGCATGGGCGACGGAATCGGCTCAATCCGGGGCAGCGCAGATACTGCATTCTGAGGGGGAGCCGCTGCAGGCAGGGATGACCCGGTGGCCGATGCATCGATCCCATCACCCGGAGCCTGCTGCTCGGGGTGGCGAAGCGGATCGTCCGGCGGCAGGTGATTCACTTCCGCGAAGAGCGACTGCAGGTCGGCCGGGTTCTCCTGAGGTTTCTCTTCGGGAACGGGCTTCCTGCTCTTCGCGGTCAGGTTCTGTGGTTTCAGATCCTGATCGTGCGGAACCCCGAGGTATTCGAGGATTTGCTGCGCGAGGTCGTGGAAGACCGGCGCGCTGACCGCGGTGCCAAAGTACGATCCCTTTGTCGGCGAATCCATCACGACGGCCAGCGTAATGGCCGGATCGTTGACGGGCGCGAATCCGACGAACGACGCCACATATTTCGTCTTCGAATAGGTGTGGGTGCGCGGGTCGATCTTTTGGGCGGTACCGGTTTTACCTCCCGCGCTGTACCCATCCAGCTGCGCCGGGCGGCCGGTGCCGAAAAGCACGACGCCTTCCATCATCTTGCGCATTTCGGCGGAGGTCATCTCGGAAATCACGCGATGCGCGCCCGGCGGCAGCGGATTGGGCAATTCCTCATCCGGATGAAACGCCGCCGGCTTGAGCTCTCCGCTCCCTTTCGTCTCCGGCGTGCTCTGCAGGACGATGTGGGGAGGCAAATACACGCCGCCGTTGGCGATGGTCGAAGCCATCGTGACGAGCTGAATGGGAGTGACGGCGATTTCCTGGCCCATGGGGATGGAACCGATGGTGGTGGGCTGCCAGCGCTGTACGGGTTTCAACAGGCCGCGCGTTTCGCCGGGAAGCTCAATGCCCGAGCGCTGACCGAATCCGTAATCCCGAATGTACTGGTAGAAGCGGTCGGGGCCCATGCGCTCGGCGAGCTCGATGGCGGCGACGTCGCTCGATTCCCACAGGGCTTCGTTGGCGCTGAGCACATTGCCATGATGACTCTCGTAGATCACCGCATCCCGGTCATCATGGACGAGGCGGCCCGCTACGTTGATGACGCCGCCCAGCGTCGGGATCCTCGAATCCGGCGTGATGATCTTTTCGTTCAGGGCAGCCGAATAAGCCACAAGTTTGAAGGTCGAGCCCGGCTCGTAGACATCGCTGACGGCGCGGTCGCGGAGCAGCGATCGATCCGTGTGCCGGAAATTATTCGGGTTGAAGGTCGGCCGGATAGCCAGCGCCAGAATCTGCCCGGTATGCGGATCCTGCACGACGACGGTGCCGTTCGCCGCGCCGGTGCGCTCCATGTTCGCCTCGAGCGCCTTTTCCGCCATGAACTGGATGTTCGCGTCGATCGAGAGCACGAGGTTCTGCCCGGGCAGCGGATCGCGCTCCTGGCTGTCGAGCGCGTGGTGGCGCGCATCCACGGCGGTGAGCATGTGGCCGGGCGTGCCGTGCAGCTGGCGATCGAAATCCTCTTCCACGCCGGCCAGGCCATCGTCGTCCATGCCCACATAGCCCAGCACCTGGGCCGCGAGCTGCTGGTCGGGATAGAAGCGCTTGAATTCCTTCTGGAAGTAGACGCCCTTCAGCTTCAGCGCCTTCACCCGTGCGATGACCGCGGGCGTCTGCTTGCGCGCCACCCAGGCAAAGTTGCGCGAATCCATCAGCCGCCGCAGGATCTGCCGGTCGGTGGTGAAGCGATCTTCGGGATCGGTGTGGACGACCTTTGCCAGCGTCGCCGCATCGGCGGCCTTGTTGGCCTCGCCAATTTCCGAGGGCACCGCATAGATGGAGTCGGCGATGACCGTCATGGCCAGCGGGTGCAGATCGCGGTCGTAGAGAATGCCGCGCCGGGGCGCGACGGTGAAGGTGCGCTCCTGCTGCCGCTCGGCGCGCTCCAGCCACTCCGAATGCCGGATGACCTGCAGCCAGAAGAGACGGCCGACGATGAGCACGCCCCAGAAGAGAAAAATGGCCAGCACGCCCAGAATGCGCATGCGGCGCATAGGCGTGACGAGGAATGGCTTTTTGCGCGAAGAAGAAGGGGGGGAGGGCGGCGCCGTCCGCCGGGGCGGCGCGGGCTCCTCATCGAAATCGGAGGAGAAGGCAGGACGATTCACAGCAGGAATGTTCTCCTCCCCGGAAGACTCAGTGGATGGCGGGCACAGCCGGCGTGACTTTCGCCATCACCGCGCCATTGTTCTCCATAGTAATGGTGGCATTGGGATGCACCACCTGGCCGGGATGCGGCGCCGTCAGTCCGAAGTTCCGCGCCAGCGTGTCAATCCGCGAAGGATCGGCCAGTTGGGCCGCGGTCAGCCGCAGCTCGCGGTTCTGCTCTTCCAGCTGCTGCATCTGCTGTTTTTCCGACTGCAGGTTATAGCCGCACTCGATGGCGCTGAAGTGCTGCCATCCATACATCAGGATGAGCGATAACAGGAAGACCATGGCGAAGGCAAAGGTCCGCATCTCGCGCTCGCGCGCCGGATCGTTGGCCTTCACCAGACGCGAGTTATCGATGCGCTTGGTGAAGAGCGCTTCCGGAGTCGGGCCGCGCCGTCCGCCGCGCTGCGCCGCCATCAGGCGCGCGTTGTGCACTGCGATCCACTCCGTGCCCCGGCTGTTGCCGCCCGCCAGCATCGGTGCCGCCATTGCTTGTGTCGCCATCGTCCGTCTCCCTCAGCGCCCGCTCTTTACAATCTATTTCCCTTTTTCCCAGTTTTACCGGGTTTTTTCGGGTATCCCTGGTTTTTTTCTATCTCCTACTAACGACCGGGCCAGGGCCGCTGCTTACAGGAAGGAGGGTGTTGCGTGGTGGTCGTCCGAGTTACTTTCGCCTTTGGTACGGTGGGACGGCCCCCGGCCCGATTTCTTAACCGGTAGCCTGTGGCCCGTAGCCGGTAGCTTTGAACTAACCTGCTACCCGCTACTGGCTACCGGCTGCTTCTCTCCGCTGCCCGCAGCTTCGCGCTGCGTGCCCGCGGGTTGCGATCCGTTTCTTCCGCTTCGGCCGTCATCGGCTTCCGCGTCAGCACTTCCCAAACTTCCTGCCGCGCTCCCTCGCGCAGCGCATCTTTGACTCGCCGGTCCTCCAGCGAGTGAAAGCTGATCGCTACCAGCCGGCCTCCGCGCTTCACCACCTCGGGAGCCGCCGCCAGCAGCGCGTCAATCTCGCCCAGCTCGGCGTTTACATGAATACGGAGAGCCTGAAAGGTTCGTGTCGCCGGATGAATTCGCTCCTGTTTCATTGCTCCGAGCGCGGCTGCAACGATTCGGGCTAACTGTCCCGTCGTCGTTACCGGCCGCGCCCGGACAATGGCTCTGGCGATTCTCCGCGACCTCCTTTCCTCTCCGAATTCGTAAATCAGATCGGCGAGTTCTTTTTCTCCGGCCTGATTTACCACTTGTTCGGCGGTTACCCCCTGGCGCGGATTCATCCGCATATCCAGGGGCCCGTCCGCCTGAAAACTAAAACCTCGGTGCGCCTCATCCAGCTGCAGCGAGCTGACTCCAAAATCCGCCAGCAGCCCATCCACTTTCCGCCCGGCCAGCACTTCGACCATTTGCGAGAACTCCACATCGTGCAATTCCACCTGCGGCATCGCTTCGCCCAGCTCCTCGCCGAGCGCCTCGAGCTTCTCCCGCGCCAGGGCCATGGCCTGCGGATCGCGGTCGAAACCGATCAGCCTGCCTTCGGCTCCCAGCCTTCGAGCGATGGCGCTCGCGTGCCCCGCATACCCCAGCGTCGCGTCGACATAAACTCCGCCGCTGCGCACATTCAGCATTCGGATCGCTACTTCAGAAAGAACTGGCACATGTCGCCCGGCTTGCCGCTCCGGCCTGTGCTCCCCCTGGGGGGCCTTCATCGCTTACAAACCAAATCCAGCCAGCGCCTGCTCGTCGTCCACGGTGAGCGGGTTCTGCTCCATGTTCTGTTTGAAGGCCTCGTGGTTCGCGACCTCCAGATACGTCTGCATCCCGAACACGACCACATCGCCGGTCACTTTCGCCTGCTCGCGCAAAATCTGCGGGAGCAGCACCCGGCCCTGGGCATCGATTTCCGCCATCTGCCCGTAGTAGTTCAGCCGGTCCAGCAACTTCTTCCTGGCGGGATTGAAACTGGGGATCGCCGCCACTTTCTGCTCAAATTTTTCCCACTCCTGCAGCGGGTAGATCTCCGCGACCTTGCCATCCTTGCTCGTGATGTAGAACTGCGTCCCGTACTGCTCGTCGATCTGGCGCTTGAATTCCGCCGGGAGCTTGAGCCGCCCCTTTTCATCAACCCGAGCTGGATGGTTTCCGCGAAACATCGTTTTCTTTCCGGTACCGAGGGAGGAACGTTCGAAATTGAAACAACAGCCAGCGATATTTTCCGTGCTATCCTGGGCGCTGGTTTGATCGAAATCGGTTGATTTTTACCACTCTTGACCACTTCGGACCACTTGATCGTAACCGAGCAGGTTCTCCCGTCAAAGTGGAAAATCTGTGATTCCAAAAAAGATTGAAAAGCGCCCTGGAAGGCTCCCCGGCGGATTTCCGCAAAAGCTCACGCCTTGGGTGTTGACGGCCATCCGGCCGCAAGATGTTGGGGTTGCTGAGGGAGATTCCTCCCCCCAGCATTTCTACCGCGCGCCCTTGTCAGGGGGAAAGCTTCGCGGTACACGCCCTGGGGCGAAGAGAGGACGAAAACCGGTCCTCCGCCCTTCAACAGCGCTGGTTAAGATCAATCCATGAACGGCGTGCGACTCGATAAATGGCTGTGGGCAGCGCGTTTCTTCAAGACGCGCACGCTGGCCGCGAAGGCCTGCGAGCTGGGCCGCGTGGAAGCGCAGGGCCAGACGGCGCGCTCCTCGCGCGAAGTCCGTGTTGGCGATCGGCTCACCCTTCAGAACGAAGGCGGGCGCTTTGAAGTGGACGTGCTGGCTGTCAGCGAGATGCGCGGCCCGGCTGCCGTTGCGCAGACGCTCTACCAGGAAACCGAAGCCAGCCGCGAAGCCCGCGCGCGCTGCGCCGAAGAACGCAAAGCCGGCCTGCACTTCACGCCCGCGCCCGCCGGACGACCCTCGAAGCGCGACCGCCGCAAGATTCACCGCTTCCGCAGCGAACTCTGAACCGGATGTTACCGAGGTCTTACAGGCGACGGATCACCAGCAGCGTCTGATCGTCCACCTGCGGACCAAAGGACCGGGCGCCGCGCAGAATGCGATCCGCGATCTGCTCCAGCGGCGCCAGCGCCTCCGCTTCGATCGCTCGCTCCAGCCGCTCGATCCCGAACTCTTCTTCCTGGCGATCGCAGACCTCGAGCACCCCGTCCGTCGCCACCACCACCAGATCGCCGGCAGCCAATTCAATCGGCTCGCCGGTAAAACCGCTCACCGGCAGCAGGCCCACGGGAAACTGGCTTTCCTGCACCAGCCGCCGCTCCTGCCGCTGCGCGCTCCAGTGCAGAACCGGCGGGCTGGCGGCCAGCGCATACCACGCGCTGCCGTCCGCATTCAGGCGGAAGGCCGTGAGCGTGGCATACATCTGCGGCTCCTTCACCTGAGGCAGCACCTGATTCAGCTTCTCGAGAAGCATGGGCAGCGAAGCCTGCGGGGGCATGGATCCGGCGTCGAGCAGCGCCGTGCGCGCGGCGGTCTTCAGCATCCCCATCAGGATCCCCGCCGAGAGCCCGTGCCCCGCAATGTCAGCCACGTAGGCAATGATGTCCCCGTTGGGCAGCAGCACCGCGTCCACCAGGTCGCCGCCGACTTCGTCGCTGGGCTGCGAAATCCCATACAGCTCAAAGCATTCGGTCTGGAACAGGATCGGCGGCACCAGCGTCTTCTGAATGCCGTGCGCCAGTTCCAGCTCATTCTGCACGCGCAGGTGCTCGTTCCCCTGCGCCCGGATGAACCGCACGAAGAAAATGTACGACGCGATGGTCGTAATGCCGATGGCTGTCGCGGCAAAATGCACGCCCTGCTGCTGCGGCACCGGCTGCAGGTGGAAGCTGTGGATCATCCAGCTTTCGACGACTCCGCCAATCGTGCCGATGAAAAACTGCAGCACGATCAGAATGCCCAGCGCTATCCGCCCCATCCGGTAGATCACGACAATCCATGCCGCCGCATCGAGGCCGCTCAGCAGCGCGATCATCAGAGTGACGGCATAGGGCTTGGTCCCCATGGCCATCAGGTCGTAATAGAAGCCCCCGACGGCAAACAGCAGCATCGCGGCTGTCATCAGCAGACCCAGCCGGTCCCACGGAACGGAGCGCAGCTGTTTCAGGCGCTGCTGCGCATGCGGAGTGAGCTTGCGTTCGAACATGGGAGACCAGAGTACACGAAGCCTCTGCGCCATCCGCAAGAGACACCGGCGCCGCGCCCTCACCCGATCGGCCCTGTTTTCGCGGAGCTCGATCCTTCTGTCTGCAACCTGCAACCGGCAGTCTGCAACCTCGTCCTCCGCCGCTCCCCCAAAACGGCCAGCGGCCACCCTGCCCAAAGCCCATCGTCTCGCGATACAATCGTCCGTCCACCCGGCCGCGAGCGCTTCCCCGGACGATTCGTTTTCCTCTCCGCGCGCTCTAAACTGAAGGGACGATCATCTAAGCAGTAAGGGGTAGGCATGGCCCGTACGGCAGTTTCTGGCGCCGAGTCCACACGGCAGCAGCACGATTCCGCGACCCGCGAGCCGGCCGCGGCGCGCAACGGCAAGGGCCCCGGCCTTTCCGCCGACAAGCTGATTGCAATCTACCGGCTGATGCTGCTCTCGCGCCGCACCGACGACCGCGAGATCATCCTCAAAAATCAGCAGAAGGTCTTCTTCCAGATTTCCGGCGCGGGGCACGAAGCCCTGCTCGTCGCCGCCGGCCTCTCGCTCCGCCCCGGTTACGACTGGTTCTTCCCCTACTATCGCGATCGCGCTCTCTGCCTCGCCCTCGGCATGACCGTCGAAGCCCAGTTCCTCCAGTCCGTGGGCGCCGCCACCGATCCCGCCAGCGGCGGCCGCCAGATGCCCTCCCACTGGAGCGATCCGAAGCTGCACATCGTCACCCAGTCCTCCTCGACCGCGACCCAGTGCCTCCAGGCCGTTGGCTGCGCCGAAGCCGCCATCTATCTCGGCCGTCATCCGGAAGCCGCCGAGCCACCGCCAGTCTCCGAAGGCCCGCGCCTCGACTACCGCCGCGCGCACCCTCTCACCTTCCATGGCGACGAGGTCGTCTACGTCTCCATCGGCGAAGGCGCCACCAGCCAGGGCGAGTTCTGGGAATCCATCAGCATCGCCTCGAATCTGAAGCTGCCCGTCCTCTTCGTGGTCGAAGACAACGGCTATGCCATCTCTGTGCCCGTCGAGGTCAACACGCCCGGCGGCAGCATCTCGCGCCTGCTCACTCAATTCCCTAATTTCCATATCGCGGAGATCGACGGCACCGACCCCATCGCCTGCATGCATGCGATGGACGACGCCGTCGCCCACTGCCGCGAGCGCCAGGGGCCGGCGCTGGTCCACGGCCACGTCACGCGCCCTTACTCGCACTCGCACTCCGACAACGACAAGTCCTACCGCCCGGCCAGCGAGCGCGACGCCGAAGCCCTGCGCGACCCCATCCAGAACTTCCAGATGCATCTGCTGCGCGATGGCATCCTCACGCCCGAAGCGCTGGAGCGCCTGGAAAAAGAGGTGGACGAAGAGGTCCGCCACGCCGCCGAGCAGGCCCTGAACGCACCGCTGCCCTCGGCCGACCCCGTTTCCATCCTGCGCTATCAATATTCAGAGGAGTTCGACTCCACCCGCGCGGATCTGGCCACCGATCCCGCGCCCTCCGGCCCGGACAAGACCATGGCCGAGCTGATCAACGCCTGCCTCCACGACGAGATGGCCCGCGACTCGCGCATCGTCGTCTTCGGCGAAGATGTCGCCGACTGCTCTCGCGAGGAGTATCTGAAGGACAAGCAGGTCAAGGGCAAGGGCGGCGTCTTCAAGCTCACTGCCGGCCTGCAGTGCGACTATGGCTCGGCGCGCGTTTATAACTCGGCGTTGGCGGAAGCCGCCATCGTGGGCCGCGCCGTCGGCATGGCCCTGCGCGGCCTCAAGCCGGTCGCGGAAATCCAGTTCTTCGATTACATCTGGCCCGCCATGCACCAGCTCCGCAACGAGCTGCCCCTCATCCGCTGGCGCTCCAATAATGGATACGCCGCCCCCGCCGTCATCCGCGTGCCCACCGGGGGCTATCTCACCGGCGGCGCGATTTACCACTCGCAGAGCGGCGAAAGCCTGTTCACCCACATCCCTGGTCTGCGCGTCGTTTTCCCGTCGAATGCTCTCGACGCCAACGGCCTGCTGCGCACCGCGCTCCGCTGCGACGACCCTGTGCTCTTCTTCGAGCACAAGCGTCTCTATCGCGAGACCTACGGCCGCGCCCCTTATCCCGGCCCCGACTACTGCATTCCGTTCGGCCAGGCAAAAGTGGTGCGCGAGGGTCAGCACCTCACCATCGTCACCTATGGAGCCATCGTGCCCCGCGCGCTCCAGGCCGCGCAGCGCGCCGCCCGCGAGCTCGGCATCGAGACCGAGATTCTCGACCTGCGCACGCTCAACCCCTTCGACTGGGAAGCAATCGCCGCGTCGGTTCAGAAGACAAACAAGGTCATCGTCGCCCACGAGGACACGCTTAGCTGGGGCTATGGCGCGGAAATCGCCGCCCGCATCGGCGAACAGCTCTTCGACTCCCTTGACGCCCCCGTCCGCCGCATTGGCGCGATGGATACCTTCGTCGCCTACCAGCCGCAGTTAGAGGATGCCATCCTGCCCCAGCCGGAGACGATCTTCCAGACGATCAAAGAGCTGGCGGCGTACTAACGGCTTCTGTCCCGGACGACGCCTGTCTCCCCGGGCTTTAGCCCTGCGCCCTGCTCCACAAGCCTGCCCGTGCGAGTTCGCGCTCCACAAAGCCTGCCTGTGCAAGTTCGCGCTTTTGTATCAGGGCACGACTTCAGTCGTGCCGCTAACGCCGCCCTCAAACCGACCGGGCTTCAGCCCCTGAGCGAAGCGGTCCTGCGCAGCAGGACGACGGAGAAAGCCATGGCCTTCAGGCCGCGAGAAAAAAGATCGCGCCGCAGCCGACGCGCGTGATCGTAGCACCCCTGATCGAAAGGTCTGGGCGCCCGGTTGCCCACTATCCGCCTCAGGCGCTTTTAGCTCCGGCGTCTCCTGCAGCAACGGCCATCGGCTTCTTCTTGCACTGATGCCCGTCTTCCCATTCACCCAGGCTTCCATCGCTCCGCGACACGAGCTGTCCCTCGCCGCACTCGAGGCAGACCGAATAGATCAGCAGCCGCCCTTCGGCGCGAACCAGCGACCGGGCAAATCGATCGGGACAGGTATCCATCAGATCACCTGAAGGTGTGCGTCCCCTGATTATGGACGTCGCAGGGGTCGATTGGCACCTGCCATTTCGCGACAAGCTGCGAAAAATGGCAGCCATGAGGGAGCGCCTGCTCGCTCTGACTGCGGGCTAACTGCGCGAGCCCCAGCGTGGCCTGCCGGGCAGAGAATATGGCCGTCCCGCCGGGTGGCCGCTGATACGGTGGGGCGCATCCGAAAATATGACCATGACCTGGCCGGACCCGGTTTTTTGATTCGACGAAACGCTTTTGTCACTGTCGTGAACACTCTTTCAGGATGCATGCGCAACGCCGCATCTGCCGGCGTTGGGAGGGTCAGTCGATGCGCTGTTGTGCGCTCTGCTTTGTCTTCGGGCTGCTTTCCGCCGCCCTCGCCGTCCCTTCTTCAGCCCAGGCTCAAGCCACTTCTTCAGCCGCCTCCACCGCCTCCGTCGCCCACGTTTATGTGCAGACGAAATCGGGCGTCGATGTCCTGAACGCCAATGCGGCGGGACAGCTCACCGAGGTGAGCGGGTCGCCCTTTCCGGACAGCGGGGAGATGGAAGCGGTGCGCGGCAATACCCTGTTGATCAGCGTGGGCACCAACGATCTGCACTCCTATGCACTCTCGTCGGATGGCGCGGTGGGACGCCAGCTGGCTCAGATCGATACCGCTAACTACGGCGGCTCGCAGTGCGGCAACACCGACAACTCGGGATCCATTCTGGATCACACCGGACAATATTTCTCCGTGCAGCTTTACGGCACACTCACGAACGATGGCAACAACTATCTGTGCGACGCGTGGCAGACCTACAAGGTCGCAGCGAATGGCGAGTTCACCTTTTTGGGCGACTGGGTCAACAGCAGCACCAGCGGGCCATTTGCGTACGAGCTCAGTCCCCTGGACCTGAACATGATGACGGTGAGCAGTAATGACAAATACACCTATGGCAAGGTCACCGATCCGGATGGCGACTCCTTCGTCCCCTTCACGCGCGCCGAGTCGGGCGAGGTCACGCTGAACAGCGACTTTATGGAAACGGGTCCGACGCCGGAATCGGGGTCGACGCCGTATGTTCCCCTCGCGGTCGCCGCCGATCCCTCCGGTCACCTGGCCGCGGTGATGCAGGGGAGCAAGAACACCCAGCTGGCCAGCTACACCATCAATAACTCCACTGGCTCCATCCAGTCCACGAACACATGGAAGAACATGCCGGTGATTAAGAACACCGGTTATCCCCTGGTGATGTCGCCCGCCGGGAATTTGGTGGCGCTGGGCAGCCTCGGCGCCGCGGGCGGGGTTGGTGTGTTTCACTTTAACGGAGCCGCGCCGCCGACCTATTACACAACCCTTCTGCCCAGCGTGGAGATCGACCAGCTGGCATGGGATAAGAGCAATCACCTGTACGCGCTGAGCTATGTCACGGACAGGCTGTACGTGTACACGATCACCACCACCAGCGTGAAGCCTGTGGCGGGCTCGCCGTATACAGTGCCCGGCGCGGAACAGGGCGCCTGGGGACTGACTGGCTTCGTGGTGGTGCCGCAATAGCGTTGCGCGGGAAGGGGCGTCGAGTCGCGCGTCAGTAACGGTACTCCCGTACTGCCTGCGCCCCCGAATTGCCTTGCCCTTTGCTGTCCCAACCGCCTACGCTGAATCACAGTGGGGATGCTCCGCCCAGGCGAAGCATCCCCATCGACTTTTGGGAACCCAACCGTCCCGATCGAGAACTCTTTGACAACCGAACCAGCGTGCATGGGGCTGAGTGAGCTTGCCCGCGCACCCGGCAGAACAGGCGCTGACAATCGCGCAGGTCGATCCAATGCACCAGGAACGCAGCCTTTGCAGGGTAATACCCAAAAGGTATTACCCTCCAGCCCCAGGGAAATCAGGCACTTGCCACAACCCACCCTCCAGGGGGTACCCCCTCACCCGGAAAAATTCCGGAATCCGCAAATGCTCCTCGCTTTCGTGGTAACTCGGGATTAGCATGGCAGCCGCACTCTCCTGTTGCGCTTTCGCGGCCTGGTGATCCATGTCACTGAAGGCGGCAGTTCCGTGTGTTACTCGTGACAATCGGAACTAATCCGCCTGCCTGCCTCAGGATTCCTGGCCGCGAGCGGATATCCGGAGGCTTTCGTCATGTCCTTGCTGTCGCGTACCGCTCTCAGAAACGCTGCTTCCGCCCTCGCTCTCGGCGTCCTCCTGTCCCTGGGCTGCTCCAAAACCACTCCGGCAGCCGCGGCTCCTGCGGCGACTCCGACGGCGACCGCGGCTGCGACCGTCGTCGCCGCCAAAGATCCATTCTGGGCCATGTATAAATCGGCCCATGACTGGGCACCGGATGTGGTCGCTATCCGCGTCACCCAGATGGACCTGGCCGGCTACAGGAATGCAGCCGGCAGAGCAGGCCTGTGGGAAGCGGCTTTCGGCTCCCCCAGTCTCCACCAGTATCGGCTCTATACCTATGCCGTGGCCGACGTCCCGCCCGACACCTTCAAGGGAGTCACCGCGGGCCTGCCGATGGACTGGGCCGGAGAGACCCGCGATGCTATGGCCGTGGACCTTACTTCCTTCAACGTGGATTCGGACGCGGCTTTCAAGACGGCCGCAGACAGCGCCGCCGAGTGGCTGAAGAAAAATCCGGGCAAGGAGCTGACCGCCCTCGAACTGGGACAGACCTTCCGGTTTTCGGGACCCGTTTGGTATAGCCAGTGGGGCACAAAAACCGGCGGCTACTCGGTCCTGGTCGATGCTACGACGGGCAAACTCCTGAACCGCAGGTAATCCTGCAGCAGCGCCGCCCCGGTTCGCGGCCCCTCCGGGCGCGGGAGAAGTTCTGCCCTGAGCGGAACAGGACCGACGATTCGCAAATCCTGGCTCAACTCCGCAATCTTGCGGGCAAACACGAAGGGGACGATATCCCTTGCGGGACGTCGCCCCCTTCTATCCGAACTCTGCAAAGATCTGGCTTCGGCTACCTGAGTCCAGCCTCCTTTGTCAGACGCATGCAGGTCTTGTGAGCTTGCGCCCTCAACTCCTGCCCGTTTCTGTCACGCGGGCTGTACAAGCACTCTCGCCATCCATCCGGAAGCTCCGGTTGCCCTTCGCATCCTGAGACCCCGGTCTCCCGAGGCTCCTGGGTTTCGTTGCCGATTCCCCTGACGGCTGACGTTCGGCTCTCTTCTCGTGGAAGATTGCTCCTCCGTTGAAAGAATGATGCCACAACTTTGCCTCGCCGCAAGTCCTTTATTTGTGTGCAAATCCGGGTGTTTTCTGTGCAAATCACCGGCACAAATAGCAGCTTGCACCAGCCTCAGGGCAGTCCTTCTTTCGCGCAGTAAGTTCGCTCCACTGTGACGATCTTCACTGCTTTGTGTCCAGCGGATGCTCTGACTCGTCATAGAACTTATTCTGCAGTTTCAGGCTTTCGTCGTCGGCCTTCACCGCGCGGATAGCCGACACCAGATCCGCGACCCAGGCTTTCATGTCGTACTCGCCCAGCGCCAAAGTAGCCTTCGATCCGTCGCCGGAATAGTGATTGGGAAAGCGCGCATACCACCAGATGCCGGTGTAAACATCGCCGGGAAGGTGCAGCCGCGCCTGATCCGCGCCGGATTCCTCGTTGGCGCGATCCATGTGCACCAGATCCGGCCGCGAGACCAGCGTGTGCGAGGTCTCCGACTCGCCAGCATGCATGTCCATCGTGGTTTGCTGCTTCGGCCGGCCCGGGCCTTTGCGGTTATCCCACCAATAGACGTACACGACGTAGTCGTGGCGCTGCTGGAGCTCGGTTTGCGCGAAGTACGGCAGCAGCGACAGATTGCCGCCGTGTCCATTCACGATGAGAATCTTGCGGCATCCATTGCGGCCCATCTCATCGGTGGTTTCCTGCAGCAGATCCAGCTGCATATGCCGGCTGTAAGCCAGCGTGCCGGGCTGGTGCCGCGCCTCGTCGATCTGGCCGAAGTAGTACGGCGGGAAGACGACGGCGTATTCTTCGGCGGCGCTGTGCAGAGCCACCCAGCGCGCGTTGATCAGATCCGTGCCGATGGGCAGATGCGGGCCATGCTTCTCCATGATTCCGAACGGGAGCAGGCAAACGCCCTGCGCCTTCTGGATTGCCTTTATGAAATCCGGACCCGTCAGTTCTTCCCAGTGGGTAGACAGCTTGCCGGAATCCGGCGCTCCGATCTCCGGTTTTTGCTGCGCTCCGGCGCACAACGCCAGGCTCAGCGCTCCGATCAACCCAACTCCCAGCCATTTCGGTTTGCGCATCGCTCGCCTCCTCGCGAAGGCTCCGTTATATCAGAGAAGGGCGTGATGGCTGTGCATCGCGGAATGGCGTTCGCGTGTCCGAATGAAGGCCTCAGTACATCCAGCTGCAGTCGCGCGTGAAGTCGGTCGTGGAGACGCGCTTCCAGGTTCCGCCGGTTTTCTCCACCTCGAAGATGCCGCCGCTGCCGCAGAAGCCGCCGCAGTTCCTGATCACGGAGACCAGCGCGTGGGTGTGGGTCACGTCAAAACCGGGCACGCCCAGGAAACGCACATGACGGATCCCCTTATAGCGATCGCAGGCGGCCGCATCGTGCCCTCCGGTGGCCAGGCAATCGCGCACCTGCGCCACTTCAGCGGGAGCCAGCACGCGGTAGCCCTGGGCAATCGTGAAGTGCGGCTGCCAGGTATGGCTCTCGCGATTGGCCGCGACGAAGGCGTCCGTCATAGTGCGTTGCGCCACAGTGACAGGCTTGAGACAACTGCCGCCGACCTGGGGGATATCCGTCTGTGAGCCGGCGGCGAAGACCAGCGGCTCATCCGCTCCGGCTGCGTAGAGAGCGGAATACACCGCGTAAGCTCCTTCCGGCGTGGGGCTGCTGCCTGGCTGGTTGAGGGGGCTGGACTGCGAGAGATCCGTTACGGCCGGCGTTCGTGCCGGATACACGCGCCCATGCGGCATCATCCGCGCCCACAGGATCACCGCAGCCGCCACCACCAGCACCAGCCGCAACATCAGTCTTCCTGAAAAACGCATGGCCCGCTCTCTGCAGAAATCATTGTCATGGTACGCGGCTGCGGCGGTGTGTGCAGAACCATACTCGG
Organism: Acidobacteriaceae bacterium; assembly: GCA_036269135.1. Taxonomy (GTDB): domain Bacteria; phylum Acidobacteriota; class Terriglobia; order Terriglobales; family Acidobacteriaceae; genus Palsa-343. The sequence goes on from DATASQ010000014.1 coordinate 52,982, forward strand.
AGGCCAGACCGGGCCGGGCCGGTGCGCTCGGCGTCGCGATTTTTCGCCGCCCGAAACGGTTGCAAAAAATTCCACGAAAAATCTGCAGTCTTCCTGACCATTTGCGCCGCCGAAGTTGAATCTACCCCCCTCCTCGCGCCATCGATAAGCCATCCGAAACGCAACGGACCGCACGGAATATGGCGGTCGCTCGCGAAATGCGATGGAAGGTCGTATGAAACACCGATGGATTGCCGCTCTCATTGTGATCACTCTGGCTCTGGCCGCTTCGGCTGGCGCACAATCGGACGCGGAGCAGGGCGCAGCCGCGCTCACTGCCGAACGCACAAGCACACCCGCGCTCCCGGCCGCCAACATCAGCGGCACCATCAGCGATGACGCCGGCGATGTTGTCCCGGGCGCGACCGTAACCCTGATCGCACCCGGTTCCGCATCACTGCGCAGCGCAACGGCCGGCGACAGCGGCGCTTTCAGCTTCGATCAGGTTCCCCCTGGCGGCCCCTATCGCATCAGCGTGCGCGCGACGGGCTTCGTCAACTGGACCTCCGCCGATGTCGAACTGCAGCCCGGCCAGTTTGTCTTTCTGCCGGCCGTGCACCTCATGGTGTCCGGGGGGGTCACGTCGGTGGTGGTTGTCGGCAATTCGGTGCAGCTCGCCACTGAGCAGGTCCACGCGGCCGAGCAGCAGCGCGTCCTCGGCATCGTTCCTAACTTTTACGTGGTGTACGAACCGGACCCAGCGCCGCTGACGACGAAACTAAAGTTCTCCTTGGCGCTGCGAGCGGAAGCCGATCCCGTGACGTTTGCCGGCGCCGCGTTTGTTTCCGCGCTTCAGCAGGCCGGCGACACACCGGATTATCAGCAGGGCATGGCCGGCTATGGACAGCGACTGGGCGCCAACTATGCCACCGGATTCACGGACATCATGATCGGCGGCGCCCTTCTTCCCTCGCTGTTCCATCAGGATCCTCGCTACTATTACCAGGGCACCGGCTCCACTCGCTCGCGGCTGGTCCACGCGGTATCCGCGCCTTTCGTCGCGATGGGCGACAACGGTCACTGGCAACCCAACTACTCCAGCATTGGCGGCGACCTGGCGGCTGGAGCCATCGCCAACGCGTATGAGCCCGCGACTAATCGCGGTGCAGGGCTGGTCTTCGAAAATGCGCTGATCGTGACCGGGGGACGCATGGCCAACGCCGTTGCGCAGGAATTTGTGTTGCGCCGGCTCACGCCCCACGGACGGAAGAGCGATCCCTATAACTCCGCGCAGCGATGATCCAGGACAGCGGATCCCTCACCGGTAGATCTGGTAAAGCAGACCGCAGCCGGTGATTGCCAGGATCAGATAGGAGAAGCGATTCGCCACCAGCACCGCGGATCGGGTATCGCCTTCGCTGCGCAGCAAATCGTACCAGTCGATGACCCAGGTTTTGAGATAGCGCGAGAAGAGATAGGAAGGCACCAGCAGCGTGAGAAAGATGGCCAGGATGGCCACCAGCTGGTCCTGCATTCCGGACCAGTCCGGGAAGAACTTCATGCCGATCCAGACGGGCACCATGCGCCATTCAGTCAACGCGCCGGAGCGGCCGCCTGGAAACCCGGCATACTGATTCAGCGCCGCGTAGAGCAACCAGGCCAGCGGATAACCTAACCCGGTGGTTCCCAGGTTCACCGAAGTCACGGCGGCAATTGTGCGCAGCCACCGAGTGCGCAGCGCCGCCTGGAGATAAGCAGTCTCGATCACAATCACCGGCACCAGGAACCAAAGGACGGTCGGGTACTTCACCGGCAGCATGGAAATACCCGCGTCGGCGAAGGCCGGCATCGGCGATGCAGCCAGAAAGGCCGCCGCCAGGAGCGCCGTCATCCAAAGCCTGGGTTTCCGGGTCATTTGCCGGGAATCATAGCATTGGAGTCAACCCCGGGCACTCCCCCGAAAGTCGCTTTCGGACCGCGGCACGTCTCTTTCCGGCGTTGCCGGGGGCGTCGTCCGCGCCCGCCTGCGAGCGGGCTTCCGCTGTACACTGTGGGCCTTACTCAAACCGGCTGCGTCCGCGCGGCGCGATGGAGTTTCCGCAATTGCTTTCCGGCTCTCGCTTGTTCGCCGCTTCCGCCGTTCTCGTGCTGGGGTCAGTTGCAGGAGTTCTCGTCGCCGTCGCGGGAACGCAAAAGGCCCCGTCGGCCGGCGCTTCCGCCGCGGCACCCAGCGTCGCGTGGCCGGCATACAACGGCAACCGCAACGGCGATCACGATTCGCCGCTGGCGCAGATCAACCGCTCCAACGTGGCGCAGCTCCGCGTGGCCTGGCAATACGACACCGGGGAAAAGGGCGACCTGCAGACGAATCCGCTGATCGTCGGCGGCACACTCTTTGGCTACACACCGACCGGCAAGGTCATCGCGCTCGATGCCGCCACCGGCCACTTGCTCTGGACGTTTAACTCCGGCGTCCCGACCACGCAGCCGTCCCGCGGCTTCGCTTACTGGACGGACGGCAAGAGCGCGCGGCTCTTTGCCGGCATTCTCAACTACCTCTACGCGCTGGACCCGGCGACGGGGCAGCCGGTCGATTCGTTTGGCGAGCAGGGCCGCATCGATCTGCGCAAGGGCCTGCGCCCCGACGAAGACTTCACACGCCAGTCGATCGCGGTCACGTCGCCAGGGCTGATCTATAAGGATCTGATCATCGTCGGTGGGCGCAATCCGGAAACGCATCCCGCCCCGCCCGGGGATGTCCGCGCCTTCGATGTGCGGACCGGAGCGCTGCGCTGGGCCTTCCACACCATTCCGCATCCGGGCGAATTTGGCTACGACACCTGGCCGCCGGACGCATGGAAGACCGCAGGCGCCGCTAACAACTGGGCCGGCATGACTCTGGACGCCGAGCGAGGCATCGTTTACGTGCCGACCGGCTCGGCGGTCTTTGACTTTTATGGTGGCGACCGCATCGGCAACGATCTGTTTGCCGATACGCTGCTGGCTCTGGATGCCGCGACCGGCCGCCGGCTCTGGGATTTTCAGGGCGTGCACCACGACGTGTGGGATCGCGACTTTCCGGCTCCGCCGGCCCTGGTGACGGTGACGCGCGACGGCCAGCGCATCGCCGCGGTCGCGCAAACCACAAAGCAGGGCGTGGTCTATCTCTTCGATCGGGTGACCGGTGCGCCGCTCTTTCCGATTGAGGAGAAGCCGTATCCCCCCAGCGATGTGCCCGGCGAGAAAACCTCGCCGACGCAACCGATGCCCACCGCGCCGGCTCCCTTTGCCCGGCAGCGCCTGACTGCAGACATGCTGACGACGCGGACGCCGGAGGCACACGCCTGGGCGCTGCAAATGTTCCACACCTTCCGCAGCGACGGCCAGTTCGTTCCTCTGAGTCTGCATCGGCAGACCGTCGTCTTCCCGGGCTTCGACGGCGGCGCGGAATGGGGCGGCCCGGCGGTCGATCCTTCCACCGGCGTGCTCTACGTCAACGCGAATGAGATGGCATGGACGGGCGGCCTGGTGCGGGAGAATCCGGCTGCGTCAGGCGGCGCCTCGGTCTACCAGACGCAGTGTGCCCTCTGTCACGGAGCCCATCGCGCCGGAGCGCCGCCGGCATTTCCCTCGCTGATTGGCATCACACAGCGACTCACCGACGCACAGATCGCCGCCATCCTCGCGCACGGACGCGGACGCATGCCCGCCTTCCCCAGCCTCACCAGCGCGCAGACCACCGCGCTGTTTGATTTCCTGAAGACCGGCGCCGGCACGGCCGGGCGCCACACGCCCGCGACTATGCAGGGTGGCCCCGGTGTGCAGTACTCCTTCACCGGTTATCGCAAGTTTCTCGATCCGGATGGCTATCCGGCGATTGCTCCGCCCTGGGGAACGCTGAGCGCGATCGATCTGAACAGCGGGAAATTTCTCTGGCAGATTCCCCTCGGAGAGTATCCCGCTCTGGCCGCCCAGGGGTTGAGCAACACGGGCTCAGAAAACTATGGCGGACCGATTGTCACAGCGGGCGGGCTCGTGTTCATCGGTGCGACGGTTTACGATCGCAAATTCCGTGCCTTCGACAGCCGCACCGGTCGGTTGCTGTGGGAAACCCGGCTGCCCTATGCCGCTATCGCAACCCCCGCCACCTACTCTGTCAACGGCCAACAATACGTGGTGATCGCAGCCAGTGGGGGACGGGATCCGAAATCTCCGGTGGGCGGGATGTACGTCGCGTTTACTTTGCCCTGATGCGGCTTTGCGTGGCAACGCCGGTCGATCGCGACGCGGAATGGCACCGCATTCGAGGAACATGACAACTCTGCAAGACGGGCTGGGCATCCCATCGCCAGGGACACCAAGATATCCCCCCTTTGGAGACGCCAATGCATTATCCCCGGATTTTTCGCCTCGTAACCCGCAGCCTGGCCGCGGTTGCGCTGCCCCTTCTTCTTGCCTCCTCGCCCGCTGTGCGCGCGCAGGATACGCACCTTGTCTCTCCGTCGCAAATGCAGCAGCAGGTGCAATCGGCGACAGCGGCGCGACAGCAGAATATTGAATCGCTCAACCAGTTCCTCGCCACGCCGGCGGCGCAAAAGGCAATGAAGGATGCGAAGATCGATCCTGCCCAGGTGAAGAACGCCGTCCCCACATTGTCCAATGCAGAGCTGGCCAGCCTCTCCGCACGCGCTGCTCATGCGCAAAGCCAGTTCGCTGCCGGAGGCCTGACTACACTGGCGCTGGCGCTCATCATCATCGCCGTCGTCCTCATCATCCTGCTGGCGGCTTACCATTGATTCTGTGCTACGGCTTACACTTGCGTGCCTGATGGCAGCGGCTTCGGTCGCTGCCTTTGCGCAAACCAGCAGCGCGGTGTGGATCGACGTACCGTTTGTACGCCAGCCCCACGACGGGTGCGGAGCTGCCTCTCTGTCAATGGTGATGCAGTACTGGGCACGCCAGCAGGGCCAGCCGCCGTCACCGGATTCGGCGGTTGGCAGGATCCAGCAAACGCTTTACGTCGCGGCGGAGCATGGGATTCCCGCCTCCGCGATGCAGAGCTATCTGCGTCGGCATGGCTTTCTCGTCTTCGCCCTCAACGGCCACTGGAGCGACCTGGAACAGCAGTTGCACAAGGGGCGGCCGCTGATTGTGTCCCTGCGGCCGCAGGGTGATCGCGCGCTGCATTACGTTGTTATCGACGGGATCGATCCGTCGCGCGGCCTGGTGACGATGAACGACCCGGCGGATCGCAAACTGCTCTCCGAGGAGCGTGCCGCATTCGAGAAAGACTGGAGCGCCACCGGCGACTGGATGTTGCTGGCGGTGCCCGCGCCGTCCGCACACTGACCCTGGGCCTGGCCGCGCTGGCTTCTGCGTGCAGCGCGATCGCAGTCCCGTGCGCCGTGCATCGCCCGGCAAATCGCGCGATTCAGGAGAAATTTCAGCAGCAGAACTGGCAGGCCGTGGTCGACCTTGCGGGGAAGGTTCCGGCACTCGCCCCCGACGACGAGTTCGCCCTCGGCATGGCCCAGGCGCATCGGGGGCGGCTGGCAGAGGCGGAACGGGCCCTGCGCGCGGGCGAGCGCCAGTGCCCCGACGACAAGCGTTTTCCCACGGAGCTTGCCGGCGTTGCGTTTGAGCAGAAGCACTATCCGGCTGCGGCCCACTGGCTGCGCCGGGCCCAGCACCTCGATCCCGCCGACGCGTACGTAAGCAATTTTCTCGGCACGGTGTACTTTCTCTCGGGCAATCTGGATGCCGCGCTGCAGGCCTGGAATCCCATTCACAAGCCGACGGTCGACAATCTCGATCTCGACCCGCAGCTGCGCGTGAATCATCTGCTGCTGGAGCGCGCCTTTGCTTTTTCGCCCCATGCCCTTCTCGAAGAGCCGCAATTCGCGACGACGGCGCTGCGCCTCGATGGACTTGGCATCTTTCCCGCGTGGAGCCTTCACCTGAACGCGCTGACCGGCGGGCAGTTCGATGCGGTCTTCCGGGCGCAGGAACAGGACGGGTTCGGCGCGAGCCCGCTGGAAGCCGCGGTTTCAACCTTCGGCGGCCTGCCCTACGAGACGGTTTATCCCAGCTATGCGAATATTCACCACGCGGCGATGAACGTGGAGTCGCTGCTGCGCTGGGACGCGCAAAAACGCCGTGCCTGGATCGAACTGTCGGCCCCGCTCAATGACCTGCCCTGGTGGCGGTGGCAGGTGAGTGCGGATCTCCGCAATGAGAACTGGGCCATCCGCCGCTCCTTTACCGGGACGGCGCCGGTGCTTGCGTCGCTGAATCTGGAGCGCGAGTCGTTCGACGCGACGCTGAGCTCGCTCTCCACCGCGCGGCTGCAGTGGTCGGCCGGAGGTGAGATGGCGCACCGCAATTTTCGCAGCATCGTCCCCGGCACCGCTCTCACCGCGCCGTTGCTGACGACGGGCTTCGAACTGAGGCAGCTCGCATCCGTACAGGCGCCGCTGCTGCATTGGGCGGAACATCGTTTCACGCTGAACGGAACCGCCAGCTCTGGATTTGCGCGGACGTTTTCCAGTCCGTCGTATGCCTCCGAGACGCTGCAGGGATCGGCGCTCGCCGACTGGCTTCCGCAGATGGAGGGCGATCGATATGAGCTCACGCAGCGATTGCGGGCCGGCCGGATCTTCGGCACGGTTCCCTTTGACGATCTGTTTCTCTTCGGTATGGATCGCGACGACACGAATCTGGGCCTGCGCGCGCACGTTGCCACACGCGATGGCCGCAAGGGGAGCGCTCCCATCGGCAACGGCTATCTTCTAAGCAATACCGATTTTTACCGGCGGCTTTACACCAACGGTCTGCTCACGATTCACGTGGGTCCGCTGCTCGATATCGGACGGATGACTGCCCCGAACCGCGGCCTCTCGAACGAGCAAGGGCTGTTCGACGCCGGTGTCGAGGCACGTCTGACCGTGTTGCACACCAGCGTCGTTCTCAGCTACGGACGCGACCTGCGCACCGGCGCGAACGCCTTCTACGGAACCGCGATGCCTCCGACGGTCGCACCCTTTTGAGGGCGATCCTCGGCGATGAGCTCAGAACGCGACGCAGTTCGTGCGGAGCGGCACCGCGGGGTTACATCGAATGAATTTTGAGGTAGCGCCGCAGGTCCGGAGTGATGGTCCACGCCATTGCCGTAACGGCGATTCCCGCAAAAACCCAGATCAGTGCTTTCATTTTGCTCCTCCTGTACTTGTGACAAGATGCGTAACCGCTTCGGCGACGAGCTTGCCCGCAACCTGCTGAATCATCTTCACTGCTTCGGGTATGGCGGCCGTCACTTCGGGCGAGAGCCCGATCCGTCCGTCCGTCTCGTCGCCGAGATCCGCAGGCTCGCAGCCGACAATGTAGATGGCGGCGTCAACCGCACCGAGCGATCGGGCCGTGGCCAGGACGCGCAGCGGGTCCATGGCATGGGGGTCGAGAGGGGCATCGCTTACCGGTTGCACCTCGCCGGGCTGCAGCAGATACACCGTGCCCGGCGCGCCGCCGCGGCGAATGGCATCCACCAGGAGGACCGCCTTCCACGGGCGCAGAAGTGCGTAGGCCAGATCCAGGCCGCGGATGCCGTAATCCCGCACCTCGACCCCGTCGGGAAGCGGGCAGCCCGCCAGCGCCTGCGCCACTTCGAAGCCGAAGCCGTCGTCTCCAAGAAAAATATTGCCGATGCAGGCGACGAGGACCTTTTCGCTCATGGCGCCTCCATCGGAAGCGGTTCAATCTCATCCGGACTAAAGAAGAAACGGTGCCCGGCCTGGCGCAGCAGACCCATGTCGCGGCCGGGATCGTCTTCCAGCACGACGGCCAGCTGAACGTTTCCCTCGAGGTCCTGCTCGATGGCTTCGATCACCGCAGTCTTGCCCTTCATGGCGATGTCCAGAATGTCGGCCTGCTTGTCCGGCCACAGCCGAACCCGGTCGCCGCAGCGAAGATCGACGTCAAAAACGCGCACCGATTCGAGCGGGGGCTTGTCTTCCTCAAATGGGTTCCAGGGCTCGATGCGCCCATGAGCTTCCTGTTGCTCCCCAGCAACGACAGGCCGCAATCCGCGAACGACGCCGTGCAGCTTCAGGAGCTGTTCGGCAGGCAGAGTCTCGGTGCGCTGCAAAATTGCCGCAGCGTGGCGGTCACCCTGGCGCATCTCGGCCTTCTCTTCATCGGTCAGCGTGAGCACCCGCAGCGCCAGCATCTCGTCCATCTCCGTGCCGTCGAAGAAGTCCCCGGCGCTTTCCGGAGCGACCTGCGGATTGTCGTAGAGAATGATGGGCGAGGCGAGCATATGCGCAGCGTCGCCCGCCAGAACCGGGAAGATACCGCGATTCGCGCAGGCAGCCGCATCGGACGCCAGATCCGCTGGCGGATCGAGCAGCGAGACGAAGGTGCCCTCTTCGATTTCAAGCAGCGCATGAGCGGAAACAAACGCCAGCCGTTGAGCCGCTTTGGCGGAAGCCCTCTCAGACGCGGGCAGCGCCGTCTCATTCGAGAAGACAGCCTGCAGACGCCAAGCCCCTTCGCGCAGCAGAACGCAATGCAGGGTGACGCGGCCGGTCAGCGTATCGGGATTCGCTCCGGTCCTGAGCCCGTCCACGCGCGGTGCGGCAAAGGCGAAGGGGCGAGCCACTCCGGCGGCTAACTCCGAGAGCGGAATGCCGTCCAGGGTTTCTGCCTGAATGACGCCTTCGCTCCGCTCCTGCCCTTCGTCACTGCGGCCCGCAAGGAGCTGCAGGAAGCGGACGCGCACACTCAGGCGGCTGCCCGCATTGCCCTGCACAAGCACCTCCGCCTGAAACGAAAACGATTCGCCGGAGGAGGGCTGCTCGGCAAAGCTGCGAGGGTAAAGGGTGCCGAAATTCCAGCGCTGGCGGTTCTTCAGCGACGAGGAGCGATAGGGATACAGCAGATACCCCTCGTACAGAACGGCATCCGCAATCTTCTCCAGGGGAGCGACGTTCATCGCACCACCTCGCCCGTTGGGCGCAGTTCAGCCAGCTCCGCCTGATCGAGAAGCTGATGCAGCAGCCGGTCCCAGTCGGGGATGCCGCGCGCCACGCGATAGCGATAGAGGCGATCCATGCACTCCTTGGGCAGCCGCAGCCAGGCGGAGTCGCCGTAGTGTGCAGCAATCGCCTCCTGCCAGACGCGGACCGGCAGCGGAAACCGCGCCTCGCGATCCCAGGGAATCTGCGCAATCTGCAGGGCGCCGGCGGGATTCGTGAAGAAGACGGTGCCGCTGAACACCAGCGAGACATCCACCGACCCGGTCTCCAGCCCGTAAAAGTATTTGGTCGCGGCGACGTCGAAGTCGAGCGTGCAGGGCATCGGCAATTCTACGGTCGTTTGCGCCGTGAAGGCCGGCACGTTCACCGACAAACTGGTCCAGACGAGGGGAGTCATCGTGCGCGCCCAGCGCTCACGCTCGCCAAACAGCTCCAGCAGCCTTGCCTCTTCAACAGCGCTGTACGAGCGGCCCAGCGGCAGGATGCGCGCCTGGCAGTTCAGGCCGATGGATCGAATGGATTCCTGCGGATCGGCATTGCTGATGTGGAGACGCACGACCACGGAGGGCACCGCAGCCGATGGCGCGGGCGCTGCTCCTTCAGCGCGAAAGGTCAGGTCAGGCATAGCGCACCTGCCCGGTGGGCCGAGCTCTCCGGCGGAGTTCGTCAAAAAAGCTGGCCACCGCGCCCCACAGGCCGGGACCTCCGGAGAGTCCGCGCCATTGCTGACGGATCACGCCCGCCAGCCGGTAGCATTCATCCAGCGGCACCAGAAAATACTGCGGCTCCCCGGCAACACGATTGACCAGCAGCGCCTCCAGTTCCGGCTCCATGGTGGTGAGAACGGGATGAGCCCCCGCCGTTCTCGTCCAGCTGTCGAGAGAAATCAGCGATTCCACCACACCGGCGGGACTGGGGTAGAAGGCTGCCATGCTGCCGCCCTCGCGCCGGATGAAGAAGGCGAGCCCGATGGGCAGCATCATTTCTTCCCAGTCGACATCGGAAAAGGCGAAGTCCGTGAGCCGCGCCACGCGCTGCGGCAGGCGCGCATAACGTCCACCCTGCTGATCGCAGAAGAGCAGAGCGCAGGCTCGGCAGGCGCAGGAAACGCGCCGCGTCTTCCACTCCAGCAGATGCGGGTGTTCGGCCTCGAGCGTAGCTCCGCACAACTCGCAGCGCTCCGCCGGCGGCTGCGTCCGGGTAAAACGGCGCAGTGCTTCAAGGCCCTGTCTGGCGGCCGGGTTGCGTGCTTCCGATTCGTTCATGCCATCCACCTAGGGGGGCGGCAGATGCGGCATGCGCGGGTCGATGGGATCGCGATTTTTGGCGTTGATGCCCGTCGAGCTGCGAGCAGTCGCGGTGCGGTTCTCGCGGCCGGGCTCCTTTTCCGACCGCACCCATTCTTCACCTTTGTGCGTGCCCGGGGTATGCGATGGACTATCCGGTGTCGTATGCTGACGCGCCATTTCTCCTCCATGCCTCAGCTAACCTGTAACGCCACGAGCTCGCTGTGCGCGGGCGCCGCGACCTCTTCGGTGATGACGGAAGCGACTTCGGGCGCGGCCCGATAGATAGCCTCCTCGACGGTACTCTTCATGGTTTGCGCCGATCCGGAGCAGTGGCCGCAGGCCCCGTGCAGCCGCAGCCGCACAACACCCTCGGTGATACCGGCCAGTTCCACATCCCCGCCGTGCGAGCGAAGATACGGCCGCGCCTCCTCCAGCGCACCGGCCACGCGCGTTTCCAGCGGCTGAGGATGAATGCCGTGGAGAGAAAGCACGCCTGCAATCAGCTCCTCTTCCGCCAGCCGGTCGATGGCCTCCTGACCGCCGGGCCGCTCCACCAGTTCCAGGCAGATGCGTTCCAGTGCGATGCCGTGCAACTCCACCACCGCCTGAAGCAGTTCGGAGGCAACGGCGCGCATGGCCGGATCGCCGCTGCTCTCGATGCGCGTGATCAGTTCTTCGATCCGCTCGGTGCGGCGCGAGAATTCCCGCTTCGCCATCTATTTGTTCTCCTGCGCGCCAAACATCGGAACATGGCGCGCCTCCAGCAATTTGGTTTCTCCCTGGTACATGTGAACGCCGCAGGGCAGGCAGGGATCGAAGCTGCGGACCGCCCGCATGATGTCGATGCCCTTGAATTTGTCCGGAGGGTTCTCCTCGAAGATGGGTGTGTTCTGGACCGCGTCTTCGTAGGGGCCGGGAGTTCCGTAGATGTCGCGGGGACTGGCATTCCACGGCGTCGGCGGATAAGGATGGTAGTTGGCGATCTTGCCGTCGCGAATGACCACGTGATGCGAGAGCACACCGCGCACCGCCTCGTGGAAGCCGCAGCCGATGGCCTCGTCGGGCACTGTGAAGTCGGTCCAGGTTTTCGTGTGGCCGGCGAGGACTTCTTTTAGGGCCTGCTCGTAGAAGTGATAAGCGCAGGCCGCGGCGTAGGCCTGGAAGTACGTCCGCGCGCGATCCCTTTCGATGGCGTTCGACCACTTCGGGATCTTCCACTCGAATTCCACCTCCGGCTTCAGGGCGGTCTTCGGCAGGCGGATCTTCACGCTGGTGCCGGTGGCCTTTACATAGCCGATATCGACCAGGCCTGCGAGCGCTGTTGCCCACAGGCGTGCGATCGGTCCGCCACCGGTATCGAGCGGGAGGAAGTCGCCGGTACGCTTGTCATGCCAGCGCGGCGACATCACCCACGTGTATTTGTCACCGAAATTGCGCTTTTGCGGACGGGGATACGTGCTCTGGTTCCACGGGTGGTTGCGGTCCACGGGATTGCCCAGCGGATCGCGGCTGACAAACGTCTCGGAGCTTTCCCAGGAGTCGTAGAACGAGCTGCCCAGCAGAATGCGAATCCCGAGATTGATGTCCACCAGGCTGTTCGTCACCAATTCGCCGTCGACCACGACGCCGGGCGTGACAAACATCTTGCGGCCCCAGTCCGCCATGTTGCGATAGGTGTAGTCGCAGGCATCGGGATCGTTGAAGGAGCCCCAACAGCCCAGCAGAATGCGCCGCTGCCCCACCTTCTCGTAACCCGGCAGAGCGTCGTAGAAGAAGTCGAAAAGATCGTCGTGGAGAGGAACGACGCGCTTCATGAACTCCGCATATTTCGCCAGGCGAACGGCAAAGTCGTTCAGCACCTGGACGGTGGCCGGCGTCCCGATGCCGCCCGGATAGAGCGTGGAGGGATGCACGTGCCGGCCCTCCATCAGGCAGAACATCTCGCGGGTCATGCGGCTCATCTGCAGCGTCTCCCGGTAGAACTCCCCGGTAAACGGATTGAGCGCAGTCATGATCTCGCCGATGGTGCGATACCCGTGCTTGTCGCCGTTCGGCGCTGCCGCGTGCTGCGCCTTCTCCCACACACCGGGATTGGTTTCTTTCACCATGTTTTCGCAGAAGTCCACGCCGACCAGATTGTCCTGGTAGAGACAGTGGTCGAACATGTACTCGGCCGCCTCGCCCAGGTTGATCAGCCACTCACCCGTGGCCGGAGGCTTGATGCCGAAGGCCATGTTCTGCGCGTACACCGCACAGGTGGCATGGTTGTCGCCGCAGATGCCGCAGATGCGGCTGGTGATGAAGTGCGCATCGCGCGGATCCTTCCCCTTCATGAAGACGGAATAGCCGCGGAAGATCGATGAGGTGCTGTAGCACTCCACGACCTCGCGATTCTCGAAGTCGATTTTGGTGAAGATGCCCAGGCTGCCCACGATGCGGGTGATCGGGTCCCAGTTCATTTCCACGAGATTGCGCCGGCCCCGGGAAGCTTCGGTATCCGGTAGAACGGTCGTTGCCATAAAAGTCTCCTCTTCGCGCTGCGGTGCGGGGGTGGGGCGGCCTACGAAGCCCGTCTCATGGGAGTGGGCAGGGTTCTGCGCTGCTGGGAGGACGGCTGGTCCGGAGCTCCGACGGAGTAGTCACGCTTATATCCCGTCGTCAGCTGATCGCCGCGATGGCGCCACTTCGGCTCCTTGTTCACCGTGGTGTTGGTGACTTCGCGAAGACTGCGGATCATCTTTCCATACGCGCCGACGGCCGCCGTGGAGACGCGTGCGCCGGGAGGCTCGTCCATGAAGGGCATGAACTTGTCCGGAAAGCCCGGCATGGTGCAGCCGATGCAGATGCCGCCCACGTTCGGGCAGCCGCCGATGCCGCGCATCCAGCCGCGCTTGGTGACGTTGCAGTTCACCACCGGGCCCCAGCAACCCACCTTCACCAGGCATTTGGGCGAACCGTACTCCATCGCGAAATCGCCCTGCTCGTAATAGCCGGCGCGATCGCAGCCTTCGTGAACCGTCTTGCCGAACAGCCATGTGGGCCGGAGCTGATCGTCCAGGGGGATGATGGGGGCAAGACCCGCGACCTGATACAGCAAATACAGCAGCGTTTCGGTGAAGTTGTCCGGCTGAACGGGACACCCGGGGATATTGACCACCGGCAGCCCGGCTTTCGAACGCCAGTTCCAGCCCAGGTAATCCGCGAGCCCCATGCAGCCTGTCGGATTTCCCGCCATCGCATGAATGCCGCCGTAGGTCGCGCAGGTGCCGACCGCGATGACGGCCAGAGCCTTGGGCGTGAGCCGGTCGATCCACTCGCAGGTCGTGATGGGCTGCCCGGTTTGCGAGTCGGTGCCCATCGCCGCCCAATAGCCTTCCTTCTTAATTTTTTCGTTAGGAATAGATCCTTCCACGACCAGCACAAACGGTTCCAGCCGTCCGGCGTCGGCTTCGTGGAAGAAGCGCATAAAGTCGTCTCCCACCTCGTAGGCCAGCACGGGATTGTGGAGGTGAACCTTAGGCAGTCCAGGAATCGCGCCCAGCAGCACATCTTCAATGCTCGGCTGCTCGGCGGCTGTCACGGAGACGGAATCACCATCGCAACTCAAACCCGCGGTGATCCAGAGGATATGAACGTCGGAAGGTGGGGATGCGACGCTCTGGGAAGATCTCGACTCGGAGACCATGCTGCTCCTCCCGTCCTGATTTTCGGGAAATCCCGGGTTCAGAGACTCATCAGGAGGCGCGGTGCACCGCACGAGCGGAACGTCGTCGCGCTGATTGGTTTGTGAAGGCGGCAATCCCTCTCTCTGCCGGGATGTGGCGTCTTGCTGGCGGGATGCCCCGAGGTCTGTGGAAATCCAATGCCGCCGCTCAAGGCCGCGACTCGTTCAGCCTCCGACGATGGCGGGCCTCAGCTCACGCGCAGGTAGGTGGTGTAGGGCAGATCGCCGATCGAGGTAAAAGGCAGCAGGCTCACCGGACCCCCGTCCGCATGCGCGTGCCACGCGCGCTCGCTCAGCCGGCTGGCGGATAAGAGCTGTTCGCGCGTGATCCGCGGCAGCGGGCTGCCCTGCTCGCGCTTGACCGCCATCAGCACCACCGGCCCGCGCAGCAACGCCACCGTGTCGGCGTGCCGGTCGTCAATCGGCTCCAGACGCATCCGCAGCGGCAGGTCCAGCTCCACGCGATCCCCCGTCTTCCACTCGCGGTGGATCGCGGCGAACCGGCCTGGAATCGCCGCTCCCTTTTGTCTCGCTCCGTTCACAAAAATCGAGGCGCCCTGCGCCCATTCCGGGATGCGGAAATACAAAGTCTGTTCGGCGGGACGCGAAGCGGTCAGTGCGAACGTCACAGGACTGTCGAAGGGATATTGCCCCGCCTGCGTGAGCGAAAAGGCGACGCCGTCTTCGCTCCAGCGCAGAGTGGAAGGCACATAAAGGTTCACGTAGATGGCCCCGGCTTCCCGGAACCAGGCGTTGATGCGGTAGTCCGCGGCCACCTGCGGCAGCGTTCCCGAGCAGCAGGGCCAGCGCGCGTCATGATAAAAGCGCGAGGCGTTGTAGTTATAGTCCGAGTAATAAAACGAGTGGCCGTCGTCCTGCAGCGGCCTGGCGCCGAGCACTGTGTTGACCATCATGCGCTCCATGCTGTCGCCGTATCGGGAATCGCGCGTTACGCGCAGCAGATAGCGCGTGATCTTGAAGTGCGCGTACGATCCGCAGGGTGTCTCAAAGGTGTGATGGGTGTTGGTCAGGCTCGCGTTAAGGTCATCGCTCTGCGGCGCGCGCAGCTGCTCGTCCGGCCCCCAGCCGCCCGTGGCATAGCTCTGCTGCTGCAGCATGGCAAAGGCGTTTTTGGCCGCCCGCAGATGCTTGTCGCTGCCGGCCACCAGCCACGCCATCATGGCGGAGCTCAGCGAATTGACATAGCTGTAGGCATGATGCCCGCGCAGCACGTTCTCATTTCCTGAAAGCGGGTCGAACCAGGTCTTGTCATCGAGATACTGCAGGGCCAGATCGTAATAGCGTCGGCCGGCTCCGCGCTGATACGCGAGAAACAAATTTTCCGGCATCGTGTACGACTCGTCCCAGTTCCACGATATGTCGTCGGCGGGCTTGTCCATACGCCAGCGAACATTATGGTCCACCGCATGTCCGGGCAGGTGGGGCAACGCGGTGTTGGTCGTCTGCTCCAGGATCGCCAGCGCCTGCGGATCTTTCACCCAGGTATGCGAATCGAGCAGGCCGAGCACCAGCTTGTCGTAGGTATAGGCGGGAAACCGATTGCGGGTGTAAAACTCCGCGGAGATGGTCTGCGCGTAGAGCCGATTCAGCCGCAGCACCTTCTGCCGCGTCGCTTCATCGCCGGTGATCGCGTAAGCCCTCGCCAGTGCCGACACCCACTGCCCGAAGGTGCAGCCGGGAGCGAAGCCAGCAATATCCTTGCGATAGTCGTAGTCCGGATCGTAGTGGTACCAGCCTCCCAAATCCTCGCCGGGAGCCGGCATGCCGGACATCTGACGAAACGGCTTGAGCAGGCTGTCATCGCTCAGCGACATGAGCACCGCCTGCGTTTCGCGCAGCTGATTTTCGTGAGCCTCGCTGCTCATCAGCACATCGCCATAGCCGAATTCCGAGAGAGGAGCCGCATCGTGCAACGGCGCGCCCCAGGCGGGATCGCCCAGCAGACGATGACCGGCCATCGCCGCTGCGGTCAGGGAAGCAGTCCTGACAAATCCTCGCCGGGAAAAACCTCGATCCTCTGTCATCGTTAGCTCCTCACCCGATTACGGCCGACCTCGGACCGCACGCTGCTGGCCCAGCCCTCGATTGTATCCGCAGGCCGCAGCCCCCATTCCCGTCAGCGCAGCCGAGATTCCGGATGCAGTCGTCAGTCGGTTTCCGCCGCGGATGACCGGCAGGGACACAGGAGTGCCCCGGTCGTCATACCCGGAGCCTCCCTGGCGCCTCCCAGGGACTTCACCAATCCTCTGCCCTGAGCGCGGAACTCGTCTCGGGTCGAGACCCTTTTTAGCTGCTAAACGTCGGCGCGGAGCCGGTGCCGGCTGGCGGTGGGCGGAGATCGGGCGCCATAGCTGGGGATTTTGGAGCGTGCGCCGCACCGCTGCCCGTTTGTTTTCCAACGACCGGACGAGGACGCCCGTTTCGTGTTGGCGCATGTTCCGCCCGGATGGCGGCCCGCGTCACCCGCTCGGAAAAGGGACTCAATTCGAGCCAGTCGGATTCGCCGAGTTCTCGCTTCATCCGATCTTCGGCTCGCTCCCAGTACGGCTGGGCTGCCTCCAGCGTTTTCTGTCCGCGTTCCGTCAGGCAATAAACGCGACGCGATCGTTCTCCCAGCTTCATCCGCACCCATCCGGAGGCGCGCGCCGACGCGAGCCGGCGCGAAAACGTTTCCTCGGAAGCGGCGAAGGTCCGCGCCAGATCGCAGTGAGCAATCTCGCCGGCGTCGCCAATCGCCTGCAGGATGATGAACTGTGTTGATTTCAGGCCGGTCGGTGCAAGCACCAGATCGTACAGGTGACAGACCGCCCGGGTGGCGCGACGGAGACTGGCACAGGCAGACAGCGAAACAGGTAAAGTCGAAAGCATCACCCTTTTTTCGATGCAGGATTCATGCTGAAAAGGGCGGCCTGGCCGCTTTCAGCGCAAGTTGGCACCCTGATTTTTCCGCCGGTGATTTCACCCGAACCCTGTTTACTGCCCCGCCCGCTCTTCGCCCGCGCCGCCTGCCGGGAACAGCTTTGTCGCCTGCCGCAGCAGCACGGCCTCGTGCTCCAGCGCCTCGGACACGCGCCCAATCTGCTCATCGGCCTCTTTCCAGTCCTTCTGCTCGATGGCTTCCCGTACTCCGGGAATGGTCTTCACTCCATAGCCCGTGTACATTCCCGGCGCATACAGCAGATGCTGGAACCATGGACGGCTCGGCAGTCCGTGCGAATCCGTCAGCAGCCGCTCGCTGCGAATCAAATCCGGATTCAGCCCCTCCGGCGCCACCCCGTCCGCGGCCGCAAACGCCTCATCGAACGCCTTCGCCGCATCGGTCAGATCGTCCGAGGCCTGATCGAGCGGTGCGAAGTTCAGATAGGGCGGAATCTCCTCCATGGGCGGCGGCACCATCTCCTTCTTTGGGTCGTACAGCGCTTTGTACACGCCTTCCCTGATTTCGCGGTCGCGCTCTTTCGCCTCGCTGCGTTCCTGATCGTCCAGTTTCTTCAGCTCGCCCGCATACATGTGAACCGTGTCCGCCAGGTCGGAGAACTGGAAGGGCAGGATATCCGCATCGGCCATGCGCATCACCATCGTGCCCGCGGTCTGCGCGAGTGCGCGCTCATAGTGAAATGTCGTATCCATGAAATGCGTGTAGTAGTAGAAATCGTCGTAAACGGAGTGATACTGACCGCCTTCGTCTTCGCCGCCGTAGCCGAGGTTCAGGCTCGCGATGCCCAGATGATCGATGAACACGGTGTAATCGCTGCCCGATCCCAGCGCTGGAATGCGCAGATCGGCCCGTGAGCGAATCTCGGCACGCTTCTCCGGCGTCGCGCGGGCAATGTCCACCAGCCGCACCCGCTTCCACACCGACATGCCCGTCTCCGGATCCTGGATGTCCTTCGCCACATCGTTGACGAAGTTCTCCAGCGAGTGCGATCCGCCCGCGTGGAAATATCCGCGTCCGTTGCCGTCGGAGTTGATGTAGAGCACGGCGTGCTGCTTCAGCTCATCCGCGTGATACTCCGCCCACTCCGTCGAGCCCAGCAGCGCCGGCTCCTCGCCATCCCAGAAGCAGTAAATGATCGTCCGATCCGGCTTCCAGCCCTGCTTCAGCAGTTCGCCCAGCGCGCGCGCTTCCTCCAGCTCCGGCGATGCGCCGGAGAGCGGATCCTCTGCCCCGTTCACCCATGCGTCGTGATGGTTTCCGCGAATCACCCACTGATCGGGATATCTCGCTCCGGGAATCTTCGCGATCACGTCGTACAGCGGCTGGCGGTCCCAGTTGAAGGCCACGGCGAGATGCGCCTTCACCGTGCTCGGGCCCACGTGATACGTCAGGGGCAGGGCGCCGCGCCACGCCTCCGGCACCACCGCGCCGCCCAGCGCGTGGAGAAACGGAGTCGCGTCCGCATACGAAATGGGCAGCACCGGAATCTTCGTGATGGTCTGCACCTTATCCAGCGGAATCAGCTTCACACCCGGCTTCGCGCCCACGCCCGGCGTCTGCGGATCCCCGGGATAGATCGGCATATCCATCACGCTGCCGCGCTGCGCGCCCTCCGGCGGACGCATCGCGCCTTCCGGGTAAACGTCGCCCTGAAAATACCCGTCGTCCCGCGGGTCGGAGTAGATGATGCAGCCCACCGCCCCGTGTTCCGCCGCCATCTTCGGCTTGATCCCGCGCCAGCTCATGCCGTAACGCGCAATCACGATCGCGCCCTTCACCGACACGCCCATGCGATCGAGAACCTCGTAGTCTTCCGGCCGTCCGTAGTTCACATACACCAGCGGCGCCGTCACATCGCCATCCCTTGAATAGGCGTTATAGGTCGGCAACTGCTCGCTGGTCTGGCTCGATGTGGGATCCACGCTCACCGGCGGCTCCTGCAACGTCGCCTTAAAGGGCGTCGGCCCTTCCAGCTCCAGCAGCCGCGATTTCGGCGTGGGAAACAGCGCGGTAAACTCCTCGATCTGCGCGTCCAGCCCGTACGACTTCAACTGCGCCAGCAGCCATTCCGCATTGTCCTTGTCATACGGCGAGCCCACATGATGCGGCCGCGCACTCAGCCGCCGCATGTTCTCCCGGATCCGGTCCGGCTCCGGAATCGCGCGGAACTCCTGCTCCCAGCTGATCTCCCTCGCGGAGTCCTGTGCGGTGTAGCCGCGCAAACGGGGCCCCATGTCCGCGGCATAGGTGGTAAGGGCAAACAGACAGACCGCTGCGATCGGCAACCGCATAGGAGTCGAACCTCTTTGGCTGTGAAATGAACTGCGGAGAAACTCAGGAGCCTGATTTTTGAAAAACTATACTCTATCCAGCCGCTGCGACATGCATCTTCCCGCAGCCGGTTCCAATTCCACCGCGGCCACGCTGCACTTCTGCGCCCGCCGTCTCTCCCGCAGAGCGGCCGTGGCCGTCCGATGGCAGCGCAGGCAGAGGGTGCGGATATTCTCCAGATCGCACTCCCCTCCGCCTTCCACCACGGGGACAATGTGATCCGCATCCCACAGGCTCGCGCGCCGGCGTCGTCCCGGCTTCCAGTGCTCCAGCAGCGCCGCCCGATTCGCGCCGCGCGACCGCCGCAGCTTCCGCAATGCCGCCACGGTATCGATCCCGCATTGAGCGCAAATCCCCTGGTCCCGCAGGAATACCTGCTCGCGCAGATAACCCGGCTGCGTCCGCAGCTTCCATTCGTGCACGCAATAGGCGGAGCAAAAGGTATACCGTCCCCGGGGGACTTCCAGCGCGCACCACCGGCACAAACCGCGACCGTTGGGGCCGCGCGCAATCGCTTTCCGGCTCACCCAGCCGCCCGGCATCGCACGCACAGTGCTCATGCCTTATTTCTAAATGGCAACGAGCCCCGATCGCCCGGCAACGCAGCGCGCGGACCCAACCGGTTACCGCTCACTCGCCGCGCAGGAATGCAGGCAGCCGCTCCTCACGCACATTGTCGTAGCACTGCAGCACGGTGAAGCGCGTGATGGACGCCGGCATCCCCACCGCCGTAAACCCCGGATGCCCCGTCGATGGATACGGCCCGCCGTGGTTCATCGCCGGACTCACCGCCACGCCGGTCGGCATCTTGTCGTTCAGAAAACGACCGGAACGCCGCCGCAGCCCCGGAGCCACTCGTCCGTACACGTCCTCATCCGCACCCGATTCCGCCGAGTAGACGCTCGCCGTCAGATTGCCCTCCATCGGCTGGAGAGCCTGTTCAAGCTGATCCGCTCCGTCCACCACGACTGCCAGCACCTCGTTGCCAAAGGCCTCGCGCTGAAACTCCTCCGGCGCCTCCAGAAATTTCTTTCCCGGCACCCGCAGCAGCGTGTTGGCGTACCGGTAGCCTTCGCCGTCGAGGTTCTTCCCGCCCGTCACCACTGCCGCGCCCGCCTTCCGCAGCTTGCCGATGGAATCGTCCAGCCTCTCGCGCGTCGAACCGGACAGGAGCGCGTGAGGCGTGCGGCTCTCAAAACCCGCGGCCACTTCCTTCAGAAACGTCTCTGTTGCGTCGCTGGCGAAGACAAAGACCAGGTTCGGCCGCGTGCAGAACTGCCCCGATCCCGCGGTACAGCTGTCGGTCAGTTGTGCCGCCCACTTCTGCGCGTTCTCCTTCATCCCCTCCGGCAAAAACACCACCGGGTTCAGGCTCGACATTTCCAGATAAGCCGGCTTCCCTGCCTTATCCGCCGCCGCTTTCAGCGCCAGTCCGGCTACCCGGCTGCCCGTGAAAGCAAAGGCCCCGATGCGCGGGTCGCTCACCAGCCGCAGTCCCGTTTCGTTCTCGATGTGAAACACCATTTGCACCGCCGCGGCCGGCAGCCCCGACCCCGCCAGCGCGCGCTCGCATTCTTCCGCCAGCAACTGCGACGTAAAGGGATGCAGCGGATGGGCCTTGGCGATCACCGGATTGCCCGCCGCGATCGCCGACGCAAAATCGCCGCCGCTCGCCGCGTTGTAAGCGAACGGAAAATTGTTCGGTCCAAAAATCGCCACCGGTCCCACCGGGCCCAGGCACGACCGCAGATTTTTTGGCCGATCGATCGTTACCCGCCGCCACGATCCCTGCCGCGCCGCAGCCGCCGCCTGACGCAACTGGTCCACGGTTCTGGGAATCTCCACATCCTTCAGCCGCGGCGTCAGCGCCAGGCCGGTCTCCTCATGCGCCGCCTGCGCCAGCTTTTCCGCGCTCGCGGCTATCCTGTCGGCATACGCCTCCAGAAACGCCGCAATCTTCTCCGCGGGCACCAGCTCCATCGCATGCGCCGCCTCCGCTGCGGCCGACAAGGCGCGATCGCAGTCGCTCCACCGGCTCACCGGAAACGTCCGCCCCAGCTTCTTCCCTGTCGACGGATTCTCCGCCTCAAACGTGGACGCAGCGTCCGCCGCCCGCCACTCTCCGCCAATCCAAACCTTCGCCGTCTCCATCGCAACTCTCCTGCAAATCACCGCTTTTTGTATGTCCTGTACGCTACCGGCTACAGGCCACTGGCTGCCGTTACCGGATTCGCCAGCACGCCAATGCCGTCAATCGCAATCCGAATGACATCGCCTCTCTTCAGCGTAAAGGAATCCGGCGGCACCACGCCTGTGCCCGTCAGCAGAAACGCCCCCGCCGAAAATGTCTGATCCCGATACAGGTACTCGACCAGCTCCTGTGGCTTCCTCTTCATCTGGGCCAGGCTCGTCTCTCCGGCAAACGCCTTTTCGGCGCCACGCTCAATGGTCACCGTAATCCGCGTCTCCACCGGCAGCGTTTCACCCGTCACCAGAATCCCCGGCCCCAGCGCGCAGCTCCGGTTGTAGACCTTCGCCTGCGGCAGATACAGCGGGTTCTGCCCTTCAATATCCCGCGAGCTCATGTCGTTCCCAATGGTGTAACCCACGATCGTCCCCGAAGGACCGATCACCAGCGCCAGCTCCGGCTCCGGTACGTTCCACGTCGCGTCGCTGCGGATGCCCACCGCCGCTCCCGGGCCCACAACCTTGTGCGCCAGTGCTTTGAAAAACAACTCAGGCCGCTCCGCCGAATACACGCGATCGTAGAAGTCTCCTCCGCCCGCGTCCTGCGACTCCGCCATGCGCGCCGCCCGGCTCCGCAAATACGTCACGCCGGCCGCCCACACCTCCTGCGTCCCCACCGGCGCCAGCAGCTTCGATTCATCCACCTGACTATGGGTCGCGCCCGCCTTCAGTCGCGACGCCAGATACGTCTGCAGGTCGTCCCGGGCCAGCAACGCGTCCAGCGAATTCTCCTCAAGAGGATTCACCCGTCCCGCTTCTTCCACCATCCATCCGTCGATCGTCCGATACAGAATCACCGCGTCTCTCCTAACCTCTTTGTGATTTTCTCAACGTCGTACACACAACCGCCCCAGATGCCCCCGCTCGCTTCCACCAGCGCCGCCCACAGTCGCGTGTCGTCCGGCAGCTCCGGATGCGGTTGCAAATCCGCGCGCAAATCCCGCGCCGCCAGCCGCCGGGCCCCTTCTTCCGCGCTGAATTCCTCGCCGGCCTCGCCGACCAGGTTCACACTCGCGCTCAGCGTTCCCCGATCAACGCGGACGGCGACGACATCGCCCTCGCGCAGCTTTCCCACCGGACCACCGGCCAGCGCTTCCGGCGAAACATGCCCAATGCACGGCCCCGTGGAGACGCCGCTGAATCGCCCATCCGTCAGCAGCGCCACATGCCGGCAATGCGGCAGCGCCTTCAACGCCGCCGTGATCTGATAGATCTCCTGCATCCCCGCGCCGCGCGGCCCGCAGCACACCAGCACCATCACATCGCCTGCCCGAATCGCGCCGCGCTTGATCGCGGCAATCGCCTCGCTCTCCAGCGTGAACAGCCGCGCCGGCCCTTGATGGAAGAACACGCCGTCTTCGCCGATCAGCGATGGATCGATGGCCGTGCTCTTCACCACCGACCCTTCCGGCGCCAGGTTCCCCACCGGAAAACACACCGTCGAGGTCAGACCCGCCGCCCGGGCCTGCTCCGGCGAAAAAATCACCGCGCCCGCATCGATCCCATCCCGCTCTTTCAGATTCTTCTTCAGTTCCCGCCGCCGCTCGCTCTGCTCCCACCAGTCGAGACATTCCCCCACCGTCACGCCCGCCGCCGTCATCGCCTGCGTCCGCAACAGCCCTGCCGCTCGCAGATGCAGCAGCACCTCCGGCACGCCGCCCGCAAGAAACACCTGCACCGTCGCAAAATTCCGCGGTCCGTTCGGCAGCGCATCCACCAGCCGCGGCACCTCGCGATTCACCCGCACCCAGTCTTTGATGCCTGGCCGCTTCCGTCCCGCTGCGTGCGCAATCGCCGGCAAATGCAGCAGCAGATTCGTCGATCCTCCAAACGCCGCGTGCACCACCATCGCATTCTCAATCGCCGCATCGGTCAAAATTTCCCGCGTCCCGATCCCCATCGTCCGCAGCCGCAGCAACGCCGCTGCCGACCTCTTTGCCGCATCCAGCCACACCGGCTGCCCTGACGGCGCCAGCGCCGTGTGCGGCAGCGCCAGCCCCAGCGCCTCCGCAATCACCTGGCTGGTCGCGGCCGTGCCCAGAAACTGGCAGCCTCCACCTGGCGTCGCGCACGCGCGGCATCCCATCTCCTCCGCGTACTCCTGGGTAATTTGCCCCTGCGCAAACCGCGCCCCAATGGTCTGGATCTTCCCCGCGTCCTCGCCGCTCTCCGGCAGCAGCGTCACCCCGCCCGGCACCAGCACTGACGGCAGCGCGCCCGACGAAGCCAGCGCCATCATCATCGCCGGCAGCCCCTTGTCGCACGTCGCCACGCCCAGCACACCGGCGCGCATCGGCAGCGACCGCATCAGCCGCCGCAGCACCATGGCCGCATCATTCCGATACGGCAGCGAGTCGAACATCCCCGTCGTGCCCTGCGTCCGCCCGTCACAGGGATCGGTGCACGCTCCCGCAAACGGTACCGCTCCTCGCGCCGTCAGCGCGCGCGCCGCCTCCGCCACCAGCAATCCAACTTCCCAGTGCCCGGTGTGAAAACCCAGCGCAATCGGCGTTCCATCCTCGGCGCGCAGTCCCCCATGCGTGCTCAGGATCAGCACCTCCGGGCCGCCCATCCGCGCCGGATCCCACCCCATCCCCGCATTCTGCGTCAGCCCAAACAGATTCCCCGAGGGCTGGGTCAGCAGCATCTCCTCGGTCAGCAGCAGCGATCCCGCAGGCCCGGGCGCATGGGTTGCCACCGAGGAAAGGTCAAGTCCATCTGACTCCAGCACTTCACCCACTGCAATTGTCCGCATGCCTGCCCCGTCTTTCTGATCATTTGCCGCGCATCGCGTGCCCCGTCGTTTCAAGAGCCGCAGCTATTCCACGACGGACTCCCCGGCGCGAAGCGGGCCCGCCCGCACGGCCAGTGTCGCCCCTGCCAGAATAAGCGACAGCGACATCAGCAGAAATCCCGCTCCCGGGCCGCCGGTCCAGGTCTGCAGCATGCCCACCAGCAATACGCCGAAAAATCCGCCCAGCGCGCCCACACAGTTGATCAGCGCCATCGTCTCTCCCGCCACATTGCGCGGCAGCATCTCCGGCACCATTGCCCAAAACGGCCCGTACGGCGCATACATGCACGTCGCCGACACAATCAGGCACGCATAAGCGACGACAAACGAGCGATCCACCGCGAAATACGATCCCGCCAGCGCCAATCCACCCAGCATCAGCAGCGGCCACACAAATTTCCGCCGATTGCCCTGCCGATCCGACAGGTGCGACACCACCATCATCACCACCACCGCTACCAGATACGGCAGCGCCGCGATCAGCCCCGTCGTCCCCATCCCTGACTTCGTGGCGTTGCGGATCACTACCGGCAGCCACAGCACGAAGCCGTAAATCCCCAGGCTCCAGAAAAAATAATTTACGCACAGCCGCACAACGTTGCGCGCGCGAAACGCCAGCCAGAAATTTGCAAATTGCGGCAGCTGCCGCTGCTCGCTTTCCAGCGCGGTCTCCAGTTCGGCCCGCGCCTCCGGGCTCAGCCACCGCGCCTCCGACGGATGGTCGCGCATCAGCGCCAGCCAAAAGATGCCCCAAACCACGGCCACCGCGCCTTCCAGGATGAAGGCCGCTTGCCAGCCTCGCGCGCGAATCAGAAATCCCGTCACCGCCGACATCCACAGCACCGTCGCCGGATTCGCCAAAATCATCAGCGAATTCGCCCGCGATCGCTCCTCGCGCGTGAACCACCGCGTCAGCACGATCAGCAGCGCCGGAAAAACAAAGCTTTCCGCCACGCCCAGCAGCGTGCGATCCAGCGCCAGCATCCAGAAGCTCCGGATCACTCCGGTCAGCGCCGCAAACGCGCCCCACGCGATCAGAGCCAGGAAGATCAGCAGCCGCGCACTATACCGCTGCACCAGGATCACGCCCGGCACCTGCGGCAGAAAATAGCCCAGGAAGAACAGCGAACCCAGCAGCGAAGACTGGTCTCCGCTGATGTGCAGCGTCTGCGCTAAGCCCGCCGCCGCCCCAAATCCATAGTTCGCGCGATCCAGATACGCGAGGCTGTAAGTAATGAAGACCGCCGGCAGAACGCGCGTCCACCGCCGGCGCAAATCGGAGTCAGGAGTTGAAGTCATCGGGAAGGGGCTCCCAGCTGGACGCGCCAGGCATCCCAGTAGATCACACCGCGCAGAGCCGTCGCACGAACGATTCCCTGCTCCCTATTCCCACTCCCTGGTCCCTTGTCCTTGTTCCCTGCCGCTCAATCCTCGTCCCCGGCCTCCGGCATATCCTCCGGCGGCTTCTGCAGGTTGATCTCCGGACGTCCCGCCTTCCGCAGCACATCGTTCAGCCCCGGCAACTGCTGCGTGCGGAAGCTCTCCCACGCCGGCACGACTTCCGTCCCCTCGTGTTCCACATGCTGAGCCGCCTGCAGCAGCGCCGCGGTCGGAACCGCATCCGCTCCCTCCAGCTCCGCATACAACTGACCTGACTCGCCGGTCACTTCGTCGATCCCTGGACGGTGCTGCGAGCGATCCCCATTCAGCACCTTGTCCAGGGCGTCCTTGTACGGCGCCACCTGCGCGGCGATGTCCGCATTCCCCGGAGCATTCAGTTGCTCTTCCACCGCATGCACATCCAGATCGGCCTGCGACACCGAGCTCAGCGCGTCGGCCATCGTCATTTGCGCCGAATGCAGCGCCACCAGCTCGTCCTGGGTCATGTGCACCCGCGGATCCATCTTCACCGTCACCGGCTCGGTTTGGCTCTTGCCGTCGACCGTCAGCTTCACGGTGTACGTCCCCGGCGGCACCAGCGGACCCTCCGGCGTCAGCGGCGTCCGGTATGGCACCGCGGAAATGGGATAGCTGTACCGCGTCGAAGCCGGCTTCGTCGAGCGCAGATCCCACACCCACCGGTGCATCCCCGCATTCACCGGCATGGGCCCATGCCGCAGCGGCCAGTACGGCGGAATCAGCTCCGTCTTCAGCTCCTCCGGGGTCGGCATCACCGGGTCGTGGCTCGTATACGTCCGCAGCACCTTCCCCTCGCTGTCCAGAATTTGCAGCATCACATCCTGCGCCGCCGCCGGCAGGTCGTAATCGACGAGCGCGCCGTCCGGCGGATTCTTCCCCATCGGCTCATCCGGAGGCATCGGCGTATCCGTGTACTCGCTGCGCCGCACCCGCCACGCATCGGCAGGCTTGAATAACATCGGCAGCGCCCCTCCGCTCTGCGCGGCCAGTTCCCGCAGCGGCTCCACATCGTCCAGCACCCAGAACGAACGCCCGTGCGTCGCCACCACCAAATCGTCGTCCTTCACCAGCAAATCCCGCATCGACGTGTGCGGCAGGTTATATTGCAGCGGTTTCCACTGCCCTCCGTCATCCAGCGACACCCATACTCCCAGCTCCGTCGCCGCATACAGCAGGCCCGGCTGCACCGGATCTGCGCGTATCGCATTCACCGGCGCGTGCAGCCCGTCGCCGATCGATTGCCAGGTCTTCCCGCCGTCGTGCGTCCGGAACGCGTACGGCTTCATGTCGTCGACGCGCTCCCGGTTCACCGCCACATACGCCGTGTCATCGTTGAAGCGCGACGCGTCGATCTGCGCAATCTTGCTCCACGGCGTCATGCCCGGCGGCGTAATGTCCGTCCAGTTCTTCCCGCCGTCGCGCGTGATCCACACCAGCCCATCATCCGTCCCCGCCCAGATCGTCTGCGTGTTTTTGTACGACGCCGCGACCGAATAGATCACGCCCCGACGCTCGTCCTGCTGCGCCTGCGTCAGCGGCTGCAGCGACGACGGCTGCCCCGTCTTCTCCCGGCTCAGATCGGGACTGATCATCTCCCAGTTCTGCCCATAACCCGTCGTCCTGAAAAGATGATTCGCCGCGTAGTACAGCGTGCGCGGATCCACCGGCGAAAACAAAATCGGCTCCGTCCGGTCCGCGCGGAATCCCTTCTTGTGCATCGGCAGCGGCGTCACGTCCTGCGTCTCGCCCGTCACCATGTTGTAGCGCGAGACTTCTGTCCGGCCCGCCCCGTAAACAATGTCCGGATGCAGCGGGTCGGGCGCCGCATAGCCGTACTCGATAATCCCCACCGGATGCCAGTCGCGGAACGTGATCTCTCCGTCGTTCCCGCGTGTCCGGATGCATACCGAGCCGCTCTCCTGCTGGCCCGCGCACACCGCATAGGGAAAGTCGCTGGTCGCCGCCACGTGGTAGAGCTGCGCCGTCGGCTGGTTATACCAGGATCCCCACGTCTGGCCCCGGTTGACGCTGATTACCGCTCCCTGATCGCTCACCAGCAGCAGGATGTCCGGGTTCTTTGGATTGATCCACAGGTTCTGGTAATCGTCCCCGCCCGGCGCGCCCCGCAGGCTGATCCACGTCTTCCCCCCGTCGGTCGAGCGAACCGTAACAATGCTGGTGACGTATACCGTGTCTTCGTTCTGCGGATCCACCACCGGTACCGAAAGATCCCCGCCGCCGATCTTCATCTCCGGCCGCGGATCGTCCGTAATCTTCCGCCAGCTCTCGCCCCCGTCGTCGGAGCGATACACATACAACCCCGTGGGAGTCGTGTAACCCCCTGCGCCCTTCGTCTGCATGGTCGCGTACAGCCGCTGCGGATCGCTCGGCGCCACTGCTACATTGATCTGCTCCAGTCCGTCCGGCAGCCCTTTCGTCAGCTGTTTCCATGTATTCCCGCCATCCGTCGACCTGAACAACCCGCCGTGCGTTCCCGAATACTGATTCGCATCCTCCCACGGCCCCAGCGTGTCTTCCCACAGCGACGCATACACCACCCGCGGATTCTTCGGATCGATCACCACGTCCGACCCGCCCGTCCACTGATCCTTGTAAAGAACCTTCTTCCACGTCTTCCCGCCGTCTTCCGTCCGGAAGATTCCCCGCTCCTCATTGGGCCCATACGGATGCCCCAGCACCGCCGCAAAAACAATGTTTGCATTCTTCGGATTCACAGCGATCGCCGGAATCTGTTCCCCATCCCGCAGCCCCAGGTGCGTCCACGTCTTCCCCGCGTCCTCCGACCGATACATCCCGTCGCCAACAGACAGATCGGGCCGGTGCAGCCCCTCACCGCTGGCCACGTACACGATGTTGTCGTTCGACGGCGCAACCTCGATCGCCCCAATCGACTGCGTGTCTTCATGGTCGAAAATCGGATGCCATGTCCGCCCGTAATCCGTGGACTTCCAGACCCCTCCGTCCACCTGGCCGATGTAAAACACATTCGGCTGATCCGCTACGCCCGCCGCCGCGCGCGTTCGTCCTCCGCGGAACGGGCCAATCATCCGCCATTGCAGATCGGGCATGGGCTGCGTCTCCTGCGCAACCGCCACGGCAGGCAACATCGTTGCCAGGCTCGCGGCAACAGCAAAGAAAACTCCCAACGCAGATCGTCTGTTCATGAACGCACAATTCCTTTCGAGCCGGCGGCCAGGACCGCCAACGCACAGCGGCCATTGTAACTGTGAATTATCAGAATTCGACTGCGCGGTGGACCGCACTCTGGCCCCTCGCTCCTGGTTTCCGGGCCGCTCTTCGTTACCGGCCGCAGGCTACCGGCTACTGGCTGCTTTTAAACACTCGATCTGCGCCGACAATGGCATCCCCGCGCTGGCCGTTGATCCACCGCGGCTGCCCAAGGCGCGAAGCGCGCCCGCCCGTGCGGCCAGCACCTAGAACTCGATTTGTGCCGAGAACTGCATCTCCCGCGCCGGCAGTTGATTCGTCACGCCCACCAGCGGCTCGCCAAATCCCATCCCCGGCGTCGCACCGTCGCCCCATGTTCCGCTGAAGCCCACCACGTTCCGATGATTCAGCGCGTTGAACGCCTCGGCCCGCAGATTCGCATGCACCCGCTCCGTCAGTGCGATCGTTTTTGCAATAAACGGATCCACGCTGTAGATCGCTGTACCCCGCCCCGTGTTCCGCCCGATCACGGCTCCGTTCACCACCGGCCGGTCCGTCGTCGCCCCGGTGTCGCCGCTGTTCGTCACGCCGGTTACCACGTTATAGGGCAGCCCGCTCGCCAGCGAGGCAATCCCGCCCGCCCGGATGCCCCACCGCGCCGCATACCCTCCGCTCAGCACGAACCGGTTCCGCTGATCGAAGATCGCATTCCCTCGCTCCGCCGCGACCGGATTCCGCGCATCGTTGGGATTCTGGCTCGGCACATCCGGATCGACCGTGTCGATCGCATGCGACCATGTGTAGCTCGCCAGCAGCCACGACCCGCGCGCTGAGCGGTGGCTCAGGTTCACATCCAGCGCGTCGTAGTAGGCCACTCCGTCGTTCACATCGCTCTGGATCACCGCATAGGGCGGCGTCGCCACGCTGCCCGGCTTTCCCTGCTTCGTCGAGGAGTCGCACGTCAGCCCCTGCTGCGCGTACCACGCCACCCAATAAGGCCGCGTGCAGTTGGCCGCCTGCGCCGACCGTACCTGCCCCGGCTGCGTCCGCACAAAGCTCGTCGGCGGATCCACATCCAGCGGGCGCACAATCCGCAGCGTGTGCGAGCCCACGTAATCCGTGCTCAGCACCCAGCCCGCCGCCACTTCCTGCTCCAGACCCAGCGTCCACTGCTCGTTGTAGGGATTCAGCAGCGCATCCGGATATCCCAGCAGCGCGGTCGTCGGAAAAAACTGATTGTAATAAACGTACCGCCCCGGTCGCAGATACAAACTCCGCAGCGGCGCCACCGCCCCCGCTGGAAACGCCGGCAGCGGCACACCGCTCACGCTCGTGGGAAAGCCCGCTTCTCCTGGCGCGGCCGTGTAGTTGAACACACCGGTCGGCCCGGTCAGCGCATAATCGGCCTCTTCGTTGTCCACCACCTGCGCGTCATAAATTCCGAACCCGCCGCGAATCGTGGTCTTTCCCCGCCCCGCCACGTTCCAGGCAAAGCCCACTCGCGGCGCCCAGTCCTCATCCGCATCCGTAAAGGTCTGCACTTCATAGCGCAGCCCCAGATTCACCGTCAGATCGTGCCTTGGACGCACATCCCACTGCGCGAACCCTGCCGCCAGCGTGTCGCCCACCGTGTAATTGGCGTCGCCGTAGCTCTGCGTGTAGCTCTTCACGTTGCTGATGTCGCCCAGATACGCCTGGCTCTCGCAGTAGGCGGTGGTTCCCGTGCACGCGTTGTATTGCAGCTCTCCCAGATAGATCGGGCCGCCAAACTCCTTGCTGTTGCCGCCGTTGTGTGCGTGGATCACGTCGAACCCCACCCGCAGCTCGCTCTTGCCTCGCGTCAGGGCCAGCGTATCGGTCGCCTCGTACTGGTGATTCATCAGCAGCGCCGACTGCGAGGTTCCCGTCGTGAACGTTCCCCCCGACGAAATCGGCACCACATATTGCGTGCCGTAGACCACCGGCGAAAACTGGGTAATCGGCGACGCCAGCTGGAACTGCACGCGCGCTTCGTTCTCCATGGAAGGACTCAGCACCGCCGTATCGCCCGCCTCCACCGTGTACGTCCGCCGCCGGAACACGCGATCCACCGTCGGCAGCGTATTCCCGCCCACCGTCCCGTTGGGATTCGTATCGAAAAAGCTGTCCGCCCCCAGATGCAGAAACGCCCGCTGTCCTTCGCTGAATCGATGATCGATCCGCAGCAGCCCCAGCCAGTCGCGATAATGGCCAATAAAGTTCCCTGGCGCCAGCGGCGAAATCACCGGAGAGGCGCGGTCCTGATAGCTGTACTCCCCCGACGCCAGAAATACCGTCCGCCCCGACCTCGTGAGCGGGCCGCCAAGCGTCGCCGCTCCCTGATCCAGCGTGTCCCGCGTAATGTCGTTCCCGCTCGACGCATTCTTCGCCGTGAACCCCGAAAGCACCGCCTCCGGCCCCGACGGCCGCCACATCCCCAGCACATCGCCATGCAGATTCTGTGTTCCGGCGCGCGTCACCACGTTCACCACCGCGCCTTCGCCAAACCCGTAATCCGCGGCAAAGGCGTTGTCGAGAATGGTCATCTCGCGCACCGCATCCAGCGGCACGTTGGTAAAGATCGTCTGCCGCCCCCACATGTCATTGCCGTTCGCCCCGTCCACTTCGAACCACGTCTGCCGCCGGCCCGTTCCGTTGGCCGTGAACATATCCTGATTCATGAACACGTCCCCCTGGTTGATCGCCGGACGATTCGCCGCGTTCACCAGCGGCAGCCAGGTAATCCTCCGATTCAGCAGCGGCAGGGTCCGCGCTTCGTCCCCGCTCAGAGTCACGCCAATCTGCGGCTCATCCGCCCGCACCTCGCCCACCGCTCCGGTGACCACCACCTGCGCGTGTGCGCTCGCGACCTGCAACTGCAACTGGAGGGTGGCTGTCGTACCGGGCTGCAGCGTCAACATTCCGGAACCCGCCTTAGCAAATCCCGACGCCTGCGCCTGCACCCGCAACTCTTCCCCGGCAGGCAGTCCTTCAGCAAAAAAGTTCCCCTGTGCCCCGCTCTTCACGCTCTGGATCGTGTGCTGCTGGGCATCCTCGATCGTGATCGAGGCCCCCGGAACCGCCGCGCCGCTGGCATCGGTCACGCGGCCCCTCATGGCCGCCGTATCGGGCGTCTGTGCCGAGACACCCATCGAGAAACAGAGAACCAGCAATACGCCGTAAATCTTCGACATTTTTTCCGGAAGTCCTGACTTGCTGCAGATTTGGGGAACGGGCCTTCACAATCAGGAGTACGCAATTTCGCCCTCTACTACCAGAGGTAGTAGAGCGAGCCGTGTACGCGTCCCGGCATTTGTCCCGCCCTCGGCTGGCCGTCGCGGCCGCGCGCATTTTCGGTCTATGATCGAAGGCGCCCCGCAACGTCTTCTCATGAAGGAACCCAAAGCATCTGCCGGCCCGCATCTCCCGCGCCCAGCCGATAACCGTAACGGCGGCCCGCCCTCACCCGCTGCCACACTTCTCGGTCGCCGCGAGCGCGAAGTGCTGGCCGTTCTCCGCGAGCTCGGGAGTGCCACCGTGCAGCAAGTGGCTGAACACCTCGACACCAGCCTCGCCTACACCACCGTCATGACCACCCTCGACCGTCTTTTCCGCAAAGGCTTCCTCGAGCGCGAAAAGGTCAACCGCGCCTTCCTCTACGCGCCCAGCTTATCCGCTCGCGATCTTGAGGAACAGCGGGCGGCGCACCTCATCCGCCGCTTCTTTTCCGAATCCGACGCGCAGCCCGACATTCTCGTCTCCTGCCTCGTCGATGCGGTCCACGACTACGACACCGCCCTGCTCGACCAGCTCGAATCCAGTATCCGTTCCGCCCGCTCTCAAACCGCTCTGTCTCCGAAGAAGGAGGACCAGCCATGATCCTCTCTTATGCACTGCGCCTGATCTGTCTGGTGCTCACTGTCTTCGCCGGGCTCTGCGCCATGCTGGAGTTGATCCTCGCCCGCTGCGCCCCGTCGATCCTGCGCCGCCTCGATTCCGCT
The DNA here is from genome assembly GCA_036269135.1 of Acidobacteriaceae bacterium. Classification (GTDB taxonomy): domain Bacteria; phylum Acidobacteriota; class Terriglobia; order Terriglobales; family Acidobacteriaceae; genus Palsa-343. The sequence continues at coordinate 85,961 of DATASQ010000014.1, forward strand.
TCACCGCGCCGCCGCGAACGCCTGCTCTACCGGATCCAGCTTGCACCGGCAGTCGTCGCGCTCGTCATCGCCGCGGCGGCATGCATCCCTTCCTACGTCCGGTTCGAACCGACGCGTGAAGCCGAAAGTGTCAGCGGGCTTTGCGCGCTCATGGCCTTCGCCGCCGCCCTGTGGATCGGCTGCTCCCTGCTCCGCGGATTGCGCACCACCGTCCGCACCCTTCGATTCACCCACTCCTGCCGCCGCTCCGGTCAGTTCAAGCAATATTGCGGCGCGACGCCCGTCCTCGCCGTGGCCCACCCAGCGTGGCCCATCGCGCTGCTCGGTTTCTCCCGGCCTCTCATCATCGTTTCCGCCGACCTGCTCGCGCCAGGCCGTCTCGAGCCCGCCGCCTTCGCCGTCGCCCTCGACCATGAGCGCTCCCACGCCCTCCACCGCGATAACTGGAAGCTCCTCTCTCTGAGTTTTCTTCCGCGCGTCGGTCTCGTGTTCGGCGATCCATGGCAGCCAGCCTGGCAAGCCGCCGCCGACTGGGCTGCCGACGACGATGCTGTCCGCGGCGATCCGAACCGCTCGCTCCTCCTCGCCGAAGCCCTCGTACGCGCGGCTCGCGCTGTTCGCCCCGCCTCTGCGCGCATCGTCTGCACCGCTCTCACCTCCGCCGAAGCGGGACTCGCCGCTCGCATCGATCGCCTCGTGCACCCGCACCCCGCTCCCCACGAGCCTTCCGCCTTCCTTCCAGGACTCACAGCCGCGCTCCTGCTCGCCACTGTTGCGGCCCTCGTCGCCTCGCCCTGGATCTACCCTCTTTCCGAATCCCTCCTCCACCTCGGCCGCTTCTGACCGCGAGTGTCCCACTCCAAGCGATCTCCTCCCCCACCATCCCTATTTCCTACTCCCGGGCTTCTCGCCTCTTGCACTTTTCCCCGCTCTCCCCGCACAATCGAGGACACCCCATGAAAGCCATTCGCCTGCGTTCTGTATTTCTTTTCCCTCTCTGCTGCTTCCTCCTCGCCATCGCTGCTCCGGCCCAATCCGTCTCGCCGCAGTTCTTCAACGGACTGCACTGGCGTCTCGTCGGCCCCTTCCGCGCCGGACGCGTCGTCGCCGTCGCCGGCGTCCCCGGCAGCGACCGCACCTACTACTTCGGCGGCGTGGATGGCGGCGTCTGGAAGACCACCGACGCCGGCACCGTCTGGCAGCCCGTGTTTGACCATGAGCCCGTCGCCTCCATCGGCGCGCTTGCCGTCGCCCCCTCCGATCCGAATGTGATCTACGCCGGCACCGGCGAATCCGACATCCGCTCCGACCTCGCCTCCGGCGACGGCGTTTACCGCAGCGACGACGCCGGCGCCACGTGGCAGCACATGGGCCTCGACGACTCGCGCCAGATCTCCCGCATCCTCGTCTCGCCCACCGATCCCCATACCGTCTATGTCGGCGTCCTCGGCTATGCTTATGGCCCCAGCCCCGAGCGCGGCGTCTACAAATCCACTGACGGTGGAGACCACTGGCAGCGCGTCCTCGACAAAGGCCCCGACGTCGGCATCGCCGACCTCGCCATCGCCACCAGCGCGCCCAACGTCCTCTTCGCCGCCACCTGGAACGCGCATCGTCCGCCGTGGTCCACCTACCCGCCCCTCGAAGGGCCCGGCAACGCTCTCTACCGCTCCACCGACGCCGGAGCCACCTGGTCTGAGATCACCGGCCACGGCCTGCCCACCGGCGGCTGGAACCGCACCGGCATTGCCGTCTCCGCCGACGGCCGCCGCGTCTACGTCACCATCGACTGCGGCGCCGACGCCGAATCCGGCTCCGCGCCCGGCGCCTCTGCCGCCTGCAAATCCGGCCTCTACCGCTCCGACGACGGCGGTGACTCCTGGACCCTCGCCAATACCGACCGCCGCCTCACCAGTCGCGCCTGGTACTTTAACTCCCTCGCCATCGATCCTGAGAATCCCGACGTCCTCTACATCCCCAACGTCGCCCTGTACCGCACCAACGACGGCGGCAAGACCGTTGAGATCGTTCGCGGCGCGCCCGGTGGCGACGACTACCACCAGGTCTGGGTCGACCCCAAAGACTCCAACCACCTCGTCCTCGGCGTCGACCAGGGCGCCAGCGTCTCCCTCGACCGCGGTAAAACCTGGACCACCTGGTACAACCAGCCCACCGCCCAGCTCTACCACGTCACCACCGACAATCGTTTCCCCTACACCCTCTTTGGCGCCCAGCAGGACTCCGGCTCCATCGCCGTCCACAGCCGCTCCGACCACGGCCACATTGACGCCCGCGACTGGTTCCTCCCGCCCGGCAGTGAGAGCGGCTACATCGCCGTCGATCCCAAAGACAACAACATCGTTTATGTCTCCGACGCGTATGGCGGCGTCATCCGCGGCGACCTTCGCACCTCCTTCAGCCAGAACATCGCCCCCGGGCCCATGGGCGGCCTCGGCTCGGAAATCGACAAGCGCCGGTACCGCGCTACCTGGACCCCCGTCCTCGTCTTTTCCCCCGCCGACAAAACCTCCCTCTACCTCGGCACCCAGTACGTCATGAAGACCACCGACGGCGGCCTCCACTGGCAGACCATCAGCCCCGACCTCACCGGCGCCGTTGCCAGTGACGAGTCCAGCATCCCGGCAGCCGGCGTCACAACGCCCGCGAATGCCATGCAACGCGGCTTCGGCGTCGTCTTCACCATCGCCCCCTCGTCCCTCGACGCCCAACTCATCTGGGCCGGCAGCGACACCGGCCGCATCCACCTCACCCGCGACGGCGGCCAGCACTGGACCGACGTGACGCCTCCGGCCCTCACTCCCTGGTCCAAAATCTCCCTCATTGAAGCCGACCACTTCGACCCCGCCACCGCCTATGCTGCCGTCGATCGCCACCGCCTCAATGACCAGAAGCCGTACCTCTACATCACCCACGACTACGGCAAATCCTGGACCCTCTCCGTCGACGGCATCGCACCCACCCACTTCCTGCGCGCCGTCCGCCAGGATCCCGAGCAGCGCAATCTCCTCTACGCCGGCACCGAGTTCGGCATCTACGTCTCCTTCGACGACGGCGCCCACTGGCAGCCGCTCCAGCTCAACCTGCCCGTCACCTCCATCCGCGACATGGACATCCACGACAACGACCTCATCGTCGCCACCCACGGCCGCTCCTTCTGGATCCTCGACGACATCGCGCCCCTTCGCCAGGCCGCAGCCGCCGCGGAGCATAATTCCACCGCGTACCTTTACAAGCCGTCCGCCGCCATTCGCGTGGATAACGACGGCTTCCTCGGCACGCCGCTCCCGCCCGAAGAGCCCCAGGCCAACAACCCGCCCAACGGCGCCATCCTCGATTACTACCTGCCCGGCAACGCCTCCAAAGTGACCCTCGAGATCCTCGACAGCGAAGGCCACGTCCTCCGCCACTTCTCCAGCGCCGAGCAGCACCCCATGCATCTGCCTCTGCTCCCCATCGCCGAGCGCTGGTTCCCCAAACCGCAAACCCTCGACACCACTCCCGGTGAGCACCGCTTCGTCTGGGATCTCTCCGTCGGCAGCTCCGGGGGCGGCTCCGCCGAAGAGGACATGATGGCCCTCTTCGGCTTTGGCTCCGGACCCAAAGTTCCTCCCGGCGCGTACACCGTCCGCATCACCGCCGACGGCGCCACCCTCAGCCGGCCCCTCCACGTCACGATGGATCCCCGCTGCGCCTGCACCACCGCCGTCCTCGACGACCAGTACCATCTCGCCCAGTCCGTTTACACGCAGCTCATGGCCGCGCGCAAAGCCATGGCCGAACTCGACAGCGTCTCCAGCCAGTTGAAAAAGCTCGACACCCCCGACGCCCCCGCGTCGGTCCGCGACGCCATCCACACCGCGCAGGCCGGCCTCAATAAAATCCGCAACGGGGAGCACCCGGAAGACGAATTCCACCCCGGCCTCGCCGCCGCCTCCTCTGGACTCGGCACCGCCCTCCGCATCGTCGAAAGTGGCGACCGCCAGGCACCCGACCAGGCGCTCCAGATCTTCCATCAGAGCAGCGAGGCCGCCCAAACCGGCATCGCCGCCTGGGAGCACTTCAAGGCCGCGGATCTGGCCAGGCTCAATGCCACGCTGACAGCCAATCACCGCGAGCCGCTCCATATCGCCGCCATCGAGGAGACCGTCCACTACGCCATGACGCGCTGAAAACCTTCTGACCGCCCCGTCCCAGGCGAGGCGCAAGCGTTCAGCATCTCCGCATTGACCCGGCGCGCCGAAAAGTCCCTGCCGGCCACAACGTCGATACGCGAGATAATGGAACCATCAGGTGGTGTATGGACGCGTGCTGCCGATCTTGTTCGCGCTGTGGGCGCCGCGTTCGACGAACGGCTGGCCACTGAGGGGAGAGAGATCCGATTGCTTCAGGGTGCCGTTCGTTCTCAGCAGCACGGCGGAAGCGCGCCGGAAGAAAAGGCCTCACGCTTTCCTGGCCTTATCTGGCTCCTGTCCCTGCTGCTTTGCCTGCTCGTCGTGGCGGTGGCGTTCGTCTACCTCGATGTCCCGATAGCCCGCAGTGTCTTCGGAGCTCTCGGCCCCACCGAAAAACTGGCGAAGGGACTGACCAGTGCCGTTCTTCTCAGCGTCGAAGCGGCGGTTGCCCTGACGCTGATCGTCGTGCGGATTACGCGGGGCCACTTGTCGCCTCTGGGTGAGGCGGCCGCGCTCGCCTGTCTCACGTCCATCTGTGCTTATTCCATGAACGACAGCACCCTGAAGCTCTTTTGCGGGGTGCCGAATCCTGCGGCCGTAATCCACGGAGCCCGGCACGCTTTCCATCTCCTCAGTGGCTCCGCGAACACCAGCTTCCCCTCGGGCCACATGGTTTTGTCCGGCGCTTTCGCGGGTGTCTTCATGCGCCTCTATCGGAGAAGTATCCTGCCCTTATCCGGACTGCTGTTCATCGGCGCCGTACTGCTGATCGTGGGCGACTGGCATTTTGTCAGCGATGTCGTCGCCGGAACCTTCATCGGCGTCTCCGCCGGCCTGCTGGCCGGCGAAGTCTGGTCTGCTCATTCAAAATAGAATGGCTTTTACAACACGCGACCAGGATTCTTCCGCAGCCTGCGAATCTTCGGGGCGACGTCCGCTGCAGGCAATGCTCAGCACCGCGTCTCGATCAGCGCAGCCACCCCCGCGCCGATCACTGCCATCGCCGGATCCTCCGGCAAAACCTCCACCGTATAGCTCTGCAGCGGGCTCATCTTGATCATCTCGTAGAGGTGCTGCTTCAGCCGCGGCAGCTCCAGCCGCTGGATGTCCCGTCCGGTGAAGTAGAATCGGCCCGTCCCCTCGAGATGAATCTCCGAAGCCGTCGCCGCCGCCAGCGCGCGATGCCACAGGTCCACAAAGTCCGCGCATCGGCGGTCGCCCTTCTTCGCCGCCGCGAACACTTCATCCGGCTCCAGGTCGAGGAACCGCAGCCGCATTGCCCGATGCCCCATGATCCCTTCCAGGTGCCCGCGCCCTCCGCACCCACAATAATTCTCTTTAGGATCGAGCGTCACCACCATGTGCCCGCCCTCCCACGGCCCCTCGGTCCAGGGATACCGCCCGAAACCAATCCCGTTGCCGATGGTCCACGCCCGCACCTGCCGGTCCAGCAGCCCGCGCGTCGCGGCAATCCCCGCCGCCACCGCATCCGCATCGTTAAAGACGCTCAGCCTCACGTCGATCCCGCGCGCCTTCAATCCCGCCGCAATGTTTTCGCAGACGTGGTTCCCCTTCAGCTGCGGCAAATTCGGCGAGTCCAGCAAAACCCCCTGATGCACAAATCCGGGCATGGCCACGCCTGCAGCGTCAATGCCTTCGTTCCTGGCAGCAATCGCAGCAATCGCGTCGCAGAGAATGTCGCACAACCTCTCAGCCGGGATTTCGATGAGCCCGTTCGTGGCGTCGAGATTCTCGGGAAATTCGCGCAGCGCTCCCTGCAGAACATTGTCCTCAATGAGACCCGCAACCACTCGTGTGGTCATGACGACGCCGATCGTCTTTGCCATGATGTCCTCCGCGCCTAGCCCTCGAAGCGGGCCAGCCGGTTGATGCCGTTGAACGCGGCGGCTTTGTAGCACTCGGCCAGTGTGGGGTAGTTGAAAACCGTATCGATGAAGTAGTCCAGATTGCCGCCCAGCGCCATTACCGCCTGCCCAATGTGGACCAGCTCCGCCGCGCCTTCCCCGATGATGTGCACGCCCAAGACCTGGCGCGTCTCGCGGTGGAAAACAAGCTTCAGCCGCCCCGTCGTATCGCCGCGAATCTGCCCGCGCGCGATCTCGCGGTAGTAGGCCACGCCCACCTCGTACGGCACGTCCTCCTCGGTCAGTTGCTCTTCGGTCTTGCCGATGAACGAAATCTCCGGGATCGTGTAAATCCCATACGGATAAAAGCTGGGGTTGGAGATTACGTGCTCGTTACCGAACGCCCGCTCCGCCGCGATCCGTCCCTGCTCCATCGATACCGACGCCAGCGCCGGGAAGCCAATCACATCGCCCACGGCGAAAATATGCGGCACCTTCGTCCGGAAATCCTTATCCACCGGAATCCGCCCGCGATTGTCCGCCTCAATGCCCGCGCCCGCCAGGTTCAACTCATCGATGTTCCCCTGCCGACCCACGGCATACAGCAGCGCATCGCCCGATACCCGCTTCTTGCTCTCCAGATTCGCCACTACAGTGCCATCCGGCAATTCCTCGACACTGCCAACTTCCTCGCCCAGACGCATCGTCACCCGGCTGTCGCGCAGGTGGTAGCTCAGCGCCTCCACAATCTCCTGGTCGGCGAACTCCAGCAGCCGCGGCCGCTTTTCAATCAGCGTCACCCGCACGCCCAGCGCCGCGAACATGCACGTATACTCCACGCCGATCACCCCGCCGCCCACCACGATCAGGTTCTTGGGCAGATCCGGCAGATCCAGCACCTGGTCGCTGTTGATGATCGTCCTGCCGTTCACCGGCACCTTCGGCGACGACGCGGGCCGCGTGCCCACCGCAATCACGATATTGTCGGCCTCGTAGGTGTTCGCCCCACGCATGCCGCTCACCAGCACGTGGTGCGGATCTTCGAACCGCGCGACCCCGTTGACCACCTCGACGCCATTCCGCGAAAGTTGCGCTTCGGTCACGTCGATTTCGGTCTTCACCACGTGCTGCACGCGGAAGGCCAGATCGGCCATCGTGATCTTTTCCTTCACACGGTAGTTCATCCCGTAAATGGAGCGGTAGTTGTAGCCGGAGAGATGCAGCACGGCTTCCCGCATCGTCTTGCTGGGAATGGTGCCGGTGTTGATGCACACGCCTCCTACGACGCTGCGCATCTCCACCAGAGCGACGCTTTTACCCTTCTTGACCGCGGAAACAGCGGCTCGCTGTCCGGAAGGGCCCGATCCGATAACCAGAAGATCGTATTTCGACATGCGTTGGCAGAACCTGAATGGGGAACAGGAGCCAGATCCCTGCTCATCTTAAACGTTGAGTCACCGGACCGTATGAATTCCCTCTTACACTAATCTTCTGATGCTCCTCTACGCCATTACGAGTCGCAGGCTCCTTCCCGGAGATGAAGCCGCCCGCTGCGATCGCCTGGTGCAGCTCGCCCGTGACTGGGCCCAGGGCGGCGTGGACTTCATCCAGGTCCGCGAAAAAGACCTTTCCCTCGGCGAACTCCAGCCGCTCGCCGCGCGCATCGTCGAAGCCGTGCGCCCCGCGGGCAAGACCCAGGTGCTGGTCAATGGCCCGGCGCAACTGGCCCTCGATGCCGGAGCCGACGGCGTGCATCTGCACGCCAACGCCGGCCCCGCTGCCGTGCAGGCCGCGGAGCAGGTCTATGCCCGCGCCGGTCGCGAGCTCGTCGTGAGCGCCGCCTGCCACTCGCCCGAGGAGATTCGCCACGCCAGCGGCGCCACCCTGCTGCTGTTCTCCCCCGTCTTCGAAAAAGTGACCGGCCGGGGAATGTCGCGCGGCCAGGGTCTCGCTGCGCTGCGTGCGGCTGTCGAGCAGGCGCAGCCGGTCCCCGTGCTGGCTCTCGGCGGCGTCACAGAGAAGAACGCCGCGGCCTGTGCGCAGGCCGGCGCCGCCGGCATCGCCGCCATCCGCCTCTTTCTCGGCGACCCGTGGCGCACGCTCCTGCAATCGGCGCCGCCAGCGGAACGCGCCGCAAACGCTTGAACGCCCTCTCCGTCCTCGAACAGCGCCGCCGCTTCGGACGTGGCATCGGCTATCTCGCCTGCGCCCTTGCCAGCTGCTGCTGGGGCACCGGCTTCTTCTTCGGCAAGATCGCCTTTACCCGGCTCAATGTCGGGCATTACGTGTTCTATCGATTCCTTTTCGCCTGCCTGGGCCTGCTCCCCATCCTCGAGAGACCGCACTTCACCCGCCGCGAGTGGAAACTCATCCTCATCGGCGCCCTGCTCGGTGTTCCTCTGCAGTTCATGGTGCAGTTTGAAGGACTGAAGCTCACTACCGTCAGCCACGCCGCGCTGATGGTCGGCACCATGCCCGTGCTCCTCGCCGCCGGCGCCACACTCTTCGCGCATGAGCGCCTCGACGTGAAAGGCTGGCTCGCTCTTGCCGGATCGACCGCCGGCATCGCTCTCATCGTCACCAGCGCCACCCGCGGCGGTATCCACGGCGGCAATCTCCGGGGCGATCTTCTTGTCGTCCTGTCGCTGATCATCGCCCTGGGATGGGTCCTGCTCAATCAGCGCCTCATCCTGCGCGGCCGCTCGCCGCTCTCGGTCACCTGCTGGACCCTTCTCACCGGCACCGCCATGCTCATTCCCTGGGTGCTCCTGCAGGACGGCCTGCCGCCGGTGCGCGGCCTCGGCTGGACGGTCTGGGGCGCGGTCGCCGCCAGCGGCCTGGTCTGCACCGCCGCCGCCACGCTCCTCTGGAACTGGGGACTCCATCGCGTGCCTGCCTCACGCGCCGGCGTCTTCCTCAATATCGAACCGGCTCTGGGATCCGTCCTCGGCGTATTCGTGCTCGGCGATCGCCTCGGCCCCGGCGCCTGGATCGGCGGAGCCCTCATCATCACCGCCGCCGTCATCCTCACCACCACCGGCAAAGGGGAACCCGTGTCCCAGCCAACCTGCTAAGGCAGGCACCGATTCCTAACCTGTAACCTGCACCCTGCTCTCACCGCTGCCGCGCCAGCACCAGCGTCACATCGTCCGGCTGCTCCTGCGCGCCGATCCACGTCCGCAGCGTCGAGATCACCTGCTCCGAAATTGCCTCAAGGCTCAGGTGCTTGTGCCGCCGCACCACATCGAGCAGCCGTTCCTCGCCGAACTCCCCAAAGTCGTTCTCCGGCTCCGTCACCCCGTCGCTGTAGGCGATCAGAATGTCGCCCGGCCCCAGATGCTCCGTCCCCTGCTCCCATGAAAGCTCGTCCAGCAGCCCCACCACCGACCCGCCGCGATCCAGCTTCGTCACGGTATCGTTCGCGCGCAGCAGCATGGGCGGCAGATGGCCGCCATTCGCGTACACCAGCCGCCGGCTCAGCCCGTCGTAGTGCGCCAGAAACAGCGTCGCGTATTTCTCGGGCTGGGTGCTGCGATACAAATGCCGGTTCAGCAGCGACAGAATCTTCGCCGGCTCCTCGAACAGCTCGGCGCACTCCACTTCGTGCTCGCCCACCCGTCGCGTCCGCCGGCTCGCCATGGCCGCCGTGCCTTCGATGACCAGTTCCTCGCCGGCAAAACGATACGCGCGCACCGCCGAGTGCAGCGTAGCCATCAGCAGCGCCGCCGAAATGCCCTTCCCGCTGATATCGCCCAGCGCCATGCCCAGCCCTGTCTCGCCGAACAGCAGAAAGTCGTAGTAGTCGCCGCTCACCGTGCGCGCCGGCAGGCATACTCCATGCAGCTCCAGCATGGGCAGCGCAATCCGCCCCCGCGGAAACAGATTCGCCTGCACCTCCTGCGCAATCGCCAGCTCGTTCTGCAGCCGCTCCTTCTCCCGCTGCTCCACCAGCAGCCGCTCCAGCGACGTGGCCATGCTGTTGAACGACCGGCTCAGCGCCCCCAGCTGATCCCGCCGCTTCACCTGGATCCGGTGCGCCAGGTTCCCGCCATCGATCGCCAGCGTGGCTTCATACAAGTCGTGGACGGACTTCGTAATGGTCCGGTTCAGGCGCACGGCTGCCAGAAACGCCAGCAGTTCGAGCACCCCAAACGCAATCGCAATCCCGATGAGGGCGTCGCGGATCACATTGCCGACCTCCAGCGACGTGATAAACAGCCGGTTATAGAGAAGCGAAGGCCGCGATGTCACATCCGCTTCCGTGTCCACGTTGTTGCCCGTCGTCCAGTCCACCGCCGTCAGCGGCGCGGGAAACCGCACCGGCACATCGTAAAAATGCTGCGGCGGCGGCAGTTCTCCACCGACGATCGCGTTCTTGCGCGCCCGCTCGATATCCTGCCGCCCAAACTCCTCATGCACCGGCTCCCTCTTGCGCGGTGCCACTTCCACGCTCGTCGTGCTGCCGCCATTCGGGATGCCCGCGCCAAAGTCCAGGCTCGGGAAAATGCTCACCCGGCCCAGCCCCTGCGCAATCGCCTCCACATTCTCCTTTTCCAGCGGCACGCTCGTGATCACCACCGTGCGGTGACCGCCCATGGTCTGCTCATCGGCCGCCCGCAGCCAAAGCTGCCCGTGGTCGAAGGTCAGGCTGCTGAAGCTCCCGTGCAGCCAGGCCGGCACCGCAGGCTTTCGCCCGTCGCTCCATTCCGCCGGCGTCAGCGTGACTGTCTTGCCATCCTCGTACAGGGCCACAGTCATCCCCGTGTACTCCCGCTGTGAGGGCCGGCTCGCTTCCGGCGGTATCTGCACCGTCCGCAGCCGCGGATTCTGCTCAAACACGTGCGCCATGTGCACGGTCAGGCTGCGATTCATCGACGCGATCTTCGCCAGCTCGTCTCCCACCACGCTGGTGGCCGCAAAAATCGCAAACTGCCCGGAGAAGACGTACAGCAGCAACAGCGCCAGGGTCACAAACAGCACCACCGGCGTCAGCCCCATCAGCAGATACGTCACGACCAGCCGGTTGCGCACCTTCCACAGCAGCTGGGTGAAGATGAAACGCCACAGCAGGGGCACGCAGATCGCCAGCAGCAGATAGAAATCCAGGGCCGCCACATCGCTGAAGAACGTCCCCACGCCCCCCGGGACGAACCCAGGAATCGACAGCCCCACATAGGACGCCAGCAGCCAGAAGGCCGCCCGATGAATAAACCCCACCGGCGGATCGCGGCGCACTTTGCGAAACACCGCAACCTCAAATCGTCGGAATCTTCCCATGGCAGGCATGCCTCGCCAGTCTAGAGCATTCCTGCGCGGCGAAGCGCCTGGACACTGGCCGCTCTACCCTGCACCCTGCTCTACTGCCGATCCAGCGTCACCCGCACAAACGCCCCCTCCGGCAGCTCGCCCTCAATCAAATGCACCACGCCGCCCTTCACGTAGCCCTTCGCCGTCTTCGGACCCTCCACCTTAGTCTGCAAATCCTGGCCCCGCGATGAATCTCGAGAAGGTCCGCCCGTACGGCCAGTACCTTTATCCATCGCCAGATTCGCCAGCCGGTCCGCCCGCTGATTCTTCCCCCGCAGCACGTGCTCGATCCGAAACCCCTCCAGCCGCGCCGCCCGCCGCTTTGCTTCTTCCCACAGCGGACGCAGATCCGCGCTGTTCACCTTGTACCGGCCCTGCATCTGCTTCACCATCAGCTCGGAATCCGACACCACGCGCAGCCGTCGATGCCCGCTCTCCAGCGCCCACTCCAGCGACGCCAGCAGCCCCGAATACTCCGCGACATTATTGGTGGTCTTCCCCAGGTACTCGCTCAGCTCCGCCAGCTTCTCTCCGTCCGGTCCTTCGACGAAAACCCCATACCCGGCCGGTCCGGGATTCCCCCGCGACCCGCCGTCGCAATACGCCGTCACCCACTCCGTCGCCGCCGCACGGCTCGAACCTGCACCGCCGCCCGCCTCTCCAAACAAACGCCCACTCTCCTGAAACATAGACCGAGTGTAGCGCCCACGAACCGCGCTCCCGGCACAGCCCTTTGGATAACTCTGTGACCTCCGGAGTCTCCGCGGCAAACCGGCCGGCACAACGCGTGCTCCATCCGTGGCACCATAAAGCTTCGGCTCTCTTCATCGAATGGACCTCCTCCCGCTCCTCCACGCCACCTTCGGCTTTCCCGGCTTCCGCGAAAATCAGGAACCCGTCTGTCAGGCCCTCACCGGCGGCCGCGACGTTCTTCTCGTGATGCCCACCGGCGCCGGGAAGAGCCTCTGCTACCAGCTGCCCGCCGTCGCTCGTGCCGGCGACGGCCCCTTCAGCCCCGCCCTCGTCATCAGCCCGCTCATCGCCCTCATGGAAGACCAGGCCGCGAAGCTCACCGCCCACGGCCTGCGCGTCGCCCGCATTCACTCCGGTCTCTCGCGCGATCACGCCCGCCAGGTTTGCCGCGACTACCTCGACGGCCAGCTCCAGTTCCTCTTCATCGCCCCCGAGCGCCTTCGCGTCCCCGGCTTTCCCGAGATGCTGGCGCGCCGCAAGCCTTCCCTCGTCGCCGTCGACGAGGCGCACTGCATCTCCGGCTGGGGCCACGATTTCCGCCCCGACTATCGCGCTCTCGGCGATACCCTCCCTCTGCTGCGTCCCGCTCCCGTCATTGCACTCACCGCCACCGCCACGCCCGCTGTTCAGCAGGACATCGTCGCGCAGCTTCGTCTCAACCAGCCCGCCCTCTTCATCCATGGATTCCGCCGCGACAACCTTGCCATCGAAGTTGTCGAGCTCTCGAAGCCGCAGCGCGCACCCTTTATCGCCCGTTATCTTGACGACCCTACCGCGCGTCCCGCCATCGTCTACGCGCCTTCCCGCAAGGAGGCCGACGCCCTGGCCGCCGAGCTGAACCAGCGCTTCCCCGCTGCCTCTTACCACGCCGGACTCGACGCCGGCCTCCGCGATCAGGTGCAGCGTGCCTTCCTCACCGGGAAACTCGAGGTCATCGTCGCCACCATCGCTTTCGGCATGGGCATCGACAAGCCCAACATCCGCACCGTTCTCCACGCCTCGCTGCCCGCTTCGCTCGAAGGCTATTACCAGGAAATCGGCCGCGCCGGCCGCGATGGCCTGCCCTCCCGCGTGATCCTCCTCCACTCCTTTGCCGACCGCAAAATCCACGAGTCCTTCTTCGAGCGCGACTATCCGCCTGTCGAAGACCTCGCGCGCGTCGCCCGCCTTCTCACCGAGGAGTTCCAGCCCGGCGAACTGCTCTTTCAGAAGCTCAGCATGCTGCCGGAAGACTTCGAGCGCGCCGTCAACAAGCTTGCCTCCCAGGGCGCCGCTCAGTTCGACATGGAGGGCCGCGTCCGCACGCCGCTGCGCTCCGCCGGCGCCGGCCTGTGGCGTTCCGGCTACCAGCAGCAGCTGGCGCATCGCCGCGCTCAGCTCGACCGCATGGTCCAGTTCGCGGAAACCCCGCAGTGCCGCATGTCCGCCCTCGTCCGCCACTTCGGCGACACGCCGGGACGCCCCTGCGGCCACTGCGACTTTTGCTCGCCCGAGCAGGCGACGGCCCAGCCTTACGCCGAGCCCACTCCGGAGCAGGAGCGCGAGCTGCGCCGCATCCTTCGCGAGCTGCTGGCTTCCGGCCCTAAATCGACTGGCCGTCTCTTCACCGACGTCAGCCGCGGCCCCAGCCTACCCGCCGCTCGCCGCGTTTTCGACGCACTGCTCGACGGCCTTGCCCGCGCCGGACTTCTCACCCTCACATCCGAGACGTTCACCAACCCTGAGGGCCGCGAAATCACCTTCCGCAAGGCGGCGCTCACCTACGAAGGCCGCACCCTCTCCGATCAGGACCCGCTGCACGTCCTGCTGCCGCAGCCTGCCGGAGCCGAAGCTGGCTCCCTGCGCAAGCCGCGCAAGCCCAAATCCGACCGCTCGACCGGACCCGCTACCGGCGCGCAAACTGGCGAGCCCGCCGCCCTCACGCCGGAGCAGTCCGAGCTTGAGAGCCGTCTCCGCGCCTGGCGCAAGGGGGAAGCCGCCGCTGCCGGCAAGCCCTCTTTCTTTGTCCTCCACGACGCGGTTTTGGCGGCAATTGTCCTTGCCGCGCCTCGCACCCTCGACCAGCTTCTCCACGTCCACGGAATCGGACCCGCCAAAGTCGACCGATACGGCGCAGCCATCGTCGCGCTGTGCCGCCGTGAAGGGGAATGACGGGCAGACCCCCACCCCCCCTGGCTGAGGACCTCAAAAAGTACTTTGTTTTCAATTAAAAGAGGGTAATACCCTGAGGGTATTACCATGAATCTGCACCTTTTGTTATGCATACCTCCCGGCCCATTTGGGGATGGCAGGATCTTGGGGGACCGCCCCAGGCGGCCAGGAGCGAGGAGCCGGGAGTGAGCGCCCGCGCTCTTCCCGGCTCACAAAAGCGCTCGCCGCCCCGTCTAAATCATCGCGTAGCCCGACCCACGCAACAGGAGTCTCGATGCCTGCTGATGCGCTTCGCTTTTTATCCCTGGCCCGGCCTTCTCCGGCGCGACCTCGCATACAATCCTCGCGTATGCCCGGTCCGGTCAGGGAGAACCTCCCCGAAACCGATCTGATCCGCGAAGCCCAGGCGGGTTCGCGCACTGCCTTCGACGCTCTCGTGCGCCAATACGATCAGGCGGTGCTGCGGCTGGCCATGCACCTCACCGGCTCGGAACAGGACGCTCAGGATATCCAGCAGGAGGCCTTCCTGAAGGCCTACCGGTACCTTGGTAACTTCCGCTTCGAGTGCTCCTTCTATACCTGGATCTATCGCATCGTCACGAATCTCTGCCTCGATCACCTGCGCCGGCGCAAGTCCCGCCGGGAAGATCAGGCGGTCATCATCGATTCCTCCGGCGAGGAGATGGACCTGCTCACCAACGTCTCCGACGATCGCTCCGGCGCCAATCCGGCGCGGGAGCTGGATCGCAAATATCTGGGGCGGCGGATCCGGGAAGCTCTCGAGGAGCTCACCCCGCGCGAACGCATGGTCTTCGAGCTCAAGCATTACCAGGGTCTCCGCCTGCGCACCATTGGAGAAATGCTGAGCACGACGGAAGAGACCGCCAAGAATACGCTCTTCCGTGCCACCAAAAAGCTGCGAGCCCGTCTCGCCGAACTGCGATAAGGGGCTTGAGCCCCTCGGGCAATCTGAAGATTTTTGCACTACGGGACGACCGCAATCGTGCCGCAGAAACGTCAAAAGAAGAGGGGCAACAGCCCCAACAACCGGGCTCCCGCGACCCGGAACGATTCAACCTTTGAGGCAAAGTGAGGCACCCATCCCAATGAACTGCGAACTGGCACAGGAAGACATTGTCCTGGCCGTCTACGGGGAGCTCCCCGACGACCGCATGCACCGCCTGGATCAGCACCTCGCCCACTGCGAGGCCTGCCGCCAGGAGATGGAAGCCATTGCCGCCCTTTACAAGGCCCTGTCGGCCGCCCCGCCACTGGAACCTTCGCCCAGTCTGGTCGCCCGCGCCCGGGTCCGCCTCGATGAGGCTCTCGACGCCATGCCCCATGCCGGCGTCCTCCGGCGGATCGGGCAGTCGTTCCGCCGCGGCTTCGGCCACCTGCAGGGCGCGCCCGTTCTCGCCTCCACTCTCCTCGTTGCCGGTGTCGTTGCCGGAGGCTGGGGCGGCTATCACTACGGCACGCGGGGCGCGCTGGCCGCGGCCAGCGCCCAGCCCGCCGAGCTGCCACCCGCCGCTGTGCCGGTCGCTGCCGACTTCGACTCCGCGCAGATCGCGGGCGTCAGCAACGTCGATTTTGAGCCTGGCTCCGACACGGTCGAGGTCCGCTTCTATCGCGTTCTGCCCGAAACCGCTTTCGGCACCATCGACGACCCGCAGATTCGCCAGCTCCTGGTCCTCGGCACCCGCAATCGCGGCAACCCCACCGTCCACGACAGCTCTGTCGACCTGCTCGCCAGAGCCTGTCGCGGGGGACACAACTGCAGTGGCGGGCCGATCCGCAATGCGCTCATGGTCGCCCTGCGCTACGACCGCGACGCCGCGGTCCGCCGCAAGGCCCTCGAAGGCCTTGAGCCTTACATTGGTGTGGATATGCGCGTCCGCGACGCGATTCTCGAAGCTCTCCTCCACGATCCCAATGCGGGGGTTCGCACCGAGGCCATTGGCCTGCTCGAGCCCGTCGAAGCCGACTCCAGCGTCCGTGAAGTTCTCCAGACCCTCGCCTCGCAGGATCAGAATCCGCACATCCGCCTGGTCTCGCGCCAGTATCTGGAGGAGGCTCCCCAAACCCAATGACGATTCCGCGGTTTTTATGGCACAGCTAAAAGCTGTGGCCTTTCAAAACGGCGACTGTTCCGCAAGCTGTTCAGTGGTGGGAAAGAAACCAATAACGAAGAGAGCGTAGCTCCTGAGGGAGCACGGAGGTTCACCGAGCGTCACCTTTCGTAACCGAAGAATCTCCTCCTCAAACCCGTAATCCTTCCGTAACATCAATTGTTGCGGTCCGCTGTTGACCTTACGACGATCTCGTTGTCAGACATTCAGGCAGTTCGAGGCGCGTAGCATGTACCCCTTTTTGAGGCCATCCGTGAATCTTCCCTCCGTCGCTGCCGTCGCCGTCTGCTTCGCCCTTGTCCCGAGCCTCCAGGCGCAGTCCACCCCCGCGCCGGATACGCCCTTCAACCCGCTCGTCGGCGCCGCCCAGCACCTGGTGCTTCCCGGCAGCGATGCTCTGCTCACGCACTCGCAGGCCTACCTCGGCGTGAGTACCCGCGACGTGGATACCGAACTCGCTACCCAGCTGAAGCTCAAGGAAGCCCGCGGCGCGGAGATTGTCACCATCGACCACGACGCTCCCGCCGCCAAAGCGGGACTCCATATCCACGACGTCCTGCTCTCGCTGAACAATCAGGCGATCGACGGGCAGGCGCAGCTCAGCCGGATGCTGCGCGAAATTCCCGCCGGCCGCACGGTCACCTTCCTGCTCAGCCGCGACGGCCAGATCGTCACGCTCCAGGTCCAGCTCGCGGACCGCTCCACCATCGAGGCGGATGCCTGGTCGCAGCACATCCCCGTGCCCGATCCCGACGAGTTTCCTGAGCAGAGCGTCGCCGCTCCGCTTTACGGCAACAGTTTCATCGCCGGCATTGGCCGCAACCCTCTCTACACCGGCCTCGAGCTCGACATGCTCGGCCCCCAGCTCGCCAATTATTTCGGCGTGCATGACGGACAGGGCCTCCTCATCAAGCGCGTCGACGACAACAGCCCCGCCTTTGTCGCCGGCCTGCGCGCCGGGGATATCATCACGAAGATGAACGGTCAGACCATGGCCACCACCAGCCAGTGGTTCAAAGCCATCCACGCGAACCGGGGCAAGCAGGTCCAGCTGACCGTGGTCCGGGACCGCAAGGAAAATACCGTTCCGCTGATGGCCGGGCGACCGAAGAGCAAGGGGTGAGGCAGGGTTTAGTTTAGGGTTTAGGGTTTAGAGTTTAGGGTTTAGAGTTTAGGGTTTAGGGGATCGGCAGAGCGTATTCTCCGTCGGCATCCCCTGCACCCTGCGTCCTGTACCCTGCACCCTGCGTCCTGCGTCCTGCACCCTGCACCCTGTACCCTGCGCCCTGGTCCCTGTACCCTGTAGTTATGGCCCGCCGCCTCAAAGCCGCCTCGCGCAAGGTTCGCGAACTTGCCCTCGTTGGCCACGCCCTCGTCTCGACGCGCCACGCCGTGATGGCCCAGATTGTCCCCATGCGCCGCTGCAATCTCGCGTGCGCGTATTGCAACGAGTACGACGACGTCTCCAAGCCCGTCCCTCTCGACGAGATGCTCCGCCGCATCGATCATCTTGCCCGGCTGGGCACCTCCATCGTCACCATCTCCGGCGGCGAGCCGCTGCTCCACCCCGAGCTCGACGCGATCATCGCCCGCATCCGCCACCACGGAAAAATGGCCGGCATGATCACCAATGGCTATCTGCTCATGCCGGAACGCATCCAGCGCCTGAACCGCGCCGGGCTCGACCACATGCAGATCTCTATCGACAACGTGCAGCCCGACGAGGTGTCAAAAAAATCCCTCAAGGTGCTCGACAAGAAGCTCGAGTTCCTCGCCGAACACGCTGATTTCCACGTGAACATCAACTCCGTTGTCGGGGGAGGCATTAAGAACCCGCAGGACGCGCTCACCATCGGCCGCCGCGCGGTCGGCCTGGGCTTTACCTCGACCATCGGCATCATCCACGACGGCTCCGGGCAGCTGAAACCGCTGGGCGACGAAGAGCGCACCGTGTGGACCGAGATGCGTTCCTGGAAGAAAAAGAACTACTCGCGCTTCAACCAGTTTCAGGAGCAAATCGCCAACGGCCAGCCCAACGACTGGCGTTGCCGCGCGGGCTCCCGCTTCCTCTACATCTGCGAGAACGGCCTGGTCCACTACTGTTCCCAGCAGCGCGGATACCCCGGCGTGCCCCTGGCCGAGTACACCAAAGAAGATCTCCGCCGCGAGTTCTTCACGGAAAAAGGCTGCGCGCCCAACTGCACCGTGAGCTGCGTCCACCAGATCAGCCATATCGACCACTGGCGCGCGCCGCAGCGGCCGGCTCCACCCTCCGCCGCCGGGAACGCCGAAGGGCTCGTCAACATCCGTCTCTAATCACAGCGGGTGACATCGTGAGCGAAGCCGCCGCGAACGATCTCAAGCGGCGCAACCTTGCGCGCTTCGCCCAACGGGGCGATGATTTCTAATCTTCCCTTCGAAACCGTACAATACCCTGGGAGCATCCCCATGCCCGCACGCCGCATGCTTCGTCTCCGCCGGACGGCCTTCTCCCTCGCGCTCCTCGCTGTCGCCGGCAACAGCCGCCTCCCGTTCGCGCAGAGCGTCGGGCAACTTCACCTCACCAGCCCCAGCTTCTCGGGAGCGATCCCGGACCGCTACGCCTCCTGCAACGGCCGAAGGGGCAATTCCCCGGCGCTGGTCTGGGACGCGCCGCCCGCCTCCACCCGCAGCTTCGCCCTGGTGGTCACCGATCCCGACGCCCCTCTGGAAACCTTCACCCACTGGCTACTCTGGAACGTCCCGGCCGGTACGCGCTCTCTCCCGGAATCTGTCCCTGCACAGCCGCAACTCCCCAGCGGAGCCCGCCAGGGCCGCAATGACTTTGGCAATATCGGCTATGGCGGACCGTGCCCGCCCGGCCGCTCAGGACATCGTTACGTCTTCGACCTCTACGCCCTCGACATCGCCCTGTCGCTTGCTCCCGGCGCCTCGAAGAGACAGCTTCTCGAGGCCCTCCACGGCCATATTGTCGCGGCCGGCGAACTCGTCGGCCGCTATCCGCGTTAGTCGATTCCCAACTTCCTATTGCGGACTTCCGGTCTCTTGCCCGACCATCCCGATCGTCTTCAGCCAGGTCGCGGCCAGCGCCGGCCAATGCGTGATGGGGAGATTCGTCGGACGCAGCCCATAGCCGTGGCCGCCCCTGGTGTACACATGCAGCTCCGCGGGGACGCCTGCCTTCTTCAGCGCCATGAAGTACTCGATGGCGTTCTCCACGTGGACGGGATCGTCCTCCGCCTGCACCAGGAACGCCGGAGGCGTCTGCGCGGTCACCGGAATGTTTGCGTTGAAGGCCATCCCCTTCTCGGCGACCGCCAGATAGCCCGGATAGATGATGATCGCGAAGTCCGGCCTGCAGCTTTCGTCGTCGGCTGCGTCCACGTGCGGGTAGAGACGCTTTTCGTCATGCGTGCTCAGCGCCGCCGCCAGATGACCGCCCGCCGAAAAGCCCAGCACTCCAACCTTATTGGGATCGATTGCCCAGGCGGCCGCGTGCTCGCGCACCATGCCCATCGCCCGCTGTGCATCCTGCAATGCCGCTTCCGACTTTGGATAGGGACCCGACGCCGGCACCCGATACTTCAGCAGCACACAGTTCACGCCAATCCTGTTCAGCCACTGGCAGACCTCCGTTCCTTCGAGGTCGATGGCCAGAATCGAATAGCCGCCGCCTGGAAACACCACTACCGCCGCATGGGTGTTCTTCGCCGCCGGCGCCTTGTACAGGGTGATCGTCGGCTCCGTCACATTGCCCAGCCGGATCACCCGCTGCCCCGCGATCAGCGGCATCTGCGGCGTGGTGGTGTCATGCTCAGGGCCCGAGTGCGGAGCGGGCATCGGATTCGGCCCCTCGGCCGAGGGCTGGCTCTCGGGGTTCGGCACGCCATGCGGCCACAACTGCATCTGCGCATGGCCCGGCCCCGGCGGCCACGCGTACGCCGTCGTTTGCGCAACCAGCACTCCACTCAACCCAAAGCAGGCGAGACCCACCATCAACACACGAAGGCGCATGACCCGAAATTCCTCCCGGGCCAATCTTAGTCCCGGGCTCGTCGTCGACGGGGCCTGGGTCTGAAGATCAGTTCTGCGGCTGAGCGGGAGCGCTCTGACTCTGCGGCTGCGCGCTGCCGGGCTGAGCCGTGCTCGGCGGCTGACTGGTTTTTTGCTGGTTGCCTGGCGCAGCGCCTGGCTGGGCGCTCGTCGGCTGGCTCGCCGTTCCGCTCGCAGTCGGCTGCGGCGCCGGATGGGCTGAGACGGTCGGCGTGTAGCCCGGATCGCCCGGCCGCTGCTGATCCGTCGGGAAATGGACCGGGGCCATCACCGGCCTGGGATTGTTTTTGTCATCCGTCGGCGCGGGATCCCCGGGCTGCCGCAGCGTGGGCGCCGCCCGCGGCTTGCTCTCCTCGGTCTGCTCCTGTCCTGTCCGATCTCCCAGCTGGATCTCATGCTGGTTCGTGGCCACGACCGGCTGGTTGCCCCAGTAGTCGCCCATCTCGTTGGAGGCATGCACCAGGATCGGCTCGCCGACCTTCGCAATCTCCACGCGCGCCACGTAGCTCCCGATGAACCGCACAAATTCCACCGGCTGCGGCGCTTCGCCATAGATCCAGGTTTCGAACGGACGCCCCTGCGCGTCCGTCTCCCGGACCTTTCGGATGGGCATTCCTTTGGCGTAAGTCACCATATCGTGGTCCATGCCCACCAGCACGCGGTGCTGCTTGATCGCCGCCGCCAGGAAGTCGGGCAGGGTCTCCGCGTAGGCTTCCGCCGGCGACTTGACCCCGAAATCGATCATCGGCTTGAGCAGCTCTTCCAGCTGCTCGCCCGTCAGGTCGGGCACCTGCTTCCCAAATTCGATTTTCATGCGCGTGCCCGAGGGTTGCTGCCCGTCGTCCTGGCCGCCCATCGGCACGGTGTTGTAGGGATCCATCCCGATTGAAATATGCCGCATGAAACGATGTTTGTGGAAGGGCCCACCGTTCAGGTCCAGCAGGATTGAATCCCTGTCGATCTGGATGTTCGTCACCACCACGCGATCACCCGGCTTGGCGGAAATGCCCCGGCTGTGCAACATGTCGATGTACTTTTCGCCCGCGGGATCCATCGCGCCATTGGCGCGCAGCGCCAGGACCGCAATCGGCAGCGGCCGCATGGCAAAGCCCTGTTCCCGCTCCATGAATCGGATCAGTTCCTCACGCGTGAGCCGCGTCATCGGCTCGGTCGAGATGCGCACGTGCGTGGGTGAGAACTCCGAGTAGCGCTTCTCCACGTGTTCCGGCTGAACCACGAATACCTGCGCGGCCGCAGGCAGCGCAGCCAGCGCCAGCAACGGAACCCACACCACCACCTGAGCACTCAGGCGGCCGGTCACTCTGGACCTCGACATAAGGCCCCCTTTGGGGTTGGAGCCAACACGAACAGCATGGCCCCGTTTTCGCCAGAATTCAAGCACGCCGGGCACGTCGCGCGCCATAGCCACTCATTTTCATCTCACCAAAAGTGGAGCGGCCCGATGGACCCCCGGCTCGCACCGCGCCCCGGCCCTCCACTGGCTCATTTGGAGCCGCGGCGCCCCGCCTGCGTTGCCATCGCTCCCTCCACGACGCGCCTTGTCGCTGCCTGGGCGCCCGTGCCAGCGTTCTCCTGGTTGGAGCGGAGGATGCTGCGTTGCGGGATTCACCCATATGCATCCTTAGAGTCCCCTCCAACTCCCTGGCTCTTTCCTCAAACACTCGCGCTACACTGGCACCCGATGAACCGGCGCCCGCTCTCTCTCACCTTCACCGGCTGGCTCTACCTCGTCGTCAATGTCGTCGGCCTCGCCCTCCACTACAGCGACGTTCTGCCTCCCCATCACGCCGAAGACCTCTGGGTCGACCTCGTCCGCGCCCTCGGCGTCCTCGCCGGCGCCTTTATCCTTCGCGGCGCCAACTGGGCCCGCTGGCTCGCCATTCTCTGGATGGCCTTCCACGTCTGGGTCGGCTGGCTGAATGGGTGGGCCCCCACCCTCATCCACACCGGGTTCTTCATCCTCATCCTTTATCTGCTGTTCCTGCGCGCCGACAGCCGCGCCTGGTTCCGAACCCGATCGCCTGCGCCGGCGCCCTGACGATCCACTTTGCCGCGACCCTCTCCGCGCACGAATTCCTTCTCAGGGCTGCGCGGAGAACGCCTTTTGGGACGCAGGGATGGATCCGGGTCGCCCGCGCCGGCAGTCGACGCTTCCGATCGGGCTTCGCCTGCCGCCGCTATTTCTGGCGAGTCCTCTCTCCAGCCGTCGCCCTCTGTTTACTTTCGAGTAAACTGGAGAAGCCGCCCGAGAGCAGTGCCGAGTCGCAGGGACGTCGCTGGCTGCTGATGCTTTCGGGCTGGCTGAAGCCCTGCGCCGCACCGCCAATCCTCTTCCGGCAGGCGAGCCGTTCCTCCGGTGCGATCGGCTTTTCGAGGATCTCCAGGGCGCACCCCCGACGCTGCCCTTCCCGCGACAGATTCCCCATTCCAGGTGGCTCCGGAGAGGAGCACGCACCCGGCATCCCGCCCGATTCTTATTGCTGTTGACAAATGAATTATCAGGCTGTAATACAAAATCCAACCCGGCAACCGACCCTCTATGCCCATGCATCGCAAAGTCTGCAGTTTTTCTGAACTCGCCCCCGACGCACGGAGGAACGTCATGCACGACGGCGATTTGGGAGACCAAAATCGTGTTCTGACATCCTGGAAAGAAATTGCTGCCTACCTTGGAAAAGGGGTACGCACCGTCCAGCGGTGGGAGAAAGACTTCGGGCTCCCCGTCCGGCGCCCCACCGGCTCCGACAAAAGCGCCATCCTCGCCCGCGCCCGCGACCTGGACGCCTGGGTCGCCATGCGCTGCTCGACCCGGATGCTGCCGGATGGAGCCATCTCGCACAACCACCGTCTGCTCTCGACGCGCAGTGCTCTGGCCGCCGCCCTCGCTACGTCCCTCATGCTCCGCGAAACGAACGCCGCGCTGCTCTCCGAGGTTCGTGAAGCGGTGGTCGATCTCCGGAACGAGATTGCCCGGCTGCGCCGCAGAGGCCAGCCACACGCCCCGGCCATCCCGCAGGCAATCCCCTGCCCTCAGTCCATTGCGCCGCCCCGGGAGGAAGCGCCCGTCGTCGGCGCCGCCTGAACCTGGCTCCGGAAGCCGGCTGCCGTCATAGCCGAAAACACTGCCTTCCGGCTCCTGCGAGGAAAAGCTCCCTCATCCCCACACGGTGGGGACCCGCTCTGCATCCGTGCTCCGCAAGCCGGGACGGAGCTGAGGGCGGGCTGCCCTCTTCCGAGGTCCAGGGTCCTGGCTGTTCTATGATCGAAAGCTGGCGCCCTGCGCCAGAATCTTTCTTAGGATCATCATGAAAACCGGCATTATCGGCTTGCCGCAGGTCGGCAAAACCTCGCTCTTCAAAATCCTCACGAAAGCCAAGGTCGAAGACCGCGGCTACTCCCGCGAAGCTCATATCGGCGTCGCCAAAGTGCCCGACGATCGCCTCGACCGCCTCGCCGCCCTTTTCAACCCGAAGAAGCTCATCCACGCCACGGTCGAGTACGCGGACGTCGCCGCCATCAGCCAGGAAGCCCTGAAGGAAACCGCCTTCCTCGCCAGCCTGCGCAACGTCGACGCCCTCATTCACGTGCTCCGCGCCTTCGAAGACGACTCCATCCCGCACACCGGCTCCATCGATCCCGCGCGCGACGCCAAAAGCCTCGAGTTCGAGCTGATGCTCTCCGATCTGACCCAGATTGAAAAGCGGCTCGAGCGCCTGGAAAAAGATCTGAAGAAGATGAAAACGCCCGAGCTGGAGAAAGAGCACGCGCTCCTGCTCCGCTGCAAACCGGCTCTCGAAGCCGAAATTCCGCTCCGCGAGCTGGAAATGTCGCCCGAGGAGAAGAAGCTCATCCGCGGGTTCATGTTCCTGTCGCAAAAGCCGGTGCTCTACGCCGTGAATGTTTCGGAGAGCACCACGCTCGGCGACGATCTCGAAAAAGCTCCCGAGAAATTCGGCCTGCAGGAGCTCGCTGCCCGCCCCAACGCCGGGGCCACCGCCTTCTGCGGCAAGGTCGAAGCCGAGCTGGCCGATATGGACGACGAAGAGGCAAAGGAATTCCTCTCCTCCTATGGATTGCACGAGAGCGGCCTGGTCCGCCTGATCCGCCGCAGCTATGCATTGCTGGGCCTCGTCAGCTTTTTCACCGTGGGCGAAGACGAATGCCGCGCCTGGACCGTGCCCGCCAATTCCCGCGCCCAGGAAGCGGCGGGAGCCATCCACACCGACCTCGAAAAGCATTTCATCCGCGCCGAAACCATTCACTGGGACACGCTGTTAGCCGCCGGCTCGGAAGCCGTCGCCCGGTCGCAAGGCACACTGCGTTTGGAAGGCAAGGATTACTTAGTGCAGGACGGCGACGTGATGCACATTCGCCATAGTGGGTGAGACAGGGGCACAGGGGGGGGCAGGGCACAGGGGTCGGGGCACAGGGCGCAGGGGTCAGGGACAAATGCATGAGTGGCTCTTACAGGGACTTGATCGTTTGGCAAAAGGCCTTCGATCTTTCTGTCGGTATATACAAGCTGACTCGCGATTTTCCGACCGACGAGCGATACGGCCTCTCTTCTCAGCTTCGGCGAGCGTCAGTTTCCATTCCGAGCAACCTCGCGGAGGGCTATGGCCGAGGATCGAGACGCGATTACCGCAATTTTGTCGCAATAGCCAGGGGATCTGTCCTGGAATTGCAGACTCAGCTTGCCATCGCAGAGGAACTGGGATTCGGTAAGACGGCCCTGATGCGGGAGGTTCAGGAAAAGGCTGATGAAGTTGGGAAAATGTTATGGTCGCTGTTCCAAAAGCTTTAGCCAAATCCGCGCGGCCGACCTGTACCCTGTACTCTGCCCAGTACCCAGTACCTGAGCCCTGAGCCCTGAGCCCTGAGCCCTGAGCCCTCAAATGATCCTGTCCCTCATCCTCGGAATCGTCGCCGGCTTCGCCAACATCTTTGGCGGCATGGTGGCCGTGCGCCGCAGCTGGCCGCACCGTTACCTGCGCTACTTTATCTCGCTGGGCGCCGGGTTCATGATGGCCGTGGCTCTGCTCGATATGCTGCCGGAGAGCCTGAAGTTCTCTCCGCGCTGGGCGCCCGCCCTGATGCTGGGCGGCTATTGCATAACCCATTTCATCGAACACACCATCACGCCCCATTTTCACGTCGGCGAAGAAACGCACTCCGAAGAGTTCCTGCACCGGCACACCGGCTATTCCGTCCTGCTGGGCGTCTCGCTGCACGCTGTCTTCGACGGCGTGGCCATTGCGTCGGGGTTTCTCGTCTCCTCCTGGCTCGGCTGGCTCATCTTCATCGCGATTTCCCTGCACAAGATTCCGGTCGGATTTACGGTCGCTTCGGTGACGCTGGCTTCGGGCCGCTCGCGCCGGGCCGCGGTGCTCTCCGCGGCGGCGCTGGCGGCGGCTACCGTGGTCGGCGTGCTGGCCATCAGCCTTCTGCCGAGCTGGGTCCGCATCGGTCTCCCGGTTTCGGCCGGCGTTACCACCTACGTCGCGGCCACCGACCTGCTGCCGGAAGTGAACCGCGAGCCGGGCATCCGCATGGCGCTGGTCTTTCTTCTGGGGGTGGTGGTCTTTCTGCTGATTCGGCTGCTGGCGCCGGTTTAGACCGTTACCGGTGCAGGAGCAGGCTGTAGAGCAGAATGGCCAGCACCACGCTGCTCACCGCCACGTAGAGCCGGTCCCGCTCCATCAGGAAGCCGATCACGCACATGAGCACGCGCGCCACCGGCGTGGCAATCAGGATCAGCAGGCCCAGCATGATGATGCTGCGCGGCTCCAGCGTCAGGAAGCCGGTGGCCGCGCCCTTCAGCGTCGCGAACTGCGCCGGCTCCGGGGTAAAGTGCGCGTAGTCCGGCCGCGCGCCGTGGTTCTGGACGAGATACATCACGCCGCCGGTCAGCACCACGGCCGCGGCCAGCAGGACGCCGGTGCGCAGCATCACGCCGACCAGGGTTTCGAGTCTTTTATCGTTCCAGCTCATGGCTTAGCTTCCCGTCACGCCTTTGAAGATCATCTCCGCGCCCATCGCGATCACCAGCACCGCGAAGACCCTCTTCAGCGTCTTCACAGGCGCGCGCACCAGCAGCCGCGATCCAATCAGCGATCCCGTCAAAACGCCCAGCATCACCGGCATCACCAGTCCTGGCGCCAGATAGCCATCCCGCAGATACAAACCCGCGCCGGCTGCCGCGGTGACACCGATCATGAAGTTGCTGGTCGTGGTCGACACTTTGAACGGCAGCCGCATCGCCTGATCCATCGCGATCACCTTGACCGCGCCCGCGCCCAGTCCCAGCAGGCCGGAGAGCATTCCGGCCAGCCCCATGATGCCGAAGCCCAGCGGCACGCGCTGCGCCACGTAGCTCTGCTCGCCGTTGCCGGAGGGAAAGCTGCCCTCGAGCTGCAGCCGCTTCGCCAGCTTGTCGGGCTCTTCCGTAAACACTTCATGCTGCGTCTTCAGCGTGCCGTAAGCCGAATACAGGAGCACGAGGCCGAAGATGATGGCAATGGCCTGAGCCGGCGCGCGCGTGGTCAGCCAGGCTCCCACCAGCGCGCCCAGGGTCGTGGCAATTTCCAGGAACATGCCGATGCGGATATTCGAGAAGCCCTCGCGCACGTACGCTGCCGCCGCGCCCGACGAGGTTGCGATCACCGAGACCAGCGAGGCTCCGATCGCGTAGTGAATGTCCACATGGAAAAAGATGGTGAGCACCGGGACGATGACCACCCCGCCGCCCAAACCGCCCAGCGCACCCAAAAGCCCACCGGCCAGGGAGCTGGCGAAAATCACAACTACGAACCAGAGTTCGTTCATTCTTCCCGCATTCGGGTTTCAACCGCCCAGAAGGACTGCCACCGAATCCGGCGGCAGGGTCAGCTTGCCCTCTCGCAGCGTAACATCCCCACTCGAAGCCAGCAGCAGAGCGGCGCCAGGCCGCGCAGGCAAAGTCACGGGGTGCTCTGCCAGGGAGAACGCCACCGTCGCACTGCCGGTCTCTGTGGAGCCGCGCTCCATCGCCAGCCAGCGCTCCTGCTCGCTCGAGCGCACCTGGACCCGGGAGAGATCGCCGCCGGTCAGCGCCGGCGTATTTTTCCGCAGAGCGATCAGCTTTCGATACCACTCCAGCATCTCGGCGTGCGGCGGCTGGCTGCGCTCGTCCCAGTTCAGCTTCGACCGCTCGAAGGTGGCGCGCGCCTGGGGGTCGGGGACGTCTTTCGGGTCCCATCCGAAGGCGGCAAATTCCTTCCTGCGTCCTTCAGAGACAAGCTTGCCCAGTTCTTCGTCGTGGTCGGTGAAGTATTGGAACGGCGTCGACGCCGCCCACTCCTCACCCTGGAAAATCATGGGGACGAAGGGCGCTGTGAGTTCGAGGGCGGCGGCAATCTTCGCCCGGCCGAGGTTGGTGAGGTGGCCGAGCCGCTCGCCTTTGGCGCGATTGCCGACCTGATCGTGATTCTGCGAGAAGCCCAGAAAGCGCCAGCCGGGAAGACCGTGCACCGGCGCGCCGTGAACGCGATCGCGATGCGGCGAATAGATTCCGTCATAGACGAAGACTTCGCGCAGCGCCTTCGCCAGCTGCCCGATCTCGCCGAAATCCGCATAGTAGCCGCTGCGGTCGCCGGTGAGCGCGGTCACCAGCGCGTGGTGGAAGTCGTCGCTCCACTGCGCATCCATGCCGTAGCCGCCGGCCTCGCGTGCCCGGACTACGCGGGGATCGTTCAGGTCGCTCTCCGCGATGACGACGGAATGACGGCCGGTCCGGCCTTCGAGCGCGTGAACCTCGCCCGCGATCTGCTCCATAAAGTGGATGGCGGAGCGGTCCATATAGGCATGCACGGCGTCGAGGCGCAGGCCGTCGATGTGGTAATCGCGGAGCCACATCAGCGCGTTGTCGCAGAAGAAGCGCCGAACCTCGTGGCTGCCGGCATCTTCCAGGTTCACGGCATCGCCCCAGGGCGTGTGGTGCGCGTCAGTGAAATAGGGGCCGAATTTGCCGAGATAATTCCCTGCCGGGCCGAGGTGGTTGTAGACGACGTCCAGCAGAACGGCGAGGCCCTTCTCGTGGCACGCATTTACAAAGCGCAGCAGCGCTTCCGGACCGCCATACGGCTCGTGCGGGGCGAACAGGTCCACGCCGTCGTAGCCCCAGCCCTGGCGACCGGGGAAAGAATTCACCGGCATCAGCTCGACATGCGTGATGCCCAGCGCACGCAGGTCTTCGAGCTTACTGTGGGCAGCATCGAAGGTGCCTTCCGGCGTAAAGGTGCCGATGTGCAGCTCGTAAATGACGGCGCTGGCCAGTGGTGGCGCCTGCCACCCTGCGTCGCTCCAGCGGAACGCGCCCGGATCGAAGACGCGCGACGGGCCATGCACGCCCTGGGGCTGCCATGGCGATCGCGGATCCGGCAATGCGAGGTCCTCATCGTCGATGAAGAACGCGTAGCCGGTGCCGGGCCCTGCCGCAGCCACGGCCGCTTCCCACCAGCCGCCGTCGGCTTGTTTCATTGCATATTTTTGATCGCCGATCCGGACAGCTACGCGCTGCGCCTTTGGCGCCCAAACGCGGAAACGATGCATAGATTCCTTCCCAGCCCTCAGAAAGTACAGGCGACCGGCACAAATTCGCCGGGGAATGTCCGGTCAGGCTTTGGTTTCGACCGGTCCGCCGCGCCGGTGCGCGCGTTGCCGCGCACCGTCTTTGCCCACCAGATCGAATGCGGCATTCACCAGGGAAATGTGCGAGAACGCCTGGGGAAAGTTCCCCACCAGGCGTTTGCGGCCCACATCGTACTCTTCGGAAAGCAGGCCAACATCGTTGCTGAGGGCGAGGAGCCGATCGAACAGCGTGTGCGCGTCCTGCAGGCGGCCGATGGCCTTCAGGCAGCTGACCATCCAGAAGCTGCACGCCAGGAACACGCCCTCGCCCGGGGGCAGGCCGTCTTTCACTTTGCTGGTGTCGTAGCGCAGAACGAAACCGTCCGGCATCAACTCGCGTTCGATGGCTTCGATCGTTCCCCGCACGCGAGGGTCGGTGGCCGGCAGAAAACCGACCAGCGGCATGAGCAGCACAGAGGCATCCAGCTGATCCGCTCCATAAAACTGCACAAACGCATTCTTCTCTTTGTTGAAGGCCTTGCGGCAAATCTCTTCGTGGATGGTGTCGCGCAGCTCCTCCCATTTCTTTACGGGAGCGTCGCAGCCCAGCTTCTCCGCGATCAGGATGGCCCGGTCGAAGGCCACCCACGCCATCATCTTCGAATAGGTGAACTGCTCGCCGCCGCCGCGCGTCTCCCAGATGCCTTCGTCGGGCCGCTGCCAGATCTTCTCCAGATGGTCGAGCAGCAGCACCAGCACCTGAAAATCTTCCTCGGTGTGCTTTCCCAGCCCGTGCAGGGCGTGAAAGAAGGTGTCCAGCATCTCGCCGTAAATATCCAGCTGCAGCTGATTCGAGGCTGCGTTGCCCACGCGCACCGGCTTCGAATTTTCATAGCCGGGCAGCCAGTCGATCTCCCACTCCACCAGCTGGCGCTCGCCTTTCAGGCCATACATAATCTGCACCTGATCGGGACTGCCGGCGATGGCCCGCAGCAGCCAATCCTGCCAGGCGGCAGCCTCTTCGAAGTACCCGGCTGTGGTCATGGCCAGCAGGGTGAAGGTGGTGTCGCGCAGCCAGCAATAGCGGTAGTCCCAGTTACGCGGGCCGCCGATCGCTTCGGGCAGAGACGTGGTCATGGCAGCGACCAAACCGCCGGTGGGGCGAAACGTCATCGCCTTCAGCGTGATCAGCGAGCGCTCGACCACATCCCCGTAGCGCCCCTTATAGGTCAGCTGCGCAATCCACCGGCTCCAGAAGTCAACGGTATCCTCCAGAGCCTGTTTGGCGTCGATGGGCTCGGGGTCCGCGACGAACGATTCGCCATAGGTCAGCGTGAACCACACCTGCTGGCCCTCACTCACGGTAAATTCCGCTACCGTCTTCAGGTTCTCGCCGTGCACCGGCACAGAAGCGTGCAGCACGGCCAGGTTGGGCCCGGCCACGGCGCGGATGCCGTCCTCGATGGCGGTGACCCAGGGAACCGTGCGGCCGTAATCGAAGCGCATCGAGAGCATCATGCAGAGATCCATTTTTCCGCGAATCCCTTCCACGATGCGCACCACGTCGGAGTTTCGCTCGCGGATGGGCATGAAGTCGATCATCCGCACCGCGCCTTCGGCGTTCTCGAACGTTGTCTCAAGAATGAGAGTGTGTTCCCGGTATTTGCGCGAGGACTTCCAGCCTTCGCCCATCGGGGCGATCTTCCAGAAGCCGTTTTCCTCCGAGCCGAGCAGGGAGGCAAAGCAGGCGGACGAAGAGAAATCCGGCCAGCAGAGCCAGTCGATGGAGCCTTCCCGGTTGACCAGGGCCGCGGTTTCGCAGTCGCCGATCAGAGCATAGTCTTCGATCTTTGAGGGCATAGGCAGAGAGAACTTTACTGCTCGTGATAGTTACGCATCAACCCACCGTCAATGAGGAACGTCGCGCCGCTTACATAGGATGCGTCGTCGGAAGCCAGATACGCCACCATCCCGGCCACGTCTTCCGGCGTTCCCAGGCGGCCGAGGGGAATGTTCTTCAGGAGGGCGTTGAGTTTTGGCTTGTCTTCCAGCAGCGCGGTGTTGATGGGCGTGGCAATTGCGCCGGGAGCGATGTTGTTCACGGTGATGCCCAGCGGCCCCAGCTCGACGGTCAGATCGCGCATCAGCATCCGCAGACCGCCTTTGCTGCAGCAGTAGGTGGCAAAGCCGGGAAAGGCCATATCCTCGTGGACCGAGCTGATATTGACGATGCGCCCCGGCTTTTTCGCATCCCGCAGACGGCGCACAAAGGCCTGGGTCAGAAAGAAGGGACCGCGCAGGTTCACGGCCATGACCTTGTCGAAATCCTCTTCGGGGGTATCCCAGAAGTCGGAGCGCTTCTCCATGCCGGCGTTGTTGACGAGAATGTCGGCGCCGCCGAAGTGCTGCCACGCCGCATCGACCAGATGACGCACATCGTCCATCTTCGTCACATCCGCCTGCACCACTTCGCCCTGGCTGCCGCAGGCCTGGATGGCCTGGCGGGTATCGTCGGCGCCGGTCTCGCTGCCGATGTAATCGATGATGACTTTCGCGCCATCGCACCCGAGCCGTTTGGCAATCCCCTGCCCAATGCCCGAACCGCCGCCGGTCACAATCGCGACTTTTCCCTGTAAACGTTGCATACACTTTCTCCCAGGATGTTCCTTGGTCTCTTTCATTAGATGCGAAAAGTGTGCCGTCCAAACGCCTTCCGGTCCCACCCTGCAGAAAGAGGGTCGCCCCGGGGCGCCATGGGGCCCGTCCGCGGAACCCTGAACCGCGCGGCTGCGTATCTAACGGTGTAGCGATGGTTCGACCGGTTTTCCGATGGATTGAGAACCCCGCGCTATGCTGTACTTTTGGACGGAGCCGGTGCGGCTCGTGGGAGGGAATGGCCATGGCCATCTATTGCAGGAATTGCGGGAAGGCCCTTCCCGACGACGCGCGCTTCTGTTCCGGATGCGGTGCGCAGACGCCGCCGCCGGTGGCCCCGTGGCCGACCACCACAAATGTCACGCGGCTGGTCCGCCCGCGCCACGGCCGCATGATTGCCGGTGTCTGCCAGGGCCTGGCGAATGCCTACGCCTGGGATGTGGTCTGGGTGCGCGTGATCACCGTGCTGCTGGCCGTGTTTGGCGGGGGATCGGGCCTGCTCGCCTACGTTATTTTCTGGATCGTGATGCCGGAGGAGCCGCTGATGTTCCCGCCGCCGGCGCCGCCCGCAGCCCCCTGGCCGCCGCCCTCCAGCTAGAATAGCGGGGCGATGTTCTATTATTCCGAGGGCGCGAAGCTCTTCTACACCACGCTCGGGGAGGGACCCGTGGTGGTGTTGCTGCATCCCACGCCCGTCAACCACCGGTTTTGGCTGCCTGTCGCGGAAATCCTCGCGCCCAAATACCGCCTGATCGTTCCCGATCTGCGCGGGCACGGCGAATCGGAAGCTGGCGAAGGCCCCATTACCGTGGAAGAGCTGGCTGCCGATGCAGGCCGATTGCTGGACCACCTCCAGCTCGGCAAAGCTCTCTTTGCGGGGTGCTCTGTCGGCGGCTATGCGCTTTACGAGATCTGGCGAACGATGCCGGATCGGGTGGAGGCCTTCGCTTTCTGCTGCTCGAAGCCCCAGGCCGATGACGAAGCGGCTCGTGCGAAGCGCGAGCAGAACATCGCGCAGATCCGCGAGCGGGGGACGGGGGAGTTTATCGAAGCGAACCTGCAGACGCTGATCGGATCGACCGCGCGGCGGCGCTGGCCGGAGAAGGTCGCCGAGATCCGGGAAATGATGCAGAGCGTCCCGGCAGAGTCGATCGTGGCGGTCCAGCAGGGGCTGGCGGCGCGGCCGGATTCTGTCACCACCGCGCGCACCCTTCGCGTGCCCTGCTGCGTCCTCGCCGGCGGAGAAGATCCCGGCAGCACGCCCGCGGACATGCGTTTGCTGGCCGAGCAGATTCGCAGCGGCGGCTACGGCGCTGAGTACAACCTCATCCCCGATGGCGGCCACTATGCCCCTTTTGAGCAGCCGGAGCTGGTCGCCCGAATCCTCCGCCGTTTTCTCGATTCCGTGGTATAAAGACGGCGGTTAGGGCGGGGTTGCATACGCAACTCCGGGCCCGGTTTCGTGTTTCATAGGCTGAGAGGACCCGGTACCAGGGGTCGTCCGAAGAGAGAGCAGGCTCCGAGAGAGCCAGGGAGTAACCCATGAAAGCAATTTTCAGATTTTCACCCACGTCCGGCAGGCGACTGCGTCCGATCGCCTGCGCCTGCATGGCAGGGGGGCGGCGCGTCCTTGCGCTGGCACTCGTATGGCTGATGGTTCCCCTGGGTGTCGGGGACATGTACGCGTGGTCGCAGGAAGCCCCGCCGCCGCCGCCCGATCAGCAGCAGGACCAGGGACCTCCGCCGGACGATCAGGGTGCGCCGCCGCAGCAGTGGAACGCGCTGAGCCCCGATCAGATGGATCAGCTGGTAGCGCCGATCGCTTTGTATCCGGACTCGCTGGTCGCACAGGTGCTCGCGGCTGCGACGTATCCGACCCAGGTGGTGGACGCTGACCGCTTCGTGCAGGCGAACGCCGGCGCGCCGCCCGACCAGATCGCCAACATGGCGAATAGTCAGCCCTGGGATCCCAGCGTGAAGGCGCTCACCGCCTTTCCGTCGGTCCTTGCCAACATGGACAAGAACCTCGACTGGACCACGCAGCTGGGCAACGCGTACTACAACCAGCCGCAGGACGTGATGAGCGCGGTGCAGAATATGCGGCAGCAGGCGTACTCCGCGGGCCACCTGCGTACGACGCCTCAGCTGGACGTCGACTATCAGCCCGGTGACATCGTCATTGCGCCGGCAAACCCCGCTGTGGTGTACGTGCCTTATTACAATCCCTGGGCCCTGTGGGGCTTCCAGCCCTACTACGCGTGGTATGCGCCTCCGCCGCCGCGCGGCTTTGTGATTGGCATGGGGATTGGTTTCGGCGTCGGGATCGCCATCGGCGCCTATACGCACTGGGGCTGGGGCTGGGGTCACTGGAACGTGGGCTGGGGCCCGCACCCGGTGATCTTCCACGACCACGTGACCTATGTTTCGCGCAGCGTGACGGTCGTGAACCACGGCTACTACGGCCGCTTCGACCGCAACCCTGCTGCCCGCCAGTACAACATGCACGCGGCGGCCGCGGCGCACGCCAACTACAACCGCGGGTATTCCGCGGGCGCGCGCAACGGTTACAACCGCGGCGAGGCAAACGGCTTCAATCGCGGCGCAAACAATGCCAATCGCCCGAACAACTTCAACCGCGCGCCGGCCAATAACTACAACCGCCCCGCGCAAAACTACAATCGGCCGGCGCAGAACGGTCGTCCGGCACAGAACTACAACCGCCCGAACAATGGGCAATCGCGCAATCAGGCCCGGCCCAATAACCAGAAGCCCCGCAACGAAGGCCGGCCGCAGAAGAGCGGCGGCGACAAGGGTCACGAGAAGCCGCACGGCCGGTAATCGATGCACCTGCATGGAGAGGGATGGCTTCGGCCATCCCTCTTTGTTTCAGTCCACTTTTCTCGGTTAAAAATCGATTTTCCTCCGTGCGGGAGCGATGTGATAGAACGGTCTGTTGCCCTGCCGGGAGGCTCATTGTGACAAATCAGGATCGCCGCTCGTTTCTGAAAGGGACCACCGCCGCGGCTGCCGCGGTTCTCACCGGATCCGGTCTGGCCCTGTCGCGCGCCGCCGCTGCCGCCACACTGCCGGCCCTGCCCAACAATCCGCGCACGCAGGACGCCATGCCGACGCGCAACCTGGGCCGCACCGGCTACAAGGTGGGCGTCTTCTCACTCGGCGGGCAGGCCGCGCTCGAAAAAGCCAACAACGCCGATGTTGCCGTGCCGATCATCCAGCGCGCGCTCGATCTGGGGGTCAATTACCTCGACACATCGTCGATTTATGGCGGCCCCATGCGCTGGAGCGAGCGCTACGTGGGCGAGGTGATGAAGACCCGGCGCAACGAAGCCTTCCTCGCCACCAAGACCAAGGAGCGCACCCGCGAAGGCTCCATGCGCATGATCGACGAGTCGCTGAAGCTCCTCCAGACCGATCACGTGGACCTGTGGCAGCTCCATGACATCGGCACCATGAAGGACATCAACGCGATCTTCGGGAAGGGCGGCGCGATGGAAGCGCTGCTCGATATGCAGCAGCAGAAGGTCGTGCGCTATCTGGGCGTCACCGGCCATTACCGTCCCGACGCTCTGATGGAGGCTCTGCGCCGCCACAACTTCGATACCATCCTGATGGCCATCAACGCCGCCGACCCGCACCACTACAGCTTCCAGCAGGAGCTGCTGCCGATGGCGGTGCAGAAGCAGATGGGCATTATCGGCATGAAGATTCCGGGCCGCAGCCGCCTGCTCTCGACCTTTACCCCGCCGCCGCTCGAGCAGCAGAAGCACTCGTGGGAAGGCATGGTGATCGCCACCCAGCCCGGCACGCTGACGATGCAGGAGGCGGTCTACTACGTCCTGTCGCAGCCGGTCAGCACCATCATCATCGGGTGCGACTCGATCCCGCAGCTGGAACACAATGTGCAGCTGGCGCGCGAATTCACGCCTCTCACCCAGCAGCAGCAGGCCGCGATCGTAGCAAAGGCGGAGCCGGTTTCGAAGCCGGGACTCTTCTTCCGCTTCTACGATCACGACGCGGCGGGGTGAGCAGAGTTTAGAGTTTGGGGGTTAGAGTTTAGGGGTTAGAGTTTGGAGTTTAGGAGAATCCGAGCCTGTTTCCATCGGAGTCGGCGAACCGCGGACCCGGTAAACTCTAAACTCTAATTCCCAAACTCTGATCCGCTGCTCTCACTCGATATAGCTGCGAATGAACGGATCGTCCGAGTTCACCAGCTCTGCCGTTGTGCCGTCGAAAACCAGCCGTCCCTGATGCAGCATCAGGAAACTGGTATTGGGATCGGCCTGGTGCTCGCCCAGCGGCACCATGTGGTTCTTCTCGCGGCTGAAGTGGTGCGTGGCCAGCATAAAGGCGTCCTGCAGGCGGTGCGTCACCACAATGGAGCTCGTGTGGGAGACGTCGCGCTGCTTCATCACCAGCTCGATAATGGTCGTCGAGGTGATCGGGTCGAGGCCCCCCGTCGGCGAATCGTAGAGGATCAGCCGTGGATGCGTGACGATGGCTCGCGCGATGGCCACGCGGCGCCGCATGCCGCCCGACAACTGCGAAGGAAACTGCAGCAGCGTGTGCTCCAGTTCCACAAAGCGCAGCGCCTCGGTCACGCGGCTGGTAACCTCTTCGTCGGAAACATGCTCTTCGAGCAGCCGGTAACCGACGTTGTCGCGCACGGTGAGCGAATCGAAGAGCGCTCCCTCCTGAAACACGGTCCCGATGGCGCCGCGCAGCTCGAACAGGTCCTGCTCGCGCATGGCGCTGATCTCTTTGCCGAAGACGAAAATCCGTCCCGCGTCCGGCCGCAGCAGTCCGTTGGTCAGCTTCAGCAAAACGCTCTTGCCCACGCCCGCCGGTCCCAGCAGGATGCGGGTTTCTCCGCGCCGCACCTGAAAGGAGATCCCCTCCAGCACCGGCTTCCGGTCGAAGGCGATGGAGACGTCCTCAAAGAGGACAACCGGCTCGCCGGACGCTGGCGCGACTGGCGTTGCCCCATTGGCGCCGACGCCGCTCACCGCCCGAAGATGCCGATCAGGGTTTGGCTGATCATGAAGTCGCACGCGATGATCAGAATCGAGGACCACACCACCGCCTGGGTCGTCGATCGACCCACGCCCTGCGTGCCGCCGCGCGTCTTCATGCCGAAGTAGCAGCCGATGGTGGCGATGATAAGGCCGAAGAAGAGCGGCTTCACCAGCCCCTGCAGAATGTCGGGAAACGCCAGCGACTGATACGCGGTGTGGAAGTACTGCGAGCCGTCCTGCCCCAGCATGACGACCGAAACAAACCCGCCGCCGAAGATCCCGACCGCATCCGACAAAATGACCAGGAAGAACAGCATGACCACGGTGGCCACAATCCGCGGCATCACCAGCTTTTTCAGCGGATCGGTGCCCAGCGCCCGCATGGCGTCAATCTGTTCGGTGACGATCATCGAGCCCAGCTCGCTCGCCATCCCGGACGCATTGCGGCCGGAGACCATCAGCGCCGTCACCACCGGCCCGATCTCCTTGATCATGGAGAAGCTGACCAGCTGCCCGGTAAACGCGGTCGCGCCAAACTGCGTCAGGGTCGCGGAGGACTGCAGGGCGAGCACGCCTCCCAGGAAAAACCCCGTCATAATCACGATGGGCAGGGAGCCGACCCCGATGATGTCCGCCTGGAGGAAAATGTCCGCGCGATAAAACGGCCGCCGGAAGAGGTTCCCCAGCGCCCGGCCGGACAGCACGGCGTATTCCTGCACCGCCAGAACGCCGCGCTTGGCGGCGGAATCAATCGCTTCCAGAGCCATAAGTTATGCCGGATTGGATGCGCGACAACGCCCTTCCGCTCCGCAGCTTGAGCCTAGCATACAGCCGCTGGTGCACAACCCGGCACGATAAGCCGGGTACAATCCCGATGAGGATTGCGCGATGAGACACGCTGTGATGATTGCCGCAGCCGCAGCCTGGCTGGGCCTGGCGGTTGCCAGCGCCCAGACCATCCAGGTGGACAAGAACAACCGCACCATTGCCGTCACAGCGAGCGACACCGCCACCGCGGAAGCGGACCTGGCCAGCATCCATGTCGGGTTCCAGACGCAGGCGCCCGATGCCGCCACCGCCTACCGGCAGGGATCGCAGATTTCGAACGCCATTGTGGGGGCCCTCAGGAGCGCCGGCGTGCCGGACACCTCCATCGAGAGCCTCGCGCAGAACCTGAGCAAGACGGATTTCCCGTTCAATCCCGCGCCCACGCCCGAGGATCGCGCCCAGAAGGCTTATACGCTCGCGCAAAGCTGGACGGTTCACACCGCGGCCGCCGATGCGGCGAAGATTCTGCATGTGGCCGTCGAAGCCGGCGCCAATGACAGTGGCGCGATTGACTGGGATATTCAAGATCGCAAGGGTCTCGAGGCCAGGGCGGCGGCCAAGGCCCTGGTGGATGCGCATGCCATTGCCGCGCAGATGGCCGCGGGGCTGAAGGTGAGCCTGGGTCCCCTGGTCTATGCCAGCAATCAGGCGCCCGAGCGCCCGGTGCTGCCCTTCCGCGCCATGGCATTGGCCAAAGCGGGGCCGCCCACCGTTCAACCGCTCGCGATTCGTCCCCGGCAGGTGGAAGAGTCGGCGACGGTCTACGCTGTGTTTTCGATTGAATGATGGCGGCAGCGACGCAGCGCCTACTCGCGCGGACGCTTGCGAATCTCGATGTTGAGCCGCTTGATTTTCTGGTTCAGCGTCGAGAGCGGGATGCGAAACTGCTCCGCGGCCTCGGTCTGATTGCCGTTGCAGCGCTCCAGCTTGTCCACGATGATGCGCCGCTCGATGTCTTCCATGATGTCGAACAGCGACGCATCCGGGCTGTGCTCCAGCAGGCTGGTTGAGTAGCTGGCGCCGGTGAGATGCCCCGGCAGCAGATCCACGCCGATGGTTCCACCCGAGGACAGGACCACACCGCGCTCGATGACGTTCTCCAGCTCGCGCACGTTTCCCGGCCACTCATAGTCCACCAGCACGCGCATGGCCTCCGGCGTCAGTGAGCGGCCGGTCAGCCCGTTTTCCTCCGAGTAGCG
Organism: Acidobacteriaceae bacterium; assembly: GCA_036269135.1. GTDB lineage: Bacteria > Acidobacteriota > Terriglobia > Terriglobales > Acidobacteriaceae > Palsa-343. Next base: position 124,755 of record DATASQ010000014.1, read on the forward strand.
GCGCAGGAAGTGGGTCGCCAGCGCCGGGATATCCTCGCGGCGGCTGCGCAGAGGCGGCAGCTCGATCGCAATCACGTTCAGCCGGTAGAACAGATCCTCGCGGAATTTCCCCTCGCGTACGGCGGTGCGCAGGTCCACGTTGGTCGCGGCAATGATGCGCACGTCCACCTGGATCTCCTGCACGCCGCCCAGGTGCATGAAGCGCCGGTCCTGCAGCACGCGCAGGATCTTGGCCTGGGTGTCCATGCCCATGGTGGCAATCTCATCCAGGAAGAGCGTTCCGCCGTTGGCCACCTCGAAGAGGCCTTTCTTCGCGGCGATGGCCGACGTAAACGCGCCTTTCACATGCCCGAACAGCGTGGATTCCAGCAGATCGGTGGGCATGGCGCCCGTGTTCACGGGGACGAAGGGCTTGTCCTTGCGCGGCGAGTTCGCGTGCAGCGCCTTGGCGATCAGCTCCTTGCCGGTGCCGCTCTCGCCCTGGATCAGCACCGTGGAGCGCGTGGGCGCCACCTGCGCCACCAGGTCGAAGATGCGCAGCATCGCCTCGCTCTTGCCCACGATGTTGGGGAAGTTGTAGCGCTGGCGCAGCGCCCGCTTCAGCTGTACGTTCTCTTCTTCGACGCGGAAACGCGCGACGGCCGCGCGAATATCCGCCAGCAGCTTCTCGTTATCCCAGGGCTTCTGAACGAAGTTCTGCGCGCCGCCGCGGATCGCCTCCACCACGTTGTCCACCGTGCCGAAGGCCGTGATCATGATGACCGGCAGATTCGTCTCGCGCTCGCGGATCGCGCCCAGGATTTCGAGTCCATTCCGTCCCGGCAGCGCCAGATCCAGCAGCACCAGATCGAAAGGCTGTTCCGCAATGCGTTCCAGGCCCAGCTCGCCGTTCTCCGCCGATTCCACCGCGTAGCTTTCCAGCGACAGCAGCGTCTCCAGCGACTCGCGAATCGCGGCTTCATCGTCAATGATGAGAATGCGTGGATTGCCGCCGGGTCCGGCAATCGCAGAGGCCGGCGCGGCGATCGTCCCTTCAGACATGCGCGGGTTTCCTCAGCATCGGAAACTCGAGATAGAACGTGGTCCCCTGGCCGATGTGGCTTTCCACGTGAATCTTGCCCGAGTGCTCCTGAATAATTCCGTAGGTCACGGCCAGCCCCAGTCCCGTGCCGCGCGGCTGTCCGTCGCGCCGCGCCGTTTTGGTGGTGAAGAATGGATCGTAAATACGCCGCAGATGCTCGGGCGCGATGCCCGATCCGCTGTCGGCAATCGACACACTCACGTGTCCGTTCATCTCGGTGGCGATGCGCAGCGTCCGCGTCTCGCCCTCCCCGTCGCCGCCCGACGCCATCGCGTCCTTGGCGTTGAGGAAAAGGTTCAGAAACACCTGCTGCAGCTTCCCCGTATTGCCCAGAATCGAGGGCAGCTCGGGCAGCAGACTCGTCTCCACGTGAATCTGCGAAGTTTTGAACTGATGTTCCAGCAGCGTCAGCGTGTCGCGGATGATCGCATTCACATCCGTCTCGCGATATTCGGTGCCGCTGGTCCGCGAAAAATTGAGCAGGCCGTTCACAATCTCCGACGCGCGGAAGGTTTGCTGGGTAATCTTGTCCAGCAGCGGTCCCAGCTTGCCATCGCCCTTCACCTGCCGGGCCAGCATCTGCGCGTACGAGGAGATGACCGCCAGCGGCGTGTTGACCTCATGCGCCACGCCCGCCGCCAGCAGGCCGATGGACGACAGCTTCTCCGCCTGCGCCAGCTGCCCTTCCATCTGGGTCTGGTCGGTGATGTCGTCGATCAGGACGATGCGGCCGACGGTTCTGAAATCCCGCGAAACCAGCGGCGCGATGGCGATATTCGCGATCCGCGTCTCTTCCGCGCGCGTCTCCAGACGGAACTTATAAAGGTTGTGGACGCCCGGCTGATCCTTCACGCGACGGAACTCCTCCACCAGCTCGCCCGGGAAAATGGTCTCGAGAGGCTGCCGGAGCGCTTCTTTGCGCGCCAGCGCGAACATCACTTCCATCTGCGAGTTCCAGCTTTCGATCCGCTCCTCGGGATCGACCGCCATAATGCCCACGTTGATGGACTCGACGATGTTCTCGTTGAACTCCTTGAGCCGCTCGTACTCGGTGACTTTTTGCTCAAGGCTCGCGTAGAGGCGCGCATTCTGCAGCGCGATCCCGATGTAGCCCGCCAGCGATTCCAGCAGCTCCATGTCTTCGCTGGAGAGGAAGTCGCCGCCCGCGCGGCGGCCCAGGCCGATCACCGCAATGGTGCGATCCCGCATCTGCCATGCCCGTGTCTCTTCCTTTTCGGAATCGGGCACGCCCACCCGGCAGGGCAGGAAGTAGTTCATATCCATCACGGCGGCTGTCCGCTGCTGATCCGGAGTCAGATGCAACGCCAGCTGCGGGTTCTCCAGGAACATATGGCTCCCAGCAGCCGGATCGTCGAACTGCAGAAATTCCAGGTCCAGCGCGCCGGCCGCCACCACATCCGGCAAGCCATGATGCGCCGCCAGACGCCAGCTCTCCGCGTCGTCTTCCCGCAGAAACACCGCGACGCGGTCCACCAGCAGCGTCCGCGGCAGGCGATCCACGATCGCATGCAGCAGCGCGTTCAGATTGGTGAACGAGCTCAGTCCGCGCCCGAAATCAATCAGGGTCGAACGATAGTCGTAGCTCTGCCGGTCGAAAACGCGATCCACGCGTCTCTGGATCGCCTTCTTCAGCGGATCGAAGAGCAGCGCCGTGACGATAATCGCCGCAAACAAGCCCCAGACGCCGAAGCCCGGCAGCTTCGAATGGACCAGCTCCGCCGCAACCGCGACCAGGGCGAAGTACACCGCCACCAGGGCCGCGGTGGCCAGCGTGTACGTCACACCCCGCTTGAAGATCAGGTCGACGTCCATCATCCGGTAGCGAACGATCGCCCAGCTGAACGTCAGCGGGAGAATCACCATGCAGATGCCGGCAAATTTGGTTATACCGGTGGGCATGGAAACGTCGGCCATATAGGGAATGGCAGCCAGAAGCGTGAAGGGCAGCACGGCGAGCAGCGTGCCGCGGGTGAGCCAGCGAAGCTGCTGGCGCTGCAGCGGGGCTTGCGCTCTGCGGTAGTGTGCGTAGAAAACCGCTGCCGCCATCAGGTAGAACGCCGCCTGATAGCCTTCGGACACCTGGTCCAGACGATGCCGCAACAACTCGGTCGCCGACCACAACTCAATGGCCATCAGCTGCAGCGCGACCAGCAGGGCGCCGGGCACGTACGTCAGCCCCACCAGCCAGTTGCCCTTCTTCCGATTGCGCGAAAAGGCGAGGGCAAAATGCAGGAAGAGCGCCGGCTGCAGCGCACCGGCGGTGATCCCGCTCCAGTACACCATCCAGTCGAACGTATTCAGCTTGCCGGTGTACCAAAATGAGTACAGAACGAAGGAAACCAGGCAGAAGATGTAGAAGTGCGTGGAATGCGGGGCGGTCCAGCGTCGCAGCAGCACGTACAGCCCGATGCCCAGGTAGACCAGCGCGATAAACCGGAAGCCCTGGTTGATGCTGCGGTCCTGGATATCGAGGATGACCGGCACGTTGGCCAGCCGGATACCATCCCGTACCAGGGTGTAATGGATGGTGTTGTAAGCCCGGGTGTGCCACATCTGGCGGACCAGCGCCGACCAGCGCGCTGTCGTCACACCGTCGGCGGACAACAGCAGGTCGCCCGTCTTGACCCCGGCCCGCTCGCCTGGACTGTCGTTCGGGACCCGCCTGGCGACCAGACCGCCGTGCCCCTCAACCCACCAGACGCCATCCGACGGGACCTGATATTGGTCTTCCTGCAGCAGGTTGAAGCACGCAAACACCACCGCCGCCACCGTGAAGAAGGCGAGCAGAACGGCGACAATGCGGGTTTGGAATGTCCTCTGCATGGCGCGGAGAAGAGGCTCCGGTCCTGAACACCCTGGGGGACCCTGACAACTGTGCCGTGGCCCCGGCCGGCGAATCCGGGGGGTGCGAATCTCCTGAACTAATTCATTCTGTGCAAATTCGGGGCCACCGGTTATGACAAATCGTGATTTTTTACCCCGAGTGGTATATCGCTGAAAATAAGTAGGATGGGATCACCCTGATCGGCTCTCTCCTGGTATTTCATCCGAACAGAGCGGCTCCCTCTCCGAAATTCTGGCGCTGACTATGAGAAATCATATCAGCGATCCGGCGCGCTGCGGGCCGTTTCAACCCTCAGTGATGCTCGTCGGCCGGCCGCCGCGAAGCCCACAGAATCCCGCCGATGAAGATCACGGCGAAACTGACAATCACTAACAGTTCCATTCGCCCTCCGTGCACCTTTTGAATCTTTCGCCCCAGCATATAAGAAAATGCGGCCGCCGTGCTCCGCCCGCCAGGACCGATCCGTTCTTCTCCGGCTCGCGGCGCGTTAGAGTGGTTCGTGAGAACCCGGATGTCTACTTTCTGTCCCGCCCGCCTGCTCGTCACCGGACCCCTGGTGGCTGCCCTTCTCTTCGGCGGCGCGAGCCGCGTTGCGGCCCAGCCGAGCGCGCCCGCTCCTGGAGCCGCGAGCAGCCTCGTCGCCCAGGGACTGGCTGCCCTCCAGACGAACCAGCCTCATCAGGCGCTCGCTGATTTTCAGCAGGTCCTTCAGGCGGACCCCAACAACGGCGCCGCCAATCTGCTCGCCTCGACCGCAGCCGTTGAACTCTACCAGGGACGGCTAGCCGTCCAGTATGCCGAAAAGGCCCGCCAGCTCGATCCGCAGGACTGGAAGATCCACACCACGCTGGTGGCCGCTTATTCCGCCGCCGGGATGAAGGCGCAGCGCGATCAGGAGCGCGCCACGCTCCGCCAGCTGCACCAGAGCGGCCCATCCGACGCGCGCCAGGCCACCGGCTTCCTCGTCGAGATGTTCCCCGATGGCCCGGACCGCGTCGATGCCATCGAGGAATTCGAGCCGATGGGCAAATTCCACACGTATTACCGCTTTCTGATCCACCAAACCGACGGCCACCGCTTCTGGGAGATCGACGTGCAGAGCAACGACTTCGACCAGAGCTCCTGGGCCGCGGCCCACCCCAGCGAAGCCGCTCAGGGCGAGCGTCAGTTCCAGCTCAACGGCCATGGGGACAAGGGCGAGGCAGTGGATTACCGCATGTTCTCCGGCCGGCCCGACTACGACGCCATCCGCGCCATGGTCGTGCAGATATTGAAGGAGCGGCCGCCCAAGGCAAAGTAAGGGAGCGCACGCGTTTCCGAAACCGCAGCGAGAATGACCAAAATGACCAGTTATGTGGCGCTTCTGCGGGGAGTCAATGTCGGTGGTACGGGCTTGTTGCCCATGCAGGATTTGAGCCGCCTTTGCACCGAATGCGGCCTGCTTTCGGTACGCACTTATATCCAGAGCGGCAATGTGGTCTTTGCGAGTGCGGCCGCGGAGAAGTCCATTCAGGCGAAGCTTCAAAAGGCGCTTGCCGCCAAAATGGGAAAGCCGATCCATGTGATGGTGCGGAACGCGCAGGAAATGCGCGACGTACTCGCGGGCAATCCTTTTCCCGACAAGGAGCCCTCGAAAGTCGCGGTGGCGTTCCTGGCGGAGGCGCCTGCCGGAGATCTGCTCCAGCGGATGGCCGCGCCTGGAGGGGAGCAGGTGCGCATCGGCCGACGCGAGATTTACATCTATTATCCCGATGGGATGGGCCAGTCGAAGCTGAAGCTGACGTTCGCCGGCCCGGCGACGGTGCGCAACATCAATACTGTGACAAAGCTGGTTTCGATGATGACGCCGGAGATACGCTAACGCCTATCCCTTGTTCCCTGATTGCCTGGCTTTAGATCCCCTCGCCCATGCTGACAAATCCCGCCTGCTCGCTGCGGTACTGCTCGCGCTCCTCATCCTCGCTCTCGAGCGAGCGCACCGAGTCCAGCTCGCGCGCCGTCATCTCCAGCTGGCCATCGAGGACGTCCACCCGCAGGCGCAGCCGCTTGACCTCTTCCGCCAGGGCAATGATCACGCCCGAAAGCGGATCCTTCACCTGATTCGGGTCGGTAATCAGCACCCGCTCGCCATTCTGATACACGATGTGGGCCGGCACGCCCACCACGGTCGAGTTGGGGGGCACATCGCGCAGCACTACCGAACCCGCCCCGACGCGCGAGTTCTCTCCGATGCAGATATTCCCCAGCACCTGCGCATTGCTGCCGACAAATACGCCCTGTCGCAGGCTCGGGTGCCGCTTGCCGTGCTCGTGCCCGGTTCCGCCCAGAGTCACGCCCTGGTAGAGGGTCACATCGTCGCCGACGATGGCCGTCTCGCCGATCACCACGCCCGCGCCATGGTCGATAAACACGCGCCGCCCGATCTGCGCCCCGGGATGAATCTCGATCCCGGTCAGCAGCCGCGCCACCTGGGAGAGGAACCGCCCCAGCAGCCGCATCCGCGTATGCCAGAACCACGACGTAATCCTCTGCGCCCACACCGCGTGCAGCCCCGGATAGCACAGCACCACCATCAGCCAGGAACTGGCCGCCGGATCGCGCTCCAGCACCGACGTGATGTCTTCCCGCATCCTGGCGAACATGGTGAGAACAGGGTATAGGGTTCAGGGGGTAGGGAGTAGGGTGATACCGGCTACGGGCTCGCCCGATTCACTCAATCGCTTCCGGCTTCATCGCCTGCGCCTCGTTGCGCAGATTCTCGTAGAGCACCGACGACAGATACCGTTCGCCGAAGTCCGGCACCACCACCACGATCAGCTTGCCCGCGTTCTCTTCCCGCCTGGCCACCTCGACCGCCGCATGCACTGCCGCGCCGGACGAAATCCCCACCAGCAGCCCCTCCGTCACCGGCAGCCGCCGCGCCATCGCGATGGCATCGTCATTCGAAACCTGCACGACTTCGTCGATCAGCTTCGTCTCCAGAACCTTCGGCACAAAGCCCGCGCCAATCCCCTGAATCTTGTGCGGCCCCGGTTTGCCGCCGCTCAGCACCGGACTGTCCGTCGGCTCCACGGCCACGATTTTGAAGGAGGGCTTGCGCGGCTTGATGTATTCGCCGACGCCGGTCAGCGTGCCGCCCGTTCCCACGCCCGAGACCAGGATATCCACCTGGCCTTCGGTATCGTTCCAGATCTCCGGCCCGGTCGTGTCGAAGTGGATCTTCGGATTTGCCGGGTTTTCGAACTGCTGCAGGATATATCCATTGGGCGTGGCGGCCAGAATCTGCCTTGCCTTCGCGATCGCGCCGTTCATGCCGTTCGGACCTGGCGTCAGCACCAGCTTCGCCCCAAAGGCCAGCAGCAGCATGCGCCGCTCCAGGCTCATTGTCTCCGGCATGGTCAGGATCACTTTGTAGCCCTTGACCGCCGCCACAAACGCCAGGCCGATGCCCGTGTTGCCGCTGGTCGGCTCGATCAGCACCGTCGTCTCGGGATGAATCTTCCCCTCCCGCTCCGCCGCCTCGATCATCGCGAGCCCAATCCGGTCCTTGACGCTGTTCATCGGATTCGCGCTCTCCAGCTTTGCCACCACCCGGCCATGCGCGCCCGCTGTCACCTCGTTCAATTGCACCAGCGGCGTATGGCCGATCAGATCCGTGACACGATTCGCAATCTTCATCGCTTCCAACCTCACCCTTCACAGAATTTGGCCTTTCCCCCAGTAGATGCGCGGTAAGCGCGGGCGCTGCAGGAATCAGCTGCCCAGCCTGGCCAAAGCCAGCCCCGCGTGCAGTCGCCGCTCCAGATGCCGCTCCAGCGCCCCAATCGCAAACCGTCGCAAATCCGCGGCCCGGTTCGCCGGCCACGCCTCGCCCGCCAGCGCCGCAATCGGCGACTGAAAAATCCGCCGCGCCACCGCCAGCGACTCCGGCGACAAAATCCGGCTCCCCGCCGTCTTATGCAGTCCGCACACCAGTCCGTCCGACTGCAGGTTGAACCACGCCGGTCCCGCACCGAAGCCTTCCCCATCCACCACGCAGTGCGTCAGCGACGGCATCCACCCCAGCAGCCGCGTGATCCACAGCGTGAAGTACGTTACCGGCATCCAGATACGGTTCTCGCGGGTCTGCTGCAGCACCGCCAGCACCAGCCGAAAGACCGCCTCCTGCGGATCATGATCCGGCATCGCCTCCTCCAGCACTTCCGCGTAGAAAGCCAGCGCGGCAGCCCTTGCGTAGTCCACTGGATCCGACAGCGGCGATTGAATCACCTCGCAGGCATCCAGCCGCACCAGTTCCTGCTTTGGCTTTTCTACATAGCTGGCGAAAACCCACGTCATCGGCTCCAGCGCCCCCCCGAACCGCCGCCGCGACTTCGCCGCAGACTTAG
>DATASQ010000015.1:0-60204 GCA_036269135.1 Acidobacteriaceae bacterium
GTTCATTACCATGCCCAGAGCCAGGAACGTGAACAGCACCGACGATCCCCCATAACTCATTAAGGGAAGTGGGATGCCGGTCACCGGCATCAGCCCCAGAACCATTCCGACGTTGACGGCGATCTGAAATATCAGCACCGCCGCCACGCCCATCACCAGCAAAGAACCTGGCAGGTCTGCGGCTGTCTGCGCGTTTTGAATCAAACGCATCAGTATTAAGAAGTATATCAGGAGCACCAGGATCGCGCCCACGAACCCGTGCTCCTCGCTGAATGCCGCAAAAATAAAATCCGTATAAGGAATGGGCAGAAAATCTCCCTGCGTCTGCGTTCCCTGGTTCGCCCCTCGCCCAAAGACCCCGCCATCTCCCACCGCAATCTTCGACTGCAGAATCTGGTATCCCGTCCCCCGCGGATCCGCATCCGGATTCATGAAACTGGTCAGCCGCGCCTTCTGGTACGGCTTCAGGATCTTCCCGCTCTTCCACACCACGCCCACTGAAAGCAGCACCACCAGCACGAGAACGCCGCCGCGCTTGAAGTCGATGCCGCCCAGAAACAGCCCCAGCAGCAGCACCGGCGTGTAGGTGAGCGCCGTCCCCAGGTCCGGCTGCTTCAGCACCAGCAGCATGGGCAACGCCACCATGCCGATCGCCTTGAAGATGTCGCGCCAGGTCATCTCGCGCCCCGACAGATTGGAGAAGTAGCGCGCCACCAGCACGATCAGCACCAGCTTCACCCACTCCGACGGCTGGAAGTGGACGCCCCCGGGCAGCTTGATCCAGCGCTTGCCGCCGTTCACCCGCGTGCCCACGGCCAGCACCGCAATCAGCGCCAGCAAACAGAAGCCATAGAGCCAGTAGATGATGCTCAGCAGCTTGTGATAATCGATCACGGACATTACGAACATCGCCCCCAGCCCGCCTACGATCCACAGGATCTGCAGGCGCTGGAAGCCGTGGAATTTGGTGTGCAGGGTGGCCGAGTAAATTTCGAAAACGCTGATGACCGACAGCGCCAGCACAAAGGCCAGCAGCGTCCAGTCAAAGTCGCGGAGAGAGAGAAAACGCCGCATACACCCGCAGCCGAACCGTCGAAGACGGAGGCCCGTTTCAAATTACTCTCGAGGGAGCTTACCCTCGATTATCGCACCCCAGACAAGCGCCTCGGCCCCCACCGCGTCCCCCAAAGGTGCAGCCAAGATGGCGAAAACGGGTGGACTGGATTACTCGGGCAGACGGGTTCTGGTGGGCTGTTCGGCCTGAACCTGAGCCGCCTTTGCGGGCAACCCGCTATTGGCCGCCCCCAGCAGCCTGACCAGCCGCCGCGCCCGATGAGCCGCGAGAGTTGAGCCAGGCCTGAAACAGGGCATGCACATCGTCTTTGCTGGCGTCGTCGCCCATGCTGAAGTGATAGGCATCTCGTCCATTGGCATCCTTCGCGAACAGACGAACGCCGTCGTCGTCGGCTGCCTCGATCTCGCTCCTCGGGACAAAGAAGCTCTTTGAGCTGTTCCCGGGACAAGCAAACCGCATGCCCGCTGCATTCAGCAGAAGCTCGCCGTCGCACCCTCCAAACCCCTTGTGCTTCGCCCGGTAAAACACATCCCCGGGCTTAAACGTGAAATACGGAGATGTGTCCGAACCCTGGATTTTGGTGCTGTACTGCGGCCTCTCCGCCATTTCCGCAAGGAAGGACTCCGCAAAGGACCTTCCCATCGCGTCCGGCCGGTTCGCCGGAGACGCATTCGAAGGAGATGCAGCAAGCGCAGTTCCCTGTGCCGGTGCAGTGGAGCCGTTCGAAGGAGTCGCGCGGACCCGTGCCGATGTCGCGGATCGATCCGCTGGCGTCGCCCAGGTCGAGACCGGCCCCGCAGTGGCCTTCGGCGCAGGGCTGGACGACGAGCTTCCCGAAGCAAAGTAGATGAGTCCGCCGATCACCAGAAGCGCGAAGAACACGCCTCCGCCGGCGCCGGATTTCTTTTTCCCCGCGGACGTGGCCGCTCGGTAACCTCCGCCGACGGAGGAGTTCGCTGTCCAGTTGTTCTGCGAGGGGTTCGGCTTAACCTGCGGGAAAAGAGGACGCCGCCTCTGCTCTCGTTCCAACTGGCCGCGCCTGTATTCGGCGCTGTTGATGTCGGTATTCCACTGGCGGACTCCCGACAGCCCGGCCTGGCGATTCTGATCTGCCTGCCTCTGCGCCTGCCGAATCTTTTCCTGCTGTTGCTGGTACCAATCGCCCGAGCTCATGCGGATCGCCCCTTTGCGTGCGGTCCAGACATGATGGCCTCGTTCAACACGAAAAACAATTGTCGATTACTCTTTTGCCAGTCGCAGTCGATCAGGGGTACCGGTGAGGATTACCTTAGACCGAGGCGCCCTTCCGCAGAGGTTACTCGCAGGGGTGCTGTCCTCTCGACGACCGCCCCGAGCTTGAATTCCGGAAGAAACGCGATCCCGCAAAAAACCAACATCCCGCGGAGAGACCGCAGGATCGGTTCCCGCCGCCAATTCCCAGATGCGAGGGTACGGATCGACTCAGATTGCTTTGGTGGGCAGTGAGGGACTCGAACCCCCGACTTCCTGCTTGTAAGGCAGGCGCTCTAACCAGCTGAGCTAACCGCCCCACCCCTCGCGCGCGCATCCCCTTCCAACAAAACGCGCTCGCTCGAATACCCCCGATTCTACCAGCCACCCCCGCGCCCGCCCACGCCGCAAATGCCCTGTCCCGCGCGTCGATTCAGCAGAAAACCCGCGATCGCCAGCCTTCCCGAGCATCCCATGCACATGCGTTTTCGTCCGGCAGCGGCCATCCCCTGCCTGTTTATCCTCTGCACGGCCCTGGCCCAGTCGCCCGCGCCCCCGAATCAGCCCCCGAATCCGTCCGCGAACCCGTCCCCCAACCAACCCGCCCAACCCAACCAGCCCGCCATCGCCTTCTCCCCAGCCCCCGGCGCCTTCGACCACCCCGTCACCGTCACCATCCACTGCCCGCCCGGCCTGCGCTGCTTCTACACCTCCGACGGTTCCCCGCCCAACATCGCCTCCACCGAATACACGCACCCCATCCCCGTCTCCGCCACCGAAACCCTCAACGTCATCGCTGCCCGCATCGGCCAGGCTTTTCAGGACACAGGCTCCTCCTCCCGCGGCTGGAAGTGCCTCAACCCCGGCGGCGGCATCTCCGATGGCATCACCTGCGAACGCGGCGCCGGCGTCGGCCAGCAGCAGCCCTCCGCATGGGACTGGGAGTTCGGCGAGCCTATGACTGAGTCGCTTTCCACCACCGCCTCCTCCGGCGAAACTCAGCAGCTCTTCATCTTCGGCGGCCCCGGCTGCTCCAACTGCACCCTCCTCGCCCAGGACAAGACCCTCCAGCCCTCTGCCGACGCGCGCTCCATTGCCAACAATGAAATGGACGCCTACCTCTACGACCCCATCGACCAGAAGGAAATGATGTGCGGCCTGCAGTGCAATCAGCAGCACCGCTGGCTCCAGTGGCAGGTCGACTCCGGCGCCGGCACCGGCTGGCAGGACACCGGCATTCGCACCGGCTGTCCTCTTTCCACCACCAGCCCAACGCACGTCTCCCTCACCTGCCATCGCGTGCCGAACGATACCGGCTGCGGCGGACGCGGCTGCGTCTACTACGACGATCTTTGTGTCAATGGGACCTGCACAGCGTTGAACATCGCCCAGCCGCTCAAGAACAATCCCGGCCGCTACAGGGCCATGGGCATCCAGGACCAGATCGATCTGACCAACACCCGTACTTCCGGCGTCAATCCAACCACTGCATCCCGCCGTGTCTGGAATAACAACATCAGCGCGGGATACTACGGCACTACCACAACCGCTTCAGGAAGCTGGGTTATTCGGTAAGAGGCAGCGCCTGATCGAACGCTACTTCTCTGGCTTGTTCGTCACGCTCCAGGGCCACGCGGGCATAGCGCCGAGCCACACCCACACTCACCAGCACCACGCCCAGTGTGTTGAAGAGCAGCCAACCAGCAAGAACAATCTCTGCGACGCGCTCAAACCCGTGCACCAGCTTCCCCTTACCTCTGGATTCTGAACAGGTAGCTTCATTGTAGGTGCCCCATGGGGGATCTCCCATAGCACCACCGGTGCAAAAGCACGCTCAAGTACCCGAATGGGATACCCCCACTCTCGTGCCAGATTGGAACGAAACTAGGTGGGCGGCATCGAGGCACCGCCGCCCTGCTCCTCGGTTTCGTGATACGCCGCCGCCAGCAGCCCGCGCACCTCTTCATCCGAAGTCTGCTTAAAGTTCCGATAGAACTCGCCCACCGCACGGAAGGGATCCGGACTCTCCAGGCACAACAGCGCATCCACTTCCCGCCTCAGCTCATCGCACGTAGCCGTCGCCGCGACCGGCACCGCCACAAGCAGACATCCGGCCACCGGGCGCAGCGCCCGCACCGCCGCCCTCATCGTCGAGCCCGTTGCCAGACCATCGTCGATCAGGATCACGGTCCGCCCCTTCATCTGCACCGGCGGCCGCTTGTCCCGATAGAGCGCCTCACGCCGCGCAATCTCCCCGCGCTCCCGCGCCGCCGCCGCATCGATCGTCTCCCGCGAGATCCCAAACGCGCGCGCCACATCTTCCTGGATCACGACCAGCCCACCGCTGGCCACCGCGCCCATCGCCAGCTCTGCCTGGCCGGGTACGCCGAGCTTGCGCACCACAAATACATCGAGCGGCAAACGCAGCGCCTGCGCTACTTCAAACGCCACCGGCACTCCACCCCGCGGCAGGCCCAGCACAATCGCGCCCGCTGTCTCCAGGTGTTCGCGGACAGCGTGCGCCAGCGCACGGCCCGCATGACGGCGATCCTCGAACACACCCATCATGAAATTGCGAGGCGCACCGTCTGTGCGCGAATGCCCCAAATGGTGCGCAGCACGGAACCGACCTGCGATCCACCGCGTATTCTAAGCCAGTTGCCCGTGGCCTTACGCTTCTTCTCTTATGAGCACTGCGACCCCGCAAACCGCCGCTTCCGGCTCCCGCCCGGAAAGCTTTCGCCGCTTCGTCTGGATCTGCCTCGCCTTCGCCGCGCTGAAGCTCGCCATCCAGGTCGTGGGCAACATTCTCGCGCAGCACGCCGGCTACGGCATCTTCCGCGATGAAATGTATTACCTCATCTGCGGCCGCCACCTGGCCTTCGGCTACGTGGACCAGCCCCCGATGGTCGCCCTGCAGGCGCGCCTCTCCGAGCTGCTCTTCGGCTACAACCAGATGTGGTCCCTGCGGCTCATCTCCGCCCTTGCCGGCGCGGCCACCGTCTTTTTCACCGGCGCCCTCGTCTGGGCCATGCGGGGCACCCGCGCTGCCGCCGCGCTTGCCATGCTCGGCGTCACCGTCGCCGGCGTCTACCTTGGACTCGACAGCTTCCTCTCCATGAATTCCTTCGAGCCGGTCTTCTGGATGCTCTGCGCTCTCGCGCTCATCCGCATCGCCGCGGAGCACGCTGTTCCTGGCCGAGAACCGCGGGTCCGCTTCTGGTGGATCGTTCTCGGCATCAGTGCCGGCCTCGGCCTCGAGAACAAAGACAATATCGTCTTCTTCCTCGTCGCCGTGCTGATCGCTCTGCTGCTCACCCCGCAGCGCCGCATCCTCGCCAGCCGCGGGTTCGCCGTCGCCCTCGCGCTCATCGTCGCCATCGCGCTCCCGAATCTCCTCTGGCAAATTCACTACCACTTCCCTACTCTCGAGTGGCTGGTCGACGTCTCTCACAGCAACAAAGATGTGAAACCACCCCCACTCGCGTTCCTCGGCGGTCAGCTCCTGATGCTCACGCCCTGGACCGCCCCACTCTGGATCACCGGCCTCGTCTGGCTCTTCTTCGCGCGCCGTGCCCGTCCGCTTCTCTTCCTCGGGGTGCTGTACCTCGTCTTCCTCGGGCTCATGATGGCCCTCCACGCCAAGGATTACTATCTCGCGCCCATCTATCCCCTCTATTTCGCCGCCGGAGCCGTCTGCTGGCTGCCCGCGTCGACCTCCGGCCCACCGCCCCCCTCACGCAGCAGGCCGCTCCGTACCGCCCTGATCAGCGCCTACGCCCTGCTCCTCTGCATCGGATTCGTCCTCACCGTCCCCTTCTCCATCCCTGTCCTGCGCCCGCACCCGTTAGTCACCTGGATGAAGACCATGCGCTTCCAGGGCAACGACTCCGAGAACCACGCCCCCACGGTTCTACCGCAGTTCTACGCCGACCGCTTCGGCTGGCACGAGATGGTTGAAAAAGTCGCCCATGTTTACAACGCTCTGCCGCCGCAGGAGCGCGCCGTTACCGGCATCTTCGCGGGTAACTACGGCGAGGCCAGCGCCATCAATCTCTTCGGTCCGAAGTACGGCCTGCCCGTGGCGATCAGCGGACACCAAACCTACTGGCTCTGGGGTCCCCATGGGTACACCGGCCAGGAAATGATCATCATCACCGGTGAAAGCCTCGCCGACCTCAAGCCGTACTACGCCTCCTGCCAGGTGATGGCCAAACTCGACAATCCCCTCGCCATGCCCTGGGAGCACAAGGACATCGACCTTTGCCGTGGCAGATTCCGCTCCTATCAGGCAGACTGGAAAGACTTCAAGTACTACTACTGACGTGGAGCTGCCCCGCGTTTGCAAAGCATACCTGAATTAACCCCGCGCCCCGCCGATCCGTCGCGTCGGCCCTCCGCGCCCGACTTGCCCCGCGTGCTGAACACCTCGCACGCCACCGCTATCGTCGTCGGAACCATCATCGGCAGCGGCATCTTCCTGGTCCCCGAAGAAATGATGCGCGCCACCGGCTCTTCCAGCCTGGTCTATCTCGCGTGGATCGCCGGCGGCCTGCTCTCTCTCTTCGGCGCCATGACCTATGCGGAGCTCAGCACGCTGCTCCCTTACGCCGGCGGCGAGTATGTCTACATCCGCGGCGCCTATGGAGACATGCTCGCCTTCCTCTATATGTGGACGTGGTTCGCTGTTGCCAAGCCCGCGTCCATCGCCAGCGTGACCACCGGCCTCGCCCGCACGCTCGCCATCTTCCCCTCGCTGCAGTGGCTTGACGGCACGGCCTTTCACATCCCCTTCGCGGTCGCCTGGTCGCAAATCTTTGCCATCGCCGCCACCTGGCTGATGACGGGACTCAACTACCTGGGCATGCGGAAAGCCGGCGAATTCCAACTCGTCTTCACCTGGCTCAAAGGCGTGCTCATCGCCGTCATCGCCGGCTTCTGCTTCTTCTCCTTCAGCGGACACTGGAGCAACTTCACCACCCACTTCCTCGGCGCGCACGGCGGCTTTGGCGGATTCATGATCGCCCTCATCGCCGCTCTCTGGGCCTATGACGGCTGGAACGACCTCACCATGGTCGCCGGCGAAGTCCGCAACCCGGAGCGCAGCCTGCCTATTGCCCTCATTGCCGGGCTCGGCATCGTGGGCGTTCTCTACATGGCCACCAACGCCGCCATCCAGTACATCCTGCCCGCCGCGCAGATCGCCGCCTCGCCGCGTCCTGCCGTCAGCGCGCTGCAGGCCATCACCGGACCCTGGGGCGCCGGACTTGTCTCCATCGCCATGGCCATCAGTATCATCGTCACTCTGAACGGCACTATCATGTCCGGTGCGCGCGTGCCCTACGCCGCCGCCCGCGACGGCCTCTTCTTCCGCCGCATGGCGGACATTCACCCGCGCTTCGAGAGCCCCTCCACCTCTCTCGTCGTCCAGGCTCTCCTCACCACGGGACTCCTCCTCGCCGTTGGCCGCTTCCAGCAACTCTTCGAACTCGCCATCTTCGCCGAGTGGCTCTTCTACATGATCACGGCGACCACCATCTTCCATTACCGCCGGCGCGATCGCGGCGCAGCCGTTTTCCACGTCTGGGGTTACCCCGTCATCCCTGCGCTGTTTGTCACCGCCGCCGCCGTGCTCCTCGTTTATTCCTATGCCGAGAACCTGAAGAACTCCCTCATCGGCACGGCGCTCATCCTGTTCGGACTGGTCCTGTATCCGCTTTTCCGCAAACGGCAATCGGGAGGTTCAGGAGTCGCTCCTTGAAGGCGTCGTGCGCTTGCTGAACCGTTCCGCCGCGGTCGCACATCCAAGACCGAGAGCCGAAGGAGCGGACAGTATGGCTGCATTTTGCGGATGTTGCGGCGCCGAGATCACCGACCGAGCCGAAGCCTGTTCCGTCTGCGGGACACCCCGTCACGGGATGATGCCGGCGGGACTTCCGGTCAGCATCGCGGAAGCGGCCGGCCCCGCGTGCTGTCAGAAAAAGGATTCGTCATCGAAGTCGCGCCGGTCAAGCCGGCCGGCCTGAAAACACCTGGCGCGATTCCCGGTTAGCCGCGCAGAATCCTCCGTGCGCCCCGCGCTGGATAGTGTCTGATGGAACGCGTCGTCCGCTAGCTGAACAAGAATTCCTTCGTCCGCAGCTCCTTAATCGTGTCACGCAGCTTCGCGGCCTTCTCAAACTCGAATTTCCTGGCGGCCTCGCGCATCTCCGCCTCGAGCTTCGCGATATAAGCGTCCAGCTCCTGCTGCGAGGCGAACTCCGGCATGGTCTCCACTTCCTCCGCCAGGTCCGCGTACTCCGCCTGCAAAATCTTCACCAGAGACATGTCGATGGCCCGCACAATCGAAGTCGGCGTGATGCCATGCTCCTCGTTGTACTCCCGCTGCACCGCGCGGCGCCGATCCGTCTCGCCAATGGCCTGCTTCATTGAATCGGTCATCCTGTCCGCGTAGAGAATCGCGCGCCCCTTCACATGCCGCGCCGCCCGCCCAATCGTCTGGATCAGCGACCCCGACGACCGCAGAAACCCTTCCTTGTCCGCGTCGAGGATCGCCACCAGCGACACCTCCGGCAAGTCCAGCCCCTCGCGCAGCAGGTTGATCCCGATCAGCACGTCGTACTCGCCCTTGCGCAGATCGCGCAGCAGCTTCACTCGCTCCAGCGTCTCAATCTCCGAGTGCATATACCGGCAGCGCACGCCCACCTCGGAGTAGTACCCGGCCAGGTCCTCGGCCATGCGCTTGGTCAGCGTCGTCACCAGCACCCGCTCGCTCTTTTGCGCGCGGTCGCGAATCTCGTGCAGCAGATCGTCGATCTGCCCGCGCACCGGCCGAATCTCCACCTCGGGATCCACCAGCCCCGTCGGCCGAATAATCTGCTCCACCACCACGCCCGCCGCCTTGGTCAGCTCATACGGCCCCGGCGTTGCCGACACGTACACAATCTGATTGGTCCGCGACTCGAATTCCTCAAACTTCAGCGGCCGATTGTCCATCGCCGACGGCAGCCGAAACCCATAGTCCACCAGATTCTGCTTGCGCGACCGGTCCCCATGCCACATTCCGTGCAGCTGCGGCACCGTCACATGCGACTCGTCGATGAACAGCAGAAAATCCCGCGGGAAATAATCCAGAAGCGTCGGTGGAGGCTCCCCCGGCAGCCGCCCGCTGAAGTGCCGCGAGTAGTTCTCAATTCCGTGGCAATACCCAACGGACTTGATCATCTCCAGATCGAAGCGCGTCCGCTGGTGCACCCGCTGCGACTCCACCATCCGCCCCTGTACCTCCAGCTCTTTCTCCCACACCGCCAGCTCGTCCAGGATGCTCTCAATTGCCGTCTTCTTCCGCTCCGGCTGCACCACATAATGGCTCTTGGGATAGATGGGCAGCCGCGCGTACTTCTGCCGCACCGTGCCGAACAAGGGATCGATCTGCGACAGGGAATCGATCTCGTCCCCGAACAGCTCAATCCGATACGCATTCTCGTCGTAGGTCGGAAACACCTCGATCACGTCCCCGCGCACCCGAAACGTCCCGCGCCGGAAGTCCGCGTCGTTCCGCTCGTACAGAATCTCCACCAGCCGCCGCGTGATGTCGTCGCGCCGCACCTTCTGCCCTTTTTCCAGCAGCAGCAGCATGCCGTAATACGCCTCGGGCGAGCCCAGGCCGTAGATGCACGAAACCGATGCCACAATGATCGCGTCCCGCCGCTCGAACAGCGACCGCGTCGCCGAGAGCCGCAGCTTGTCCAGCTCCTCGTTGATCGTGGCTTCTTTTTCGATGTACAGATCGCCCGCCGGAATATAAGCCTCCGGCTGGTAATAGTCGTAGTACGACACAAAATACTCGACGGCATTGTGCGGGAAGAACTGCTTGAACTCATGGAAGAGTTGCGCCGCCAGCGTCTTGTTGTGCGCCAGCACCAGCGCCGGGCGGTTCAGCTCCTCGATGATCTTCGCCACCGTGAAGGTCTTGCCCGACCCGGTCACCCCGAGCAGCACCTGATGTTTCTCGCCCGCGCCGATGCCCTGGGTGAGTTCTTCGATCGCGCGCCCCTGATCCCCGCGCGGCTGGTAGTCGCTGACTAACTGGAAGTCCACAGGGAGATTGTAGGAGAACTTTCGACAGATACAATATCGCCGTCAGGAACTCCCAACCGAGCTGCGGAGTTTGCGATTACGCCGACAGGGACAACTGGTCGCGCTCCCCTTTCGCGTAGAGACATTGGCTATATTGGGGGTGACTGAGCCGGTGGTAGAGATAGATCTGTTGATGCCATGCCTCGGGCGTCATATTTTTGAATGCGTACGCGGGGGAGAGATGGTCGTTGAGCTCAACGCGCTCAGGTTTCTGATTGAATTCCCCAATCGCTTCCCGTTCTCCGATGCGGTCAGTAATCATGTTTTCAGGACCGCCGCAAATGTCGTCGAAGTAGCACCAGATGCGCGGAAGCACATTCGCCTTGGTCAGCAGCGCAAGAGCGGCCGACGTGGAAGTATACAGATCCAGATCAAAGAGGACGGCGCCCAGCGGTGCATCCGGCTCCGGATTCCATTGAGGTATTGTCTCGGAAACGTCGCCAATCCTGAGAGCAGCCTCTCCAGCCGTTCGGCGCTCCAGCGCACTGCGATCCATCGCGAAGGATCCGGCGGGCCAAAAGTAGAGCAAATCGCGGGGGTCCCGGCTTGGCGGGAGTCCGCTCCCGGCATCAAAACCCACGATCACCACCTCCACGCCCAGTTCCTTCTTGATCTCCCTGCGATGCCGGCACATGCAGACCAATCCATTGCCGCCTGCGACCCCGAGTTCCACCGCGGTGACCTTCGAATATCCCAGCACCCTGGCCTGCTGAGCAGCAAAGTACAGACACCAGCCGTAGTGGGGCCGCTGCACGGCGCCTGCCCGCACACGAGTCTGATACGACCCGATCGGGAACTGGCGAAGCATCTTGCGAAGAATAAGAGTCCTGAGGGGAACAGGCCTCAGGGACTGCCCTATTAGCCGATCGAAAAAACCCAAACTCCCTCCAGAGAATAATTGCGTACAGGCAACGATCGGGAAGTCCCGGACCCGTGCGTGCGTAGCATCTCGTCCCTCCACGGGTAGATCAGCGTGAGCCCTTACCACGACCAGCACAGGCAGGGCGGTCACACCTCTCCGCTTCCGATAGCCTCAATACTATCTCTCGGCGCTGTCAGCCTGGCAAGTGCGTGCCACCTCTGCTGCAACCGTTGCCGGAGATATTCACGGCCGCCGCCGAACCGGTTACAGTGAAATTGCAGGGGAGACGCCGGCGGCCGCCCCCAATTTTTGCCGTTGTACAATCAGGAGCTTCGATTTCCATGGCCCGGACGCAAACCGCTGCCCAGCCGATCCTCACCTCAGTCGCCCCACACCTGTACGTGCGCGACCTCCAGACATCAAACGACTTCTTCACCAGGAAGCTTGGCTTCACCATCGACTTTGTCTACGGCGATCCGCCGTTCTACGCCCAGGTGAGCCGCGACAGCGCCCGGCTTGCCCTGCGGTACATGGATGAGCCTTTCTTTGCCGAAGACATCCGCGAACGCGAGGGCCTGCTCGCCGCTTCCATCACACTGGCGGGCGCGGACGAGATCCAACAGCTCTTCCTCGACTATCAGGCAGCGGGCGTACCCATAGCTCAGCCTCTGAGGAACGAACCCTGGCACGCCAAAACCTTCATCGTGAAAGACCCCGACGGCAACCTTATTCTCTTTGCCGGGCCGGCCAGCTAAGTCTTTTGTTCATGGCCTGAGCCCAGCTTCGGCGGCCCAAGTTCGCGTCAATGAGCCCATCCGTTCGTGATCGGCGTTGTCTCTCACTCGGCACAGCGCCACGAAGACCGACCACCGCGGAAGCCTGGACGAGAACCGGCTACGTCGCGAAACGCGGCACCGGCGCCCCGCGCCGGCCCAGGCCGCCCAGCCACAGGCACACCGGCCACACAATCAGCCACAGCAGCGAATACCAGTGCGGCCATCCCTGCCCCCACGCCTGCCACGTGAAGTACACCCCCACCAGCTCGCCCAGCAGAAAAAGAACGAACAAGTGGCCGCCCAGCCGGAAGGGCGCAAAGCGCACACACAGCCATCCGCCAAGGATCGACGCCAGCGCAAAAATCGCTGTGCTGATCCACAGCAGAAACGGCGGGGGAACCTGGCCCCGCGCGTATTCCGTTGGATAAAAATGCGTCAGCACCAAAGGGCTGAGAATAACGATCCCGTACACAACGATGTAGCTCAGCAGAACAGATGCAACGGAGCGCATCAACTTCATAAAGTGCCTCCGGAATGAAGCAAACAATCTCTTTTTTGGGGGGGATTTTCAGAATACCGCGTCCGGCCATGGAGTGAGAAGCGAAAAGCGCAGGGCAGCCTCGCGGATGCCGGTTTCGTGAATCTCCGCGCCGTTCCCCGCATCTTCTCGGTATGCGGTTTGACCGAATCCGCTCGGTTTTCTATAGTCGATCTATGACGATGTTGCCCATCTCCGCGGTATGGTGCGCCTGTTGTAGTGCGCCGCGTCGGACTTCTGGGTAGCTGAGCTTCACCGGTTTCTATCCATAAGCCCGCGCTTCAGCCTTTGCTGACGCGGGCTTTTTCTTTCTCCCAAAAAAGATTCTGAGGATTCCATGACCGCTGCCACCGCCCCCAAAGAGACGAAAGCGCAGAAAGTCGAACGCCTGAAGCGGGAGAAAAATCCATGGGACGCCCTCGACGAAATCCGGGCCTTCGCCCGCGACGGCCGCGCCGGCATCCCCGAAGAGTGGAACCTCTACTTTAAGTGGTGGGGAATTTACACCCAGGGCGATGGCCTCGGCGTCACCGGCGGCAAAGGCGGCGAGGGCCGCGCCACCGAATACTTCATGCTCCGCATCGGCATCCCCAACGGCATCCTCACCGCGCAGCAGGCGCGCACGATTGCCACCATCGCCCAGCAACACGCCGGGAATCTCGTCGATATCACCGTGCGGCAGAACATCCAGCTCCACTGGCTCACCGTGGAATCCCTGCCCGAGGTCATCCGGCAACTCGACGCCATCGGCCTCTCACCACGCGGAGCCTGTGGCGACGTCGTCCGCAACGTCACGGGATGCCCGCTGGCCGGCATCGCGCACGACGAGCTTCTCGACGCCTCACCCCTCGCGCTCGCCGTCGCCGACGAACTCAATGGCAACTCCGACTTCTACAATCTGCCCCGGAAATTCAAAATTTCCATCTCCGGCTGCGCCGCCTGGTGTTCGTACCCGGAGATCAACGACATCGGCCTTACAGCGGTGCATCGTGGGGATGAAGTCGGTTACTCCGTCCGCGTCGGCGGCGGACTCTCCACCGAACCGCATCTCGCCGTTCGTCTCAACGCCTTCGTCCACCAGGATCAGGCACTCGCCGTTGTCCGTACCATCGCCGAGATCTTTCGCGATCAGCAGGGCCTGCGCGAAAGCCGCGACCGTGCCCGCATGAAGTATCTCTTCCTCAAAGAGGGCTGGACCGCCGACCGCTTCCTCTCCGAAATCGAGTCCCGTCTCGGAATCAAATTTGACCCAGCCCCGGAAGAGTCCATCCCCGACGATGTCCTCCGCGATCACGTCGGCATCCATCGGCAAAAACAGCCTGAGTTATCGTATGTCGGCGCTTCCATCCTCCGCGGACGCCTCACCGGCGACCAGCTCGCCGCCACCGCCGACCTCGCCGACCGTTATGGCGCCGGCCGCCTCCGGGCTACCGTCATGCAGAACCTGCTCTTCCTTGATGTCCCCAGCCAGCGCGCCGGCGACCTCGCGCGCGACCTCGGCCAGATCGGTCTCCACGTCGATGGTTCGCAGTTCTGGCGCGGTGGCATCGCCTGCACCGGCACCGAATTCTGCAAGCTCGCCATTACCGAAACCAAAGGCTTTCTGCGCTGGCTGGTCGACGAAATGGAGGAGCGCCTTCCGCAATTCGACCAGCAGCTCCGTCTCCACGTCACCGGCTGCCCCAACAGCTGCGGCCAGCACTGGATCGCCGACATTGGCCTCGAAGGCAAAAAAATCAAACACGAAGGCCAGCTCGCGGACGCCTATTACTTCTGCCTCGGCGGTTCCGTCGGACTGCAGGCGGGAACGGCCCGTCCCGTGGGCTTCCGAACCCCTGCGCCGCTGGTTCCCGATGCCATCGAGCGCCTGCTGCGCCGCTATCTCGGCGAGCGCGCGCCGGGTGAAAACCTTCGCGCGTACTTCGCCCGCAACTCCGATGAATTCCTGCGCGCCGCTCTCGCCGGCGAAGATCTCGCTCCCGTCGAACGCGATCAGGCCGCCGGG
Source organism: Acidobacteriaceae bacterium (assembly GCA_036269135.1). Lineage (GTDB taxonomy): Bacteria > Acidobacteriota > Terriglobia > Terriglobales > Acidobacteriaceae > Palsa-343. Next base: position 14,626 of record DATASQ010000015.1, read on the forward strand.
CATGTCCCCGCTGAGGTGGCTGGATGACGCTGCTCCCGATTTTTCTACGCCTCGATCAACGCCCGGTCATCGTCATCGGCGCCGGCACCGTCGCCCTTGCCAAAGTTGAGAGCCTGCTCTCGACCGGCGCTCGACTGACCGTCGTCGCCCCTGCCGCCGTCGAGTCCATCCGCGACTTGGCCGCACGCGGACGGCTCACGCTGCACTCGCGTCTCTTCGCGACCGCCGACCTCGACGGCGCCTTCCTCGCCATCGCCGCCACCAACGACTCCGCTGTCAACCATGCGGTCTACGAAGAAGCCCTCCGCCGCAACGTTCTGTGCAATGCCGTTGACGACCCGCCCAACTGCGATTTTTATTTCGGATCCACCGTCACCCGCGGCGATTTGCAAATCGCCATCTCCACCGCCGGCGAAAGCCCCGCTCTCGCGCAGCGCCTTCGCCGCGAAATTGACGGGCAGCTGCCTGCTGACCTCGGTCCCTGGCTTCAGCAACTGGGCGCGCTCCGCCGCGAGATCCGCGATGCCGCACCTGCCGGCCCGGCACGCACACAACTCCTTCACGACTTAGCCCATCGCCAGCTCTGTAACCAGCCCACCTGCCCCGGCCGCCAGTACGCCCAGCAGCAGATTGAACAGCTCCGCGAAAGCGAGGTCCCCGCATGACGCGCTCCGCTTCCCTATCGGCAACTCGCGCCCCGGGTTCCGAATCTGCCACCGGCAAGGTCTGGCTGGTGGGCGCCGGCCCCGGCGATCCCGACCTCCTTACCCTCAAAGCCGCGCGCCTGCTCGCCACAGCCGATGTCGTCCTCCACGACGACCTCGTGCCGCCGGCCGTCCTCGACCTCGCACGGCGCCAGGCTCTTCTCATCAACGTCGGCAAGCGCTGCGGCCGCAAGAGCATCACCCAGGATCAAATCCACGCCATGCTCATCGACCTGGCGCGCCGCGGACTGTCCGTCGTCCGCCTTCAGTCCGGCGATCCGCTCCTCTTCGGGCGTGCCGGCGAAGAAATCCACGCCCTCGCCGCCGCCGGAATCGAGTTCGAGATCGTCCCCGGCATCACCGCCGCCTTCGCCGCCGCCGCCGCGCTCCGTACATCGCTCACCGACCGCCATACTTCTTCGAGCGTCGTCCTCTCCACGGGCCATCGCGGGCCTGACTCAGTACAAGCCCCGCCTCAACCGCCCACCCGCGTCGTCTATATGCCCGGACGCGACCTCGCCCCGGTGGCCGCGCAACTCCGCGCACAAGGGCTGGCCGCCGAAACCCCCTGCGTTGTCGTTTCCCGTGCCGGACAACCCCAACAGCAGATCCAGCGCCTCCCCCTGGCCGATCTGCCCAGTCTCGTCCCCGGCCCGGCACCCGCGATCCTGCTCGCCGGTGAAGTCTTCCGTGAGCTACGGCTCGAAGAGGCCCTTACCCACTCGCCAGCTTCCCGCGCCTCCACCGAAACGGCCGCCGATCCCGCCATCTGAGCCGTACTTCCGGCGCTCTTTCAGGCAGCGCGCGCGGCCGGCGTCTCCGGCACCACCGATTGCTCGGCCGGCACGTGCAGATATAGCTCCTTCACCAGCACGATTCCCGCGCTCGCCAGCGGCGCAGCCAGCGCCAGCCCCAGAATCCCAGCCACCTGCCAGAAGAAGTACTGCACCAGGATCGTTACCACCGGCGGCAGCCGCACCGCTTTGCGCTGCACAAATGGCGTCAAAATATAGCCCTCCAGCAGGTGCAGCGCGGTATACAGCAGCAGCACCCACAAGGCGGTATGCGGGCTGCGCTGCAGCCCCATCAGCACCGCCGGAATGCCTGAGAGCACCGTTCCCGCGTAGGGCAGGAAGACCGCCAAACCCGTCAGCAGTCCCAGCGTCCACGGCAGCGCCACGTGGAGAAGCGACAGTCCCACCCCGCTGACGATGCCCAGTACTGCCATCGGCAGCATCTGTCCCAGCGTCCACCACTGCAGCTGCCTCTCCAGTTCTGCCGCAATCCGCCGCGCCCGGCCGCGCCGCCGCTCCGGAAACAGCACCAGCATGCCCTCCGCATATCCGTGAGGATTGAGCGCCGCGAAAAAGCCGACCACCAGCACGATCACCAGGCCTGTCACGCCACTGGAAACCGCACCGGCGATCTGCGGGATCTGGGAGCTGATGCTGCTGTTGTGAAAGGCGCGGTGCACCCGATCCAGCAGATCCCGTCCCCAGGAACTTTGCTCCAGCGGCTGCTCCAGATTGTGAATCGAAGACGGCAGGCTCCGCACCAGCTCGGAAATCTGCGTGATCGCCCGCGGCACCAGCACATATCCCAGGCCGGCCGCCACCGCTCCGATCAGCAGCAGGGTTCCCGCGTAGGCCACTTTCCCACTCAGCCGCGTATGCCGGTCGATCCACTCCGTCACCGTCCGCAGGATCACCGCCACCAGAATCCCGGCAAATGCCAGCAGCACCAGATTCAGCTGGAACCATAAAAACAGAAAGACCAGAATGGCGAATCCCGCATACACCAGCAACCGCTCGGGAGAGGTCTTCTTCATGCACACACCCACGCCATGAGGCCCCTGAAATCCCCACTGAATCCGCCACGTCGCCTGAGCATAACCATCTCTCGCTTCTGCCTCTATCAAGATGGATGCTGCTCGCGCAAGGGGAAGGGTCCGGCCGTGGGGAGAAAGAAGGCCCCGCTCGAGTCGCGATCCGAGACCTTGCGGGAGTGGAGAAGCTACGAGATGTTGCTTTCCTTCGCGCCCACCTTAATCCGGGTCCCGGTGAATCGTCCCCGCCACGTGGTTCATCAGGTTGCCGTTCGCGAGATAGTGGTCAATCGCGCAGGTTCCGCTAAGCGGTTCCCCTTCGGGCCCAGTGTCACGTCTTCCTGAATCTGCGCCGGTCGCATCAGCGGTTCCGTTCGGCTCATGGGTCGCCGGCGCAAGTGGTTCAGCTTCTAATGCTATCGCCAGTGTCCGATCTGACGCCGCCTCGATCTCTTCCCTGTCGCAGCATCATTAACGCCCAGTGTCATTGCCCTTCCACGCTCTTCCCGCAAACGGCTTCTCCCCCCGCCGCCCCCACCACGCCACCATCAGCGCCGCCATCACCGCCAGCAGGGCAAACACCAGCACGCTCCCCTCCGGCCCCGTCGTCCCGCCGCTCCACAGGATCTTCCCCACCGGATGCTCCCGGAGCAAATGCCCCTGCGCGACCATCCCGCTGTCCGCCGTCCCGTAAAAATATGACTCCCCCCAGTCCCACGCCGCGTGGAAGCCCACCGCCCACCACAACGACCCCGTGTACCAGAGGCTCAGGCAGAACACCAGCCCCACCGCCCCCGCCGCAAACAGCCCCACCGGCGACTCGCCCGGATTATGCCCGTGCGCAAATCCGAACAGGAACGACAGCAGAATCGCCCCCCACCAGAACCCCAGCCCCCGCGTCAGCGTGAACTGCAGATACCCGCGCAGCAGCGACTCCTCAAAGAACCCCACCAGCAGAAATACGCCGCCCCAGAACAACGCAAAGTGCAGCGCCGCTGCCCCTCCCAGCGCCCGCCCCTCAATCGCCAGATACCCCAGCTTCTCAAGGCTCAGGACCAGGACTGAGATCGCCAGAAACCCCCACGCCAGCCCCGAAACAAATCGCACCCCGCGTGCCCGCCCCTGGTAGCCGTAATGCAGCAATGGCTTGTGCTCGATCCGCGACATGACCCACGTCGCCACGATCAGGATCACGAATTCGATCGCCTCGTTGATTAACGCCACCTGCGGCGACCCCGCAGGGCCTGCCGTATGCCCTCGCTGAACCAGCGCTTTCACCACCGCCATCACCCCGAACAGCAGTCCGAGGAAAATCCCGGCAAAGATCAGCGCCGACCACCCCGCGCGAATCCCCTCCCTGCCCACAAACACCCAGCGCAGGTCGTGCCGTGGCGGCTCGGCAGGCGGCTCCGCCCCAAAAGAAGATTCTGCTGGCTGCAAAGACGCCGAGGCGTCCTCCCCGGGACGCGGCACACCGCCCATCTCACTCATAGGCCTCACTCATTCCTTTTTCTCGTGAAACTCAGCCTGGATTTGCCGAAAGCGCACACGAATCGTGGCATGGCGAGCTTCAGCGAATCAGCATACGGGAGAAATCAGGCGTTTCCGAACAAATTCCGCGACCCGAACCCGCCTTACCGAGCCTGAAGCTACTCTGCCGCCAGCCGCTCTACCGCCCACGCCACGCGGAAGATCGTCGACTCGTCGAAGTGCCGCCCCAGGATCTGCATCCCGATCGGCAATCCCTCCCGGCTCGTCCCGCACGGCACCGATACGCCGCAGATCCCCGCGAGGCTCGCCGTCACCGTGTAGATGTCCGCCAGATACATCGCCACCGGATCGTCCGACTTCTCACCCAGCTTAAAAGCCGGCGTAGGCGCCGTCGGCGTCACAATCGCATCCACGTCGCGAAACGCCGTCAGAAAATCCTGTGCCAGCAGCCGCCGCACCTGCTGCGCCTTCTTGTAATACGCGTCGTAGTAGCCGTGGCTCAGCACGTAGGTTCCCAGCAGGATCCGCCGCTTCACCTCAGCGCCAAATCCCTGATCGCGCGTCCGGCGATACATGTCGGCCAGCGTGTCCGGCTTCGGCGCGCGCAGCCCATAGCGGACGCCATCGAATCGCGCCAGGTTCGAGCTCGCCTCCGCCGTCGCAATCACGTAGTACGTCGGAATCGCATACCGCGTGTGTGGCAGCGAAATCTTCTTAATCTCCGCCCCCGCCTCGCGCAGCTTCTCTATGCCTGCCTCGATTGCGGCCCGCACCTCCGGGTCCAGCCCCTCGGCGAAATACTCCGCCGGGACGCCCAGCTTCATGCCGGTAACTCCGCGATCCATCTCTGCCGTGTAGTCCGGCACCTCCCGCGGCGACGACGTAGCATCCATCACGTCGTGCCCGGCAATCACTCCCAATACGGTGGCCGCATCGCGTACATTGGCCGCAAACGGCCCAATCCGGTCCAGCGAAGAGGCAAACGCAATCAGCCCATACCGCGACACGCGCCCGTAGGTCGGCAGCACGCCCACCACACCGCAGAAGGACGCCGGCTGCCGGATCGACCCGCCCGTATCCGTGCCCAGTGTCGCCGTCACCATGCCCGCCGCCACCGCTGCCGCTGATCCGCCGCTCGACCCGCCCGGCACCCGCTCCGTATCGTGTGGATTCCGCACCGGCCCATACGCCGAATTCTCGTTCGACGACCCCATCGCGAACTCATCGCAGTTCAGCTTGCCCAGAAACACCGCGCCGGCATCGGCCAGCTTCTTCACCGCGGTCGCCGTGTAGGGCGGCCGATATCCTTCCAGGATCCTGGACCCCGCCGTCGCCGCGAAACCCTCCACCGTGAGCACGTCCTTAATGCCGAACGGCACCCCGGCCAGCGGGGGCAGCGCCTCGCCTTTCGCCACCCGATCATCGATCCTGGCCGCCTGCGCCAGCGCGGCCGCACGATCCACCTGCAGGAAGGCATGGATCGTCGCATCCGCCTCGGCGATCCGCCGCAGGCTCGCCTCGGTCATCTCCGTCGCCGTCATCTCTTTACCCATCAACGCCGCGCGAATCGCCTCGATCCCGGGAACTCCCGCCACCGTCTTCATCGCTCGATCACCTTTGGCACCTTGAAGTACGTCCCGTCCGTCTCCGGCGCGGTCGCCATCACCGCTGCCCGATCCAGGCAGGGCCGCGGTATATCCGCGCGCAGCACCGACGACTCGTCCGTCGGCCGCTCCGCCGCCAGGACCTCGGAAACCTGCGCCATTGGCGCGATCTCTGCCGTATCCAGCTCGCCCAGCTGCGCCACGTAGTCGAGGATCGCGTTCAGATCCCGGCGCATCCGCGTCTCTTCCTCCGCGGTTAGCTCCATGTTGGCCAGCTCCGCCACCCGCCGCACTTCCTCCACGGATACCCGTTCCTGATCGGCCATGGATTCAGTGTACCAGGCCATTTCGTACTGACCTCAACATGACTGTTGACAGACGCATCGGCCCGGATACAATCTGCCCCATACCTGTTCTCGCACACAGGTATTAACCCCATGAACACGGTCTGCAAGCACCCCAAGGTCCGCGTCGTCGCCCGCGAGGAAGACGTCGAGTTTGTCGAATGCCTCGACTGTGGCGAAGTCTTCGATTCCAACGAGTTCCGCGATATGGCCATCGAGGAGATGCCGGACGAAGAAGAAGAAACCGCCTAGCCCTCCGCCTCACCACGCCCTGCCCGATCTCGCGCCGATGCCCTGAGTCCCCGCCTCGGGGACCGCTCATCCCGGTGCTAAGGTTGAGGTGTTCCCCACGCCTTCACGGAGGATTCACTTCATGCGCCTGGTCTTTGCCGGATGTCTGCTTGCCTGCGCCTCGCTCACTGCCGCCCAGACCTCTCCCCCCGCCACGCCAAAGCGTCCCGTCGTTGATACGTATTACGGCATCCACGTCACCGATAACTATCGCTGGCTGGAATATGGCGCTTCCCCCGAGGTGAAGCAGTGGGTCGCCGCCCAGGACGCGTACACCGCCGCCTGGATGGACAAGCTGCCCCAGCGCGACGCCATCCTTGCCTATCTCCGCCAGCGCCTGAACAGCGAACATACCCGCTATGAGGCCTTCCAGGTACGGCAGGGCCATCTCTTCGCCCTGCGCTTCGATCCGGGCCAGGCCGGCCCCAAACTCGTCGTCTTCTCGTCGCCCGAAGCCATGAGTTCCGAGCGAACCCTCCTTGACACCACCACCTTCGTTGCCGGCAAAGTCTTCCAGGTGGACTGGTACAGCGTCTCGCCGGATGGCCGGCGCGTGGGCCTCGCCCTCTCCACCGGCGGCAGCGAAGACGGCTCGCTCTACGTGGTCGACACCGCGTCTGGCCGCCAGGTGGGTGAAACCGTGCCCCGCGCACAGTTCGCCACCGGCGGCGGCGGCATGGCCTGGAAGGCCGACGGCACCGGCTTCTACTACACGCGCTACCCCCAGGGCAATGAGCGTCCCCCCGCCGACCGCAATTTCTATCAGCAGGTTTACTATCACCAGCTGGGCACACCGCCCGCCCACGACCAATACGTCCTCGGCCGCGACTTCCCCCGCATCGCGGAAACGCAGTTGTTCTCCTCGCCCGATTTCCATCAGATCGTTGTCACCGTCGCGAATGGTGACGGTGGCGATTACGAATCCTTTCTTATCGATGCCCAGGGGACGCCCCACCCGGTCACCCATTTCGGCGACAAAGTCGACCTGGTCCTCTCCGGCCCTGACGACAGTCTCTGGCTCCTCAGCCATAAGAATTCCGACCGCGGCGAGTTGTGGCGCCTGCCTGCCGGAGACCCGCACCTCGCCGATGCAAAGCTCGTCGTGCCGGCCAGCGACGCCAGCCTCGAAGGCTCCGGTTACGATGCGGGCCGCATCTTCGTCGCCTCGGACAAGGTCTACGTCACCGTGATCAATGGCGGACCGGAAGAGGTGCGCGCGTACACGCTAAGCGGCCACCGCCTGCCCGACGTCGCCGTGCCGCCGGTAGCCTCGGTCGGCGCTCTCGTCCCCGACGGCGCCAGCGCCTTCCTCTTCGCCGCTGAAACCTACACCACCCCGCAGCAGTGGTATCGCTACGACGGTCACGGCGCACCCCAGGCTCTGCCCTTCCACACCCAGGCCGGAGTCAGCCTCGCCGACATTGACGTCCGCCGCGTCTTTGCTACCTCCAAAGACGGCACCCGTATCCCCATGACCATCCTCATGCGCAAAGGAACCCCGCTCGACGGCACCCATCCCGCGCTCATCACCGGATACGGCGGCTTCGCCATCAGCCTCACCCCGCGCTTCTACGGCAACCGCCTCTGGTTCGATCATGGAGCTGTGGTCGCCATTGCCAATCTGCGCGGCGGCGGCGAATACGGCGAAGGCTGGCACAAAGCCGGCAGCCTCACCCACAAGCAGAACGTCTTCGATGACCTTGCCGCCTGCGCGCAATACCTCGTAGACCACCACTACACCTCTCCCGCCCGCCTCGCCGCAGAAGGCGGCAGCAACGGCGGACTCCTCATGGGCGCCATGATCACGCAGCATCCCCACCTATTTCGCGCCATTCTGACTTACGTCGGCATCTACGACATGCTCCGCACCGAGCTCGATCCCAACGGCACGTTCAATGTCACCGAATACGGCTCAGTGAAAAACCCCGAGCAGTTCCGCACCCTCTATGCCTACTCTCCCTATCAGCACGTTGAGCCCGGCACAAAGTATCCAGCGGTCCTGCTCATCACCGGCGACAACGACCACCGCGTCAACCCCGCGCATTCGCGCAAGATGACCGCGGCGCTCCAGGCAGCCACTGACAGCGGACGCCCGGTTCTTTTGCTCACCAATGCACACGCGGGCCACGGCATCAGCACCAATGTCAACGAAGCGCTGCTCGAGACGGCCGATGCGCAGGCCTTCCTCTTCCAGGAACTCGGCATGACCATGAAATAGCCCCGTCCTACCTGGCGCGCACCTGCTCCGGCGCCCACCCCTGCTCTCGCAGCGACCGGATCGCCAGCGCATCATGCCGCTTCGCCAGCCGCTCCCCCCGCGCATCCGTCACCAGATCGCAGTGGAACCACCGCGGCTCCGCCCACCCCAGCGCCCGATACAGCAAAATCTGCCGCGCCGTCGACAGCAGCAAATCCGCCCCCCGCACCACCTCCGTGATCCCCATCGCCCGGTCATCGGCCACCACCGCCAGCTGATACGCCGGCACGTCATCCCGCCGCCAAACCGCGAAATCCCCAAAGTCCTCGCCCGCCACAAAGCGCTGCGGCCCAAAGTGGCCATCCTCAAACGTCACCGCTTCCCCATCCGGCACCCGAAACCGCCAGTTCGCCCCCGCCGGTTCCGCGAACTCCTCCGCCAGCCGCGCCGCCGCCTCCCGCTCCACCCGGCACGTCCCCGGATACATCGGCCCCTCATCGGCCTCCATCCGCACTCCGCCGTCCGCCGCAGTTCCCGGGCGTTCATGCGGAGCCTGCGCAATCCGGCTCAGCTCCTTCCGCGAGCACCGGCACGGATACACCCACCCGCCAGCCAGCAGCTTCCGCCACATCTCCAGATAAACGCCCCGCCGCTCGCTCTGCGCATAAGGACCGGCCGCTCCGCCAACATCCGGCCCCTCCTCCCACCGGATCCCCAGCCACCGCAAATCCTCGAGCATCGCCCGGGCATACTCCGCCTTCGACCGCTCCGGATCCAGATCCTCATTGCGCAGAATGAAAGTCCCGCCCGCCGCCCGCTCATAAGCCGTCCAGAAGGTCCGCGCATGCCCCACATGCAGCAGCCCCGTAGGCGAAGGCGCAATCCGCCCCCGATACCGGGTCAGCTTGTTCATTGATTTCTTCTCGGAAGATTCCCGCGTCACGCCGTCAGTCTATCGCCCAGGCCCAAACCGGGGACGTTGTCATCCAGAGGCTTCGCATCGCGAAGCGGAAGGATCCGCGGTTGCTGAAACTTCACGTTGCGGGAAATTCGGTAAACAGACTGAGATTTCGCTGAAGCGCCCGCTGCCCGTCACTGGTTTTGGGTCCGATATATCGCCTTCTGGTGGTGAACGGGCACATTGACGGCACAGGTATCGCGAACAAATCTGTCCAAACGAAGAAAGTCGTCATGACCCAGCTGGATCTTTAGCTCATTGACTGCATTTGCAATCGCCAGGTGCTGGTTCCTGTAGAGATCAGTCAGCGCCTGCATTTTCTTTGCGGACGCTTCCACCCGCCACTCGTACGGGCCGTTAACGGCCTCTTCCATCTCCTGCTCGGGCGTAAGTTTCGGATATTTCTTGTAGAACTCAGAGGCCAGCTCTCGGCGTTTGGTGTCCGCGGCGACCAGAGTCGACCGCATGTCGCCCACATCGTCCGGCATCAGGCCGACGACTTGGTGATAGTCGAATCGCTGCGCATGGTCAGGGTCCTGCTGCGCGCGATAATCCTCGGAAGCGAGAATTCCGGCGAACATGGTGTAGGCGCGAACCTGACCTGGCCAGTCCTCAGTCTTCTGTGAAGGGTTTTCAGCCGACTGTTGACTCAGCGCGTCAAGTGCCTGGCCGCAGAGGCAGCCGGGACTCAACGCTACAGCAGCCGTCAACGTGAGGCAGACTCTGACGCGTACGCCCGAACAGACCATCGCCCCCGCCCCCCTAAGCCGCCCGGTCCGACCCCCGCACCCGCATCATCCCCAGCTCCGCCGCCACCATCGGCGCCATCGGCTCCGCCGCCGCAATCTCCGTCGGCCACAGATACTCCACCAGCAGCCCTGCACCCTGCCCCAGATAGATCCCGGCAAACACCCACAGCGCCTTCCACCCCGCCCGGAACCCGTGCTGGATCCCCAGCTGGCACGACGTCACCCCCACCACCAGCGGAAACGCCAGCAGCGGCAGCGTCACCACCGTGGCCATCACCGGCGTCAGCCTCCACCACGCCATCAGCGCCAGCAGCACCGCCAGCAGAATTCCCAGCGGAGCCACCTGGGCCACCGACGCGCAGTCCGGATGCTTCCGCATCAGCCGGCTCGTTCCCCGCCCCGTCCGCAGCATCTCGTGCAGCAGCCCCAGGAGTGTAGCCCGGGGACGCTCGTGCACCGTCAGCCGCGAGTCCGTATAGGCCTCAATCCCCGCCTTCCATACCCGCGTCGTGAACTCCAGGTCCTCGCACGCGTCGAAGTTCTCATCGAACTCCCCCACCACGTGGAAGACGCTCCTGCGGTACGCCGCGCCGTGCGTGGCCGCGTCCACGGAGTTCACCCGCTCCATCCCGTCCGGTCCCCGTCCCAGCCAGCACCCGCGCGCCCACGCAATCGCCTGTCCCGTGCGCGTCATCGCCGGCCCGTCCAGCGGCTGTGAACGGCATAAACACAATGCCCCGGTCCGCTCCAGAATCGCCGCCGTATCCGCCAGCAGATTCCGCGAGGTCACCGAGCAGTGTCCGTTCAGGAACACCAGGATCTCCCCCGTCGCCGGCGCAATTCCCAGATTCCGCCCCGCCGCCGCCACCCGTTTCGGGTTGTCGAGCACCCGCACCGGTACCCGGCTCTTCGCATACCGCCGCCGCACCAGCTCCCCGGTCCCATCCGTCGACTGCCCGTCCACCACCAGAATTTCGTAGCGATCCACCGGATAGTCCTGATCCAGAAGCTGCCCCAGCAGCTCCGGCAGGGTCTGTCGTTCGTTGCGAACCGGAATAACTACGGAGATCGATGGCTGCATGGCTGGCTCTGCTCCTCCACCGCGTTGTAGATGCCAAATTATCGGTCCCACACTGGGCGCTGGCGCATAAATCCTGGCGACTCTTTGGTTTGCGAGAGGGCGCGTTACCGGTAACAGCTTCCGCCCATCTCGGGACTGACTGCGGTGCGCGTCGCGGATCCTGCCCAGGTGGGGTACCAGGTTGCCCTTCCTCTCCCGCGATGGCCCTTCCTGGGCGTACCCCTGGGCTGGCGTTCGCCGGTTTTGTTGCTGGCGAAGGAGTTGGGGGGGTAATAGAGTTGGGTATTACCTTGAGGGGCAGGGGTTCGGGATGAATAACACTTACGGATCGGTTCGGACTGATGAAGGCACCGGAACCGAGGATTGATAACTGAAGGCGGGCAGGATCGGCTTCGATTCCGAGAACCTACCGGCTGGCTACCGGCTCGTCACACATCCATGACGGAGTCTTCGATCGCACGCCGGACGTTGCCTTCGGCCCGGGCGAGGCGGCGGACGGCTTCCGGTTTATCCACGCCGGCCTTGAGCATCACCAGCGCGACGGGCACGCTGCGTCCCGCGGACTTGATGACATTCACGGCCTGCTCGCGGTCCACTTCGCAGGCACGCATGAGGATGCTGATGCCGCGCTCGATGAGCTTGGAGTTGTGCATGTGCACGTTGACCATCATGTTTTCGTACACATAGCCCAGCCGCGTCATCGCACCCGTCGTGATCATGTTGGTGATCATCTTCTGCGCGGTCGCCGCCTTCAGGCGCGTGGACCCGGAGATCACTTCCGGTCCAACTTCGGCAACGACCACCGTATCGGCAGCGCCGGCCAGGGGCGTGTTGGGATTGCAGGTGATACCGGCGGTCTTCGCGCCCAGCGTGCGCGCGTACGTTACAGCGGAAACTACGTAGGGCGTGCGTCCGCTGGCGGAGAGACCAATCACGACGTCCTTGCGGCTGGGACGGCGGCGCGCGATATCGCGTTTGCCCAGCTCTTCGGAATCCTCATTCACCTCGACAGGCGAGGCCAGAGCCTTGGGTCCGCCGGCCATGAGGTACTGCACGGTCTGAGGGCTGGTTGAAAAATAAGCGGGAATCTCGCAGGCGTCGAGCGCGGCCAGGCGCCCGCTGGACCCGGCGCCGACGTAGATGAGGCGTCCGCCCTCGCGCAGCGCATGCGCCACAATGTCGATTACCTGGGCGATCTCGGGCAGAGCCCTTTTGACCGCGGCTGCAATTTTGTGATCTTCCTGGTTGATGATGCGGGCGATCTCCAGGGCAGAGCGTGTATCCAGCCCGCGCGTAGCCTCGTTCGGCTTCTCGGTCAGCAGGTCCTGAATGCCGGCGCCGGCGCCATTGGTTCCGTTAGTTCCATTGACGGTGGTCTTCGCGCCCTCGGCGCCTTCGACGTGCGGATTGAGTGAAGTACCCATTTTTTAGGAAAATGGCCCTACAGGCCCTGCATAATTCTAACCCTACTGGACGCGCAGTGACGGTATTTCGGGGTGAGGCAAAAGGAATCCTGGGGACCTACCAACCCGCATGGATCGCGGTATTTGGAGTTGAAACGGTTCAACCTACCAGGTGTGCTCGCCCACGTGCTTTTGACCGGTCTCGATGCCGCGGATCCGGCCGTCGCGCATGTGGATAATGCGGTCGCCGACAGCGGCGGCTTCCGGATTGTGGGTGATCATCAGGACCGTCTGCCGGAGCTCCTGATTGGAGCGGCGCAGCATGTCCAGCACGGCGTCAGAGTTCTCGGTGTCCAGGTTGCCGGTGGGCTCGTCCGCCAGCACAATGGATGGCCGCGTGATGAGTGCGCGGGCAATGGCGACGCGTTGCTGCTCGCCGCCGGAGAGTTCCGAGGGCCGGTGGTCCAGACGTCCCGCGATGTTGAGCATCTGGGTGATCTTCGCGAAATAGTCGGCGTCCACAGGGCCGCTGCGTCCGGCAATCTCCCAGGCGATCTCGATGTTGGCGCGGGCGGTGAGCGTCGGCAGCAGGTTGAACTTCTGGAAGATGAAGCCGATGCGCGCACGGCGCATCTTCGTGCGGTCGGCGTCGTTGAGGGTGGAGAAATCGGTGCCGCCGATAAAGACGCGGCCCGTGGTGGCGCGGGTAAGGCCGCCGAGCAGGTAGAAGAGCGTCGACTTGCCGCTGCCGGAAGGGCCGACGATACTGACGAACTCGCCGGCGGCAACCTCAAAGGTCGCATCGCGCAGCGCCGGAACTTCGAGCCTGCCGGAACGGTAGACTTTGCCGAGGTTCTCGGCGCGAATCATCGAATCCACTCAACGATTGTAAATGGAAGAAGGGCGAGAGCCCGAATCGGAATCGGGATCGGAGCTCGGGTTGGGAACCAGCCCCGCTGCCCGGCGTGGGTTTCCGGCGAACCTACGAGGCGACCAGCATCGGGTCGAACTCGGGCTGCTCCTTCGCAGCCACCGGAACGGCGGCAAACTCCGGCGGAGGCGGCAGGAAGGACGGCCGCACAATCTTCTTGGGGCCCCGCTTGCGGGCGATCATGACGCGGATGCGTTCCAGCATCTCGGCCGGGTTGGAAGCGCCCTTGGGCAGGAAAGCGTCAGCGCGATTGGCGCGCTCGAACTGCTTGACGGTGCCGCTGACCAGAATGGTCGGCACTTCCGGCGCGATGTCCTTCATGCGGCGGACCATCTCGTTTCCATCCATCTGCGGCATGACGAGGTCGCCGAGGACGAGGTCGATGCCCCCGCGGCGAAAAGTTTCCAGCGCTTCGGCGGCGTTGGTGGCGATCACAACGCGATAGCCGCGGGTTTCCAGCAAAAACTTGCGAACGGACAGGGTCTGCTCGTTATCGTCGACGCAGAGGATGGTTTTCTTCGGTCTCATGATTCTCCCTGACGAATCCCGCGGGGAGCGGGAGCGCTGCGGCCCGGGCACACGACCAGCGTGTGCGCCCGGCCACGGGTTCCGTTGACCCGCACCCGAGCGTCCCGGCTGAATCGCGGCACCCACGCACCGGATGAACGGCGCGACAAGCCGCGCACCCGCCAGGACGCGGGTTGCGGTGGAACAGCACTTCGGGCCCGCTGCATGGCTCCCGGCCCGCGGTGGTTCCGGTCTGTTTCCCGGAAGAAAAGCGGGCGGGCGAGCTGCGCGTGAGGCGCTTGAGTTACTGCTCCGATTCAGTTGTCAGCAAAAGGCGAAAAGTAACGTTCCTTTCGAAACGCCACGCCAGAGTACGAAGGCTGCTCCGTCGTGTAAATGGAGAAAAGCAGGCGAACACGTTGGAGAACTTTGGTGCGCGCTTGCACCGCAATTTGTTATCGCCCGATGAATACTGCCTGCCGGGGCTCCCGGGTCTGTTGAAACCATGTGGATCGCTCAGGGAAATCCGGCAGTTTTGCTGCGATTGCGGTGCGCCGCTTTCACGTCGTTTGCCCGCCGCCGAGCCTGGGTGAAATTTTACTGGCGGAACATCTGGTCGATCATCTCCTGCTGCACCTGATTCAGCTGCTGAATCGTCGCCTCGAGGGTGGGACGGTCATTGAGCGAAGCGCCGGTCATCAGCTCCTTCAGGCGGAAGGCGGTGTGGCGGATGAGGATCTCGGCGTTCTTGAGCTTCTTCGCATCGCGCAGCAGGTTCATGTGGATCCTGCCCGCATAGCCCTGGGCCCGGCGCAGCGACGCGGAGGCCTGCTGCTCGTTGCCGGCCTGGAACTGCTCGGTGGCGATCTCGGTCATCGAGTGCACCAGCTCCGCGTAGATGTACGGCTGTTCGTTGGGCGATGCCGTGGCCGCTTTGGCCTCCAGATCGGCGAGCTGTCGCGCATCCGGCGGCCGGTCGCTTAGGCCGTTCGCCCATGCGAGGGAAGCTGGAAGAAGGACCGCAGCGAGAACCGCGACGAACCGCATGGCGCACTCCTGGGGAGTTGCGGACAGATCGTTCACGCAAACTCCGCGATTACGCCAACTGGCTCATTATGGCCGACGCTCCGTGCGGACCGGCAGCCCAGAACCCTGAGCCCTTCACTCAACCATCACGGACTTACGTGACCCGGCTGGGAGCACCGTTTATTGATGTAGGGTGACAAGCCGGTGCTTTGCCTGCCACTCCTGATCCGGGAATTTTCCCTGGGCAGCGACAAGGAAGCGATGGTAATACTCTGCCGCTGCCTTACTTTGATGGAGATTATCGTACGCAGTTGCCCAAAGAAACAAGGTGCTCGCGTTGTCAGGCGCATATTTTGATCGCGTGGAAAGCGCGTCCAGTTCCTGCTGGTACTCGTGCAATTCCGAAGCCGCGAAGGCAATGCCCGACCAGGCGTCCACGTCGTCGGGCCGGGCGGCCACGGCTTTGCGGAAGACGCCGATGGCCTGGGAGTACTGCTTCTGGCGGATGAGGATCTGTCCCTGAGCGTCGAGCAGATCCGGATTGTCCGGTGTCGCAGCCAGCAGCTCGGCGTAGTCTGCGCTGGCCTTGTCGAGATTGCCCCCCTGGGCTTCGGCATCGGCCACCATCTGGATAACCGCGCGATTGTTCGGTTCCAGCCCCTGCAGCTTTTCGAGCACGGTCAGAGCTTCGGCCTGCTTACCCTCGGAGTTGAGAATGGCTGCCAGCTGGGCATTCAGGGCAGGGTTGTTGGGATCGCGCTGCAGCCCCGTCTCTACCACGGGTTGCGCATCGGCAAAGCGCTTCTGGTCAATCAGCGCGTGCGCCAGGCCGGAGGCTGCTTCCGCCGAATCCGGCTGCGACTGGAGTACCCGGCGATATGCCTCCTCGGCCACGGAATCGTTGCCCGCGGCTTCGGCAATTTGAGCGGTCATCAGGGCATCGTCGGGCGTCTCCGGGCTGAGCTTGAGCGCCGCGACCAGAGCATCCCGTGCGGCCTCCGGTTCGGAGCGCAGCAGGAGCCGTGCCAGATCGCGGTAAGCCTGGGCCCTGGCTTCGGGATTGGGCGGATTCGGCTCCAGTTGCGTGGCGGCCTGCAACTGCTCCTTCGCGGCCGGGTCGCCCTTCCCGGCGAGGATCAATCCCAGCGCGAGGCGAGACTCGAACTGCTTCGGATCGGCGACGATCGCCTTGCGGTACCACTCCTCCGCCGCGTCCGCGTGCCCCTGCGCGTCCTCGATGTAGCCGCGGTCGAAAAGGGCGCGCGCGTCACTGGGATGGACGGAGAGGTAGACGTCCAGGCGATTCGCGGCCAGCGTATAGTTCTTCGCCTGGATGGCGTTTTCCGCGTCTGCGAGAGGATTCGCCGCCTCGACCGTACTCTGATCGGGACTGCTCGTTCCTGGCGGCAGCGGCGCCTGCTGCGCGCGCAGGACTCCACGTCCGGCGATCAGAAACAGCATGGCCCCAACAATCCCCATACAGTTCAAATTCATTGTCCAGCGATCCAATTTGCTCGAGTCCTCACTGAAAAACTTCCGCTTCCTTCTCTGCTGCTGCCGGCGCCGTGTGCCCGGCGAGAACGCGCGCGAGCCACTGGCCGGTGTGCGACAGCTCGCTGCAGGCAATTTCCTCGGGCGTGCCGGTCGCGACGACTTGTCCGCCGGCCCCGCCGCCTTCCGGCCCCAGGTCGATCACCCAGTCGGCGGACTTGATGACGTCGAGGTTGTGCTCGATCACCACCAGCGTGCCTCCGCTGTCAATCAGCTTGCGGAACGCCACCAGAAGCTTGCCCACATCGTCGAAATGCAGGCCGGTGGTCGGCTCGTCGAGGATGTAGAGGACTCGGCTGCCGCCGCGCTTTCCCTCCGACCCTCGGTCGGACGCACGCGTGGACGCCAGGTGAGCGGCGAGCTTGACCCGCTGCGCCTCGCCGCCGGAAAGCGTTGTCGCGGACTGGCCGAGGCGCACGTAGCCCAGGCCGATTTCCTCAAGGACTGCGAGCTTGTCCACGATTTTAGGATGTCCGACAAAGAAGCGCAGCGCCTCGCGCACAGTCATCTGCAGGACGTCGTGGATGGACTTGTTCTTGTAGTGAATTTCCAGCGTGCTGGCCTTGTAGCGCGTGCCGCCGCACTCTTCGCAGGGTAGCTCCACATCGGCCAGGAACTGCATCTCGACCGTGACGGTGCCGTCGCCTTCGCAGACGTCGCAGCGTCCGCCCGGGACATTGAACGAGAAGTGGCCCGCGGCGTAACCGCGCCGCTGCGCCTCCGGCTGGGCCGCAAACAGCTCGCGGACCGCGTCGAAGGCTTTGATGTAGGTGACGGGATTGGAGCGAGGTGTTCGCCCGATCGGCGTTTGATCGACAAGGACGATGTCGTTCAGCCGCTCGACTCCTTTGATATCCCGATAGACGCCCGTGGGGTCGCCACCCTCGGTGCGCCCCAGGCGATGCGCGACCGCACGATACAGCACATCGTGCACCAGCGTGGACTTGCCCGAGCCGGAGACGCCGGTGATGGCCACCAGCAGGTTCAGCGGGATGTCGACGTCAATACCTTTCAGGTTGTGAGCCCGCGCCCCCTTCAGCCGCAGCCACTCCTTTGACGACCCCGGAGCATGACGCCGCGCAGGGATGGGAATCGTAAGCTGGCCGCTGAGGTATTTGCCGGTGATGGAAGCGGGATTCGCCGAGACTTCTTCGACCGTGCCCGCGGCCAGCACCTTGCCGCCAAACTCGCCGGCGCCGGGGCCGAGGTCCAGCAGGTAGTCGGCCGAGCGCAGCACATCGGGATCGTGCTCCACGACGAGGATGGTATTGCCGAGATCCCGCAGCTCGTCGAGGATCCTTATAAGGCGAGCGGTGTCGCGCGGATGCAGGCCGATGGAGGGCTCGTCGAGCACGTACAGAGCCCCCACCAGGCGCGAGCCCAGCGATGTGGCGAGCTGGATGCGCTGCGACTCGCCGCCGGAGAGCGTGGAGGCGAGCCGGTCGAGCGTGAGGTAGTCGAGGCCGACTGCGTCGAGAAAGGTGAGGCGCTGCTGGATTTCATCGAGGATGCTGCCGGCGATCTCTGCCTGCATGGGCGTGAGCGTCAGGTTCGCAAAGAAGCGCGTGGCGGCGCCGATGGTTAGAGAGGCCGCTTCGCAGATGTTGCGTCCGCCGCAGGCGTCCTGGTCTTCGCCGACACGCACGGCGCGGGCCTCGGCACGCAGCCGCTGCCCTTTGCACTCCGGGCAGAGCGCGTAGCCGCGATATTTGCTGAGCATCACACGAACATGGAGCTTGTACTTCTTGCGCTCAAGCAGCTCAAAGAAGCCATGGACGCCGGGGAACGAGCCCTTGCCCTCCAGAACGAACGCCTGCTGCTCCAGCGTCAGATCCCAAAAGGGCAGGTCGAGGGGGATGCCGTTCTGGCGGGCCGCGCGGCGGAGTTCCGTCAGATACGAGCGGTACTTCGGCCGGTTCCAGGGATCGATCGCTCCCTCGTCCAGCGTTTTGCCCTTATCGGGAATGATGAGGTCGAGGTCGAAGTCGATGGTATTGCCGAATCCCTGACAGCGCGGGCAGGCGCCATAAGGATTGTTGAAGGAGAAGAGGCTGGGCTCGGGGTCGCGATACTGGCGGTGGCAGTTCCTGCACTCGAAGGCGCCGGAAAAACGCAGGCTCTCCCGCGGCGCGGAGGAATCGGCATCCCGCGGCACGATTTCAAAGAGGATTTCCCCCGACTCGCGGTAGCCGATCTCGGCCGCGTCCACGATGCGGGCACGGTTCTCGGCGGAGACGGCGATGCGGTCCACCAGGACGAAGGCCGGCAGGCGGAAGTCGATCTCGAGCAGCGACTCCGGCGTGGAGAACTCATAGATATTCCCGTTCTGGTAGAGACGGTTGAAGCCGCGCTTGCGCAGGTCTCCCAGGCGCTCCCGCAGCGCGTCGGACAAGCCGCCGCTGGTCTGGCCGGCTGTGTCGGACGCGGCAGCCTTCGTCGCCTTTTTTGTCCGACGCGCGGGCTTCTTCGCGTCCGAGGTTGGTTCCCCGCTCGGCTGGACCGGCGTCACCGCGAGGGCTTGCACAGGAAACAGCGCGTGCAGGCGGGTTCCTTCCCCCAGGGCCAGAATAGCGGCGGCGATTTCGTCCATCGTGTCGCGTCGGACAATGCCGTTGCAGACTGTGCAGTGGACGACGCCGCAGCGCGCCCACAGCAGGCGCATGTAGTCGTAGATTTCCGTAGCCGTGGCCACCGTGGAGCGCGGATTCCGGGTGGAGTTCTTCTGGCGGATGGCAATGGCCGGCGCCAGGCCCTCGATCAGTTCCACATCCGGCTTCTCGATACGCTCAAGGAACTGCCGCGCATACGCCGAGAGCGACTCCACGTAACGCCGCTGCCCTTCGGCATAGATGGTGTCAAAGGCGAGCGACGACTTGCCCGAGCCCGAGACGCCGGAGACCACGGTCAGCTGGCCGTGCGGAATCGCGCAGTCAATATTTTTCAGGTTGTGCGTCCGCGCGCCGCGGATAATAATTTCGTCGCTCAAAGGTCGGGTCCGAGGGCTTGAGGGAAAAGAGCCCCAGTTTGATTATAGGGGGCGGAGCATCCTAAGGCGCTGGAGCAGGAAAGCAGGTTTATGCACTGGACCGGAACGCTGATTCTTCTGGGCTTTATCACGCTTTGCGCGGCCCTCATCCTTATATTGCTGCACCTCACACGCGCGGGGCGGATCCTGCACGAGCGCATTCCCGACCGGCCGCATCGGCGGCTGTTTCTGGCCTCGGTGAGCTTTTTCATCACCTTTCTGGGCGTGCGGCTGCTGGTCTACTCGATCGTGCACCACGCGGGGCCATTCGGGTGGGTGATGGTTGGCGGCCGTCACATCCACCACCTGGTCTGGGGGATTCTGCTGTTGCTGCTCGTTGGCTATTCCGACATGGCGGAGATCGGCACCGGCCGGTCGCCGGCCTCGCTCTTTGCCAGCCGTCTCATCGCCATCGGCTTCGGGATCGGGGCGGCGCTCACGCTGGACGAGTTCGCCCTGTGGCTCAATATGGACCCTCAGGCCTACTGGACGCGCCAGGGACGGGAGAGCGTCGACGCTGTCATTCTGTTCGGCGCGCTGCTGGCGATCGGGACCTGGGGCGCGCCCCTATGGACGAAGCGGCGGAGGAGCGAGACGACCCGGCTGGACTGAGCGAAAGCTCTCGGGCGGAGAGAGCCGCCCACGATGACCTGCCCGTCAGGGCCGCGCTGCCCTGTTCTCTTCTTTGATACCTGGGGCATTTCGCCCGCGAATCCACAGGTCGCTGCACGCTATAGTCAAAACGGCGATTCTCACGACCTTGCTCAGGCGTGCCTAAAAGCAACGCACATAGCGGAAGCGCGACCCTCCTGGACGATCCGCCGGCGGACGAATACCGTCCTCCGGCCAACCGGGACAACGAGTCGCGTGCCCCGCGATCCGCCCGCGCCCTGGCCGACCCGGACGACGAGGCCGGCGAGCCTTTTCTCCGAGCCCGCCGCCGCGTTCCGGTGCGCCGCGGTCTCCTGCCCGTTTGGGCACGCAGCCGCTGGGGCAAAGCGGCGTTTGCCGGGGTTGTGCTGGCTGCGGTCGGCGGCGCCGTGGCTCTGGTGCTGGCCACGCGCAGCTTCCTCGACCACGATTCCCGCTTCCGCATCGCGTCGCCGGCTGCCATCCAGACCATGGGCAACAGCCAGCTCACCCGGGCCGACCTGCTGTCGGTCTTCGGAGGCGATGTCGGACACAATCTCTTCTCCGTGCCGCTGGCAAAACGCCGGGCAGCTCTGGAGCAGATTCCCTGGGTGGAGCGCGCCACGGTGATGCGCATCCTGCCGAACCAGCTGCGCGTGTCTGTGGTCGAGCGCACGCCGATCGCGTTCGTCGAAGTCCACGGCCGCATCGAGCTGGCGGACGTCAACGGCGTAATCCTCGATATGAGTCCGAAAGACCTGGCGGCGAAGCATTATTCGTTCCTGGTCGTCAACGGGATCAATCCTGCGGACCCGCTGCCTCAGCGCAGCCTGCGCATGCACCTGTATCAGAAATTCATCTCGGATCTCGATTCGACCGGCGAGCATGTTTCCGCCCAGCTCAGCGAGGTCGATCTCTCCGACCCGGAAGACGTGAAGGCGACCGTGCCTTCCGGCGGCGCCGACCTGCTGCTCTACTTCGGCCAGGAAGATTTCCTCGCACGCTGGCGGAATTATCAGACCCACATCGCCCAGTGGCGCCAGCAGTATCCGACTCTGGCTTCGGTGGATCTGCGCTATGACCGGGAAGTTGTGCTGAAGATGGCGGGCGCGCCCGACCCTGGACCCTCGCAAGCGGCAGCGGCGCCTGCCGATCCTGTTGCGCCCGTTCATCAAGCAGCAGCCGAGCACCGGCCGGTCGCGGAGCATCACGCCGCACCGGAGCACCATCCGGCGCGGCACGTCACCGCGCATCGACATGTTTCGCACGCCAAAACTCATCAGTCGCAGTCGGAGAAGCATCGCAAACGGAGGGCCGCCGCTTGAGCCAGCAGCCGGACAACACGATCGCCGTGCTGGATGCCGGCAGCTCGAAGGTGCGCGCGCTGGTCGCCGAGATCAATGAGGGCGCCCTGCGCTATCGCGGTCACGGCGTGGTGGACTCCGCGGGCATGCGCAAGGGGCTGATCGCCGATCTCTCGCCGGCCGCGTCCGCTCTCGACCGCGCCGCGGTGATGGCCGAGGACTCCGCGCAGACCACCATCGAGAAGTGTGTGGTCGCCGTCGGGGGACCGCACATTCGCGGCGTGAACAGCCGCGGCGGCATTAG
Organism: Acidobacteriaceae bacterium; assembly: GCA_036269135.1. Taxonomy (GTDB): domain Bacteria; phylum Acidobacteriota; class Terriglobia; order Terriglobales; family Acidobacteriaceae; genus Palsa-343. The sequence goes on from DATASQ010000015.1 coordinate 36,551, forward strand.
TCTGGGCACGCGTATGCGGGAAATTACCCGCGAGGACGTGCGCGCCGCCATCGATCGCGCCCGCTCTATCGCTTTGCCCGCCGATCGCGAAGTCCTGCACCTGCTGCCCCAGCAGTTCATTCTCGACGAGCAGCCCGGCATTCACGATCCGGTGGGCATGGTGGGCAGCCGCCTGGAGGTGAACCTGCACATCGCCACCAGCTCGGCCAGCGCGCAGCAGAGCATCGTAACCTGCGCCAACCGCGCTGGACTGGAAATCACGGAGACGGTTTTTGAAGGCCTCGCGGCCGCCGAAGCCACGCTTTCCGCCGATGAACGCGAGCTGGGCGTGTGTCTGCTCGATATTGGCGCCTCCACTTCGGAGCTGGTGGTCTTCTTTGAAGGCTCGGTCGCTCATACGTCGGTGGTTCCCATTGGCGGCGATCACTTCACCAACGACCTGGCCGTGGGCCTGCACGCCACGCCGCCGGAAGCCGAGTGGCTGAAGTGCAATTATGGTCACGCCATCGTGACCGCTGTGCCCCAGAGCAACGAAATTGAAGTCACAGGACTGCCCGGCCATGAGCCGCACCCGGTGCGACAGCGCTTTATCAGCGAGATTCTGGAGCCGCGCGCGCGTGAGCTCTTCCAGATGCTGCGCGACAATCTCCGCCAGGGCGGCGTGCTGGAAGCCCTGGGCGCGGGCTGCGTGCTGACCGGCGGAGGCGCTCGCCTGTCCGGCCTGCTGGAGACGGCGGAAAGCCTGCTGCGCGTGCCCGCGCGTCTGGCTTCGCCGGTGCCGCTCTCGCGCATGCCCGCGGAGCTGTGCACGCCCGAGTTTTCGGTTCTGATCGGAACGTTGCTTTACGCCCACCGCACCAGCGTGACCCGTGCGGCGGAAAACCAGGGACTGCGCGCCAAGCTGCGCGCCATTTTGGCAGGAAGTGTCTAGCTGAGGAGTCAAAGCCGATGAAACCGTCGAAGAGCCAGAGCGAAGAAATCCGCATTCAGTACCACGATGAAATCCCCCGCGGCGCCAAGATCAAGGTCATCGGGGTGGGCGGAGGCGGCGGCAACGCCGTCAACCGCATGATTGCGGCCAGCATGGAAGGCGTGGAGTTCATCGCCGCCAATACCGACCGCCAGGCGCTGCAGCTCTCGCAGGCGCCGGTCAAGCTGCAACTGGGCGTCAAGCTGACCAGCGGCCTCGGCGCGGGCGCCAATCCCGACGTGGGACGGCGCGCGGCGCTGGAAGACTCGGAAAAGATTATTGAAGCCCTTGAAGGCGCGGACATGGTCTTCGTCACGGCCGGTCTGGGCGGAGGCACGGGAACCGGCGCAGCGCCGGTCATTGCTTCGCTGGCCAGCGAAATGGGAGCGCTCACCGTCGCCGTTGTTACCCGGCCCTTCGCCTTCGAAGGCAAGCGGCGTATGACGCAGGCCGAGCGCGGCATGCAGGAGCTGCTCGAAAGCGTGGACACCATGATCGTGATCCCCAACGAGAAGCTGCTGGCCGTCGCCCGGGACGCCGGCTTCTTCGAGTCTTTCCGCATCGCCGACGACGTGCTGCGCCAGGGCGTTCAGGGGATTTCCGACATCATTACCATCCCCGGCATCATCAACCGCGACTTCGCCGACGTGAAGACCACCATGGCCGGCATGGGTTACGCGGTCATGGGCACCGCGATCCGGAGCGGGACCAATCGCGCTATCGAAGCGGCGCAGGCCGCTATGGCCTCTCCACTGCTGGAAGCGGGGGCGATCGACGGCGCTCGCGGCATCCTCATCAACATCACCGGCTCCAGCTCGCTGAAGCTGAGCGAGGTGAACGAAGCCTCCACGCTCATCCAGACCGCGGCCCACGAAGACGCCAACATCATCTTCGGCGCGGTGCAGAACGAGTCGATGGGCGACGACATCAAGATCACCGTGATCGCCACCGGCTTCCGGCAACAAGGCTCCATCGAGCGGCGCGAGAGCATGCTGACGGCCACTCTGCGCCCTGGCGCTGCCGCTCCGCGCATTGAGTCGCGCCCCCCGATCCCGCGGTTCGCAAGCGAGGAAGATGAGGATGGAGAGATTCCGGCCCCTCGGGTTCACGAGCCGGAGCCGCCGGTGCTGGTCCCGGTTTCCAATCGCGATCTGGTCACCGCCTTCCACGAACCGGAAGCGGAGCCGGCCATGGCCATAGAGGAGCTCCCCGAAGAGACCGAAACGGTGGGTGTTGCCGTTGCCGATAACGCCCCTCAGGACCAGATCCCGGTGATGGCCCATGCCGCGTTCGAAGAAGAACCGGGTGAGAACCTCGACATCCCCGCGTTCATGCGCAAGGGCACTCTATGACCGGAACGGGGCAGTACCTTGGTGCGAAAATGTACTTTACAGGCAACACTTTCCGGTTATAGTGAACCCAGAGTCCCTGTCCGCCATCCAAACACCTGCACTCAACCGCCCAGGGGATTCCTTTCTGGACGGCAGCTGCCAGGCTATTGGGTTCAGAAACGGGGACCGGCAATCAGAACGGCCTGGAATGGGACAGTCCTCCCGTTCCGGGATGCTCGATGAAAGATACGGGCCCAGACGAACTCCGCCGGACAATTTCTGCGGGACGATGAGGCAGAAGGTTCGGTTTTCAACCAAGAGGCACCCGATGAAGCGCCTGGTTTTCTCTCTGCTGCTGGTATTCCTGGTCGCACCGACGCTCGTCTTTGCGGCCTCCACGACGACCACGCGTCGCACCCATCATCGCCGCCTGCATGAGTCCGCGGCCACGCGCCGCCGGCTGGCGACCCTTCACCACAGCGAGCGCGTCACCGGGGCGCACGTGGTTCGGGCCAGCCTGAACCGGACGTATTACCGGCACACCCGGCGCCATCGCTATTACGAGCGCTTCACCGCCAGTTCGTTTGCCACTTCCGACATCACGGCGGGCGACATCACCGCGGGCGAAGATCCCGTGGTGCGCCAGGCAGCCATTAATGCTCTCGGCGATATGAACGGCACGGTGGTCGCCATCGATCCCTCCAATGGCCGCATCCTGGCCATGGTGAACCAGAAGCTGGCCCTCTCCAGCGGCGCCGAGCCCTGCTCCACCATCAAGCTCTCTGTGGCGCTGGCGGCTCTGGAAGAAGACATTGTCACCAAGGACACGCCGGTCAATCTGGGCGGCCATTTCTATCTGAATATGACCGAGGCGCTGGCCCACTCCAACAATCTCTACTTCGAGACCCTGGGCCGCAGGCTGGGCTTTGAGCGGGTGCGTCACTACGCCACCGAATTCGGCCTGGGCGAACTCGCCGGCTACGACATTCCCGGCGAGCACCCGGGCATTTATCCCGATCAGGCGATTCCGGAGAGCGAAGGCGGCGTGGGCCGCATGTGCTCCTTCGGAGAAGGCGTTTCCATGACGCCGCTGCAATTGGGAGCGCTGGTGGCGGCCATCGCCAATGGCGGCACGCTCTACTACCTCCAACATCCCACCACCCCCGCGGAAGCCCTGAACTTCCAGCCGCGCATTAAGCGAACGCTCAACATCGCGCCCATCCTTCCGGAGATCGAGGTCGGCATGCAGGCCGCCGTTCGCTACGGCACCGCGCGCTCGCTGCGCACCAACTTCAATGAGTTTCCCGTGCTGGGCAAGACCGGCACCTGCTCGAACGACGGCACCCGCTTTGGCTGGTTCGCCTCCTATGCCGATACGCAATACGGCCGGATCGTCGCGGTCTTCTTTCTCGAAGGGGGACGGCCTACCTTCGGACCGAAAGCGGCCGAGCTGACCGGTGTTTTCTATCGCGACCTGTTGGACAGCAGCTACTTCGCCGAGAAACAGCCGGCAGAAGCGGCGCCTGCTGCCACAACCGCGATCGGCGCTCCACAGTAGCTCGAGTTCCTCAATTGGCTGACAACGCCTCCTGCCTTCATGCGGCGGAGGACGAGCGTCTCGCCCGCCTCTCATCCGCGGGCCGTTCCGTATTCCAGGCATCGTCCGAGTGGCCGCCAAACAGTGCGTCGCGCCGCTTGGACAGCTCGGCATTCAGCTCCGCGCCCGCCAGCGTCGCCACCGCAATCAGATAGATCCAGAACATCAGCGCCAGCACCGCCCCCATGCCGCCGTAGAGCCGCGCCAGGTTCCCCAGATGGTCCAGATAGAACGCCAGCCCTGCCGACCCGAGAAAGGCCACGGCGATCGCGAAGAGGGCCCCCGGCAACGTCGTCCTGAACTTCTGGCGCCGATTGGGAGCCAGGAAGTAGACCAGCTCCAGCGCCAGCACGAAACAAAGAAAAACCGTACCGTAGCGGATCAGCGGCCAAAACCTTTCCAGGGACTGGGGCACCGGCACAACCTGGTTCAAAAAATGGGCAAAATGCGGCCCCAGCACCAGCGCCAGCAGAGCAACAATGAGCAACGCGCCGCTGGTAAAGGTCAGGAGAACGGCCTGGAGCCGAGCTCGTATCCAGGATCGCTCTTTCTGCACATCGTAAGCAATATTGAGCGACGAAATGAGAGCCGTGAACACGGTCGTCGACGACCAGATATAGGTGACCACTCCGAACGACAACACGCCCTGGTGGGGCGTCAGGAGTTCGCCCATCATTCTCTCGACCATCATCAGGGCGCTGGGCGGCACGAGCATGGACATGACTGCGAGGAGTTCCGGGATCAGATTCGGCAGGTGCAGCAGAGACACCAGCGCCACCAGCATCATCAGCAGCGGCACCATCGACATCATCGACCAGAAGGCGAGGCCGGCGGCCACGTCGAGCGCCCGCGTGCGGATCAGCTCTTTCACGACGATGACTGCCAGATGCCGGCTTCCCCTCCAGTGGCGCTCTATCCAGTACGGCCATCGTCCGAACGGCTCTCTGTTGGCACCTCGCGGGAACTCCCTCCGATGGGGTGCATCGGCCGGCGTGGTCAAGGCAGGTCCTGAAGAAGAGAGATCACGCGGCACGGTGGGCCTCCGGGAGTAACCGGTTCCCTTTGTCCGATGGCGGAGAAGCCTCCGGCGGATGCGCGGACCTGCCCTATTTCCTTCTCTTCTTGCCCATTGCGGGCTTTTCTGCGATACATGAATGCGTTTGCCGGAAAGAGTCGCCATGAAACCCAGGAGTCTCAGCTCGGCTTTGCCTGTCCTCGCCGCGCTTGTTCTTGCCGCGACCGCGCTCCACGCTCAGAACCCTCGCGACGTCTCCTTCCCCAGCGGACCCGAAACCGCGCACGGCCTTTTGTACGAACCCACCGGCCCCGGCCCGCACCCCGGCCTCATCGTCATTCACGAATGGTGGGGTCTCAACGACTGGATCAGAGAGCAGGCGCAGCGCTTCGCCGGGGAAGGTTACGTGACGCTGGCCGTCGATCTCTACCGCGGGCAGGTGGCCACGGACGCGGATACGGCCCACCAGCTGAGCCGCGGGCTGCCGCAGGACCGCGGCGTGCGCGACCTTATTTCGGCAGCTGCCTTCCTGTCCAGCCAAAAGAACGTCGATCCGCATCGCATCGGAGCGATCGGCTGGTGCATGGGCGGAGGCTACGCCGTGCTGCTCGCCGTGGCCGACCCTGACCTCAAAGCCGTGGTCATCAACTACGGCTCTCTGCCCACCGACCCTGGCACATTGCGGAAGATCCACGCCGCTGTTCTCGGCAACTTCGGCGGCCAGGATCGCGGCATCACCCCCGACGACGTGCACGCCTTTGAAACCGCCATGCGTTCCCTGGGCAAGAGCGTCAATGTCAAAATCTACCCCGACGCGGGACACGCTTTTGAGAATCCCAATAACAAAAATGGGTACCGCCTCGGGGACGCGGAGCAAGCCCAGGAGCGCTCACGGCATTTTCTGGCGGAGCAATTACATCCTTCTGAAAAATAAGCGTCGTCCTCGATCGGTAAGTGTCTTTGGGGTGGCGCGCCAGGTTACCAACGTACGGAAAATAATCCTTGCGTGGGCGGTTCCCGACGTGTTAACTATGCAGGCAATAATCTACAGATTCCTGCCTTGCTGTACACAGGGGAAAGTACGTCACCTTTATGAAAATTGGAACCACTATCCGAGGCTATCGTCTCCAAAAGGGCCTGTCCCAGGGAGACATTGAGAAGCGCACAGGGCTTCTCCGCTGTTACTTGTCCAGAGTGGAAAATGGTCACACTGTTCCTTCCCTCGATACTCTGGCCAAAATCGCCGGTGCGCTCGAACTTCCGCTGGCTCAGTTATTCGCCGAAGACACGCTTGGACGGCAGCTGCAGTCGCAGAAGCTTTCCGATGATGAACTCCGCTTCCTGACCCAGATTCGCCGCTATTCGACCAATCTGAACGACAGCGACCGCAAGCTGCTGCTCGCCATGGTCAAGAAGTTCGCCGCGACCGCGACGCGTTAACCACTCCCTCCGGCCCACGCCTCCGCGTCCCACCGTTCATATCGTGATGCGACAGGACTGACTTCCGAGCCAGTTAACTATCCCGCCGGACCGCTGTAAACGGCTCGTAACCACCAGGCGATCAGCAGCAGTGCGAAGGTCATCACGCCCACGGTGAGGGTGCGTCTGCGTACGAAGGCGGCTCGCTGCGCCCCAATGCGCGGAAGGAGCGGCGCCCCCAGAGCCAGTCCGCTCAGGAATCCTCCGAGGTGCGCCATGTTATCGATCTGTAAACGGGTGTGCGCCACCCATATGCCGGCATCGATCACAAAATTCAGCAGGGCAAAGTACCAGACGCTGCGCCGCAGGCGCTTCAGCTCAACCTGCGGGATGGGCAGCAGAGGCGAGCGCAGCACCATCAGCAGCACGCCGGCCAGCCCGAAGACAGCCCCCGACGCGCCCGCACTCAGAACCCCCCCATGGTCCGGCAACTGCGGGTGGACGGCGATGCCCAGCAGATTGCCGGCCACGCCGGTCAGCAGATAGGCGGCGACCAGGCCGAACTCTCCCAGCAGCGGCTCGCCCAGCAGTCCCAGGTTCCAGAGGCACCACATGTTGGTGCCGATGTGGATCCAGCCGAAGTGCGTAAAGATGGCGGTGACGACCCGCCACCACTGGCCGTACTGCAGCACCGCTCCGCCATTGCAGACCAGCAGCAGCGACCCGTTGTCCTGGAAGGTCGGCCCAGCCAGGTTCCGGCTCATGAAAAGCGTGAAGAGGAAGACGGCGCAGTTGACGCCGACCAGCGTGTAGGTCGCGGGAGCATGCGCCCAGTGGCGGCGCGGCCGCTGCACCGGCTGCGGTGGCGGATACCAGCCACGCGGCTCGGGCGCCCGTTCCGGTTCCGGTGTCGTGCCCGGAGGCAGAATCTCCGGCCGCGAGCTGAACCCTCGCCCCGCGCTTCCTTCTTGCTCCATAAACCTACCCTACCGTTCCCGCTGCGCCGTGACAAATGCGCTTACGCAACGGAGCCGCCTCCGTTTGTTTACAATTTTTCTTTCATACGCCCGCACGCCGGGGCACATCTGGAGACATTCTTGAGCGGGGAAAAAAAGATTACGCGCGCTCTTCTGAGCGTGACCGATAAATCGGGGCTGGTGGAGTTCGCCCAGCGGCTTGCGCGCCACGGCGTCGAACTGGTTTCCACCGGAGGCACCGCCCGCGCTCTGCGCGACGCCGGCCTCAACGTCCGCGACATTGCCGACCTCACCGGCTTCCCGGAGATGCTCGATGGCCGCGTCAAGACCCTGCACCCCAATGTGCACGGCGGCATTCTCTATCGGCGTGACCACCCCGAGCATTGCGCTCAGGTGGAGAAACACCGCATCCAGCCCATCGATATGGTCGTCGTGAATCTCTATGCCTTCGAGAAGACGGCGGCAAAACCGGGCGTGCCTTTCGCCGACATGATCGAGAACATCGATATCGGGGGGCCGTCAATGGTGCGCTCCGCGGCCAAGAATTTCGAGGACGTGGCCATCGTCACCGCGCCCGCGGATTATGCGGCTCTTGCCGACGAACTCGGCCAGCATCAGGGGGCGCTGCGCCGGGAGACGCGCTGGCGTCTCGCACAGAAAGCCTTCGCCGCGACCGCCGCCTACGACACCGCCATCGCCAACACCCTCGAACGCGTTGAGATCGCCGACGACGACGATCAGCCCGCTCGGTTCGGTGACGAATTCCCGCAGGCCCTGCGCATCAATGATCCGCTGGCTCAGATGCTTCGCTACGGCGAGAATCCCCATCAGCGAGCGGCGCTCTATGTGGACGGCTCCGGCACCGGCATCGCCGGGGCGGAGCAGCTCCAGGGCAAAGAACTCAGCTACAACAATCTCGTCGATCTCGACGCCTGCTGGGACTTGGCTCAGGAGTTCGACCAGCCCGCCGTGGCCATCATCAAGCACACGAATCCCTGCGGCGCGGCCACCGGAGGGAACCTGCTCGAAGCCTACCGCAGAGCGCTCACCACCGATCCGGTGTCGGCCTTCGGCAGCGTCATCGGTGTGAATCGGGAGATCGACGGCGACACCGCCGAAGAAATGGCCGCTCTGTTTGTCGAAGCCATCGCCGCACCGGCGTTCAGCCCGGAGGCCCGCGCGCGCTTCGGCGCGAAAAAGAACCTGCGCCTTGTCATCGTGAAGGCCTCGGAGACGCGGCGGGTGGTGAAACACGTTTCCGGGGGACTGCTCCTGCAGGACGCCGATCAGGGCCGCGCCGCCGCCGCCGATCTGAAAATTGTCACCCGGCGCAAACCAACCGACGAGGAACTGGCCGCTCTGCTCTTCGCCTGGAAGGTCTGCAAGCACGTCAAGTCCAACGCCATCGTCTACGCGCGCGACAGCCAGACTATCGGCGTAGGGGCAGGCCAGATGAGCCGCGTGGATGCCGCCCGCTTCGGAGCCATGAAAGCCGTGCTGCCGCTGGCCGGATGCGTCGCTGCCTCCGACGCTTTCTTCCCTTTTCCCGATGGCCTCGAAACCGTTGCCCAGGCCGGAGCCACCGCCGTCATCCAGCCCGGCGGTTCGGTTCGCGACAATGAAGTCATCGCCGCGGCCGATCGTCTTGGCATCGCCATGGTTCTCACCGGCATGCGCCACTTCCGCCACTAACCCCGAGCGCTAGATATTCGAAGGCTGGCCTGGCTCCCTGCCGTGGAGCCGGACCAGCTCCGCCTTCACCCCTTCGACTTCCTCGCGCAGGCGCGCCACCTCCGCCTCAAGATGAAGCAGCCGCTCCGAGTCTGCTGTCTCCGCGGTTTCTGATCCGCGAGCGACCGTAACCGCGCCCACCTGCGGTTCGCCGGAGAGCAGATGCGCATAGCGAATCTCCTTCGTGCCGGGCTGCCGGGGCAAGGCCGCGACCAGCGCGGGCTCTCGCTGCATGAGCTTCTGCAAGGTGGAAAGCACATCCTCGACTTCCTGGAACAGGTGCATCCGTTCGCTTCGGCCGCGTAACTCGCCCGGGGTCTGCGGTCCGCGCAACAGCAGCACGCAGATCACCGCCGCCTCACCGCGCGTGAAGTTGAAGACCTCCTGCAGGCGATGCTCGTACTTCGTCACCCGGCTGTCGACGCCGCGCGCTGGGCCGGCGAGGCTCTGGTCCTGCAGACGGTGAAGAGCCATGCGCACGTCCTCCTCCCCGAGTTGCATCGCCGGCTCACGGTTGTTCTTCTGATTGCAGGCATTGATCAGCGCGTTCAGCGACAGAGGATAGTACTCCGGTGTGGTGGCTTCCTTTTCCATCAGGGAACCCAGCACGCGCGCCTCCACGGCGTTCAGCACAATGTCCATGAACCCACCTTAGCCGATCCTGCGCCGGTACGAGAGGCGGATGCTGTTGGCGAAACGCCGTTTCTTTGTGGTAAACGTGTCGGATGCGGGCTGTTGCGGACAAACTGCGTCTCAGCGAAATCTCTCCCGGCATGGTGCAGTCGGAGATCCGCGCCATGTCGCTCGAATGCGAACGCGTCAACGGCATCAATCTCGCCCAGGGCGTCTGCGATACGGAGGTGCCCCGGCCGGTCGCGGCCCGCGCCGTGGAAGCCATTGCCCAGGGCCACAATATCTATACGCGACTCGACGGCATTGCCCCGCTCCGCCAGGCGATTGCCGGCAAGCTCGCCCGCCACAATGGCCTCCCTGCCGATCCCGATGGCGAAGTCCTCGTCACCTCCGGCGCGACGGCGGGCTTTTATGCCGCCTGCATGGCGCTCTTCGATCCCGGCGACGAAGTCATCCTGTTCGAGCCTTTCTACGGATATCACCTGAACACGTTGAGCGCCCTGCGGGTGAACGCCGCCATTGTCCCGCTCATCGCGCCGGACTGGGCCCTCAACTGCGAGGCCCTGCGTGCCGCGATCACGCCGCGGACCCGCGGCATCGTGATCAACTCGCCGTCGAATCCCTGCGGCAAAGTCTTCACCGCCGAGGATCTCGCATCCATCGCCGCTCTCGCTCAGGAGCATGACCTTTTCGTCCTGACTGACGAGATTTACGAATACTTCGTCTTTGATGGCACGCGGCACATCAGTCTGGCCACCCTGCCGGGCATGGCCGAGCGCACCATCACCATCTCCGGCCTCTCCAAGACCTTCAGTATTACCGGCTGGCGCGTCGGTTATCTGGTCGCGGATAAGCGCTGGATGGGCGCCATTGCCTACTTCCATGACCTCGCCTACGTCTGCACCCCTTCGCCTTTCCAGCATGGAGCCGCCGCCGGTCTCCTCGAATTGCCCGATAGCTTCTACGCCGGCCTCGCCACCGAGTACCAGGCTAAACGGGACATGCTGTGCACCACTCTGGCCGACACCGGCCTGAAGCCGTCGATCCCTCAGGGCGCCTATTATGTGCTGGCGGATGCGACAGGAATTCCGGGCGCGACCGCCCGCGACAAAGCCCGGCATCTCCTGCGCCAGACCGGAGTCGCCGCCGTCGCCGGCACCGCGTTCTTCGCAAATGGCCGAGGAGAGAACCTGCTGCGCTTCTGTTTCGCCAAACGTGACGAAGACCTTGCCCGCGCATGCGAACGGCTTCGGGGCCTCTGACGGTTACGCGGCCGGCGCCGGCTGCTCCGCTATATCCACCAGCGGATAGCCAAGCCGCTTCCACTCGTCGTAGCCGCCGCGCAGCGGCCGCACCCGGTGAATCCCTATGCGGCGCAACTGGAGCGCCATCCTGGCTGCGGTGGCCTCGCTGGGGCAGGTGCAGAACAGCACAACCTCCTGGTTGCGCGGAATCCGCTCGCTCTCCGCCACCAGCTTGTCCGGCGTGAGGCTCAGCGCACCGGGCAGGGTCCGCGGATCGGGCAGGTAATCCAGTGGGTGGCGCAGGTCCACGATGAATACCGGCTGGCCCGCATCGAGCATCTGCTTCAGTTCCCGCGGCTCCAGACGCGCCATCCGCACCGAGCGCAGAAATGCCCGGCGCTGCAGCAGGCGCCACACCAGGAAGCCGACAAAGAGCAGGGCAAACAGCAGTCCGAAAAAGTGCAGCGTCCATGAGAGCGCATTGGGGTGCTGCCGGAGAATGTCGCCGAAGAAATAGCCGCCCAGCGTGATGCTGACCGCCCACAGCAGCACGCCGCCGGCGTCGAACAGCAGAAATCGCCCGAAGCCCATGCCGATCTGCCCGGCTATGGGCGCGGCCACCGAACCCAGCCCGGGGATGAATTTCGCCACCAGCAGCGCCGCTGCACCGCGTCGGGTAAAGTACCCCTCCGTCTTGCGCACGCACGCCGAGCTCTCAAAGCTCAGGCGGCACATCAACCGCACCACCGCCCCGCCGTAGCGCTGCCCGAAGACGTACCAGACGGTATCCGCGATGAGGCTGCCCACCAGGACCGCTGCCCACACCAGAGGCAGGCTTAGCTGGTGCGTCGCCGTCAGGGTGCCCGCGGTCAGCAGCAACGGCGTGCTCGGAATCGGAAATCCCAGCTGCTCGGTCAACACCCACAGCAGCACAACCGCATATCCGTATTTGACGAAAAAATCGAGCGCGATAGGCATAGGGGGCAGTCGTCTGTCCAGCGTCAGCAACTCAGTATAGATGTCGGGCACCGCTCCAGGGCAGCGGCAATTCCATACGCCGCCCACCCGGCTTACTCTGTGTTCCGCGCCGAATCCGGGAATCCCGCCCTGGCTCCGGCGCTCTGCCCGCGCAGGGCTTCCACCCCGCCCGTGATCGCCGATACACGCGTCTCAGGCCTCTTCGGGTTACCCTGTCAGCATGACACCGGCTGGGATTGCCCTCGCGGGCCCCAACGCGCGCGGCCTCCTCTCGGCTCCCCGCGCCGTCCTGAACCAGGCCGTCAAACAGCGAGCTTTCCCCGGAGCCGCCTGGGGCGCTCTTCATAACGGCTCCATCGTCGCCCTGGATGCCCTCGGGCGCTTTACCTATGAACCGGATGCGCCCGCCGTCTCTCCGGAGACCCTTTTTGATCTGGCCAGCGTCACCAAAGTGATCGCCACCACCGCGACCGCCATGCTGCTGGTCGACCGCGGCCTGCTCGATCTGGACGCCCGCCTGGGCGATATTCTTCCTGGGTTCGTCATCGGCATGGCCCCCGGCAGCGGCAAGGAACGCGTGACGCTGCGCATGCTTCTCGCGCACAGCTCCGGCATGGTCGGCTGGGCTCCCCTCTTCCGCAACTCCGGCACGCCTGATGCCCTGCTGCGCGCCATTCTGCAACTGCCCCTCGAATCGTCACCGGGCACCCGCACCGAGTACTCCGACTTTGGCTTCATCCTGCTCGGCAAGGTCATCGAGTTGCTCACCCGCACCCCGCTCGATGTCTTCTGCGCGCGCGAAATTTTCGCGCCCCTCGGGCTCGCCCACACTCGCTTCTGCCCTCGCCGCGCGGATTGCCCCGTCATCCCGCCCACCGAAGAGGACCGCGCCTTCCGTGGGCGCGTGATCCAGGGCGAGGTGCAGGACGAGCACGCCTTTGTGCTGGGAGGCGTTGCCGGCCATGCCGGCGTCTTCTCCAATGTCGAAGATCTTCTGCGTTTCGCGCAGTGCATTCTTGAACGCGGCCGCACCGCCGGGGGCGTGCAGCTCTTCCGTCCCGAGACCGTGGATCTTTTCACTGAGCGTAAGACCACGCCCGACGGCCGCTCCCGCGCCCTCGGCTGGGACGTCCCCACCGAGCCGTCCTCGTCAGGCCACTTCTTCGGCCCGCGCTCCATCGGGCACCTGGGCTATGCCGGCACCTCGCTCTGGATCGATCCCGATCAGAACCTCGCCGTCGCCCTGCTCACCAACCGGACGTGGCCCGACCGCTCCACCGAGACCATCCGCCAGCTCCGACCCGCCTTCCACGACGCCGTCGTCGGGTCGCTCCGCACCGCCTGACCTGGCGGCTCCAGCACCCAAAAAGGAAGTTTGGCGCGCAGCGCGTCCGCCTGGACGGCCAGTCCCCAGACGCAAAAGACCCTCGCGCCCGATTTGGCGGCGAGGGTCCTGCTGCTTCCGAATCCATCGATCAGTAGATCCGGAAGTTCACCTCAATGTTGATCTCCACCGGCACGGCATGTCCCTGATAAACGGCCGGCTTGAACTTATACTGGCGCACGGCTTCCATGGCCTTCTCGTCCAGTCCCATGCCCAGCGGCCGCACAATATGCACCCGCTGCGGATTGCCCTGCGCGTCCACGATTAGTCCCACCACACACACGCCCTGGTACTTGGCGCGCCGTGCTTCATCGGAGAATTCGGGATCCGGCGCATACACCAGCACCGGGTTGGAAACGCCGCCGCCCGGATGGTAGAGGCCGCCACCGTATCCACCGCCCGAGCCCGGACCAATCCCGCCCCCCGAACCCGAACCAATGCCGCCCCCGGAACCGCTGCCAAATCCGGAACCGGCGCCCCCGCCCTGCGAGAGCAGCGCCACCTGCTGCGACTGCGGCATTCCGATATTCGGCATGTTGGCCGCATCCGGCAGTTTGATCGCCTGCGGCATCACCACGGTGGGCTCTACAGCCAGCTTCGGGTGATCCAGCCGCAAAATCTGCGGAGGCACAATCTGTGTCTTTGCCATCTTGGGCAGCTTGCCCTTTGAGGCCTCGACGATTTCGTGGTTGCCCCCGCCGCCACCGCCGCCCATCGTGTCTTTCATCGGGGAGGGCGGAATGTACGGCGCAACATCCACGGGCACAACGGCCACCTTCTTCTGGATCGCCCGCTCGTGCCACTGCTCCAGCGTGAAGAGCAGGATGAGCCCGATCACCACCACGTGCGTGATGAAGGCCAGCGCGCTCGAGGCCGGACTCCGCTTCACCGCCAGCGGGTCTCGGACCGCGATCGGCGCGGAACTGAGCTTCAGCGGAGGCAGTTTCTTCGGAAACAGCGTGTCCACCACCCCGGCGAACAGCGTTTTCCAGATCGGTTCCTCGATCACTCCCTCCAGGCCGCCAAGGCGCGGTCCATCAGCCTGAAGATCTCTCGATCGATTTGTGTCCGGTACCAGATGCGGAGAGGTCAAAACCGTATTCCCCATGTCCTCTTCGCCGGGCGTTGCCGCCCAGCTTCTCCTGATTATCAATGACAGCCGCCCTCTCTGTCTTGCCCTGGGGATCGTGCTGCACTTGCTGAGATGCGGCTCCCCTTCTAAAAATCGCCTGCCCCTGTTCCTTCCTCCAATAGACGCGTCATCGGGCAGGAAGTTACTGCAGTCTCAGCGGATACAATGAACTTTGGCTCATCCCACCTCGCAAGTTGGAGAAACAATGTCCTCTGTGCCGCCCGCCGGCGACCCGAAGCCTGTTGCTCTGAAAGATACCCTTTCCCTGCCTCGCACCGACTTCCCCATGAAGGCCAGCCTGCCTCGCAGCGAACCGGAGCGTCTCGAGACCTGGAAGCAATCCGGGCTCTACGAGCAGATCCGCGCTGCGCGCAAAGGTTCGCCGCGCTACATCCTGCACGACGGCCCCCCCTACGTGAACGGCCCCATCCACCTGGGCCACGCCCTCAATAAGTGCCTTAAGGACTTCATCGTCAAGTCGAAGACCATGGCCGGTTTCGACGCCCCCTACGTTCCCGGCTTCGACTGCCACGGCCTGCCCATCGAAATCAAGGTCGACGAGAAGCTCGGCCGCAAGAAGCTTTCGATCCCGCCCGCCGAGTTCCTCCGCGAATGCCGCGAGTACGCGCAGACGTATATCGATCTGCAAACCAGCCAGTTTGTTCGGCTGGGGATCTTCGGCCGCTGGGATGACCCCTACACCACCATGTCGCGCGCCTACGAGGCGCGAATCCTCGAAACCTTCTTCCGCTTCTTCGAAGACGGTTTTGTCTATCGCGGCCTCAAGCCGGTTTACTGGTGCCTCCACGACCAAACCGCCCTCGCCGACGCCGAGATCGAGTATGAGATGCACTCCAGCCCCAGCATCTACGTTCGCTACGACCTCACCAGCAATGCGCCGGTTCTCGACCCCGCCCTCGCCGGCAAACGCGTCGCCACCATCATCTGGACCACTACCCCCTGGACCCTGCCTGCTTCGCTCGCCGTCGCCTTTCATCCCGATTTCGATTATGTCGCTCTGGAAGACAAGGCGACCGATCGCGTCTATATCGTTGCCGAGGCCCTTGCCGCCGCCGTCCGCGGAGCCTGCAACCTGGAATCGGCTGTTCCCATCGCCACCTTCAAAGGCGCGGCTCTCGAGCGCGCCACCTTTCAACACCCCTTCCTCGACCGCGAGATCCTCGGCGTTCTCGCCGACTACGTCACCGCCGATCAGGGCACCGGCGCCGTCCACACCGCCCCTGCGCATGGAGCCGACGACTTCTACACCGGCGTCCGCTACGGACTCGATCCGACCTGCCATGTCGACAATGCCGGCCGCATCCGCGACGGCCTGCCCGAATACGACGGCAAGACCGTTTTCCAGGCCAATCAGCCCATCATCGATCTCGTCGCTGCGCGCGGCGCTCTCATGGGCCGGTCCGACATCTATCACAGCTACCCCCACTGCTGGCGCTGCCATCACCCCGTCATCTTCCGCGCTACCGAGCAGTGGTTCATCAACATCGACCAGCCCATGGAAATCGAGGGCCACGCAACGACTTTTCGCCAGCGGGCGCTGGACGAGATCAAAAACAGCGTCAAATGGGATCCGGCGTGGGGCGAAGAACGCATCGCCAACATGATCGCCAGCCGCCCCGACTGGTGCATTTCGCGCCAGCGTCTCTGGGGCGTGCCCATCGCGGTCTTCCTGTGCACGCAATGCCAGGAGCCTCTGCGCGATTGCGTCCTCAACCAGCGTGTCCTTGCGCTCTTCGAAAAAGAAGGTGTCGAGGTCTGGCACACGCCTGCTCCTGATGCCCTGCTGCCCCATGGCGCGCACTGCACCAACTGCGGCGGCGCCGAGTTCCGCCGCGAGACCGACATCCTCGATGTCTGGTTCGACTCCGGTTCCAGCTGGCATGCCGTCCTCGAAGCCGAGCCCGGACTCGAGCCGCCTGCCGACCTCTACTTCGAAGGCGGCGACCAGTACCGCGGCTGGTTCCACACCTCGCTGCTCACGTCGGTCGGCGTCGGACAAAATCACGCCTCGCCCTACAAAATGGTCGGCACCGCGGGGTGGACCCTCGACGAGCAGGGCCGCGCCATGTCCAAGTCCCTCGGCAACGGTGTCGATCCCGTCGATATCGCCGACCGTCTCGGCGCGGAGATCGTTCGCCTTTGGGTTGCTTCGGTGGATTTCCGCGAAGACGTCGTCAACAGCGAAAACATTATGCAGCGCCTGGCAGACAACTACCGCAAGCTGCGCAACACCTTCCGGTTTTTGCTCGGGAATCTGGCGGGATTCAACCCCGCGTCCAACGCCGTGTCCGACACAGACCTGCTCCCTTTAGACAGGTACATGCTGGCCCGCACCCGCGAGCTGGTCGAGAAAGTCTGCGGCGCCGACGGCCACGGAGGCTGGTACGGCGACTTCCAGTTTCACCGCGCGTATCAGGCGGTGAACGAGTTCTGCATCGTGGAGCTCAGCGCCTTTTATCTCGATGTGCTGAAGGACCGCCTCTACACCTTCGCGCCGCAAAGCGTCGAACGCCGCTCCGCGCAAACGGTTCTGTGGAGGATCGCGGAAACCCTGGTCCGACTCGTCGCGCCGATCCTCACCTTCACGGCGGACGAGGTGTGGCAATACCTGCCCGCCGTGTCCGACAGACCGGCCAGCGTGCATTTGGCGCATTTTTGGAAGGCGGACGAGTTGGGAGGTCCATTGCCAATACGGGATATGCCGTTACCGCCAGTCGATCTCTTCTACGACGATTTCAACAACCTGTTCTCCATTCGAGACAGTGTGCTCAAGGCGCTCGAATGGGAACGCAAGGCGGGCAGAATCGGAAAGGCGCTTGGCGCACGCGTCGTCATCGATACAGATACTGACACCTGCGCCCTGCTGGCACGAAGTTCGGACATTCTCAAGGAGCTCTTTAATGTCTCGCAGGTGGAATTTAGGGACACCTTCCTAAATCCGAAACCGCCGGAAGACCTTGTGAGTGAGGTTGCGTTTGGAATGGATAAGGTCGGCGTCGTCATTTACCCCGCCGCCGGCACCAAATGCAACCGCTGTTGGAACTTTTACCCCGATGACGACGAAAAGCTGCACGTCCGCCCCGTCACGCCCAAGGTCCCGGCCGTCGATGCCCCCTGGTTCGTCTGCGGCCGCTGCGAAGACGCCCTCACCCAGATGAACTACGTCGAGGCCGCCCGATGAGCACCCGCGACCGCCGCCCCTGGCTCCTCGCCCTCACCGCCCTCATCGTCCTCTGCGACCGCCTCTCCAAGGCCTGGATCGTCCGCCACATCCCCGAAGGCGACGCCATCCCGGTCATCGATCACGTCTTCCGCCTTACCCACGTCCGCAACCCCGGCGCGGCCTTCTCCATGTTTGTCGATACTTCCCGCCCCGGCCTCATCCACTGGGTCCTCACCGGCTTTTCCCTCGTCGCGGCCCTGGTCGTCCTCATCATCCTGCTCCGCATCGGCCGCCGCGTCACCGCCACCACCATCGCACTGGCCCTTATCCTCGGCGGGACGATTGGCAATGTCTGGGACCGCCTGCGCTATGGCCTGGTCACCGACTTCCTCGAAGTCCACATCGTTCACTACCACTGGCCCGACTTCAACATCGCCGACTCCGCCATCGTCATCGGCGGCATCCTTCTCGTCCTCGACGCGTTGTTCTCCCCGGCGCCCCAGGACTCCTCCCCATCCCCGGAGCCAAACTCCAAACGGTAATCTCTGCCCCGAGCCTGTTCCCTCTCCCTATTCCCTATTCCCTGCCTCAAGTGCTTTGCATCACATCCCCCGCCGTCCAGCGGCTCGTACACTGCCCATCGTGTACGACTGTCCGACGACCACGACCGAGGATCGCTTCACCGTCAGCCACACGCGCGGCCCTGACCGTCCGCTGCTGAACCTGACGATCGGCGACCTCCTCCACCGCACCGCCTCGCGCTTCCCTGACCGCGATGCCGTCGTATCCTGCCACCAGCAGCGCCGCCTCACCTGGGCGCAGCTCAGCAACGAAGCCGATCGGGTCGCTCGCGGCCTCTATGCCCTCGGCATCCGCCCGGGTGACCGCGTCGGACTCTGGTCCACCAACTGCGCTGAATGGCTCATGATGCACATGGGCTGCGCCCGCGCCGGCGCCGCCCTCGTCAATGTCAATCCCGCCTACCGCTCCCATGAGCTGCAGTACACGCTCACGCGTTCGCGCATGAAGGCCCTCTTTCTCTGGACGCACGACAAACGCGCCGACTACGCCTCCATCCTCGACCGCGCCCGCCACGGCCTCGCCCTCGCTCTCGGGCACACCGTCTTCTTCGACTCCCCCGAATGGCCCGCCTTGCTTGATGCCCCCGGCCGTCTGCCGGATCGCGTCGCCGTATCCGACGTTGCCAACATCCAGTACACCTCCGGCACCACCGGCCTGCCCAAAGGGGTGATGCTCACGCATCACAACATCGTCAACAACGGCCAGTTCCTCGCCCAGGGCTTCCACTACACCGAGCAGGATCGCATCTGCGTTCCCGTCCCGCTCTTCCATTGCTACGGCTGCGTCATCGGCACCATGACCGCCCTCAATACCGGCGCGGCGCTGATCTTTCCCAACTGGACCTTCGACGCCCGCGCGACCCTTCAGGCCATCGACGCCGAACGCGCAACTTCCGTCTACGGCGTTCCCGCCATGTACGTCGCCGAGCTCAGCCTCCCGGACTTCGCTTCGTACAACCTCACCAGCCTCCGTACCGGGATGATGTCCGGCGCCCCCTGCCCCATCGAGCTGATGAAGCGCGTCCTCACCGCAATGCACATTGGCGAGCTGGTCATCGCCTACGGTCAGACGGAAAGCTCCCCCGTCGTCACCATGTCCGACGCCGAAGACCCCCTCGGGGTTCGCGTCAACACCGTCGGACGCGCTATGCCCCGGACGGAAATTAAAATCGTCTCCACGTCCGACGGCGCCACCCTCCCCGTCGGACAACAGGGCGAAGTCTGCGCCCGCGGCTATGTCGTCATGAAAGGCTACGACGCCGAGCCCGAAGCCACAGCCCTGGCCATCGACCCGGACGGCTGGCTGCATACCGGCGACCTTGGCGTGATGCACCACGACGGCTGCATCCATCTCACCGGCCGCTCCCGGGACATCATCATCCGCGGGGGCGAAAACATCTATCCGCGCGAGATCGAGGAGTTCCTCTACACCCATCCAAAAATCAGCGAAGTCCAGGTCGTCGGCATCCCCAACGCGCGGCTTGGAGAAGTCGTTTGCGCCTGGGTGCGTCTCCGCCCCGGACAATCTGCCACAGAAGAGGAAATCCGCGAGTGGTGCCGCGACCAGATTGCCTACTTCAAAATCCCCGAGCACTTCCGTTTTGTCGACGAATTCCCCGCCACCCTCAGCGGCAAAATTCAGAAATACAAAATTCGCGAATTCGAAATCGAAGCGCGCGGCCTGCAGCAGGTTGCCGCCGCCGTCACCGCCTGACCGGACAACCAACCCGGGCGGCCCATCCTCGTCGCCCGCTTTTGGGCGCCGCAGGATGGGTTGATTTAGTACCGCAGCCCCAGCCGCTGCGGAAACTCCTCTTCATCCTCATCCGCATCGATCAGCAGGTGCTCGCGGATTCGCTGCCGATGCATCGCCCGCAGCACCAGATGCACCGTCGTAAACACCGCCGCCGTCCACGCCACGTTGCTCCATGCCGCCTCAATCCACGGCTCCGCAGCGACGGTGAACAAAACCACCGCAGGAAAGAATCCCAGATACGGAATCAGCAGCAGCGCAAAGTTCGTCGCCGTATTCGCCTTCGCCCCGGTAAATGGAATCGTCTTCACGTTCAGGAAAAGCACATCCGTCAGCACCACGCTCCACGCGACGGCCACGACGATCTGTCCACCCAAAACGGACCCTCTCCATAACTCCGCCCGTGCCGCAAGCGCGACGGCGAGCAGGCTCAGCGCCGCGCTCCACAGCAGCACCCATCGCCGCGCCGCACCCACCTCGGCCAGTCCCGCCTTCCCCACCGTCACGCGAAAGATCCACCGCCCGCGCTGATCCGCCGGCGCCAGAAACGTGCTCCGCAATCCCGCCACCGTCCAGAACGCCACCATCGGCACCACGGCCCGTAATCCGTCCGGCGAAAATACAAATGCAATGCGCCCGTGCGCCGTGCTCACCCGCGTCACCGCAGCGAGCACCAGCGCCGCACCCATCCCGCCCACCATCACCAGCACCATGCGATAGCGCGGCACCCGCACGAGGTTCTGCCCGATGAACTGCCAAATCGCGCGACACGCCGGCGTCCGTGCCAGCGTGGCATGGAGCACTCGCCCCGCCGGAACCGACGCCACGCCGCGCCGCTCCTTCTTCGCCGCGCCCTCCACCAGCCCGCGCGTCCTGCGCCACCACGCCAGCGGATACGTCGCCACCGCCACGCCCGCCGCCGCGAACAGGGCCGCCCATCCCACATGTGCCATCCGCACAAACACCGACAGAGTCGCCGCCCCATGCAGCATCTGCTCGTAGATTCCCAGAAACCAAAACGGCGGCAGCCAGATTGCCCCACGCCCCGCCGTCAGCCCCTGCAAACTCCCCGCCATCGCCGGATACAGAAACAGCAGCGTCAGCAGCGCCGCCACAAATCCACCCTGCAGCCACAACGATATTTTCCGAAACCACCGGTCGCCGAGCACGCCCAGCAGCACGCCTTCCAGCGCCAGAAAGAACGTCGCCCCAAACACGCCGCTCGCTCCCACCGCCGCCACATGCGCCGCCCAGAACCGTAACAGATGCGGCGGATCGGTCGCCGCCGGCAGCACCAGCGGTGCCAGAAAATTCACGTCGAACAGCGCCGCGACCAGCAACACGGCGATCGCTGTGACACGCGCCGAAAACACGCGCGTTTTGCGCACGGGCAGGTGGCCCATCACGTACACGTCCAGCAGATCTGGAAACAACAAATCCCACTCGAAAATCGTTACCAGCCCCAGCGCGACCAGCGAATACACCACGTAAAAGTAGTGATCGCCCGCCTGCGACCAGTATGGCCGCGGTCCCCAGTACCCCCCCACGTGCCCGCGCGGCAGGTGATACACCGGATACAGATACATCGCCACCATCAGCCCCGGAATCCCCAGCGCGCACGCCACCTGCACCAGCCGCGTCTTCGCGTCGCCCTCCGCCGAAGCCATCTCGCTGGTGAAGAACCGCTCCAGAAAATGCCGCACCAGCACGCGGAACTGCGTCGGCTCCTCATGCGGCTCGGCCTCCGCTTTTTGCGCCAGCACCCCCAGCGACAGAACCTGCTCGCGCTCTTCACGCCGCATTCGCAACGCGCTAACCATTGATCTTCATCACGTCGACCATCGCCTTCGCCGCGGCGCGCGTGTCCTGCTGCCGCACCAGTTGTGCAAATACCTTTTCCAAATTCGGCAGTTCCATCAGTTGCGCCAGCTCCGCGGGAGCCGCATCCGCCACCACCTTTCCCTCCGCAATCACCACCACGCGATCGCACATCTGCTCCACAATCTCCAGCACGTGCGAGATGTAGAGCACCGCCTTGCCCTGCCCGGCCAGCTCGTGCAGCAGATCGCGAAACAGCCGCGCTGACAGCACATCCAGCCCCGACAGCGGCTCATCGAACACCAGCATCGTGGGATCGTGCAGCAGCGCTGCCGCCATCAGCACCCGCTGCCGCATGCCCTTTGAATACGCCGTCATGGGAGAATGCCGCCACGATTCCAGGCCCAGCAGCGCCAAAATTCCCGTTGCCTTCTCCTCGATCACCCGCTCGCCCATCCCCCGCAGCCGCCCCACCAGCTGCAGGTACTCCATCGCCGACATCCACGCATACAGGTGCGCCTCTTCCGGGATGTACCCCAGCCTCGCCCGCCACTGCTGCAGATCGGCGTGAATGTCGCGCCCCTCAAAGAGCACGCGACCGTCATTGGGCCGCAGCAGCCCGGTAATGATCTTCACCGTCGTCGACTTCCCCGCCCCGTTCGGCCCCAGGAAACCGACAATCTCCCCCGGCCGCACCACGAAGCTCACCTCCCGGATCGCCGGAATCCCGCGATAGCTCCGCGACAGCCGCTGCAGTTCCAGCACGATTCCTTTCCTCCTGAACCCTATGTAGCATACTGCTCTTTACGCGTCAACAGAATGCTACATAGGGTGCTACAATCACCTCCATGCTCGCCGAGGCGAAGCTTTCCCACACCGCCGCCATGATCCTTCAGGCCATCCACGCCGGCCATGTCTACGGCTTCAGCATCATGGAGGTCACCGGCCTGCCCAGCGGCACCGTCTACCCCGCCCTCCGCCGCCTCGAGCGCGACAGCCTCATCGCCTCCAAATGGGAGCAGCAGTCCATCGCCGACGCCCAGCAGCGCCCGCCCCGCAAGTACTACCGCGTTTCCCGTACCGGCAAAGCCACCCTCGAAGCCGCCTGGAAGCGGTATCCGCTTCTTGAGCGCATGCTCCCCACGCCGGAGGTCGAACGCGCATGAATCTCTCCCCCTCCCCTTCCGGCTTGTCCGCCCGACTCCTCGTGCGCTCGGCCGCGCTCCTTGTCCCTGCAGCACAGCGCACAGACTGGACCGCCGAGTGGCTCGCCGAACTTTGGCATGTCGGACAGGTGTCCGACAGCGATCCTTCCGTGTCTGCCACACCGCTGACATTCGCCGCCGGCGCTCTCAGCGATGCGCTCCAACTGCGCGCCCACAGCTTCCGCGTCCGCCTCCTGCCGCGCCTGCGCTCGCTCCTGCAGCCAGGCTCGCCGGCCCGCTGCCTTCTGCTCCTCGCCGCCGGAACTCTCGCCGCCCTCCTGCTCTGCCTCGCGCTCCCCGGTGCTCGCCGCGTCCTTCTGCCTGCTCCCTATCAGCACGCGGCCTCTCTGGTCCTCGTCGCCAGCAGCGGCGCCTCGGATCCCGCGACTCCCTCCATCCAGGTCTCCGACTATCGCGAGTGGACCACCAACACTGCTTCGCTTTTCTCCGAACTCGCGTTCTATCGAGTCGCATATAAAACTCTTCATCTCGCCGATCGCCCTGAGCAGCGCCTCGTCGTCGCCCAGGCCAGCGCGAATCTTCTGCAGCTCCTGGGCGTCGACTCCGCGTCGGACAAGGCCGGGCCCGCGATCTTCCTCACCCGCTCTGCCTGGCAGACGCAGTACGCCGGCGATCCCCACCTCGTCGGACGCATGTCGGACATCGACGGCACGCCCGTCCCCATCGCCGGCATTCTGCCCG
>DATASQ010000016.1:0-122418 GCA_036269135.1 Acidobacteriaceae bacterium
CACCCCCAAACTGAACGACGTTTGGGGCCCCGTGCGCTCAGAATGACAGGCCTTTGGGGAATTGGGATGTTCCCACTGGCCAGGGCGAAAAAGCAACCGCGGATCCTTCCGATTCGCTTTGCGAATCCTCAGGATGACAGCCGGGGGGTGGCGGGGTCGAAAAATTTAGGAGATCAGCGGACGGAGGCCAGCGGACAGCGACTAGCGGACGGCGGCTTCCTTTTGCTCTTTCGCGCGCTCGAAGAAGCGCTCCATGAACTTGGTGTCGAACTGGCCCTCGCGGAACTCTTCGTCCTGAAAGATTCGCTGGTGCAGGGGGATGGTGGTGTGGATGCCCTGCACAATAAACATGCCGAGGGCCCGCTGCATGCGCGCCATGGCCTCGTCGCGATTGTTGCCGTGCGCGATCAGCTTGGCGATGAGTGAATCGTAGTAGGGGGGGACGACGCCTTCGGCGTACTGCGCGGTGTCGACGCGGATGCCGTTGCCGCCTGGCACATTGAAGGCGGTGATCTTGCCGGCGGAGGGAGTGAACTTCTCCGGGTGCTCCGCATTGATGCGGCACTCAATGGCATGGCCGCGGACGGTTATCGGCTCGGGCAGCACGCTGGCCAGTTTTTCGCCCATGGCGAGGCGCAGCTGCGCCTTCACCAGATCGATGCCGGTCACCATCTCGGTGACGGGATGCTCGACCTGGATGCGGGTGTTCATTTCGATGAAGTAGAGCTTGCCATCCTCATCCATGAGGAACTCGATGGTGCCGGCGTTCTGGTAGCCGACGGCTTCGAGGCAGCGCTTCAGGGTTCTGGCCATCTCCTCGCGCATTTTTGGGGTGACCTGCAGCGAGGGGGCTTCTTCGATCAGCTTTTGATGGCGGCGCTGGATGGAGCATTCGCGCTCGCCCAGCGACATCGCGGTTCCATGCTCGTCGGCGAGGACCTGAAACTCGATGTGGCGCGGGCGCTCGATGAACTTCTCCATGTAGAGATCGCCGTTGCCGAAGGCGTTCGCGGCTTCGCTCTGGGCCGCACGGAAAAGGTTGGGCAGCTCCTCGGGGGAACGCACCACGCGCATGCCGCGGCCGCCGCCACCGGCTGAGGCTTTGAGGATTACGGGGTAGCCGACGGTCTGGGCCCACTCGAGGCCTTCGCCTTCGCTCTGGATGACGCCATCGGAGCCGGGGAGGATGGGCACCTTCGCGCGTTTCATGGCCTGACGGGCTTTTTCTTTTTCGCCCATGAGGCGCGTGACCTCGGGCGGCGGGCCGATGAACTTGATGTTGGAGGCGCGGCATACCTCGGCAAAGTTGGCGTTCTCGCTGAGCAGGCCGTATCCGGGATGAATGGCATCGACGTCGGCGATTTCGGCGGCGCTGATCACCGCGGGGACATTGAGATAGCTTTCCGCCGAGCGGGGAGGGCCGATGCAGATGGCTTCGTCGGCGAAACGGACGTGGAGCGAATGGCTGTCGGCTTCGCTGTAGATGGCGACGGTGCGGAGGCCCATCTCCCGGCAGGCGCAAATCACGCGCAGGGCGATTTCGCCGCGATTGGCGATCAGAACTTTACGCATAGTTATCGGGGACGCACCGCAAAGAGCTGCTGACCGTATTCGACGGGCTGACCGCTCTGCACAAAGCGCTTGACGATCTCGCCGGCCGCATCGCTCTCGATTTCATTCATGAGCTTCATGGCTTCCACGATGCAGAGGACCTGGCCGACGTCGACCTGATCGCCGATTTTCACGAAAGACGGCGAGCCAGGGGAAGGCGACTCGTAGAAGGTGCCGACAATGGGCGATTTCACAATGTGCAGACCGGCGTCGGAATCTTCCGCGGCGGATGGTTCGGCGGCGGGCGTGGAACTGGCCTGCATGGCGGGAGCCATTGCCGGTAAGGGCGCGGGCGACGCAGCGGCCTGGGCCTGCAGCAGGCGGGTCAGACCCGCCAGATCCGCGCCGCCCTCCTGGGCGAACTTGATGCGGACCTTGAGATCGCCGCGTTCCAGGTCGAATTCGCCAATCTTGTTGTCTTTGAGGAACTCGATGAGTTCCTTCAGCTCATTCATATCTTCCGCGTTCATCGTTTCGCTCTCGCGCGCCTCACCCGGTTAAAGCTCAATCCAGCCTTTGGTGACCGGAGTTAGAACCCGGCCTCCCGTCTCCGTAACCGCCACCATATCTTCGATTCGAATTCCGAATTTTCCTGTGAGATAAATACCGGGCTCGATCGTGATGATCATCCCGGGCTGCAGCTGCGTCTCCTGCCCAGCGGCAATGCGGGGCTGCTCGTGAATCTCCAAACCGACACCATGCCCGGTGGAATGGGTGAAGTGCTTTGCCAGCCGGGCCTTGCGCAGAACCCTGCGAGCCGCTTCGTCCACGGCGCCACAGGTCACGCCGGGCGCCACCGCGGCAACCGCCGCCTCCTGCGCCTCGAGCACCGCATCGTACGCGGAGCGTTCCTCATGGCTCGGGCGTCCCACATGCAGGGTCCGCGTCATATCCGAGCAATAACCATTGAGGATAACACCGAAGTCCATTGTCACGAATCCCTTGCGCGGCAGGGGAGCCTGGGTGGCGCGGCCGTGCGGCATGGCCGATCGGGCGCCTGAGGCGATGATGGTTTCGAACGACATGCCCTCGGCGCCGAGCCCCCGGGCGAGGAACTCCAGCTCCGCCGCGACGCCGATCTCGGTGACACCCGCTTCGATCCGGGGCAGCATGGCCTCGAAGAGGGAGCAGCCCAGCGCGGCTGCCTTTTCCATCAGGCGGAGCTCGCCCTCGTCTTTGACCATCCGCAACTCGGGCACGAGGGGTCTTTTCATCGGCACAAAGAAGCCGCGCCGCTGCTTCGCGGGGAGCGCCGATCGCATGAGATCGAGCGCAGCGACGGCGGTGTGTTCCGGGTCAAACCAGGCGTGCTGGGCCTGCTCCGCGAGCCAGGAGCAGGCTTCCTTCAGCGCGGACCTCTGCGCGATGGTCACCCGGGCTCCACGCGTCTCTTCCCGCGCCTGCGTCGTATATCGGCCGTCGGTAAAGAGGGCGGCTTTCTTCGCCGACACCGCGAGGGCGGCGTTGGAGCCTGTAAATCCGCAGAGCCAGCGGACGTCGGGCAAATGGGTGATCAGAAGGGCCTCGATGGACCCTTGCCGCATCGCCTTCCGCAGATTCTGCCATCGCGGGGAATGGGACTCGCCTTGTTGCCGCATCACGATTGATAGTAAAGAACCAGGCCCTCCGGCGAAACCCCACCCGAGGGAATGTCTCGGGTTCGGGAACCTGGGGTTATACTCAGTCCGCATCTATGGGAGGCTCACCTATGCACGTCCTGCGCAGCATCCCCGCCTTTCGGTTCCTTCTCGCCGCGGCTCTTGTCGCGATGCCTCTCGGCGCGTCCGGTCAGGCGTCCGCCAACGGCACGATCCTGCATGCGGCGGAGGCGACTCGCGTTCTGCCGGACTCGGTCTACTTTGCCGGAAAGAGCGCCAGCACCCAGTTGCGGAATTCCGCCGGCGTGCGGTATGGAGACGGCCACTCGGTGCTTGCCGTGCTGGTGGATACCTCGGGGTATTCTTCGTCGGTTCAGCAAAAATACCAGGGCTATCTGCTGAGCGAGGTTCCGCTCGAGTTCGGGAGCCATCGCCTCGCGGCGGGGGCCTGGGGGATCGGCTTTGTGGGGAGTCATTTCGACGTGATGGACATCGGCAATCACGACGCGCTCCAGACCGCCGCCACCCATGACGCGACGATGCCCCGGCCGATGCCGCTGCAAATTCTCGAGGGCTCCTCCGCAGGGTCGTATCGGCTTTGTTTCGGACGGGACTGCGTCGAATTCCATCGCGCCAGGTAGGGCGCCGCGGGCCGGCGTGAGACTATTGGCGCTCTTCGCCCATCTAAGTAACCGGACAGTGGGAGCTTCTGCCTGAAAAATGCAGGCTTTTTGTCCGGATGGGAAGGGTTCATGAGAAAACGTTTGCGTCAGTCAGGATTGCTCACCTGCGCGCTTGCCGGTCTGCTTGTCGCGGGGCCGATGGCCTTCGCCCAAAATGAAAATCAGGGGCAGGGAGAGGCGACGGTGACGGTTCTGCCGAAGAAAGCCTCCGCGGGACCGAGCGATGTCGCCCAACAGGCGGTTCAGGTCTCGGTGAACGGGCGGAAGACGGAGGTCTCGGGCTGGCAGTCTCTGCGCGGGGACCACGCCAGCGTGGAACTGGTTCTGTTGATCGACGGAGGGGCGCGCACCAGCCTGGGACGGGAGATGGGCGAGATTACCCACTTCCTCCAGACTCTGCCTCCGAACGTCAAGGTCACGATCGGCTACATGGAGAACGGCCGGGCGGTTCTGGCGGGAGCGCTTACCAGCGATCACGCGCAGGCACTGCAGGGTCTGCACCTGCCGAATGCGCAGCCGGGGGAGAACGGCAGCCCTTACTTCTGCCTTTCGGATCTCGCGAAGCGCTGGCCTTCGAATGACAGCGACGCGCGGCGGCAGGTGATCATGATCACCGACGGGGTGGACTATTACGAGCGGCGCTACGATCCGCAGGATCCGTACATGCTGGCGGCGATTCAGGATTCGGTGCGCGCTCACCTGGTGGTGTACTCGATCTACTGGCGCAACGCGGGTTTTCTGGACCGCACGGGGTATGCGAACTATGACGGGCAGAACCTGCTGTCGCAGGTGACGGGGGCCACCGGAGGCAACTCGTACTGGATCGGCATGGGCGATCCTGTTTCTCTGCAGCCTTATTTTGAGGACTACAACCGGCGGCTGCAGAACCAGTACGAGCTGGGGTTCACGGTTCCGCTGCGCGGGAAGGCGCAGCAGGAGACGCTCAAAGTGAAGGTGAAGGCACCGGACACGAACGTTACGGCTCCGCAGCAGGTGTGGATTGCTCCCGCGGGAGCGGGGCAGCCGTAACGTTTCCGCACAAGGGAAAAGGCGCATCGGCCCGAGGCGATGCGCCTTTTTCTTATTCCCATTTGTAACTGCGCGGGGGCTTAACTCACCAGCTGGTTCACGGGCAAATTCTCAATGTCATCGGACTCCGTGCCGTCGGACAAGCCGCCGTAGCGCCGCTCCCGGCGCTGATAATCCTCGATGGCTTCGAGCATGTGAATGCCGCGAAAGTCGGGCCAGAGGCGGTCGGTGACGAAGATTTCGGTATACGCGATCTGCCAGAGGAGGAAATTCGAGATGCGCATCTCGCCGGAGGTGCGGACCAGCAGGTCGGGATCGGGCATATGCGCGGTATACAAATGGCGATGAATGTCCACTTCGCCGATTTGATCGGGGCGGAGGCCTTTTCTCTGCATCTCGGCGGCGAGGCGGCGGAAGGCGTCGACCAGCTCCGAGCGGCCGCCGTAATTCAACGCCAGGGTGAGGACGGTGCCGGTGTTTTGGCGGGTGGCTTCGGCAGCCCAGAGCATGCGCTCGCGCACTTCGCTGGGCAGCTCGTCGATGCGGCCGATGTACTGGATGCGCACGTTGTTGTCGTTCATGCGCTGGACGTTGCTGGTGAGATAGCTTTTGAGCAGCCGCATGAGGAAATTGACTTCCGTTTTCGGGCGCCTGAGGTTGTTCTCCAGCGAGAAGGCATAGAGCGTGAGCCAGGGAAGCCCGATGCGCGAGGCGGTTTCCACGGCGTACTGCACGGCCTCGGCGCCCTGCTGGTGGCCGAGGAAGCGCTTGAGGCTGCGCTTTCCCGCCCAGCGGCCGTTACCGTCCATGATGATGGCAATGTGCTGGGGCAGGCGCTCGGGATCAAGGCGGCGGTAGACCGCTGCCTCGTCCGGCGGCAGTTCGTGAACACGGCTGGAATTCAGTAGCAACGGTCCCCTTCAGGCGGCTCCCTGACAGACGTAAGACGGGCGCGCAATTCGTCCAAACGGGTGACAATCCCGGCGTACGCGCGCTGCCGCGGAACCCTGGGAGCCGTTCCCTCTCTGCCAGATTATACAGACCGGAGCCGCCCCCGGAACGCAGCCGTGGGCGCTCCGATGACAGGATGTTCATCCAGCCGGGGACTAGGCTGGACGACGACGGCCGAGGGCCAGCTCGCGCACCTGATTGAGGAACATGGAGCGCTGGAACGGATCCAGGAGCGCGACGAGGGGAGCGATCTCGGCGAGGAAAGGATCCGCCAGCACGGTCGCGGTTTCCCGGGCGCGCCGGCTTTGCCCATCCCGGAGCAGATCGCAGATGTTGACCTGCAGGGCGTCGGCGAGGCGCTGCAGAGAAGAGAGGGTAGGGACCGCCTTGGCATTTTCGATCTTCGAAATGTAGGTGCGCGGAACCTGCATGCGGCCGGCCAGCTGCCGCTGGCTGAGGTTGCGGCCGTGGCGGACTTCGCGAACGGCGCGCGCCACGTCAATGCCCTCGTCGTCCTCTGCGCTCTGCGTGGCGGCAGACACCAGTTGCGGAGACAGCGGTTCGGGCTCTTCAATTTCGAGGGGCTTGCGGCAACGCCTGCACAGGGAATTCGACGTGCGGAACTGCACCAGGCTACAGAAGTCGCAACGAAGTACCTCACGGGTCTCAACAGTTGCTAACGAAGTCGCCATAGATTGTGCGGAACGCCAGAGCAAGCGAACCGGACTGGTTCGGCAAAATCCCGAACCCAGCCTTTGAAATACATTGACGGGAGGGTATCCTCCTTGTCAAGTGAAAAGTGCGAGACTCCCCGAAGTTTCCGTGCAAAACCCAGGGAAAACCAGAAATGGAGAGCGCAGGAATGTCCGATGCTTTTTTCACACGCGCACATGCGTGGAGTCTGCTGAACGAACACACGCAGTCCGCGAGCCTGATCAAACACGCGCTGGGGGTGGAGAGCTGCGTGCGCGCGTACGCCGAGCGTCACGCCGATGCGCTGGGACTCGCCGGCGAGGATCGCGCTGCGCTGCTCGATACCTGGTCCGCGACGGCGCTGCTGCACGATTTCGATTACGAGAAGCATCCTTCGGCGGAGGAGCATCCTTTTGTCGGCAACAGGATCCTCACCGAGCAGGGATGGCCGGAAGAAGTCCGCACCGCGATCCTGGGGCACGCGGAGTATTCCGGGGTGCCGCGCGAGACGCAGCTGGCGAAGGCTCTGTTTGCGTGCGACGAGCTGGCCGGATTCCTGACGGCATGCTCGCTGGTGAAGCCGACGAAGTCGATTCACGATGTCGATGTTGCCGGCGTGAAGAAAAAGATGAAGGACAAAGCCTTTGCCCGCGGCGTTCACCGCGAGGACATTGTGAAAGGGGCGGCGGAGCTTGGGATTCCGCTAGAGGAGCACATCGCCAACTGCATTGCGGCCATGCGCGCGAATGCAGCGGCGCTCGGACTGGAGGGAACGGCCCCTCAGAATGCCGCGGCCGGCCAGGGCTGAACCAGCCGCGTTCTCTTGCGCCGCCGGGTTTGCTCGGATAGAGTAGTCGCGCGTGCTTCAGCTAAAAACGCTCAACGACATCTTCTTCACGATTGCGGACAGCCGCCGTGACCGGGCCATTCTGTGGCAGGACGCGGGCGGCGCATGGCAGCCGATTTCCTCGGAGCAATTTGCGCAGAGGGTGCGCGCGGTGGCCGCGGCGCTCGCCTCCTGGGGGATTCGCAAGGGCGACCGGGTCGCGATCCTGTCGGAAAATCGGTGGGAGTGGGCGGTGGCCGACTTTGCCTGCCTGGCGATGGGCGTGGTGGATGTGCCGATCTATCCCACGCTGCTGGGCGAGCAGATCGCGCCGCTGCTGGCGGACTCCGGCGCGCGCGCCATTTTTGTTTCCACCCGCGCGCAGCACGACAAGATCGCTGCGATTCGGGCGGGCACGGCGCTTGAGCACGTGGTGATCATGGACGAGGAACCGCTGGCCGGGGCGGAGACGTTCTCTTCCCTGCTGAGCCGGGGCAGCCAGCAGCCGGATGCCGGCTTTGAGGGGACGGCTCGAGCGGTTCAGCCTGGCGACCTTGCGACTCTGATCTACACCTCCGGCACCACCGGGGAGCCGAAGGGCGTGCTGCTGACCCACGGCAACGTCGCGAGCAATTTGAATTATTCGCTGGACGCGTTTGGGCTCTTGCCCACGGACGCGTGCATCTCGTTCCTGCCGCTTTCGCACATCACCGCGCGCCACCTGGACTACGCGCTTTATGCGAAGAACGTGCTGGTGGCTTACTGTCCTTCGTTCGAGAAGCTGCCCCAGGCGATGCAGGCGATCCATCCCACGATCCTGGTGGCGGTTCCGCGGGTGTTTGAGAAGGTCCGCCAGGTGGCGGAGCAGCGCGCGGCCGAATCGGGCATTAAGCGGCGACTGTTTGCGCGGGCGCAGGCGGCGGGCCGTCCGCATCGCGAAGAGGTTGCCGCGGGGCGCACGCCCTCGTCGACTTCGTGGAAGATCGCCGACGCGCTGGTCTACAAGAAACTGCGCGCGGGATTCGGCGGCCGCGTGCGTTATTTCATTGCCGGCGGCGCGCCGCTGGGCATCGACACGGCGCACTGGTTCGCGTCGATGGGGATTCGGATTCTGGAGGGGTACGGGCTGACGGAGACTTCGCCGGTGATCGCGATCAACACGCCGGTGGCGAATCGGATGGGCTCGGTGGGGCGGCCGCTGCCGAACGTGGAGTGCCGCATGGCGAGCGACGGTGAGCTGCTGGTGCGCGGGCCCAGCATCTTCCAGGGCTACTGGAAGAACCGCGGCGATGCGGAGACTTTCGACGGCGAGGGCTGGTTCCATACCGGCGACATCGGGCATCTGGATGCCGAGGGCTTTCTGTTCATCACCGACCGGAAGAAGGAGCTGCTCAAGACGTCCGGCGGCAAGATGATTGCGCCGCAGCCCATCGAAAACAAGCTGAAGGCCAGCGTGCTGGTGGGCAACTGCGCTCTGGTGGGGGATCGGCATAAGTTCGCCTCCGCGCTGATCGTGCCGAACTTCGCGGCGCTCGATCTCTGGGCGGAGGAGCATCGGATCGCCGTCAATTCCCGGGAGCATCTCGTGGAGAACCCGCAGATTCGCGCGGAATACCAGGCGCTCATCGATCGGGTGAATGCCACGCTCGCCAATTTCGAAACCATCAAGCGGTTCCGGCTCGTTCCCGACGAGTGGTCGCTGGACACAGGTGAGCTGACGCCCAGTCTGAAGCTCCGGCGGCGCGTGGTGGCGCAGAAATACGCGCGGGAGATTGCGGAGTTCTACGCCGACGAGGCGACTTCAACGCGCTGATCGCGCGCCTGCACGCTGAACGCTGTACCCTGTTCCTCGGAGGCTCTCTTGCCCGAACTACCCCCGTTTCCGCTTACGCTCGACGGTTCGAGCCTGTTGCACCAGATGTTTCGCTTCGACTGGCCTGGGTGGCGGCGGCTGGACGCCGCGGCGCGCGACAGCGTTATCGGCGAAGCCTCCTCGCTGCTTGCGCCGCTGGAGAAGGGCGCTTCGGAAGGGCATCCCAACCAGTCGGCGGTTTTCGCGCAGCTGGGTCATAAGGGGGACCTGATGCTGGTCCACTACCGCGACACGATCGAGCAGCTGGCGCAGGCGGAGCGCGACCTGGCGCGCACCGAATTCGGCAGCTTCCTGCAGCCGACGCACTCGTATCTGTCGATCGTGGAGCTTGGGCTGTACGAATCTTCTTCGAAGCTCTACGCGCAGCTCGCGGCGGAAAACATCGAGCCGCACTCGGAGGCGTGGGAGGCGCGCGTCCGCGAGACCATGGGCCGGCAGGCGGCGGCGATGGCGGCGCGGTTGTATCCGGCGATCCCCGAGGCGAAATATCTGTGCTTTTATCCGATGGACAAGAAGCGCGGGGAGCAGGTGAACTGGTATTCCGCGCCGATGGGCGAGCGGGCCCGCATGATGCAGGACCACGGGCTGATCGGGCGCCGTTTCGCGGGAACGGTGAAGCAGGTGATCTCGGGGTCGATCGGCCTGGATGACTGGGAGTGGGGCGTGGATCTCTACGCGGAGAATCCTGGGGTCTTCAAGCAGCTCATCTACGAAATGCGCTTCGACGAGGCGTCCGCGGCATATGGCCTGTTCGGAGCGTTCTACGTCGGGGTGCGCCTGCCGGTGGCCGAGCTTGGCTCATGGCTGTCGGTGGAGCCACGATGAGCCGAGGGTTGCGAGGGACGGAGCATGAGCTTCGCGCCACCGGCCGTCGGCTGTCAGCTGCTTTATGAGAATCTTCGTGACCGGGGCTACGGGATTCGTCGGCAGCCATGTGGCGCGTGAGCTGGCTACCCGCGGGGCGGCGCTGCGGCTGCTGACGCGCCGCACCAGCAACCTGGCGAATCTTGAAGGGCTGAGCGCGGAAACCGTGACCGGCGACCTGCTCGAGCCGGAATCGCTGCGGACGGCGATCCGCGGCTGCGGCGCAGTGATGCACGTGGCCGCCGATTATCGGCTGTGGGTGCGCGATCCGGAGACGATGTATCGCACCAATGTGGAAGGGACGCGCGGGCTGCTGCGCATCGCGCGCGAAGAGAGTGTTCCGCGCTGCGTCTACACCTCGTCGGTCGCGACGATGGGCTTTCACAGCGACGGGACCCTCGTGGACGAGACGACGCCGGTCTCGCTCGCCGCTATGGTGGGGCACTACAAGCGGTCCAAGTTCATGGCGGAGCAGGTAGCGATCGAAGCGGCGCGGGCTGGACAGTCGGTCATGATCCTCAACCCGACGACGCCCATCGGGGCCAACGACCTGAAGCCGACGCCCACGGGCCGCATCGTCGTCGATTTCCTGAACCGGAAGTTCCCTGCTTACATGGACACCGGGCTGAACCTGGTCGATGTGGCCGAGGTGGCGCGCACGCATGCCGACGCGCTCAACCCGGCGCTGGGGCGACCCGGGGAGCGCTACATTTTGGGGGGCGAGAATCTGACGCTGAAGCAGATCCTCGACAAGATGTCGGCGATTACCGGGCTGCCGTCGCCCACGATGAAGGTGCCGCACGGGGTCGCGATGATCTTTGCGTTTTTCGACGAGACGCTGACGGGGAAGCTGCGCGGCAAGGAACCGCGGGCTACGGTGGAGGCGGTGCGCATGGGGAAGAAAAAGATGTTTGCTTCGTCGGCCAAAGCGGAGCGCGAGCTGGGCTTCCGCGACGTGCCTGTTTATGAGGCACTGCGCAGCGCTATCGACTGGTTCCGCGCGCACGGGTATGCGCCACCGGGCCAGGAGGCGCGCGCGTGACGCTCGCGCTCGTCGCCGCTTTGCCTTCCGAACTGGCGCTGCTCACGCGCGGGTGGGCGCGCACCGGAAATGTCTCCCACGGGCGGATCGGCGATCACGACGTCCTTGCCGCGTCGGCGGGAATGGGCGCTCGGGCGGTCACACGGGCCTGCGAGGCCCTCCTGGCCGCCGCGCCGTCCAACGCGCCGATCGACACATTGATTTCTCTGGGCTATGCCGGTTCGCTTTCCTGCGGGCTGCGGCCGCCGGACGTGTGTGCGATCCGGGAAGTGATCGACGCCGCGAGCGGGGAGCGCTTTTCGACGGACGAGAGCCTGGGCCAGTCCTCGGCCGGCATCAAGCCGCAGCGACTGGTCACCGTCGATCATGTGGCC
The DNA here is from genome assembly GCA_036269135.1 of Acidobacteriaceae bacterium. Classification (GTDB taxonomy): domain Bacteria; phylum Acidobacteriota; class Terriglobia; order Terriglobales; family Acidobacteriaceae; genus Palsa-343. The sequence continues at coordinate 11,545 of DATASQ010000016.1, forward strand.
GATCCCGAGGAAAAGCGGCGCCTGGCCGAGCAGCACCAGGCGACCCTGGTCGATATGGAGGCGGCGGCGGTGGCCCGTTTTGCCTGCGCGCATAACCTCCGATTTCTGTGCTTTAAGGCCATCACGGATGGCCCCAACGACCGGCTGCCCGACTTCAACCGCTTCGCGAATGCGGAGGGCCAGCTTCGCATTCCGAGCTTCATCGCGTGGGCGCTGGTGCATCCTGGATACTGGGGACCGGTGCGGCGTCTGGGCCAAAACAGCCGCCACGCCGCCCAGGAGTTATCGAATTTTCTTTCACGGGCCCTCTCGGGTTCGGTACATTGATCGTCAGAGTTCCCCAATGGCTACCGCGACCTCAAACGATTTGCAGCAGCACTTTGCCCCAATCCCCACGACCATGCGCGCCGCGGTTTATCGCGGCATCAACGACGTTCGCATTGAGACCGTGCCGGTGCCGGAGATCGGCGCCGGCGAAGTTCTGATCCGGGTGCATTCCTGCGGGGTCTGCGGCACGGACCTGAAGAAAATTCATACCGGCTCGCATTCCGCGCCGCGCATTTTCGGCCATGAGACGGCCGGGACCATCGCGGGAGTGGGGGATGGGGTGCGCGAGTTCGCCGTGGGGGACCGGGTCATGGTTTTCCACCATACGCCGTGCGGCCACTGCTATTACTGCCGGAAAAAGACGTTCGCCCAGTGCAACGACTACAAGCGGGTGGGCTGCACGGCGGGCTTCGAGCCCTCCGGCGGGGGCTTTGCCGAATACGTGCGGGTGATGCCGTGGATTCTCCGCAGCGGGGGGCTGATCCCTATACCGGCCGGCGTGCCGTTTGAACAGGCGGCGTTCGTCGAGCCCGCGAACACCTGCTATAAGGCGATCCGCAACCTGAATCTTGCCCCGGACGAAACCGTGCTGGTGATCGGCCAGGGACCCATTGGCATTCTGCTGGCTTCGATTGCCGCCCGCACGGGCGCGAAGGTCCTGACCTCGGACCTTTACCCCGCGCGGCACGCCATCGCCGCCCATTACGGGCTCAACCATCCGATCGACGCGAGCCGGGAAGATGTGGTGGCCGCCGCCCATGCGGCCAGCGAAGGGCGCGGGGCGGATGCGGTGATCCTCGCCGTCGGCGGTAACTCATTGATTCGAGTGGCGATGGATGCTGCCAGGCCGGGCGGCCGGATCCTGCTGTTCGCCGCCACGCAGCGGGGCGAGGCGATCTTCGATCCCGCCGTGGTCTGCATGGACGAAAAGTCGCTGGTCGGCTCTTATAGCTCCTCGTTCGAGCTGAACGGCGAGGTGACGGATCTGGTCTTCGGGGGATATCGCAACGGCTTCGACCTGACTCGGCTGATCTCGCACCGGTTCTCGCTGGAGGACTCGGTGGAGGCGATCCAGGTCGCCTCGAACCCAGGTCCGCAATCCATGAAGGTGTTTATCCAGCCATAATTTGAGACAATAGAAAAGATGGCAGCGCATATGACAGCCGCCGTGCTGCATGGCCGCGAGGATCTGCGGATTGAACAGGTCCCGATGCCGCGCGCGGGCGCTGGGGAAATCGTTGTCCGTGTCCATGCCGCGCTGACCTGCGGCACCGATCTGAAGGTCTATCGGCGGGGCTATCACGCCCGGATGCTGAAGCCGCCCATCCCTTTTGGGCACGAGCTGGCGGGCACCGTGCACCAGGCGGGCCGCGGGGTGACGGCGTTCCAGCCGGGGGATCGCGTGGTGGCGCTGAACTCCGCGCCGTGCGGCGAATGCTATTACTGCCTGCGTGACCAGGAAAACCTGTGCGACAACCTGATCTTCAACAACGGCGCGTACGCGGAGTTTCTGCACATTCCCGCGCAGATCGTGGAGCGCAACACGCTCCGCATCCCGACCGGGATTCCGTTTGAACATGCTGCTCTCACCGAGGCGCTGGCCTGCGTGGTGCGCGGGCTCGATGAATGCCAGCCGCAATCCGGCGACACGATTGCGATTATCGGCGCGGGGCCGATCGGCCTGATGTTCATGCGCGTGGCTGAACTGTACGGCCTGCATGTGATCGCGGTGGTGAAGCGGGATGAGCAGGTGGCTGCCGCCCGCCGATTCGGCGCCGGCAGCGTGGTGCAGATCAGCAAGACGGAGGATCCCATCGCCGCCGTACGGGCGCTGACTCCGCACCGACGAGGGGCCGATCTGGCCATTGACGCGGTCGCCACGCCCACGGCCTGGCAATGGGCGGTGGATATGGTTCGCAAGGGCGGGACCGTGAATTTCTTCGGCGGATGCGCGGCGGGAACCAAGGTCGAGCTGGACACGAATCGGCTGCACTACAACAACATCACCCTGCGCGCGAGCTTCCACCACACACCCGCGGCCGCCCGCAAGGCATTCGACCTGATCGTGAGCGGAAAATTCCGCTGCAGCGACACCATCACCAGCCGCGCGCCGCTGTCGGAACTGAACCGGGTCTTCCGCCGCCTCATGAACCGCGCGGGCGATATTAAGACCGCCATCATCCCCTGATTCGGCAATGTCCGTGGACACCGCACACCATGAGTTGATCGAAAGGGGCTGGTCGGCGCTGCCGCCCGAGTACCGCATCCCGGCGACGCCGCCGACGCTGGAGGAGGCGCGGGCGTGGTGCCGGCATCTGGCTGACACGCACTACGAAAATTTTCACGTCGCCTCGTGGTTTCTGCCGAAGCGGCTGCGCCCGCATTTTCATGCCATTTATGCCTACTGCCGCGTCTCCGACGATCTGGGCGACGAAGTCGGCGACCGGGACGCCGCGCTGGCTCTGCTGGACCTGTGGGGCGCGGAGCTGGACGCTTGTTATCGCGGCGAAGTGCGCCATCCTGTTTTTGTGGCGCTGGCCGAGACGATTCGCGTGTGCGAGATCCCCAAGGAGCCGTTTGCCGATCTGCTGGTCGCCTTTCGCCAGGATCAGACCGTGACGCGCTTCGCGAGCCTGGAGGAGGTGCTCGGGTACTGCCGCTATTCGGCGAATCCGGTCGGGCGCATTGTGCTCTACGCCTGCGGCTACCGGGACGACGAGCGCTTCGCGCTCTCGGACAAGACCTGCACGGCGCTCCAGCTGGCCAATTTCTGGCAGGATGTCCGCGTGGACTATACGAAAGGGCGCGTTTACATTCCCCAGGAGGACCTGGACCGCTTTCACGTGGAGGAGGCGAGCCTGGCCGCGCGGCATTTCACTCCGGAGTTTCGGCGGCTGATGCAGCACGAGGTGGATTATGCCTGGGATCTTTTCCAGGCCGGCGTGCCGCTTATCGACAAGGTGGACGCGGAACTCGCGCTGGACATCGATCTGTTCTCTCGCGGCGGCATGGAGATTCTGCGCGCGATCCGGCGGCAGGATTATGACGTGCTGCGGGAACGTCCGGCGATCTCAAAGCCGCGCAAGCTGGCTCTTTTGCTGCGCGCGCTGACGCAGAGAGCCTTTGCGAGGAGCGCCGCTTGACGCTCCCGGGCGGTGGCCCCGAACCGGATCGGGTTTCGGACGCTGAGCTTCGCGCGGCCTACAAGGCCTGTGCGCAAATCGCGCGACGCCAGGCGAAGAACTTCTATTACGCGTTTCTGGCGCTGCCCAGGCAGAAGCGCGACGCCATCTGCGCGGTCTACGCCTTTATGCGGCACGCCGACGACATCTCGGACGATGAATCGCGCAGCCGGGCTGAGCGCCGCACCGATCTGGATGCGTGGCTGGACGCGTGGCATCGCGCGGCCGCGGGCGCTCGAACGACGGATCCCGTCTTCCTTGCGCTGGACGATACGCGGCGGCGGTTCGCCATTTCGATGGACCTGCTCGACCAGCTGGTGCACGGGACGGCCATGGATCTGGACACCGCTCTGGACGAAAAGGCGGCCTTCGCCGAGGCGCCGGAAGCTCAACCGTGGGATACGTACGCCACCTTCGAGGATCTGCGGCGCTACTGCTATTACGTCGCCTCTGTCGTGGGACTGGTCTGCATTCGCATCTTCGGGTACACCGATCCCCGAGCGGAAAAGCTGGCCGAAGATACCGGGGTCGCCTTCCAGCTGACGAACATCCTGCGCGACGTGCGCGAAGATGCGGAGCGGGGGCGCATTTATCTTCCGCTGGAGGACCTCGATCGTCACAACGTGAGCATTCACGAGCTGGCGGCGCTTCGCGACGGCTCTCATCTGACGCTGAACCAGCGCGAGCTGCTGGAGGGCCTGGCGAAACGCGCCGAGGACTCCTACGCGTCCGGGCGGCAACTGCTGCCGCTGATCGCGCCCGACGCGCGCCCGGCCCTGTGGGTTCTGGTGACGATCTACCACCGGCTGCTGCGCCGCATTGAACGCCGCGGCTTCGATGTGTTTTCGGAACGGGTTTCGGTGCCGCTGACCACGCGGCTGAGCATTCTATTTCGCGGTCTGGTTCGAATCCTCTTCAATCGCCTGACCGGAGCCGCGGGGCAGCATGCCTGAAACGGTCACCGTGGTTGGCGGCGGCATCGCCGGCATTGCTGCTGCGTGCGCCCTGGCCGATGCAGGATACCGCGTGCAAGTCCTCGAGCGGCGACCCTATCTGGGCGGCCGCGCTTCGTCTTACGAGCACCCGGGGACGGGCGAGATCATCGACAACTGCCAGCACGTTCTCATCGGACGATGCACCAGCCTGATCGACCTTTACCGCCGCCTGGGCTGCGCCGATGCGATCCGCTGGTACGACCGTTTCACCTTCCTGACTCCCGGCGGGCCCAGGGCCGGGGCCAGCATCATCCAGCCCGGGGGGCTGCCGGCGCCCTTCCATTCGACGATGGCGTTTCTGCGCGCACCTGCATTTTCGCTCGCCGATAAGCTGGCCATTGCGCGCGGCCTCATGGCGTTCATGCCCGGACTTCCGCCCGACACCAGCGAGAATTTCCTCCACTGGCTCCGGCGGCACGGCCAAACCCAGCGCGCGATCGACCGCTTCTGGAAACCGGTCCTGGTCTCGGCGCTCAACGAAGACCTGGACCGCATTTCGATCCATTACGCGGCCAAGGTTTTTCGCGAATCCTTCCTGATGTCGCCTGAGTCAGGCCGCATGGGCATTCCCGGGATCCCGCTCAGCGAGTTGTACAACCGCGCCATCGGCTACATCGAGGCGCGCGGCGGCGAGGTTTGCCTGCGCACCAGCGTCGAGAGCCTTGCGCCTTCAGCCGAGGGCTGGCTTGTCAACGCAACGTCGGGCGGTGCATCGCGCAGCTTTGCGTCGAACGCCGTCATCCTGGCGCTCTCCTTTGAGGCGATGGCGGCGCTGCTCCCCGCCCTGCCGCACAATGCCGCGGCCCAGGACCTCGCTGCGCGTCTCGCCCAGTTCGAGCATTCCCCCATCACCGGCATCCACCTCTGGTTCGACCGCGAGGTGACCGAGCTGGATCACGCCGTCTTGCTCGACACCACCATTCAGTGGATGTTCAACAAGTCCCGACTGCAGCCGACCCACCGCGTGGGCGAGGGCAGTTATCTGGAGCTGGTCGTCAGCGCTTCGCGCACGCTGGTTCCGATGCAGCGCCAGGCCATCATCGATCTGGCGCTCAGCGAGCTGGCCCAGTTCTTCCCTGCCGTGCAATCCGCAAATTTGCAGAAGGCGGCGGTGGTGAAAGAGGTGCGCGCCACGTATTCCGTCCGCCCGCTTCTGGATGGCGTGCGCCCTTCGACGAGGAGCCCGTGGCCGGGGATTTTCCTTGCCGGGGACTGGGTCGCCACCGGCTGGCCGGCCACGATGGAAGGAGCGGCCCGCAGCGGCTATCTGGCCGCCGAAGGCGTTGCCCGGTCTGTGGGCGCTCCTCGGGAATGGGTTGCCCCGGAGCTGCCGCCGGCTGGGCTGATGCGCCTGTTCAGCCGTTAAATTGCTGAATTATCGAGGTTTGGCTGCGCAAAGGGCCTCCGCTGGCCGGCGTTCCGGCCCCCAACTCGAGTAATGACCTAAAGTTACCGAGGAAATCCACCTAAAAAGCCATATCTCCACACGTAAATTTTTGCGATCATGAACGTCCTCTCCTCAATGAAGCAAACCTGAACGGGCGTTCAGGTGTCACAATCAAGGGAGTGTTGACGAATGTGGTTCCTCAAAATGCATGATCTGCTGACGCACCTGTCGCACCTGGGCAGTTATTTGCCGGCCGTGCTGATCACGCTGGGCGTAGCGGCTCTGGTGGGCTGCGCTGTGGGCTGCAACTGCTCGCCGTGCAAGGAGAAGGACGACCTTTTCCATCGCGAGGTGTATTGAGGCGCGCGTTCCCGCGGGATCGGCGCGAACGGTCCCTGCTCCCTGTTCCTTGTTTTCCGCCTTATGCGAGGGCCTGGGCGATCTCCTGGCCGTTCGGTGAGCCCAGGCCGGTGCAGGCATCCCATCCTGGGCCTGCCTGATAGGCGCCGTTATTTCCCTGGGTGATGTCGCGGAAATCTGTTTTGTCGGCATACAGGGTTGGGTTCACAAAACCGATTGGCGAGCCCTTTTGCTGATTGAGGAGCGCCACCAGAGCCGCCCATAGCGGAGCCACGGCGCTGGTGCCGCCCACGACTTCCTGCTGGCCATCCACCAGGATGTTGTATCCACTCTCGGGCGACGCGTTCCCGGCCACGTCCGGCACGCCGCGTCCGCTTCCCTGCACCCCGGCGCTGCTTTGCCATGACGGCAACGCAAAGCCGGCGCTGTAGCCGCCGCCGGTCGCGCCGCCCTGCGCGGCAAGATCGTCCCAGACGACTTCCCCGGTGATGGCGGAGCCGGATCCGAACAGCTCCGTGCCGCCGCAGGCCAGCACATGCGGACTGGAGGCGGGAAAGTCTACGTGATTCTTCCCGTCGCTGACGCCGTCGGTCGAGCCGTTGTCACCGGAGGCCACGGTGATGGTGACGCCCAGCGCGGCCGCCGACTGGCAGGCGTTGTCGAGAGCGGTGGTCGAGGACTGCGGCCAGCTCGACTCGGGGCCACCCCAGCTGATGGAGAGCACCGAGGGGGTGTTGGTGGTGTCGTGCACGGCCGTGGTGATCGCGTCGATAAAGCCCTGATCGGTGTTGGGCGCAAAATACACTGCCATGCGCGCTCCGGGGGCAATGGTGCCGGCGACCTGAATATCGAGCGCGACCTCGCCGTCGGCGCCGCTGGGATCGCCGGGGGCGTTCGTGCCGCCATCCACGGAAACCGCGACGACGGTGGGGGGCGTCAGCCCGAGTCCCTGAAAGTAGGTGTCGATGTCGCTGGTGTTGTAGCCGCCGCCCAGTTCGAGAATGCCGATGGTCTCGCCGCTGCCGTTGACGCCGGTGGGGAAGCTGTACAGCTGCGCCACCTGCGGCGGATTGAAGGGCTGCGGCTGAGCGGCGGCGTTCGACTCTTTCTTTTGCAGATCCTTTAGAAATCGGCAGTGGGGTTTGGCGATGGGCCGCGCGTCCAGGCCGAGGACTGCCTCAATCAAAGCGGCATGGGTTTCCGGCAGCGAGACCGGGCCGGTGAATCCGTGGAAATGCCGCCCCGGATGCCGGCCGGCGGCCGTCTCCTCGTAATCGTGCAGTTCGACGCCGAAGGCTTTCTGCATTGCGGCTGCCGAGCCGCGCACGACCAGGGTTCGCCGCGAAAGGCTGGAGGCGGCCTCGTCCACGGTCAGGCCATTTTGGTGGGCGAAGGCGCGCAGGGCCTCGAAGTCAGCGGAATCGGCGGCGTATTGCCGATCGAACTCCTCGCGGGAGACGTGACGGCCGCCCAGGGCCTGCAGATCCAGAGGATTTTTTCGCCGCACGATGAGCGAAACGCTGATGACCTGTTGCGGCTGCGTGGGTCCCACGCGGGTTGCGTTTGCGGGAACCGCGCGTTCGGAATGAGGCAGGGCAATACGCTTCTGAGCGGGGGAACTCATCGCAGGGCCTCCAAATGGGATTCGCCATCCTACACCCGTTCGATGAACGGCGAGCCGCTATGGCTGCGTGGCAGCGCCCGACTTCGGTGCAGGCGGGCGCAATTTCTGATGCCTAATCCCTGTTGGCTGGACTTCGATCGCCTTGTCCCCGGCATGATGGCTGCCTCCCTGCGCCTGTTCTTTGCCGCTCCGATGAGGGTCGTCAGAGCGGGATGTTGCCATGCTTCTTCGGCGGATTCTTGTCCCGCTTCCCTTCCAGCATCTCGAGCGCGGCAATCAGGCGCCGACGGGTTTCATGAGGGAGAATCACCGCATCCACATAGCCGCGCTCGGCCGCCACATAGGGATTGGCAAACTGCTCGCGAAATTCGTGCACGCGCGCCGCCTTCGCCTCGGCCAGCACCTCGGTACGGCGATCGTCGCTCAGCTTGCCTTCCTTTGCCTCCGCCTCGCGCATTGCCGCCGCCAGCTCGCGGCCGTAGACGATGTTGACGGCGCCTTCCGGCCCCATGACCGCAATCTCCGCGGTCGGCCAGGCCAGGTTCACATCGGTGCGAATGTGCTTGGAGCTCATGACGCAGTAGGCGCCGCCGTAGGCCTTGCGGGTGATGACGAGAATCTTGGGCACGGTCGCCTCGGCGAAGGCAAACAGCAGCTTCGCGCCGTTGCGAATGATGCCGCCGTACTCCTGCTGGGTGCCTGGCAGAAATCCTGGGACATCTTCGAGCGTGATGAGCGGAATGTTGAAGGCGTCGCAGAAGCGGACGAAGCGGGCTGCCTTGACGCTGGCGTGATTGTCGAGCACGCCGGCCAGGAACGCGGGCTGATTCGCCACGATGCCGACCGGGCGGCCGTTCATGCGGGCAAAGCCCACGACGATGTTCTTCGCGAAGTGTTCGTGCACCTCGAAGAAATAGCCGTCATCGACAATGCGCTCGATGACTTGTTTTACGTCGTACGGCAGGTTCGATTCGGTGGGCACCAGGTTGTCGAGCTCGCGATCCGCGCGGTCCACGGGATCGGTGCAGGGGCGCCGGGGCGGATCGTCGAGGTTGTTCGAGGGCAGAAAACTGAGCAGCTCGCGGATCGTGGCCAGGCACTCGGCATCGTCGTGCGCCATGAAGTGCGCGACCCCGGACACCTCGTTATGCGTCGTCGCTCCGCCCAGGGCTTCCTTGGTGACTTCCTCGTGGGTCACGGTCCTGATCACGTCGGGACCGGTGACGAACATGTAGGAAGTCTTGTCCACCATGAGGATGAAATCCGTAATCGCGGGAGAGTACACCGCGCCGCCCGCGCATGGCCCCAGGATCGCCGAGATCTGCGGGATCACGCCGCTGGCCAGGGTGTTGCGCAGGAAAATATCCGCGTAGCCGGCCAGCGAGACCACCCCTTCCTGAATGCGCGCGCCTCCGGAATCGTTGAGGCCGATGAGGGGCGCGCCGACGCGCATGGCGGTCTCCATCAGCTTGACGATTTTGCCGGCGTTGGCTTCGGAGAGCGATCCGCCGAAGACGGTGAAATCCTGCGCGAAGACGAACACGATGCGGCCGTCGATGCGGCCGTGGCCGGTGACGATGCCGTCGCCGGGAATCCGCTTCTCGGCCATGCCAAAATCGGTGGCGCGATGGGTCACGAAGCGGTCGGTTTCTTCGAACGTGCCTTCATCGAGGAGCAGCGCGATGCGCTCGCGGGCGCCCAGCTTGCCTTCCTTATGCTGTTTGGCGCGCCGCTCGGCGCCGCCACCCTCTTCCGCCAGCCGATTGCGCCGCTTCAACTCATCCAGAACATGCTTTTCCATCGTCACGGATTATAGCGTTCGGTAGCGCGGCTGCAGCAGGGGGTCTGCCGGCTGATGGTTCCGATCCGTCAGCGACAGAGCCCTTCACGCTGCCCACAGCAGCCCTCCCCCGATTATCCTGAGAGGCGATGAGCCACGCTGCCTCTGCCGCCGAATCCGACGCCGCTAAAAAGATTGCCGCGCTGCGCGACAAAATCCGTCACCACGAGCGGCTGTATTACGTGCTCGACCAGCCGGCGATCTCCGACGCCGAGTTCGACGACCTGATGCGCGAGCTGCAGCGGCTGGAGCGCGAGCACCCCGGCCTGGTCACGCCCGACTCGCCCACGCAGCGGGTGGGGGGCAAGCCGAAAGAGGGCTTCCCCAAAGTGGCGCACTCGCGGCCCATGCTGTCCATCGACAACGTCACCAGCGAAGAAGAGCTGCGCGAGTGGGATCGCCGGGTACATGCGCTGGCTGGCGAGGGGGCGACGATCGGCTACGTGTGCGAGTACAAGCTCGACGGCCTCTCGATGGCGCTGCACTACCGGGAGGCCGGCGGCACCGGAACACCGGGCTCGGCGCATCTGGCTCGCGGACTTACGCGCGGCGACGGAACCACCGGCGAAGACGTCACCACGAATGTCCGCACGATTCGCTCCGTCCCGCTCTCCATCCCCGCGGCCACGCTGAAAAAGGCTCATGTGCCGGCGACTTTCGAAGTGCGCGGCGAAATCGTGATGCCGCTGGCCGCATTTGAGAAGCTCAATGCGGAGCGCGAGGCCCAGGGGCTGGACCGCGCTGCCAATCCGCGCAACTATGCGGCGGGCACGATTCGCACGCTTGAGCCGAATATCGTCGCGCAGCGCCGCCTCGACTTTTACGCGTACTTCCTTCTCACCGAGCGCGGGGAAGATCTGCTGCCCGACCAGGCGGAAGCGCTCGATGCACTCACCGCGCTTGGCTTTCGCGTCAATCCTCATCGCGAAGCTATGCCGTCTGTGGAGAAGGTGCTGGCCTTCGTCGAGCGCGCCGAGCAGGAGCGAGAGAAGCTGGGCTACGAGATTGACGGCGTGGTGATCAAGGTCAACTCGACTGAGGTGCAGCGGCGCCTTGGCTATACCGGGCGCGCTCCCCGGTGGGCGGTGGCCTTCAAGTTCACCGCGCGCGGCGGCATCACCCAGGTCGAGGACATCAAAATCCAGGTCGGGCGCACGGGCAAACTGACGCCTGTTGCCTGGCTCACGCCCGTGGCCATCGGGGGCACGACAGTTTCGCGCGCCACGCTGCACAATGCCGACGAAATCGAGCGTCTCGGGCTGCTTATCGGCGACTACGTGAAGGTCGAGCGCGGCGGCGACGTGATTCCTAAAGTGGTCGAAGTGGTCGAGGACAAGGAACACCCGCGTGGGCATAAGAAGTTCCACTTTCCGACCCACTGCCCCGACTGCAACAGCGAAGTCGTGCGCACGGAAGGCGAGGTGGACTACCGCTGCGTCAACATCGACTGCCCGGCGCGGCTTCTCGGCAGCCTGCTGCATTTCGCGTCGCGCGGCGTGATGAATATCGAGGGTCTGGGCGAGGCCGTGGTCGCACAGCTGCTCGAGCGCAAGCTGGTCCGCAGCCTTTCCGACCTTTATTTTCTGACCGACGAACAGCTGGCGCAGCTGAAACACGAAGTTGTGACTATCGACAAAAAGTCCGGGCAGGCGAAGAGCCGGATGCAGGCGCTGGTGGGGCCGAAGGAACGCAAAGACCTGCTGGCCGAGATCGAAGCCTCAAAGAAGGGGGGACTGGCGCGCGTGCTCATGGGCCTTGGCATTCGCTTTGTCGGGGAACGCACCGCGCAGCTACTGGCCGAAGAATTTGGATCGATGGAGGCTCTGATGGCTGCCAGCGCCGAAGAGCTGGAGCGCGTCAACGAAGTGGGGCCGCGGGTTTCGCAGGCGATCCGCGAGTTTTTCGATGAATCGCGCAACCGCGAGCTGGTGCATCACCTCGAAAAGGCCGGGCTCACGCTGACCGCCGAGAAGCGCAAAAAGACCTCGCAGCTGGAGGGGCTGACGTTCGTCCTCACAGGAACCTTGCCGAACCTGTCGCGCGACGATGCCAAAGGCAGGATCGAGGCCGCGGGCGGGCGCGTCTCCGGCTCGGTCAGCAAGAAGACTCGCTATGTTGTCGCCGGTGAAGAGGCGGGCTCGAAACTCGACAAGGCGCGCGCGCTGGGCGTCGAGATCATCGACGAGGCGGGGCTGGAGAAAATGCTCGCCGGGAGCTGATCGGGAGCCCAAGCAAAGGGCCGGGGATTGCGCCCCGGCCCTTCGATGGAAAAACTGCTCGGCTTAGCGGACTACGTTCTGGAACAGGGGCGACTGGAGCAGCGCGGAGAACTGGCTGTCCGACGAGACGAACTTTACGCTCAGCGTTCCCGCGGCGGAATCAATGGTGGTGTCGTCGATCGCCTGCTTCTCGATGGTGGTTCCGCTGACCTTCTCGTACATGGCGGCCGCATTCAGCAGCGAAGACATGGTTGCCGCAGTGAAGGTGTCGGAGGTGAGTACGTAGAGCGAGAACTTCACACCGTTGTTGAAATTCATGGTGTAGCTGGAGCTGAGCAGACGCTTCCGCACCTGCTCATAGTCGGCCAGCTGCGCGGCCTGGCCGAGGAGGGAGTGCATCATGTACTGGGTGCCTTCCTGATCGAGAATGCTCCAGATCGGCTCGGAGTCGACTTGCTGCATGGCCGTCAGCATGTTGCTGTTCGTCTGCAGGGAGGGAGCCAGGCCATCGCGGGAGTCGAGCGCGGGCTTAATGGCGTCGCTGGAGCCGAAGAGCATGGTGGTGGGATTCAGGAAGGTCACCAGCATGCCGCTGGCGCCCATGGGATAGAGCTTGTTGTTGCGAATCATCGTCGGCTTGATCTTCCGCTTCTGGAAGCTCGCGAGAATGTCGCTCATCTGAAACTGGCCCTGGGCGAGTCCCACCACTTTGACGTTGTTGCTGCTGCCGCCGAGGCGGTAGGCGGCAAAGGCCAGCTCTTCGACGTCGTCGTTCTCGTTGAAGCCGGAAGACTTCAGAGCGCTCTCCAGCTGCTTCAGCTCGGGAGGAAGAATGCGGGCCTTCAGGTTCATGGCGGCGGGCGAGTTCTGCATCACCCGGTAATCGACGACGATCAACTGCTGGACGTCGCGGGGAATGGCGGACTGCGCGTCGTTGTCGAGCTGCGCCGCGCGCGCGGGCAAAGCCAGGGCTCCGGCTGCGGCCAGAATCCCGACAGAACTGAAAAGCAACTGCTTGCTGAATCTCACCTGTGAACCTGCTCCCTCTGCCGGGATTTCCGGCCGAGTGTTGAATGGGAAGAAACCTGCTGGGGTATTGGACCCCGGGACGCTGGAAAAGGACTCGCTCGCGTCCCTCCGTAGGTCAATTTTACGCTGGGGCGCCCGGCAAGCGGTCTACAACCTTGGTTCCTGGCGTACCCAGGGTGCGGGATCCGTCAGCGCCTTGCCGGCCAGGGCAGAGGGTGTTCCAGCCGCCTTTCCAGCACTTTCAGCTCGGGATCGAATCCATCCAGCAGACGCAGCCACTCGCTGTTTCGCTCAAGGGCGGCCTCCGGAATGAGGCCGATCAGCTCAGCCCGCGCGGGGGCGGCACCGTGGCGCAAGGCCTTTTCTTTCACCGCGGCAAAGGCCTGGCCGACGGAGGTGCGGGTGTAATCGGTAATGTTCATGGATACTTGTGCCTGGCCGTGGGCCGAGACCCCCAGGGCCTTGACGCCGGCCAGGCCGCCGCCGGACTGGCGGATCTCCTTCGCAATGGCGCGGGCCACGGAAACCTCCGCGGTATCGAGGTACAGATTGAAGGCGATCAGGAGCCGGCGCGCGCCTACCGCGGAGGCTCCGGCGGTTGGATGCAGTCCAGGCCCTCCCACATCGGGGCGGCGCGCCGGCTCCCGCTGCACGGCTTCCCGCAGGCCTTCAAACTGGCCGCGGCGCACCTCTTCGAGCATGGCGCGATCCGGGCGGGCGGCGGCGGCTTCGTAGAAATACACGGGAACCTGATACCGCTTCCAGATTTCGGCGCCGGCCTGGCGGGCGAGCAGCGCGCAGTGCTCCAGCGAAACGCCGCGCACGGGGACGAAGGGGATGACGTCCGCGGAGCCGATCCGGGGATGGACGCCCTGCTGGGTGGTGAGGTCGATCAGCTCCGCGGCGCGTCCCGCTCCACGAATGGCGGCCTCGACAACGGCGGCGGGGGGACCGGCCAGGGTCACGACCGAGCGATTGTGGTCGGCATCGAGCGACCAGTCGAGCAGATGGGCCCCTTCGACCGCCATGGCCGCCACAATGGACTCGACCACGTCGCCGCGGCGGCCCTCGGAGAAGTTCGGCACGCATTCGATCAGAGCGTCGGACATTTGTCAGCCAGGAGTGCATTTGTGTCGGACACGATGTCGGACACGATGTCGGACAGGGGATTGTAGCCGTTCGCGCGGCGGAATTTCATCAATACACAACCAGGGAAGCGCAGCGTCATTTCCGGCTCCACCAGGTGTAGCCGACTTGAAATTCGACGCTGCCGTTGACGCCGGGATTCCTGTCGCCCAGGGAGGCGCTGGAGATGTGGACGCCGCTGATGGCCAGCATGAGCGAGCGGCCTGGGCTGAGAAAGTACTGGATGCCGACGCCGCCCTGGGGGGCAAAGTTGAAGACCGAGGTGCCGCCGGGCTGTCCGTGGGGCACCAGAGTATCCGGGGGAAACTTGTGGGTGGTATAGATCAGCCCGCCCGCGGCCTGGAACCAGGGAGCGATTTTGCGGCGAGGGGTGAAATCCCAGCGCAGGATGACCGGGGTGAGGCTGACGCCGGTAAAGGTGCCGCCGCCCACGCCAATGGTGCCCTCATAATCCAGGCCGGTGATCGGATCGTGGTAGAGCTGGGGCTGGGTGTGGGGGGCGGGGGTGAAGGCCTGCCAGTAGGGCAGAATCTCGCCGGCGTATTCGAACTGGCCGCGGAGGAACCCATGGAGGAGCGGAGGGGTGAGGACCTTGCCGAGGCGGAATCCGGCGGCGGCAAAGTGGAAATCGGAGCGGTCGCCGGCGCCGTTCATGTACTGGAAGAAGGGGCCGTATTCCCAGGGAAGCTGGGCGAGGGCGGACTTTGCCGGCGCGTCGGACGCGACGTCGGACGTGCTGGTTTGAGCCCGGGCCGGCGTGTCGGACACGAGCAGCAGCGCGAGAACGCAGGCAAGAGCAGGAAGGAACGGGAGGGGAGCGAATCGGCGGGGGCTCATCGTACGGGCATCTTCTCCGGTGGAACTCCGGGCAAAGGAAAGGCCGCCAGCGGGCGGCCCTTCGGAAAGCGCTACCGCAGATCCTTCGCGGCACCTTCGGTGACGCTCAGGAGGTCACTTCCTCGAGCTGTTTGGCATCCATATCGAAGTTCGAATAAACGTGCTGCACGTCGTCGTGCTCTTCGAGGGCTTCGAGGAGGCGAACCATTTGTCCGACGGCCGAGCCTTCGAGCTTCGTGTAGGTGGAGGCGACCATGGTCACTTCCGACATCACCGTTTCGATTTTCGCATCGCGGACGGCCTGGGCGACGGCTTCGAAGGACGAGGGCTCGGTGACGATTTCCCAGGTATCGCCTTCGTCGTTGAGGTCTTCACCGCCGGCTTCGAGGACGATGTTCATCAGCTTCTCTTCGTCGGCCGCTTCTTTGGGAACGGCGATGATGCCCTTCTTCGAGAACATGAAGCGAACCGAGTTCGGCTCGCCGAGGTTGCCGCCGTGCTTGGCGAAGGTGTGGCGGATTTCGGAGACCGCGCGGTTGCGGTTGTCGGTGGTGGCCTCAACGATGACGGCCACGCCGCCGGGGCCGTAGCCCTCGAAGGCAATTTCCTCGTAGGTGGCGCCGGGCAATTCGCCGGTGCCGCGCTGGATGGCGCGCTTGATGTTGTCGTTCGGCATGTTCTCGGCCTTGGCCGCCGCAATGGCGGAGCGGAGGCGAGGATTGCCGTCGGGATCGCCGCCGGATTTCGCAGCGATGGTAATTTCCTTAATCAGCTGGGTGAAAATCTTGCCGCGCTTGGCGTCGAGCGCCCCTTTTTTGTGCTTAATCGTCGCCCATTTGGAATGGCCGGACATGGAAACCTCAAAACGTCGCTTGTATCGCGGGAGATTTGGGGCAAAGGGCCGGAAACAGAGGTGCTTTCGGGAATGCCCGCAACGGTTGAGTATAGCAGAGCGGGACGGCGCGGAAGGGAGCGCGGCGCAGGCCGCCGAAGCGGCCAGGAGCAGGCTGCTTTCCGCGGCCGGCCGGGCGGTTGCTTAGAAATCGTAGCGAACGGACGCGGTGATCAAGCGGGGCTCGCCCAGGTGGGCGAGGTCGGCCGAACTCTGTCCGGTAATGCTGCCCGGGCCCAGAGTGGACCAGTAATGCACATCCGTGATGTTGTTGACGGTGAGGAGCCAGGTGGCCAGCTTGCCGAAGACCAGCGCGCTGTAACGGCCGCCGAGATCGAAGGTGTTGTACTGAGGCACGTAGTAGCTGTTCATGTCGTCTGCCGGACGGCGGCTGACGTGCTGCCAGTCAAAGGTGAAGAACGCCGTGGAGAGCGCGGGCAACTGATATTCGGCAAGAATGTTCGACTTGTAATCGGGGATGCCGACCAGATTTCTGTTGTTCGTTACGGAGGAGGGGCAAATGAGCGCCGAGGCCGCCACGCCCGCGGGATCTTTGCAGGCGGCCGAGACATACGGATTGCCGGCGGGCAGAAGAACAAAGGTGTGCGTCAGTTTGGGATTGAGCGCGGTGATGCCACCGATGACTCTGAGGCTCCGGGTGACGTTGCCGGAGAGCATGGCTTCCGCCCCGAAGTTAACCTGCTGGCCGATAATCTGGTCGTTTTCGCAGATATCGCCGGCAGGGAGAGGGGTGCCACCGCAGTTATAGCCGGCGGTGGTGGATGTCTCCTCGACGTCAGCAAAGGGGCGACGGATGCGGAAGACGTCGGTGGTGAAGTTCATCCGCCTCGACTCCACTTTGTAACCCATCTCCACTTCCGTGCTGCGATAGGGAGGGAGCGCCTGGTTAGCGTTGGCGACAATCACGCCGGTTGAGTTCGCCGGAGCCGTATCGGGAGCCTGCACGCTGTCAGCGTAAGTTACATAGGCGGTCTGGTTCCGCGCCGGCTTATACATCACGCTGCCGGTGGGGCTGGCCGCCTGAGACATATAACCGGGGGTTTCATAGGCGGGACCGCCGGGCGACTTATAGCTGGTGGTCCATGTCCAGTCCTGACTGGCCGCCGCTCTGATCAGCCAGCGGGGAGTGAGCGCGATGGTATCGCCGAAATTGAATCCCTGCTGATGAATGCTGCTGGTGACATAGAGGCTGTATTTGCCGGTGTACGGCGTATAGCCCGGGTTGGCGTCCAGCAACGGGCCGGCGATGTTGGCATGGCAAAGCGTGGGATCGTCCAGAGCGCAGAGGAAAGAGCCGGGCACCGCGGTTTTCGGATTCCAGCTGGAGAATTTATAGCCGGTGCTGCCGATGACCACCTGGTGAGCGAGGCGGCCGGTCCTGAAGTTTCCCGTGACATAACCCAGGTCGCTCTTCACCTGAAAGCGGCCGGAGATGGTTCCCTGAAATATGTTTTCGGCCTCGGTCTGGTAATCGCCCGTGGAGTCAAAGAGCGCGTTCACGGCGGTGGTGAGGTTGCGGACGCCGATCTGTTGCAGGACGCCCAGCATCAGGCGCCAGTTGGGGCCGAACTCATGCGAGGCGCGCACCTCGCCAATCTGGTTATTCGTGCTGGAGCCCAGGAAGCGCTGTCCATAGCCCTGGCGCGCCGGGTCGGGAGCATTCACGGGCAGTTCGGAAAAACACTTTGACTTGTACGTCGTCGTGCAGACGGCGGTGGGATTGAGGGTCGGATTGTAGGAGAACCAGCCCGGGTACCCATGCTGGTAGAGGTTGTAGTAGTTGTAACTACCGCCGACGGTGGTGTGGGCGAAGGGGCGGAGATCGAAGTTTCCGGCGGCGAGCTGGCGGCGCAGCTGGCTGTTGGTGACGTAGCCGGTGCCGTCGCCCAGAAGCAGGTTGATGCGATAGCCGAAGATTTTGTTCGGGCCCAGACGTCCGCCCAGATCGGCGTGACCGGTGACAACGCTGCGGCCTTCATATTCGACCTCGGCCTCGCGCAGCGGCTCCTCGGTAGGCGTTTTGGAGACGAAGTTGAAGGTGCCGGAAGGATTCGAGGGGCCATACATGGAGCCGCCCACACCGCTGAGAACTTCGATCTGCTTGTACTCTTCCAGCGCGAAGGGCACGGTGACGGCAAAACCCATTCCGTCCATGCGGTCGCCCTGCATATTCGTTCCCTGCATGCCGCGGGTTTCGGGGCGGAGAATCTCGGGCCCCTGCATCTCCTGAAAAGAAACCAGGGGCAGGTATTTGGCGACTTCCTTGAAGTTTCTGGACATGGTGTCGGCAATCAACTGGCGCGAGATCACGTTGATCGTGTAAGGCAGGTTGACGATGGGCGTGGCGCCGAAGGGCGTGGCCGGGCTCAGGGTATCCACGCGGTAGGCATTCTCAAAGGATCCGGCGGTGACGGTGACGCTCTGCGTCCTGCCGGCGACGGTGAGGGCAATCCGGGTATCGACCGACTGGCCCGCGGCGACATTGAGCGGCCCGGCGGCGCCGGCTTCGAAGCCATTGGCATGAACCTCGATGCTGTAGCTGCCGGGGGTCAGCGAGTCAAACCGATAGACGCCCTGGCCGTCGGTGGTGCTGGTGAGGGAACGGCGGGTTCGCTGGTTTGTGAGCGTGACGGTTGCATTTGCCACGACTGCCCCGCTGGGATCGGTGACCACGCCTTTGACCCGCGCCGATTGAGCGAAAACGGGCAGCGCGGTCAGGGAGAAAACGATGGCCAGTCCGAGCCACTTCGTCCAGACAGGAAGGGCTTTGCGGCGATGGAACGGCAACTGCAAATCGATTAAAGAGGACGAGATAAAAGACACCGGATTCTCCTGAAAATGGCGGCGTTACGCGTGCTTATGCACACGGAAATCGGGTCTCTCGCGGTGGGGCGAGTCGACCGGATGCCCATGGGTTGCCGGGATTAATTGACGGCCGGCGCAGGTGCACCGCCAACGCAGAATTTGGGGACTACTCCGCAAGGACTGGGTCACGCACATTCAAATCGAGTCGAAACCTGTTGATCGTTTGCCGGGTGGGGCGGGGAAAAAATCGAACGGAGCGCAGAGCGCTCGAAGCCAGAGCGCTTCCCTTCAATTCTTGCACAATTCTGGCCGTTTCAGTACGGATGGAATCGTTTCCTGTAACGCATGCGGACGGGCAGGAGGCCGCCGATGACCGTGGAACGGGCTCTGGGCGGGCTCTTATGCGGCGTTAGAAGCGCGGCCTGAGATGGGATGACTGAGCAGACGGACGGCTGGTTGGGCGACCGAATCGATGCGGCTCCGGCGAGCCCTGTGAAGCACAATCGGCGCGTCACCTATTGACATTCTATAGGTGGGAGCGGCATGCTCGTACAGAGATTCGACAGGAGTCCGGATGAGTGACAATTCGACCAACCTGCTGCAGGGGACGCTGGACCTGCTGATCCTGCAGGCGATTGGGGACGCGGAGTTCCATGGACTGGGGGTGTCGCGGCGGATCGAGCAGATTACGCGCGGGACGTTCCAGGTGAAGCCGGGGTCGCTGTTTCCGGCGCTGCACCGGATGGAGGAGGCGGGATGGCTGAGCTCGTTCTGGGGCGAGTCAGAAAATAACCGGCGGGCGAAGTTCTACCGGCTGACCAAAACCGGCAGGAACCAGCTGGAGACGGAAAAAGACGAGTGGACGCGGATTGCCATGGCGATGCGGCACGCGCTCGCCGCGAATGAGAGGTGAGCCATGCGAATCGTTCGCCGGATCGGCTGGGTGCTGCGGAATTTCTTTCGCAGGCATGAGGTGGATGACAATCTCGATGAAGAACTGCGCGCCAATGTTCAGATCCTGATCGATGAAAAGATCGCCGCCGGTCTGCCTGCGTCCGAGGCGCGGCGGAGGGCTCTGGCGGAGTTCGGCGGCCTTGAGCCGGTTCGCCAGGCGGTCCGCGAGCATCGCGCGGGATCGGGGATCGAACGGCTGGCGCAGGATATTCGCTACAGCCTTCGCCAGATGCGGCGCTACCCGGGGTTCGCCACCACCGTGGTGCTCACGCTGGCGCTTTCCGTCGGCGCCAACACGGCGATCTTCTCGGTGGTGAATGCGCTGCTGCTGCGGAGCCTGCCATATCCCAACCCGCAGCGGCTCGGCACCATCTTCACGCGCATCGCGGGCGCGCATCCTTCGTGGGAGCGCCACCACATCAATGGCGAGCAGTGGGATCTGCTGCGTAATAACGTTCCGGCTCTGCTGCCGGCGATCTCGGGGATTCGGCCGGCGGGGGTGAATCTTCAGGCCGGAGCGCATGTCGCGTATCTGCACGCGGCGCGGATTTCGGCCCACTATCTCGATGTTCTGGAGATCCATCCCCTGCTCGGCCGCAATTTCACGGAACTGGAGGACCATCCTGGGGGACCGAAGGTGGTCGTGATCAGCTACGGGCTGTGGCGGACGACGTTCAATGCAAATCCCGGGATTATCGGGCAGGCGATTTTGCTGAAGGGGGAGCCGACCACGGTGATCGGCGTGCTTCCCGAGGGGACGGTTACGCCGCAGAGCGCGGATCTTTACACGCCGATCCAGGCGGCGCAAAAAGGGGAAGGCGGCGGCACCAACTTTATCGATATCGTTCGGCTCCGGGATGGAGCCACATGGGAGCAGGCCGATGCGGAGATCAATCGCGCCTGGTCGCTGCGGGCTCATCCTTACGAACTCGCCGACAATCCCGGCGCTCAGGTGTCGTACTCCGTGGTTCCGCTGCAAAAGGGGGAGACGGCGGTACTGCGTCCGCAGGTGCTGGCGCTGATGCTGGCGGCCGGCTTCATTCTGCTGATCGCCTGCGCGAATCTGGCCGGCCTGACGCTGGTTCGGGTTCTGCGGCGGACGCCGGAGATTGCCACGCGGATGGCGCTGGGCGCGTCGCGCTGGCGGATTGAGAAGCAGCTCTGGGTGGAGAACCTTTTGCTGGCGGCGGCGGGCGGCATTGCCGGAGCTGGTGTGGGGTATCTTGCGCTGCGCGGGCTGCTCCAGCTACTGCCTGCGCATCTTCTGCCGGTGGCGGCGGTGCCTCTGGATGGCCGCGTGCTCACCTTCACGCTGGTGGTTTCGGCGCTCACCAGCGTGCTGTTCGGCATGCTGCCGGCGCTGGTCACGCGGCGTTTCGACCTGCGGTCGGCCATGGGCAGCCGCACGACTTCGGGCGGTGGACATCTGCGGATCCGCCAGATTCTGATCGCCGGCGAGGTAGCGCTGACCGTGGTGCTGCTGGCGGCGTCGGGCCTGCTGGTGCGCAGCCTCATCCATCTGCAGACGCTGCCGCCCGGCTTCAATCCCGACGGCGTGATGACGGCGACCGCCTCGCTGGACAGCGCGCGCTACTACGATCCCGCCGCGTTTCGCACGCTGCTGGACGAGAGCACCGAGGCGATGCGCCGGATTCCGGGCGTGGAGAGCGCGGCGGTGGGGCTGAGCCTGCCGTACGAGCGATCGCTGATTATGGGCGGGATCCAGTTCAGCGGCAAAGAAGCGGGCCAGACGGGCATGGCGGATCAGGTTTACGTGACCCCTGGCTATTTCTCGACGCTGCAGATTCCGCTGCTGGAGGGCCGCACTTTCACGTCGGGCGACGGGCCCACCGCGCAGAAGGTGGCCATCGTCAACCGGCTCTTCGTGCGGCAGTATTTCCACGGCGACGACGCCGTGGGGCGCATGCTGAACAAGGACACGCGCATCGTTGGCGTGGTGGAGGACGTTGCCATGGCGCCGGGCATCGATGCCATCGCGCCCATCACCGGCGAGGCCACGCTGTACATCCCGGCAGCGCAGGTGGAAGCGCCGCTGCTTTCGGTGGTACACGCCTGGTTCCAGCCCAGCTGGATTGTGCGCACGGCGGCGCCGGTGACGGGCCTCACGGAGCAGATGCAGCACGCGCTTGCCGATGCCGATCCTGGACTGCCCATCTCCGGCTTCTACAGCATGCGGGACGTGCTGGCGAAGACGCTGGCCACGCAGCGCCTGGAAGTGGCTCTGCTGGTCGTGCTGGCCGGCCTTGCGCTGCTGCTGAGCGGCATCGGCATTTTCGCGCTGGTGGCGAGCCTGGTGACGCAGAAGACGCGCGAGATCGGCATTCGTCTGGCGCTTGGCTCGACGACGGGACAGGCGATGCTGCACACCGGGGCTCCGGGGCTGCGGGCTTCCATGGTTGGGCTGGTCGCCGGGCTGATTCTTTGCGGAGGCGCGCTGCGGGCGATGCAGAGCGTGATCTATGGCGTGGGCGTCTACGACCTTCCCACGGTGCTTACCGTGATTCTGACGCTCGCCTCGGTCAGCGTGCTGGCCACCTTGATTCCGGCCTTGCGGGTTGCGGGCATCGATCCCGCCACTACTCTGCGGGAGGAATGAGCGAGATGAGCATCGTGTCGCGGCTGCGGGCCACGCTGCGCAACTGGATGCACCGGCAGCGGGTGGACGATGAGCTGGACGAGGAAGTACGCGCGTATGCCGCTCTTGTCGCCGAGGAGAAGGCGGCTCGCGGGATGCCGGCTGGGGAGGCGCGGCGGCGGGCGCTTGCGGAGATGGGGGGGACGGAAGCGGTGAAAGAGGCGGTGCGCGCGGCGCGGGCGGGTACGCAGATGGAACTGCTCTGGCAGGATTTTCGCTATGGGCTGCGGCAACTACGGCGGAATCCGGCGTTCACGTGGACGGCGATTCTGACGCTGGGGCTGGGGATTGGCGCGACCACGTCGATTTTCTCAGTGGTGTATTGCCTGCTGTTGCGGCCTTTGCCCTACGCGGAGGCGGGACGGCTGGCGTCGATTGCGCTGCTGCCGTCGCCGGATTTTGTGGCGGCGCGGGAGAATCTGCACTCGTTCGCGGGACTGGCGGGGTACGACGAGGGCAGTGACAACCTGACCGGCGTGGGGGCGCCGGTGCGGGTGACGCGGGCGGGGGTGACGGCGAATCTTTTGCCGATGCTGGGCGTGCAGGCACAGAGGGGACGGGTTTTTTCTGCGCGCGACGATCGGCCGGGCGGACCGCCGGTGATCGTGCTGAGCCACCGGCTGTGGCAGAGCCAGTTTGGCGGGGATCGGTCGGTTGTGGGCCGGGCGGTGACGATTAATGGCGTGCGGCAGACGATTATCGGCGTGCTGCCGGCGCACTTCAGCTTTCCCGATGCGGGCCTCGAGCCGGACTATTACGCGCCGGCGGATCTGAACGCGGCGACGACCTTTGCAGTGACGACGCCGGTCGAGTGGATTCGCGTGATTGGGAAGCTGCGGCCGGGTGTGACCGTCGAAGCGGCGCAGGCGGAGGTGAAGGCCTACTTTCAGGCGCGGGCGCACACGTATCCCGCGGCGTTCTGGCCGTGGGCGGAGCATCGCGAGGTGGTGGTTGAGAGCCTGCAACGGCATTTGACCGGGGACCAGCGCCAGCCGCTGTGGGTTCTGCTGGCGTGCGTGGGAGCGGTGCTGCTGATTGCGTGCGCAAACGTCGCGAACCTGCAGCTGGCGCGGGCGGTGGCGCGGCGGCAGGAGACGGCGATTCGGGGGGCGCTGGGGGCGTCGCGGACACGGCTGGTGCGGCAGTTTCTGGTGGAAGGGTTGACGCTGTCGCTGGCGGCCGCGGGGCTGGGGCTGGCGATCGCGGGGAGCGCGGCGGGGTTGATCCGGCATGTCTCGGCGCCCGGCGCGGTGGGGATGGCGGCCGAATGGCTGCGTGTGCCGCTGGGGAAGGCCGGGGGGGCGGTGCAGGTGGATGGATGGGTGTTCGCGTTTGCGGGCGGACTGGCGCTGATGACGACGGTGCTGTTTGGGCTGATGCCCGCGCTGGGCGCGACCGGCAACGCGCTGCGCCGGGACCTGAAGACGGCGGGGCTCCGCGTGAGCGCGGGCCGGGAACAGCGGAAGCCGCGGAGCGGACTGCTGATTGCGGAAGTGGGACTGGCGGTAGCGCTGCTGGCCTCGGCGGGGCTGCTGGTGCGCAGCTTTGCGAACGTGATGCGCTACGATTCGGGCTTCGATCCTTCGCACACGCTGACCGCGATGACGCTGCTGGGCGATCAGGAGTCGTCGCAGGAGCATACGCGAGCATTCATCGAGCAGGTGGTGACGCGGCTGCGGGCTCTGCCGGGCGTGGAAGCGGCGGCGGTGACCAGCACGCTGCCGGTGCAGCCGATTGCGATGACTCCTCAGATTTTTCCGGCTCAGGGCGCGATTCCGCCGGTTGGAAACTGGCTGACGACGCCGAGCGTCGGAACGGCGCAGACGACGTCGGTTACGCCGGACTATTTTCGCGCGGTGGGCACGCCGGTTCTGCGCGGCAGAGCGTTCAACCGGGGCGACGGGCCGCATGCGCCGCGGGTGGCGATTGTGAATCAGGCGTTCGCCAAGCGGTTTCTCGATGGAGAGGCGCTGGGGAAGGCCTTCCGCACGAACCTGTGGCAGGGGCCGTTCCACTACACGGTGGTCACGGTGGTGGGCGTGGTGCCGGATGTGCGGCACGGGAGTGCGGAGCACGTTCCCTTGTCCAATGCGGGCCCGGGAAGCCTGGAAGATCGGCCGGAGCCGGAGGCGTTTCTGCCGGAGAGCCAGATGCCCAACGGCAACGTCAATCTGGTTCTGAGAACCTCGGTGGATCCGGCTTCGCTGAGCGAAGCGGTGCGGCGAGCGGTGGCCGAGATCGATCCTGCGCAGCCGCTTTTCGATGTGGAGACGATGGAGGAGCGGGTAGCGGACACTGTGGCGCAGCGCCGGCTGGTGATGCTGTTGACGGTTTGCTTTGCCGGGCTGGCGGTGGTGCTGGCGGGCGTGGGCGTTTATGGAGTGTTTGCCTACTCGGTGAGCCAGCGGCGGCAGGAGATGGGGATTCGTTTGGCGCTGGGCGCGTCGCGGGGGCGGGTGGTGCGGCTGATCGTTGTGCAGGCGGCGCGGCTGATTGTGGCCGGAGGAGCGCTGGGGATGGGGGCGGCTCTGCTGCTGAGCCGGTTGCTGGCCAACATGCTGGTGGGCGTGTCGGCGCACGATGCGGTTTCATTTCTGGCGGCGTGCGGGTTGATGATGGCGATTGCGATCGTGGCCAGCGCGATTCCCGCGGCGGCGGCCGGACACACGGATTTGATTGCGGCGCTGCGCGCCGAATAGGCGGCGGAGGCCCGGTTTTGCTCTGGACCGTCCATTCAGGCTAAAGTCTTAACAGATGCGTTGGGCGACGGCAAAACGAGGTACCGGGCTTTCCTGGGTGTCGATCCTGGGAATTGTCTGTATTGCGCTGGTGCTGTTCGCGGGTGTGGTGCACGTGGCCCACTTTCATGCCAACGGCCAGATCGATCATGACTGCGCGCTGTGCGTAACAGCGCACCAGGCGGTGCAGATTGCCGCTTTGGTCGTGGTGGTTCTGTCGTCCCAGCCGGTGGTGCGCCGCGTCATCGAGCGGCACTCTCCGACTCCCCGGCAACGCTTCCTGCTGAAACTCGCCAATCGGCCTCCGCCTGTCCCGGGCGCGTTCGCTTAATAACCAGAGAAGTTCACCCCAGGGGCATTCCATCCTGAACGGAGGTCGTCTATGCGCGCGTATCTGCGTGGCGCGGTTGGTTCTTTCTTTTTTCTTTTTGTTGTGGTGCTGGTGAGCACGGTGGCAGCGGGGGCCCAGGCCGGAGCGAATTTCGGCAGTGTCACGGGAACGGTGACGGATCCATCGGGAGCGGTGGTGCCGGGCGCCGCGGTCAAGATTGTGAATCCGGTAAGCCAGTTCGAGCGTACGGCGACGACCGGCAGCGACGGGCATTTCCAGATCACGAATGTGCCGTTCGATCCGTATCACCTGACGGTAACGGCGAAAGGGTTCAGCGCGCATGTGCAGGATGTGAGCGTGCACTCGGCGAGTCCGGTGGGGGTGACGGTGACGATGCAGGTGGGAGCGGCCGCGGAAACGGTGCAGGTGACGAGCGAAGACCTGATCAACCGGAACGCGAACATGGACACGGATATCGACCGGAAGGCGTTTGCCGAGATTCCGCTGGAGAGCCCGACCTCGGGGCTGAGCTCGCTGGTAACGCTGACCACGCCGGGGGTATCGGCGGATTCGAACGGGCTGTTCCACGGCCTGGGCGACCACGCCTCCAATTCGTTTTCGGTGGATGGGCAGCCGATTACGGATCAGCAGAGCAAGGTATTTTCGAACGAGCTGCCGGATAATGCGGTGCAGTCGATGGATGTGATCGAGGGAGCGCCGCCGGCGGAGTACGGGGACAAAACCAGTCTGGTGATCCAGGTGACGACGCGGTCGGGGCAGGGGGACGCGAAACCCACGGGGACGTTGTACACGTCGTATGGGAGCTTCGGCACCACGACCGGGGGATTCACGCTGGGGTACGGCAAACAGAAGTGGGGGAACTATCTCACCGGGGATGGACTGAACACGAGCCGTTTCCTGGATGCGCCGGAGTTTGCGACGTTTCACGATAAGGGAAACGAGGAGAACTTCTTCGATCGCATCGATTACACGATCGACCCGGCGGATTCGCTGCATGTGGACCTGAACTACTCGCGGTCATGGTTCCAGACGCCGAACACGTACGACAACCTGAACCTGGGGGGGATGAATCTCGCGGGGCAGGCGGTGCCGGGACAGACGGATCAGCGGTCGAAGATCGGGACGATCGACCTGTCGCCGAGTTATACGCGGGTGGTATCGCCCGACGCGGTCTGGAATGTGGGCTTCTATTATCGGCGGGACGGGTACAACTACTATCCCAGCGGGGACCCGTTCGAAGACCTGGGGCCGATCCAGACGGAGACGATCGGGCAGAATCGCAGCCTGGCCAATACGGGGGTGCACACCGATTACACGTGGCAGAAGGGGCATAACAACGTCAAAGCCGGCGCGATGTACGAACAGACGTTTCTGAACGAAAGCGACAAGCTGGGGGTCGTGGATCCGGGCTATCTGGATACTCTGACCGATGCGAACGGGAATCCGTGCATGTCGGGCGGGACACCGGATGTCCCGCTCGATTATCCGTGCACGGCGCTGTATCCGCACGATCTGACGCGGGGGGGGACGGACTATACCTTCACGGGGCACACGGACGTGAAGGAGCTGGCGCTCTATGTGGAAGACCGGATTACGCTGGGCAACTGGCTGTTCAACCTGGGGATTCGGGGAGATGTGTACAACGGTCTGACGGCGGCGACCCAGGCGGAGCCGCGGCTGGCCGCTTCGTACAACCTCAAGCGGACGAACACGGTGCTGCGGGGCTCGTATGCGCGGACGCTGGAGACGCCGTTCAACGAAAACCTGGTGCTGGCCAGCAGCGGCTGTCTGAATGCGGTGGTGAACCCGCTGCTGCTGTGCCAGGGGGGCGATACCGGAGCGCTGACTCCGGGGACTCGCAACGAATACCACCTGGGAATCCAGCAGGTGGCGGGAAGCCATTTTGTGGTGAGCGGCGAGTACATCTGGAAGTACACGAATAACGCCTACGACTTCAGCGTGCTGGGCAACACGCCGATCACGTTTCCGATCCAGTGGAATAAATCGAAGATCCCGGGATTCGCGCTGCGGGCGAACGTGACACCGGTGCACGGATTTTCGGCGTATGTGGTGATGTCGTCGGTGGCGGCGCGGTTCTTTCCGCCCCAGGTGGGCGGCGCCGGCGCGACGGTGGGACAGACGGGACTGCCGTTCCGGATCGACCACGACGAGAAATACAACGAGACCACGCATTTCCAATATCAGCTGCCGTGGAAGCACATGCCGTGGTACAGCTTCAACTGGCGGTATGACAGCGGACTGGTGGCGGGATCGGTACCGTGCTATAACCCGTTGTCGAACGATCCGAACAGCGCGTGCGGAGACACTTCCACCACGCTGAATGGGCAGCCCGCGGTGGATTTGAGCGGGCTGACGGCGGACGAGGAGTTCGAAGCGGGGCTGGCCTGCAACGGCGTGAAAGCGACACCGACGCAGGCATTGCCGGCTGCGTGTCTGGCTTCGCAGTACACCTCCAACCTGGTGCAGATACCGGCGCCAGGGACGGGCAACAACGACAAGAATCCGCCGCGGATCCAGCCCAGGAGCCTGTTCGATATGGCGCTGGGAGAAGACAACCTGTTTAACGGGGATCACTATCGCTGGGGCGCGCAGGTGACGGCGGTGAACGTGGCAAATAACTATGCGCTCTATAACTTCCTGTCGACCTTCAGCGGCACGCATTATGTGACGCCGCGGGCGGTGACGGGGAAGATCACGTTCTCGTTCTAAACGGGCGCGGTGCCCGGGCGCTGTCGGGCAGGCACTTCGAATGCGGTTCGGCCCATCCGGCTGAACCGCATTTTTGCTTTGGAAGTGCGGACGGCGGTTGCGGGGCGATCGCTGCTGTTCAGCGATGAGAATTCGCCGCGAGCCGGCGGCGGATGATTGCGGCCCTTCGCGCGGCGGACTGTACCCTGTCCAGGGAACGCTGTACGCTGTATGACAACTTTCTGAACGGAGCCCCTGATGCCCTCAATTCTTCGCCGGCTCACCCCAGTCGCCGTCGCCGCGCTCTGCGT
This sequence comes from Acidobacteriaceae bacterium, assembly GCA_036269135.1. Classification (GTDB taxonomy): domain Bacteria; phylum Acidobacteriota; class Terriglobia; order Terriglobales; family Acidobacteriaceae; genus Palsa-343. Next base: position 39,929 of record DATASQ010000016.1, read on the forward strand.
TGCCCCTTTCGCCGCTGCCCAGCACGACTCGATCGCTCTCACCGTCGATGCCACGCACACGCCGGAACACATCCTGCACGTACGCGAGGTGCTGCCGGTCCAGTCCGGCCCGCTGACAATCTACTACCCCAAGTGGATCCCCGGTGAGCACGCGCCCGATGGGCCCATTGGCGCGCTCGCCGGCCTGCACTTCACTGCCGACGGCAAAGAGATCCCCTGGCAGCGCGACCTGCTCGACGTCTACACCTTCCACGTCAACGTGCCTGCGGGCGTTACCCGTCTCGACGCCGCCTACGACTCGATTGAGCCGGAAGGCTACTCCGCCAGCGACAAGCTCATGGTGCTGGAGTGGAATGAGGTCACGCTCTACCCGGCGGGCCAACCCTCGCGCGACCTGACCTACGACGCCACGCTGATCCTGCCCGATGGGTGGAAGTACGGCACCTCGCTGCCTGTCGCGCACGACGAGGGCAATCGCATCAGCTTCAAGCCCATCTCCTTTAATTTGCTTGTCGATTCGCCGGTGATCAGCGGGGAGTACTTCAAAGTGGTCGATCTCACGCCGCCGGGCGAGCCCATTCATCACGAGCTCGACCTTGCGGCCGACAGTGAAGAGGCGCTCGCCATTCCGCCGGCCATCGTGCAGGGGCTGACCAACGTCGTGGCTGAAACCGGCGTGCTCTTCGGCACACGTCACTATCGCGATTACCATTTCCTGCTCGCGCTGAGCGATCACGTTGCGCACTTCGGCCTCGAGCACCATGAGTCCAACGACAGCCGCCTGCCGGAGCGCGTGTTCCTCGACCCGGGGGGCGCCTTCATGGTCGGCGGCCTGCTCCCGCATGAATTCGTCCACTCATGGAACGGCAAGTTCCGGCGGCCCGCGGACCTCACCACGCCCGATTTCGAAAAGCCGATGGAGACCGATCTGCTGTGGGTGTATGAAGGGCTCACCGATTATCTTGGGCCGATGCTGGCCGCGCGGAGCGGCCTGTGGACCGCCGACGAGTACCACAACTACCTTGCCAGCATCGCGGCCTCGCTGGGGCCGGGACGCCCTGGGCGCACCTGGCGTCCGCTGCAGGACACCGCGACGGGCGAGCCCATGGGCGGACCCGGCGGCGGCATCCGCGGCTGGAGCAACTGGCGGCGCGGGGTGGACTATTACGACGAAGGCGACCTGATGTGGCTGGACGTCGCCACCCTGATCCACCAGACCACGCACGGCCAGAAGTCCATCGAAGACTTCTGCCATCTCTTCCATGGCGGGGCGAACCACGGTCCCGATACGAAGACGTATACCTTCGATCAGGTGGTCAGCGATTTGAACCAGGTCGCGCCCTATGACTGGGCCGGCTTCTTCCACCAGCATCTGGATTCGCTCTCACCGGAAGCGCCCACCGGGGGCATCGAGAACGGCGGATGGAAGCTGACCTGGAGCGAGAAGCCTCTGGAACTGCCCGGACGCCGCGGCCACACCGGGGACATCTATACGGTCGGCCTGCAGCTCGGGGGAGAAGGCCAGGTCGCGGACTCGATCGTCGGCGGCCCGGCGTACAAAGCGGGGGTCACTTCAGGGATGAAAGTCATCGGCGTGGATGGGCGGGTCTACACGCACGATCTTCTCGAAGACGCGATCAAGGGAGCGAAGGATTCTTCGGAGCCCATCGTTCTGACGTATGTCGATGACGATTACATTCATACGGCCAATGTGGACTATCACGGCGGGGAGCGCTATCCGCACTTAACCCGGGACGAGGCGAAGCCGGATTATCTGGATGAACTGATCAAGGCTCACCGGGCGAATCCTTAAGCGCGACTTACGAACAAACGTGGGTGCTCCATCCTTGCCGCGTCCCGTATTTGGGCGCGACAGGGTGGGAAGCCCTTACCGCTCCTCTCGGAATCTGCGATGGCTTGCCGCCGCTCGCGGATTGAATTGACTTCGGAGATCTGCGTCTTTAAGATGCTTCCACACTTCGACCTTCAATTTCATATTCCAATACCCTGGGCGATCAGGTAAGAAGGGAGTTCGGGATGACGGCCAGGTATTACGACATCATTACGGTGGGCGGCGGAATTGCCGCGTCGTCCTTAGCGATGGCGATGGCCGAGCGAGGCGCCAGGGTGCTGGTGCTGGAGCGCGAAAAGCAGTTCAGAGACCGTGTGCGCGGAGAGGCTGTCGTGTCGTGGGGTGTGGCCGAAGCTCATGAGCTCGGAATTTACGGCCTGCTCCGGGAAACATATGCCCACGAAGTACCCCTTGTCGAGCCGGGTTCGGGTTTGCGCGACCTCAGAGCGACGACCCTGCAGCAGCTACCCCTGCTTACCTTCCCGCACCAGCGCATGCAGGAAGCGCTGCTTGCCGCTGCGGAAAACGCCGGCGCTGAAGTGCGTCGCGGAGTCAGCGTTCAACACGTCGATTGCGGGACAGAACCTGCCGTCGTTGTCGATGGCGGGAGCCGCGAACGGATCGCAGCCCGTCTTGTCATTGCCGCCGATGGCCGCAACTCCGCGATACGAAAACAGACGGGGTTTCCTGTCCACTCACAAAGCAATGACTACTACATGGCCGGCATCCTGCTGGCCAACGTAAACGCGTCCCCCGACGTCATGCACGCTGTATTCAATCCTGAGCTTGGCACATGGACCGGCCTGATTCCCCAGGCAGGCGGCCAATTCCGTGCCTACCTTACCTATCCGAAGACGATGGGCTACCGTCTGCAGGGTGAAGCCATGTTCGATCGGTTCATTCGAGAGTCCGCGAAAGCCTACCCTCCGATGGCCGATTTTTGCGCCGAGGCGAAGAGTGCGGGCCCGTTGGCCAGTTTTGATGCGAGCGACGACTGGGTGGAAGAGGCCTACCGCGATGGCGTGGCGCTGGTGGGCGATGCTGCGGCTACCACCGATCCCACGTACGGCCAGGGCCTTTCGTTCGCTCTGCGGGCTGCGCGCGTGCTTCGCGACGCGCTTATCGGTAACTCCGACTGGAATTCTGCCGGACGCCACTACGCAGAACAGCATCGGCGCAGTTTTCAGGCATGCCACACGGTGGAGGGATGGATACGCGACCTCTTTCAGGATCCCTCACCGAAAGCGGCAGCATTACGTGCGAGAAGCCTGCCGCTGATTGCCGAGGACCCCTCGCGAGTTCCTGATCACATCTTCAGCGGCCCCGACTTACCTGTGAACGATCAGGTGCGTGCGCGGCTCTTTGGCGAATGCTGATCCTGCGCCCTGCCTCCGTCCCCCGTAACCTGTAACCTGTAACCTGTAACCCGTAACCTGTAACCTGCCCTACAGCCGTCCCCGTACAGCCCGCTCATAAACCTCGATATACTCCGCCGCCGACTTCCCCCAGGAGAAGTCCTTTGCCATGGCATTCCGCATGACCGTGGTCCAGGCTTCTTTCGTGTGGAAGACCTCCAGCGCGCGCCGTACCGCGCCGACAAAGTTCTCCACATCGAAGCCGTGGAACTTGAAACCCGTGCCCGTCCGCGCTTCGGGGTTCCACTCTTCGACCGTGTCTTCGAGGCCGCCGGTGCCATGCACCACCGGCACCGTGCCGTACTTCATGGCGTGGAACTGCGTCAGACCGCAGGGCTCGTAGCGCGAGGGCATCAGGAGCATGTCCGCGCCGGCCTTCACTTTGTGCGCCAGCGTCTCGTCGTAGAGGATGCGCACCAGCACGCGGCCCGGATAGCGCTCCGCGAGGGAGCGCAGCAGATGCTCGTAGTACTCCTCGCCCGTGCCCAGGATGGTCAGCACCACGTCTTCCCGCATCAGGCTGTCGATTGCTTCCGCCAGCAGGTCGATGCCCTTCTGAGTGGTCAGACGCGTGACCATGCCCAGTACCGCGGTGTTTTCGTTTACCGTGCCCGCGCCAAACGCGTGCAGCAGATCCTTCCGGCAAACCGCCTTGCCTTCGAGATTCTCCGGGGTGTAGTGGGCCGCGATGTTTCCATCCTGCGCCGGGTTCCACTGGCGGTAGTCCACGCCGTTGAGAATTCCCGACAGCTCCGGCGCGCGCCGGCGAAACACGCCGTCCAGCCCAGCGCCGTACTCCGGCGTCTGGATCTCTTCGGCATAGCGCGGGCTCACCGTCGTCACCATGTCTGAGTAAACGACACCGCCCTTCAGAAAATTGAACTGGTTGTAGAACTCGACCCGTTCCATGGTGAAGATGTCCCAGGAAAACAGGAGCTTCTCCACGGTGTCCGCGGGAAAGCGGCCCTGATGGCCGGCGTTGTGGACGGTTTGGACGGTCGCGCGATTGCGCAGCACGGGATCGAAGTAATAGAGCGTGCGCAGATACACCGGCAGCAGCGCGGCGTGCCAGTCATGCGCGTGGAAGACATCCGGCGCGCCCAACTCCTTCGACGCCTCCAGCACCGCGCGGCAATACAGCGCGAAGCGCTCCCAGTTGTCGGGGTAGGGACCCGCCGCGGTCCCGTACAGGAACTCGCGATCGAACAGCTCCGGTGAGTTCACGAAGCAGACCTGCACGCCATCGTGGACGCCGCCGTCCAGGATGGCCGCGAACCGGCTGTAGTACTGGAACGGAATCGTGAGGCTGCGAATCAGGTACTTCTTCTCGGGCGCCTGCTCGCGCACCTGCCGGTAATACGGCACATAGACGGTCACTTTGTGGCCCAGCGCGGCAATCTCCCGCGGCAGCGACCCGATCACTTCCGCCAGGCCGCCGGTCCTGGCCCAGGGCGCGCACTCCGACGCCGCAAACACAATCTGCATGGCTCTCTGTGTCCTTCCCGAAACCTGAGTCTAAACTGTTCACGGCGCCCCTGCCCCGGAGGCCGATCGCTGCCGGGCAGGGCTTCGCGTCACAATCAGGAGAGATGCCGCAGCGCCCGCAGCGACCCAAACTCGGCCAGAATTTTCTTGTCAGCCCGACCGCGCAGGCCGCCATTGCCGACGCGCTCGGCGACCTGAGCCACCGCAGCGTCGTGGAGATCGGTCCTGGCCGGGGCGCCATCACCGGTCTGCTCGCCCCGCGCGCCCGCCGCCTCATCCTCATCGAGCTGGACCACGATCTCGCGGCGCGGCTGCGCACGCAGTTCGCCGATCGCCCGTCGGTGGAGGTGCTGGAGCAGAACATCCTCGCCACCGATCTCGCCGCCCTGCGCACCAATCCGGAGGAGAAGCTGCAGGTCGTCGGCAACCTGCCCTACTACATCACCTCCGACATTCTGCTTCATCTCTTCCGCGCCCACGCGGTGATGGAGCGCGCCGTCATCATGACTCAGCGCGAGGTCGCCGACCGGATCGCCGCCCGGCCGGGCACGCGGGACTACGGACTTCTCTCCGTCACCGCGCAGCTCTACGCCCGCGTGGAAAACCTCTTCACGCTGCCGCCGGGGGCCTTCTCGCCACCGCCGCAGGTCCACTCGACGGTCCTCCGCCTGACCATGGCGCCGCGCTTCGCGGAGCTGGGTGTGGAGGCGGAGCCTTTTCTGCGCTTCGTGCGCAGTTGTTTTGCGCAAAAGCGCAAGATGCTGGCCAGGAATCTCCGCAATGCGGGCCTGGCGGCGGATCGGGTGATGGCGGCCATTGAGAAGGCTGGAGTGAGTGCCTCCGCGCGCGCCGAGGAGCTGGGTGTGGATCGGCTGGCGGCGTTGTGGAGAGAGCTGGCGGACCCGCCGCAGCGGTGAGCGCAACGCACTGCGCGTCAAACTCCAGACTCGCCGGCTCGGACCGCCCTTCAATGCACCGTCACGCTCCCGTCGGCGCCATGGCTGATCCGCTGGAACAGCCACACGACGAGCCCGGCGGCAAAGGCGACGAGCGCGGTCCAGCGAAAGACGTCCACGAAGCCCCACAGCAGCGCCTGGCGCTCGAGCTGCATATAGAGGGCGGCCAGCGCGGCGGGGCCGCCCTGGGCGCGCCCCAGATGCTGCCCGAAGTAGCCCGCCATCTGCCCGGAATAATGCTGAAACCAGACTCCCGACTGGGGCGCGCTGGCGGCGATGCCCGCCTGGTGGAAAGCCATCCGGCGGATCAGCATGGTCGATGCGAGCGAGATGCCGATCGAGCCACCGATATTCCGCAGCAGATTAAAGATGCCTGTCGCGTTGCCCATCTGTTCGTTGGTCAGCGTCAGAGTCGCCATGTTGCCGATGGGCACGAAGACAAAGCTGAGGAAGAAACCGGTAAGGATGATCGGCACCAGCATGGTCGTGGGACTGATGCCGGTATTGATCTGCGAGAACCAGATCGAGAGCAGGCCGAAAGCGGTGAAGCCGATCATGATCAGCCAGCGGTTATCGACCTTATGGCTGATGATTCCCATAATGGGGAGCCCCAGCATGGAGCCGAGCCCGCGCGGCGCCACCACAAGGCCCGCGGTCAGGGCGGTGTACCCCAGCACCTCCTGGTAGAAGAGCGGCATCATGGCCACGGTGATGTAAATCGTGAAGCCCAGCAGGAAGATGAGCAGGCAGCCGATGGCGAGATTGCGGTTGCGGACGAGAATGCGCAGGTCCACCAGCGGGGCCTTCGTGGTCCATTCATGGCGCACAAACCATACCAGGGAGACGACCAGGGTGAGGGTTGCCCAGCGCAGCCAGCTCGAGCTGAACCAATCCACCTCCTGGCCTTTGTCGAGGACGATCTGCAGGCAGCCGGACCACACGCAGAGCAGGCCGAATCCCAGGTTGTCGAAGACCCCGGCGTTTTTGCGGTTGATGTAGGGCGGATCGTGCACGAAGCGGCTGATCATGAAGACGGCGAGAATCCCGACGGGGATGTTGATGTAGAACGCGTAGCGCCAGGTGTAGGTGTCGGTGAGCCAGCCGCCCAGGGTGGGCCCCACGACCGGGGCCACGACCACGCCGAAGCCGAGGAGCGCCATGGCGGCCCCGCGCCGGCGCGGCGGGAAGCTCTCCATGAGGATGGCCTGGGATATGGGCTGCAGCGCGCCGCCGCCGGCTCCCTGCATGACCCGCGCCAGCAGGAGAAAGCCCAGGGTCGGCGCCGATCCGCAGAGGAACGACGACGCGGTGAACAACACGACGCAGGTAATCAGGAACCGCTTGCGCCCAAAGCGCTGCGAAAACCAGTTGCTCGCGGGCAGAATGACGGCGTTGGCGATGAGGTAGCTGGTCAGCACCCAGGTGGCTTCCGAATTCGAAGCGGCCAGCGTCCCGGCAATATAGGGCAGCGCCACCGAGGCGATGGAGGTGTCCAGCACCTCCATGAAGGTGGCCAGCATCACCGCAACGGCCACAATCCAGGGATTCCCGGCCGGCGGCGCCGCAGCCGGCGCAGCCTGGCCCGGAGGGCGCACCACCCCTGGGTCGGCGACCCCCGCTGTGACCGGACTCTCGACCAGCGTCGCCACCGCTGTCCCTCCCGGCGACGCTTCAGATTAGGGATTCTCCCCCTCGCTCGCAGTGCCCACGATCACAGCGCCGGGAGGGCTGGTTTCAACCGGGGAAGGGGCCTCGATAGACTTGGGAAGGAAGGCAGGTGCGCGATGAGGGTCCGTTTATGAAACAGAATTTCGCCGCAATGATCCTTGGGGGGACCGGGCAGGTCGGGAGTGCAACGGTGGCGGAGCTGCTGGCGATTCCGGAATGCCGGGAAGTGGTGATGGTCAGCCGAAAGCCGATTGCGGCGCGAGCGCGGGTGCGCAACGTCGTTCTCGATACCGGGGCGGCCGACTTTGCCGAGCGCACGGCCGCCCTGGCCCGCGCCGTCTTAAGCGAGGGGCCGGTCAGCGCGGTGAGCTGTGTGGGCGTGGGGTCGGGATCGATGCGCTGGAGCGAGGAGGAATTGAAACGGCTTGAAATCGGGGTCGTCGGCGCCTTTGCGCGAGGCTGCCATGACGCCGGAATCGCCCAATTTTGCCTGCTTTCCGCAGCCGGCAGCAAGCCGCGCAGCCGGTTTCGCTACGTCCGCGTGATGGGCATGAAGGAAGACACTCTGCGCAGCATCGGGTTCACCCGCCTGGCCATCTTTCGCCCCGGGATCATTGTCGGCAACGCTCATACGCCGGCCTGGGTCGGCTGGCTGGGAAACCTGGTGCCTGGGCCATTTGGCCGTATCGATCAGCGCATTCTGGGTCGATCCATCGCCGCAGAGATAGCCTTGCACGGGCAGGAGGCGGGCCAGGTGACTCGCGAAAATGCAGCCATGAAGAAACTGGCTGCGCAGTTAACCGCGTGAGGTTTGGACGGGCCGTGGTGGCCTCGGCGCGGGGAGCCGAGCTCCGATTTTCCTTATCGCCCGGCTGCCACGCCGTCCATGACCCGCTCTTTCACCGCGCGGATCGCTGTTTCCAGCTCCAGATCGGTGTTGTAGAAGTGGGGCGACATGCGCACGCCCGCCCTGGGGCGCCAGTCCACCAGAATGTCGCGCCGCAGCAACTCCCGGCAGACTTGCTGGGAATTCGGTCTATCGATGGATACCGTCCCGCCGCGTTTTTTCCGGATCGCGCGGTCCAGGAGTTTCGCCCCCTGTTCTCCACAGCCCTGTTCCCTGTATCCTGCTCAGGACCCCATTACCACCGGGCGAATTCCGCTTTGCCGAGCAGCACTGGCCGTCCCGGCCCGATGGTAGACTCGGGGCAATTCGTCCCAAATCAGAACACCGGATCGGAGTTTTCCCGTGGCAGATGACCGTCAGCGCGCCGTAGAACTGGCGCTTTCGCAGATTGAGAAGCAGTTTGGCAAGGGATCCATCATGCGCCTCGGCAGCAAAGAGGCCATCGTCCCCATCGCGACCATCTCCACCGGCTCCATCTCCTTCGACGCGGCGCTGGGCGTCGGGGGGGTTCCCCGCGGCCGCGTCATCGAGATATTCGGCCCGGAATCCTCCGGGAAGACCACCATTACGCTGCAGATCATCGCCGAGGCCCAGAAAGCCGGCGGCCTTGCGGCGTTCGTGGATGCCGAGCATGCTCTCGATCCCGCCTACGCGAAAAAGCTGGGTGTGGACATCGACAACCTGCTCATCTCCCAGCCGGACTACGGGGAGCAGGCGCTGGAGATCACGGAAGCGCTGGTGCGGTCCGGCGCCATTGACGTGCTCGTGGTGGACTCGGTGGCCGCTCTGGTTCCCAAAGCGGAACTGGACGGCGAGATGGGCGACTCGCACATGGGGCTGCAGGCGCGGCTCATGTCCCAGGCCCTCCGCAAGCTCACCGGAACCGTCTCCAAATCGCGTACATGCTTGATTTTTATCAATCAAATACGCGAAAAAATTGGCGTTATGTTCGGCAATCCGGAGACCACCACGGGCGGCCGCGCGCTGAAGTTCTACTCCTCGGTCCGGATCGACATTCGCCGCATTCAGGCGGTTAAGGATGGCGACACCGTGGTTGGCTCCCATACCCGGGTGAAAATCGTCAAGAACAAGGTCGCCGCACCCTTCCGCGAGGCCGAATTCGACATCCTGTATGGCGAAGGCATCTCCCGGGAGGGCGACGTTCTCGATCTTGCCGTCGCGCAGAACATCGTGGAGAAGAGCGGGGCCTGGTTCAGCTACTCGGGCGAGCGCATCGGCCAGGGCCGCGAAAACGTCCGCCAGTTCCTGAAGGACAATCGCGACACCTTCAACAAAATGGACGCCCAGCTGCGTCAGAAACTGGGTATTGGGGTGAAAGCGGCCGAGCCCACACCGCCGCCGGTTCCGCCCAACGGCGCCGCTCACGCCCAGGAAGCGGTTCGTCCCGCGCGCCGGCAATAGCTGGGTCCTGGGAGCGTGCAGCGGCAGGCCGCGCTCCCAGGACATCGTTTCCGGGACATCGTTTCCGGGACAGGGGCCATCCAACCTGCAACGACTTCCAGTCAGAAAACAGGTGAGTTCTCTGCCCTGTCTCTGGATTCGGCCCTTGCTGTATGACACAGACCTCCGCGACGCGCGCGCACCGCGCCGGCGAATCCGGCGTCCCTTCAGGCCTGCCCCCTAACCCGGGCAGCGGTTGCCTGTCCGCTCAGCCGACGCTGGCGGCCGACGAGGAGCGCCGCCTGTCGCTGGTGCGGCCGGAGTCTGCCGGGAACGGGGGGTCGGACGCTGAAACAAGTCCCCGGCTACGAGAGGCCTTCCCGGGCGGAGAGAGCGAGTTCAGCGCCTTTCTGGAGAGCGCCGCGATCGGCATGCACTGGCTGGCTCCGGACGGAATCATCCTGTGGGCCAACCGCACGGAACTGTCGCTGCTCGGCTACAGCAGGGCTCAGTATGTGGGCCATTCCATGGCTGAATTCTTCGCGGATCCCGGCCGTTTGGGGGACTTGCTGCTCCGGCTCGGGTCCGGGCAGAATCTTCACAGCTCCGAACTCCGGCTGCGTTGCGGCGACGGCGCGGTCCGCTGGTTCCGCATCGACGCCAGTCCGAACATGCGCGAGGGAAAGCTGGCGTATGCGCATTGCTTCCTTGTCGACATGAGCGAAAAGCGCCGGGCGGACGAAGATCAGGTACGGCTGGCGGCCATTGTGGAATCCTCCGACGATGCGATCGCGAGCAAAGATCTCAACGGGATCATCACCAGCTGGAACACGGCGGCGGAACGCATCCTGGGCTACAAGGCCGAAGAGATTATCGGGAAATCGATCCTCACCGTGATCCCTCCGGAGCTGCACAAGGACGAGCCGGAGATCCTGCGCAAAATCCAGGCCGGGGAGCGCATCGAGCATTTCGAGACCGTGCGTGTTACAAAAGCGGGCGAGCGCATCAACGTTTCGCTCACGGTTTCTCCGGTACGCGACCATTACGGGACGATCATCGGCGCGGCCAAGATCCTGCGGGATATCACGGAGCAGAAGAAGCTGGAAGCGGCGCTGCGCACCACCGAACGCCTCGCCTCGGTGGGGCGGCTCGCGGCCACGGTTGCGCATGAGATCAATAATCCGCTTGAGGCGGTTACGAATCTGCTGTACCTGGCCTGCCAGGATCCGGACCTCTCCGCATCCACGCGCGGCTGCCTGATGACGGCAGACGGAGAACTCCGGCGCGTGGCCCACATCGCGCGCCAGACTCTGGGCTTCTATCGCGATACCTCGTGGCCGGTGAGGATTTCGGTGGCTAAGGCGGTCAGCGAAATCCTGGCCATCTACGATCGCCGCTTCCAGTACAAGGGCATCCAGGTGGCCATCGACATTCCCGCGGACCTGTTTCTCTGCGCGCTGCAGGGCGAATTGAAGCAGATCATCTCGAATCTGGTTTCGAACGCGATCGACGCCTCACCGCAGAAGTGCAGGCTGAGCGTGCGCGCCTGGCCCTCCCGTCATTTCGAGACGGGCGCTCCGGGCATCCGCCTGGTGGTAGCGGACCAGGGGACCGGCATTCCCAAAGCGATCCGGCAGAAGATCTTCACGCCGTTTTTTACGACCAAGCGCGACGTGGGCACGGGCCTCGGTTTGTGGATCGTCCGCGACCTGCTCCTGCGGCGCGGCGGCACCATTCTTTACCGCAGCCGCACGGAGGCGCCGCGCATCGGGACCACCATGATGGTGTTCCTGCCCAGCGACGAGGAGCACGCGGAGAGCGATTCCCTGGAGTTGCGGCAGGCGGCCGACTGATCGAACGGCGGCCGCCCAGCTTATCGCGGTCCCAGTTTCAGGGTGAGTCGCAGGCCGGTGCGGAAGGTAAACGGCAGCGAGGGATAGCCGATGGGACCGATGTGCTGGTCGCTGGTGAGGTTGTCGAGTTCTGTGTAGACCGACGACCAGGGACGAAGCTGGTAGCTTCCGCTCAGATCAACCCTGGTGTAGGCGTAGTCGAGGTTGCGATTGGGCAGCAGCAGGGTGTTGCCGCCGTTCACATCCAGCCCCCCGAGGAAGGTGGAATCGTCGCTGCGGCTGGAGTACGCGGTGTTGACGACGGCGGTCCACTTACGCCCGGTGTAGAGGACGCTGCCGAAGGCGGTATGGGGCGGCTGGCGGAAGGGCCGGGCGCCGGCCAGCGGGGCGTAATTGCCGATCGGCACGCCGGGCTCACTGGGGTTATAGCTGGGGCCGACGGCGTCGGAGGAGAACGAGTGCTGGACGCCGGCGTCGAGGTAGGTGTAGCCGCCGCGCAGATACAGGTTGCGGCCGAGGCCGTATTCGATCTCCGATTCGACGCCGATGGCGCGCCAGGCGAGCGAGTTCAGATCCAGCTCATAGGCGGAGTTATTGGCGAGAAACGACTGGAGCTGCTGCTGCTGCGCCGGCGACAGAGCGGGCAACAACTGCGGCACCAGGGTTGCGGAAACGGCCTCGATCTGATTGCCGTATTCGTTGTGAAAATAAGTAACGCGCGCGGTCACTTTTTCATTGAAGAAGTTCTGTTCGACTCCGCCGTCGTAGCTGCGCGACTGTTCCTCGCCGATGGGAGCGATGCCGTACCGCGCGGCGGTCGCCTGTCCGCCATTGGCGACGAGGAAGCTGTAGAGCGAGCCGATTTGCTGGTCGAGGGTGGGCTCCTGATAGCCGCGGGCAAAGTTGAACTTCAGTTTGGTGCCGTGGATCAGGCCCTGTCCGGGACGGACGACGTACCACGACGCACCCGCGCGCGGCGTGCCCACCTGGCCAAAGAGACCGTTCTCCTCCACGCCGCCCGCGGCGGTGTAGAAGAGGCGATTTTTGAACTGGCCGCCGACCTGCGCCTGGTAGTCGTAATTCTCGCGCTCCAGCCCGTTGCGGAAGGCGTAGACAGGCTCACTCTCCAGACCCCGCTCGTTCTCGTAGCGAAATGCGCCGATCACGCCGAGGTGCGGGCCGTGCTGGTAATTGGTCTCGGCATAGAGGCTGTCGCGGTTCGAATCCAAAGCCAGTTTCCAGGGATAGACGGAGCCAAAGCTGGTTCCATAATTCAGCAACGCCTTACCGGTGGTTGAATAGCCATTGGCACCCGCGACGGTGACGTTATTGCCGAAGTAATTGCCCGCCTGCAGGAAATTGCCTGTCAGCAGATTGCCGGCGGGATACCACTGCCGGCTCTCCTCACGCTTGCGCACCAGGCCGTAGCGCACGGTCGCCTTCCAGGTATCGCGAATCGCATGATCGATGGTGGCGGACATGTAGGTGTCCTGATCCAGCTGCTTGCCGTCATTCGCAATGCCGTAAAAGGAGTAGCCGCCGTTGCCCGAAGGCACGCCGGTGGCGGAGTTGGTATTGTGGCCGGTGACGCGCAGCTGGGTCTTTGCGGACCAGCTCCAGCCCAGGTTGGCCGCCTCGCTGTCGTTGTGGTAGCTGTCGTTGGGAATGGAGTTGGGCATCTGCAGGTTGGAGTAGCCGCCGTAGTAGTCCAGCTTGCGCTTCATGCCGCCGAGCTGCACCTCGTTGCGGTAGCCCCGGAAGTTGCCCGCGTCGCCCTCGTAGAGCAACGAAGGAAACGACGTGCTGCCGCGCGGGGTGGTGAGGGCCACGACCCCGGCGGCGGCATCGGATCCATAGAGCACGGAGTTGGGTCCGCGATAGATCTCGACGCTGGCCAGGCCGGTGGTGGACAGATTGCCGAAGTCGAAACGTCCGCCGACGTCCTCAACGGGGACACCATCCAGCACGACCCGGTTGGCGGTCGAACTGCCCCCGCGGATGAACAGCGAGGTCTCACCGCCGCGCTCGCCGGTCTGCACCACGTTCACGCCGGGGACCTGACGGAGGGCGTCGACGAGGAAGGCGTAGTTCTGAAACTGGGTGGCGCTCAGGTCGGTGACGGAGGCGCTCACCTGGGCCTGCGGCTGGGGCTGGCCGGTGGCGGTGACCACCACCGACTGCCGGACCCATTGCGGCTCCAGCACGATGTTCTGCGTGACGTTGTCCAGCTCACCGGCGTAGAAGCTCTGGGTGGACAGCTGGCGAAAGGAGTGCCCGGTGGCGAGGACGTAAAACCGGCCGCTGGTTCCGCTGACGAGGGTGTAGGTGCCGTCGGCGGCGGTGCGTCCTTCAAGGAGGACTTTGCCGTCGTGAACCAGCCCGACGACAGCATTGGCGATGGGATAGCCCAGCGGGTCAGTCACGGTTCCATGAACACTGACGGCATGGAGAGCGGGCTGTGATCCGAGCAAAAAGGTGCACAGCAGAATTACAGGAAGGAATCGGCGCACCGGCCGTGAAAGAAGCGTCATAGTCTCCTCCGTCCCCCTCGGAACGCGGTTCTTTGGCGCATGGGACCGGTCTCCTGACTTGCGCTTCCGCCGAACCGCCTTCCCGAAGCCTCGGGCTTCAGTGGCACTCTGGTCCGGCTGTTTTCTGCGCTTCTTACCTGACGCAGAAACAGGCGCTTACAGTTGCGGGGCAGTGGCGGATTTTCACCGCCTTCCCGAGCATCCCAGGGCAATGGCTTTATTTGTCGCGCAAACACGCCTGCGGGCGATCCCGCCGCGCCCTCGCGCCATCCCGAACCGTCTCCGGACCGGAAAGCTCGTTATAAATCCTGGCTCCGGCGAAGTCAAAAAGCCGTGACCTTCCGGGCGGGGAAAGGCGTGGCGAGCAGCGAAGAAAAATCAACGGTGGTGGCGGGGTCCGGGGCTATACTCGCTGCACGTTCCGCGAAGTCAGGCCTTCTTTTGCAGGCCAGGGCTCCCCATGGATTCCTCGTCCCCCACCGGACTGCGCGTCCTGATCGCCGATGACGAACGCCTGATCGCCGATACCCTCGGTCTGATCCTGAAGCAGGCCGGCTTTCAGGCTGAAACGGTCTACAGCGGACAGAAGGCGGTCGAGGCCGCGCGCTATCATTGCCCGGACATTTTTCTGACGGATGTGGTGATGCCGGGCATGACGGGGATCGACGCGGCGATGGAGATTGCCGCCATGAATCCGGCGTGCCGGGTGCTGCTGCTTTCCGGACAGGCCGCCACCGCGGATCTGCTGCGCGACGCGCGGCTGCGCGGGCATCATTTCGAGGTGCTGCTGAAGCCGGTGCACCCCAGCCAGCTGATCGCGCGTCTGCGCTCCTGAGGAGTTCACGCATCGCCGAGGGCGGTGCGCCGAACGGCGGCGATCTCCGCCCAGAGTTCCTTCATGCCGGCGCCGGTTTTTGAAGAGACCAGCAGGACGCGATGGCCGTATGCAGCCTGCAACTGGCGCAGCGCCTGGGCTCGGCCATTGCCGGAGAGTTTGTCGGCTTTCGTGCCCGCGGTCAGATAGGGCCGCTGGGCGGCCTGAAGAAACTCAAACAGCTGGGCATCGCTGGCCCGGGGGGGGATGGTGCTGTCCACGAGGCACACGCACAGCGCGAGGGTGGGACGATCGCGGAGATAGGGCTCGATGAACTTGGGCCACTCCGCCGATACGGATTTGGAGAGCCTGGCGTAGCCATAGCCGGGAAGGTCGGCGAAGATGAGCTGCGCCTGCTGCCGCTCCGGTGTGTCGGTGAGAGCGAAGAAGTTGATGGCCCGGGTGCGCCCTGGCGTTGAGGAGACGCGGGCGTCGCGCGAGCCGAGAAGGGCGTTAATCAGGCTCGATTTGCCGACGTTCGAGCGCCCGAGGAAGGCGACCTCCGGAGCCCCTTCGGGCGGGAAGTGCGCGGCGGAGGTGGCCGACCGCAGGAACTTTGCATGAAATTTCTTCACTCGACGAGTGTAGACGGGCCGGGGGGCGCGATGACAGATGCCTGGCCGTGCGATCCGTTATTCTGGATTCCGCAGTGAGGCCGCTGGATGCAATCGACGCGTTACGCCGTTCGCCGAACCGTTTTGTGGGCCGCGCTGCTGTGCGGTCCGTTTTTGTTCGCGCAAACGGCGAACAACAGCCCCGAACATCAGATCCGGCAGGTGCTCACCGCCCAGGTGGCGGCGTGGAACCGGGGCGATATCCCCGGCTTCATGAGCGGCTATGCCAACTCCGTCCGCACGACCTTTGTAGGAACCAGTATTGAACAGGGCTATGCCTCGATCCTCGCGCGTTATCTGCTCAAGTATCCGACGCGCGAGGCCATGGGTCGGCTCAGCTTCACCGGCATTGAGGTGCGCATGCTGGGCGCCAGCCATGCGGTGGTGACCGGCTATTTTCACCTCGCGCGCAGCCAGACTGCGGGAGGCAATGCCTCCGGAGTTTTCTCGCTCGTCTTTGAGAAGGAGACGGGCGGCTGGAAGATCATCCTCGATCACACCAGCTCGACGGGTGAAGCGCATACTTCCCACGATTGAGGAGGTCCTCATGTCTGTCCGCCCATCCATGCCATCGCAGCCGACATCTACCCGGCTGTTTCTGCTCTTTTCGCGCGACAAGCTGCTGAAGCAATACTGGCCTCGGCTGCGGGCCTGCGTGGAGTCGCTCAGCGACGAGCAGATCTGGTGGCGTCCGAATGCCGCGTCGAACTCGATGGGGAACCTGGTGCTGCATCTCAACGGGAACGTTCGTCAGTGGCTGGTTGATTCTTTCAATGGCAAAGAGGATGGTCGCGATCGTCCGGCGGAATTTTCGGCGACAGGCCAGCTTTCCGGAGCCGATCTGCTCGGCCGGCTCGAGGCCACGCTTGTGGAGGCGGGTTCGGTTCTGGATCGGCTCACCGAGGCGGATCTGCTCACGCCGATGGAGATCCAGGGCTATCGCGTCCACGGACTCGACGCGGTTTACCAGGTGGTGGAGCACTTTGGCCTGCATTATGGGCAGATCGCGTACATCACCAAGATGCTCAGGGATCAGGATCTCGGTTTTTACCGGGAACTGAACCGGACGGGCCGGGCGAACGGCTGAGAGAGCCTCGTCCGAACCTTGATAAACTGGAGTTTCAGACCACCCGCGCCCGCCAGCAGGGGAGCCGTGCACACGGTTCCGCTTCGCGACTTCCAACCTCGGGAACGGATGGCCGGCCGGCTCTGTGACAGCTGGATTGAGAGGAGCTTCAACATGGGCAATGTCCACAACGGAAACGGCAACGCTAAGAACGGCCCGGCTACCGGCGCGAGTGCCGGCAACGCGCTGCGCCTGAAGGTCGGCCTGGCCGAGATGCTGAAGGGCGGCGTCATCATGGACGTGATGAACGTGGAGCAGGCGCGGATTGCCGAGGAAGCCGGTGCGGTTTCGGTGATGGCTCTGGAGCGCGTGCCCGCGATGATCCGCGCCGAGGGCGGGGTGGCTCGCATGGCCAGCCCCAAGCTCATCAGGGAAATCATCAAGGCTGTCTCGATCCCGGTGATGGCCAAGGCGCGCATCGGCCACTTTGCCGAGGCGCAGATCCTGCAGGAGATTGGGGTGGACTTTATCGATGAGAGCGAGGTCCTGACCCCCGCGGACGAAGCTCACCACATCGACAAGCACGCCTTTACGACGCCGTTTGTCTGCGGCGCGCGGAATCTGGGCGAAGCGCTGCGCCGCATTGCCGAAGGGGCGGCCATGATCCGCACCAAGGGCGAAGCGGGCACGGGCGACGTGGTCCACGCCGTGCAGCACATGCGCCAGATCGTTCGGGAGATGAAGGCGCTGACCGTGCTCTCTGAGCAGGAGCTGTACGCGGCGGCCAAGGAGCACCAGTCGCCTTATGAGCTGATCCGTATGGTGGCGCAGACGGGCAAGCTGCCGGTGCCGAATTTCTCCGCCGGCGGCATTGCCACGCCGGCCGACGCGGCTCTGATGATGCAGCTGGGCGCGGAGGCGATTTTTGTTGGGTCGGGAATCTTCATGAAGGAGCGCGCCACGCCGCTGGACGTGGAGAGGAATCAGAAAGAGCGCGAAGAAGCCGTTTCGCGCGCCAAGGCCATCGTGATCGCAACGACGCATGCCAACGACGCGAAGATTCTGGCCGAAGCGGCGGAACAGGTGACCGGGACGATGAAGGGACTGGCGGCGGCGGCGATTGAAGAGAGCCAGCTGCTGCAGACCCGCGGGAACTAAGGAGTAGCCGGGACTGGCCGGGACTGGCCGTCCAGGCGGACGCGGCTTCGCCGCAAAGACCAGCGCGCTGGCGACCCCGGCGCGCTTTTCCTTTGCACGATTGAGTGCACGATTTAGGCTGAAGGGAGAAAGAGCGGACCTTGTCGAATGCATCCGAGGCAGCCCCTGTTCTGCTTCCCAGGATTGGCGTGCTTGCCATCCAGGGCGATTACGATGCTCATGCGCAGGCTCTGCGCGAGGCTGGAGCCGAGCCGGTGCTCGTCCGCAAGCCGGAGGAGCTGGCCGGCCTCGACGGGCTGATTATTCCCGGGGGCGAATCGACGACGTTTCTCAAATTCCTGGAACGCGGCGGATTTCTCGCTTCCCTGCAGGAGTTCGTTCGCACCAAGCCTACGTTCGGCACCTGCGCCGGGTGCATCCTGCTGGCGACGGAAGTCACGCACCCGCCACAGGCGAGCCTTGGCGTTCTGGACGCTACGGTTGAGCGCAATGCGTATGGGCGCCAGATCGACAGCTCGATCCAGACCGGTACCACCGAGCTCCCCGGCGGCCCGCTGGAGATGGTCTATATCCGGGCTCCGCGCATTGTGAAAACCGGCGATGGCGTCCAGGTCCTCGCCCGGCGCGACGGGTTTCCTGTGCTGGTGGAGCAGGGCCACGTGATGGCCGCTACGTTTCATCCCGAGCTTTCCGCCGACCGCCGCGTTCATGAGCGCTTTGTGGATCTGGTTCGGAGGCAGTCGTCCCGCAGCGTGTAGGGACCGGCTTGTAGCTGGTAGCCTGAGGGAACTGCCACACCGGCTCCTGGCTATCGTTCGATGAACTGGCTTCCGCCCAACGGCGCACTCGACGGCGTCACGCTCGACCACCTGCTGCGGTGGAATCTCGACGCCGTTTTCTGGCTGTTTGTCGCGGCGCAGGCTCTGCTGGTGGCAGCGCTTGTGTGGCGCCTGCGGGCGTCGCCGGCCCGAGAGGCTACGGCCAGCCGCCCCGGCACACGGTTCTTTGTCGGCGAGATGCTCGTGCTTCTCGCCATCACCGGGCTCTACATCGCCATGGATTTCACCGGCCACCAGCTTTGGGCGGCGCGCCGCGAGGCCGGTCCCGCCGAGCATCCGGTGCAGGTCGAGGTCACGGGCGTTCAGTTCCAGTGGTATTTTCGCTATCCCGGAGCCGACGGAATGTACGGCCGGGTCAGGCCCGCGCTGGTGAGCGCGCCCAACGGCAATCCGCTGGGGCTCGATCCCGGCGATCCGCATGGCCAGGACGATGTTGTCTCTTCGATTCTGGTCCTGCCCGCGGGCCGTCCCGTCAATCTGCGGCTTCGGTCGCAGGATGTCATCCACGGCTTTTTCGTTCCCGGCATGCGCCTTAAGCAGGACGCGATCCCGGGGATGATCGGCCACCTGCAGTTCACCCCCACGGTCCCCGGAGAGTACGTAATCCTGTGCAGCCAGGTCTGCGGACTCGGCCATGCCCGTATGCAGGCGCGTTTGCGCGTGGTGCCACAGGCCGATTACGACCGCTGGATCGCTGGCCGGGAGAAGTCTCTGCTGGCATCGGGAGATCGGCCATGAGAACGCCGTCGGCATCGGCTCCAACGAACTTTCTGCGGCGCCGCATCTTCACCACGAATCATCGTCAGCTTGCGATCCTTTATCTTTTTCTCGGGCTGGCGGCTGTGATGACGGGGACGCTGCTGTCGCTGCTGATCCGGCTGCATCGCACGTGGCCCACGCTGGCGCTGCCGTTCTACGGCATTCCCAAACCCGAGGACTACCTGGCGCTGGTCACGATGCATGGCACGCTGATGGTTTTCTTTGTTCTGACGGTCGTGCCCCAGAGTGCTTTCCCGAATCTGGTTCTGCCCGCGCAAATCGGCGCGACCCGGATGGCCTTTCCGCGGCTGAATGCGGCTGCTTTCTGGATCACGCTGGCTTCGTTCATGACTCTGCTCAGCGCCTTTTTTGTGCCGCAGGGAGCCCCCATCTCGGGCTGGACCAGCTATCCGCCGTTCAGCGAGCTGGCTGCGGCGGGGCCGGGCCAGGGGTCGGGGATGGACCTGTGGATCGTCGCCATTGCGCTGTTTTGCCTGGCCGCGGTGACGGGGTCGGTCAATTTTCTGGTCACGATTCTCAGGCTGCGCTGTCCGGGCATGACCTTCGGGCGCCTGCCGCTGACCGTCTGGTCGTGGCTGGTCAGCTCCGGGCTGACGGTGATTGCCTTCAGCGCGCTGCTGGCGGCTGCGGCGATGCTGCTGGCGGATCGTCACTGCGGAACCAGCTTCTTTCTGCCCTCGGGCGAAGTCCTGAACGGGATTGTGCAAAGACCTGGCTCCGGCTCGCCGATGCTGTGGCTGCACCTGTTCTGGTTCTTCGGCCATCCGGAGGTTTACATTTCCATCCTTCCGGGCATGGGGCTGACCTCTTCGATCCTCGCCAACTTCACGCGGCGCTCGGTCCCGGCTTACGGCCTCATGGTCGCCTCGACGCTGCTCATCGGAGTGCTGGGGCTGGGGGTCTGGGGCCATCATCTGTTTGTTTCCGGAATGAATCCCTACGCCGGAACCGCCTTTGGCCTCACCACGATCGCCATCGCCGTCCCCAGCTCGGCGGAGGTGCTGACCTGGCTGGCGATGCTCTTCCGGGGACGGCTGCAGGCCGCGACACCGCTGCTCTTCACGATGGGCTTTCTTTCGTTCTTCATCTCTGGGGGATTGACCGGGCCCATCCTGGCCCAGCCGGCTCTGGACGCTTATCTGCACAATACCTTTTTCGTGGTGGCACATTTTCACCTGGTGATGGCGATGGCCGGCGTCTTCTCGGCTTTCGCCGGCATCTACTACTGGTACCCGCTCCTCACGGGACGCCGCCTGAACGAAATGCTCGGCCAAATCCACTTTTGGATCTCGCTGGTCGCCGCGTACGGCACCTTTTTCCCGATGCACCTGGCCGGGCTGGCCGGGGAGCCGCGGCACTACGCACAACTGACGGGTCCGGTGACCGCGTTTGCCAATCTCCTGCCGGTGGAGCGCGGGATTACCTGGTCGGCATTTCTGCTGGCAGCCGCGCAGATTGTTTTCCTCATCAACCTCTTCCGGAGCGCCCGGCACGGTGCGCATGTTGACGCCAATCCCTGGCGCGCGACCACCCTCGAGTGGTCCGGCGTTTTGCATCCCATAGTCAGGAACGGTCCTTATATCTATGGACCTGGGGCCAGCCCGCAGCAGGATTTTCTCCCGCAAGCCACCACGAGCGAACCTGCGACGCGGTCTTCCTGAAGGGCCGGTTGTCTTTTCGCGACCCAACGGGAGTAAGCTTTTAGAACTCGAAACGGAGTCCCCCATGCCGGCTACGTTCACTCGCCATCAGGTAGAAACCGAGCGCAGAGATACCGGATACGGCGGCAAACCGCCGGTCGATCGCCGGCCCACGGGCGGCGGGGGCGGTGACGAGAACTGGGATTCCCGGCCCTCCGGCCGGCGCGGGCCGCGCGAACAGCTGCTCCGTTTCCGACTGGCGATGTTCAGCGGCCTGGCGGGCGACTTCGTTTTCTTCGCGGTGCTGGTGAGCGCCTTTTTTGTACATCCCAACTCCGGCCATATCAGCCCGGCCGACCTGTTTGTGTCCGACTGGCATCCGATGCAGGCGCCGCCGATCCTGTGGATCAACACCGCTATCCTGCTGCTGTCCACGCTGACCATCGAAGTCGCCCGGCGTCAGCTTTTTCATGAGATCGACATCATGGAGGAGTGGCTGGGGCTGGGCCGGCCGGCCGTGCGCCGCGCCGCGCCGTGGCTGCTCGCCACCATCGTCCTCGGCATTCTGTTCCTGGCCGGACAGTGGATTGCCTGGCAACAGCTGGCGCATGAGGGCTTTTTCTTCTCCTCGAATCCCAACAGCCACTTCTTCTATCTGGTGACCGGCACGCACGCTTT
The DNA here is from genome assembly GCA_036269135.1 of Acidobacteriaceae bacterium. GTDB lineage: Bacteria > Acidobacteriota > Terriglobia > Terriglobales > Acidobacteriaceae > Palsa-343. The sequence goes on from DATASQ010000016.1 coordinate 61,646, forward strand.
TCACCTCTTTCTTGGGATCGGCGCACTCCTTTTCGCATTCGTCGCGATGTTTCGCCTGCGCAAGGTGGAACTGCGCCAGATTGCCGTAGACTGCACGGCCTGGTACTGGCACGCCATGACCCTGTTCTGGGTCTTTCTCTTCGTGCTGATCGTTTTCTTCCAGTAAAGTCGCGGTCGCCCGGTCGCAACGGCCTGCGCACTGTTGATCACCCCAGAGCGGTCTTTCAGACTGCGCTCGATGGCCGCCCTGTTTTTTGGATTCCGCGACCGGCAACCTGTACCCTGTAGGGGATGCGCTACCTGATCATTGTGCTCGCCCTCGCAGGCATCGTGGTGTCCGCTCTGGCTCTGCATGTGCACTACTACCATGGCGTCGAACCCTGCGATATCAATTCTCACTGGGACTGCGGGATCGTGAACCACAGCCGCTATTCGATGATTGCCGGCATTCCGGTGGCGGCCCTCGGCATCATCGGCTACGCTCTCATCGGCTTCGCGGCGTTCATCCGGCAACGGGCGGCCACGCTGGTGCTGGCGCTCATCGGCCTGGGCTTTGCGCTGTATCTCAGCAACATCGAGGCCCATGTGCTGGAAGTCTGGTGCCTCTATTGCGTCATCTCCCAGTTCATCATCGCCATCATCACGCTGGCGGCGTTTGTCTTCCTTTTCTTCCGGCCAAAGACTGCCTGACGAGTCGAGGCCGTATCATCCCTTAGAAGAACCGGACGCTGCGCTCGCTGCGGCGTCTGAGCCTTGTCTATGGATCGCACGCCGCGCAACGTCGTCCACTGGCTGTTTGCCGCCGATTCCGGCCCGCGGAACCGCTTTGCGCCGCGCTGGATTTTTCTGCGCGCGCTCGCCGCGATTTATTTCTCCGCGTTTCTCGCGCTCGTCTTCCAGATCGAGGGCCTGATTGGGCCTCGGGGCATCCTGCCGGCCCGGAATTTCCTGACCGCGGTGGCGCGCGGCGCCGGATCGCTGCGCTTCTGGTACGCGCCCACTCTGTTCTGGATTTCATCCGGCTCGCACTGGATGATGGCCGTGACCTGGATCGGCCTGCTGGCGTCGATCGCCGCGTTTCTCAATGCGTGGCCGCGCCTGAGCTTCTTTCTCTGCTTCCTCTGCTTTCTGTCGTTCGTCTCTTCGGCCGGAGACTTCTCGGGCTATCAGTCTGACGGTATGCTGCTCGGGGCCGGCTTTCTTGCGCTCTTTTTCGCGCCCCGCGGGCTTTGGCCGGGGCTCGGCCTCGATTCTCCGCCGCCGCGTGCTGCAATGTTCCTTCTGCTGTGGGAATGGTTCCGGATTTACTTCGAGTCCGGCATCGTCAAGCTGCTCTCCGGCGATCCTGAATGGCGCCACCTGACGGCGATGGACGAGTACTACCAGAACGGGCCGCTGCCGACCTGGATTGGGTATTACGTGCAGCATCTGCCGCACTGGTTTCACGTGGCGACGGCCGGCGCCACCCTGGTCATGGAGATCGGCATCGTGTGGATGCTCTTCCTGCCGCGGCGCGTGCGCCTGATCTGTTTCTTCATCGTGACGCCCTGGGAAATCGGCGTCATCCTCACGGCAAACTATGCGTTTCTTAACTATCTGGTGCTCGTTTTAGCGTTCTTACTGCTGGATGACCGCAGCGTCCGCTGGCTGGTCCCGCAGCGTTTTCGCGGCAGGCTCGATGAGGCTGCGCAGGCCGAGGCGCTGCCGGAGCCCGAGGCGATGCCCTCTGTTGTTCGCCCGGCCGACGAACCGCCGAGGATCCACCGACCCGTGCGCGGGATTCGCGGCCATTTTGACGCCTTCGGTCTCGCTGTAACCGCCGTGCTGCTGACCTGGGTCGCTTATGTGACGACCGCCGAGCTGATCCGGATGCCGTGGCCCGGCGCGCCTCTGCCCAGCACGCCGATGGTGGTGCTGGAGCCGTTCCGGATCGCCAATCAATACGGCCTCTTCGCCGTGATGACCCGGGGCCGGTATGAGATCGAATTCCAGGGCTCGAACGACGGCAAGAGCTGGACCGCTTATCCATTCCGGTTTAAGCCGCAGGCGGTCAATCAGGCTCCCGGCATCTATGCTCCTTACCAGCCGCGCTTCGACTGGAACCTGTGGTTCGCGTCGCTCACCGACTACCAGAACGCCGAGATCGTTCCGCTGACGGAAGAGCGGCTTCTCGATGGCGATCCGGCCGTGCTTTCGCTGTTTGCCGGCAATCCCTTTCCTGGCGCGCCGCCGAAGTATGTCCGGGCTGTGCTGTGGCAATACTGGTTCACCACGGTCGCGGAAAAGCGGGCGACCGGCGACTGGTGGCAGCGTAAACTTCTGGGCCTGTACGCGCCGGTGCTGACCCAGGAGCCGGGCGGCAAATTTGGGGTGCTGCAGTGGCCGGAGCCTCTGCCGTCGCACGACTGAGCGGAACGAATCCGCCTGCCCGGCCTCAGCCGAAACGCCTGTACCCTGTGGCCTGTTCCTTGTACCCTGTTTTCATGTCCGACCGCATGTCCCAGAGCCTGCCCTTCGAAGATCCCGAGATCTCCGCCGCCATCGACGCTGAAGTCCGCCGCCAGCACGACGGCCTGGAGATGATCGCGTCAGAAAACTTCGTCAGCCGCGCCGTTCTCGAAGCCGCCGGGTCGGTTTTCACGAATAAGTATGCCGAGGGCTATCCGGGACGCCGCTACTACGGCGGCTGCGAGTATGCCGATGTGGTCGAGAACCTCGCCCGCGACCGCGCCAAACAAATCTTCGGCGCCGAGCATGCCAACGTGCAGCCCCACTCCGGCTCGCAGGCAAATGCCGCTGCTTACGCCGCCATTTTGCAGCCGGGCGACACGCTGCTCGGCCTCGACCTTGCGATGGGCGGCCACCTGACCCACGGGCACAAGCTCAACTTCTCCGGCAAGCTCTACCGCGTGGTTTCTTACGGCGTGCGCAAAGACAGCGAAACCATCGACTACGACGAGCTGGAGCAGATTGCGCTGCGGGAGAAGCCCAAGGTCATTGTGGGGGGCGGCAGCGCTTATCCGCGCTTCTTCGATTTTCCCCGCATGCGGCAGATTGCCGACAGCGTGGGCGCCATCCTGATGGTGGACATGGCCCACTTTGCCGGACTGGTGGCGGGCGGCGTGCACCCTTCGCCCGTGCCGCACGCGCAGATCGTCACCACGACGACGCACAAGACGCTGCGCGGACCTCGCGCCGGCCTCATCCTGAGCCAACAGGATCTCGGCGCGGCCATCGACAAGGCGGTTTTCCCGGGACAGCAGGGCGGCCCGCTGGTGCACATCATCGCGGCGAAGGCGGTGGCTTTCCGCGAGGCGCTGCAGCCGGATTTCAGCGCCTATGCCGCACAAATTGTTGCGAACGCGAAGGTGCTGGCCGAGACCCTGGCCGGAGCGGGCTACCGGGTCATCTCCGGCGGTACCGATACGCACCTGATGCTGATCGACGTTTTTGCGAAGGGCATGCTGGGGAGCGAGGCCGAAACGGCGCTGGGCGAAGCCGGGATCACCGTGAACAAGAACGCCATTCCGTTCGATACGAATCCGCCGCTGCGGCCCTCGGGCATCCGCATCGGCACGCCTGCGCTGACCACGCGCGGCATGAAGGAAGCGGAGATGCGTCTCATCGGCGGCTGGATTGGGTTAGCTCTGGAACATCGCTCCGACACGGCGGCGCTGGCCAAAATTCGCGGACAGGTGCTGGAGCTGGCCGAGCAGTTCCCGCTCTATGGCTGGCTGCGCGAACCGGCGGGTGTTGCCCGCTAGGCAGGGAGCATCCTCAGCAGCGAGGCAGGACCACCATGTGCCGCAACATCAAGCCGCTTTTCAACTTCGATCCGCCCGTCACCGAGGACGAGATCCGCGCTGCTTCTCTGCAATTCGTGCGCAAGATCAGCGGCTTCACGAAGCCTTCGCAGGCGAATGAAGCTGCGTTCCTTCAGGCGATCGACGAAATCGCCGCCAGCTCCGGACGTCTGCTCGAGTCGCTGGCGACGAGCGCGCCGCCGAAGAATCGCGAGGAAGAAGCCGCGAAGGCGCGCGCTCGCGGCGCTGCCCGATTCAACTCCTGACTTTCGCGATCCTCTCTCTTCGGCGGCGCAGAAACAGCGATGCCCGCTCCGCGCGGCGAAGAGGCTGGCAAGTATAGATGACAGCAATGAAATGTAAGTCCGCAGATCGCGGGAATTCATAAGACATTCACGCGATTTACCGCATGTTTACTGCGCAGTAATATTGCTCCCCGCATAATCGGATCGCCTGACATAGCAGCTCCTGCCCGTTGCGGTCCCCGGTTACTTCCTGCGCGACATGAAGAGAATTTTGACAAAGCGGCTGACGCTGGCGCTCATGACGTTTGCAGTGGCGTGCCTGGCGTCCGCGGTGTTTTTGTGGGGGACGGAATACAAGGTTTCGCTCTACCCGCATCACCTGAAACCGCAGCCGGCTGTTCCTTTCGCCAAGCTCCTTTCGGAACAAGAACGGCCCGCCTCGGAAGTGGAGGCGGTTCCGAGGGCTGGTGCGCCTGCACTGATTGCCTTCTTTTCGCTGGGGTGGCTGACGTTCGCGCGTCCGCGGGAAGAGAGCGAACCATTCCGGGTCATGCCGCTGCGGGGACGCACGCTTCCCTCGATTCGCAAAACGCCGTGGCTGATCCACTTCTCCTTTCGGCCTCCGCCTGGCGTAACTCCCTAAACCGCTCTGTCTCAATCCGCGCAGCGCGTGCGTCGTTCGGCACCTTCGAGGGCGATCGTTCGTTCGGCTGGAGGATCGCGCCGGTGGTGCGCACAGAAGCAGGCTAAGAGCGGAAATCAGAGCGACGGCCGCCCAGGCCGCCGCTTGCGACCAGCCATCACTGCATTTCAAGGAGACCAGGAAACGTGCGCAAGATTGTCTTCGCAATCACACTCATCTGCGGCTGCCTGCTGACCGCTGCGGCGGCCGGCGCTCAGAGCGCGGCTCAGATTCACGGGAAAGTCACCGACACCAGCGGCGCAGCCGTTCCGAATGCGGTCGTTTCCCTGACCGATCTGAAAACGAACACCGCGACGCATACCATCACGGGTCCGGACGGCCAGTTTGACTTCAACAATGTGGCGCCGGGGCCTAAGCGTGTCTCGATCGATAAGTCAGGGTTCGAGTCGTTCAGTGAGCCAATCTCGGTGGCCGCCCATCAGCCGGCGAGCGTGCAGGCAACGCTAAAGGTGGCAACCATGGCGGAAAGCGTCACGGTACGCGGCACGGTGAATCCGGAAGCGAAACCGGTGCCCAGCCGCGAGGACGTGATGGTTTCGCCCGAAACGCTGCGCGTGCTGGACCGCAAGCAGATCGAAGCGGCGGGACCGGTGGCGGGCGGCGCGCAGATGGTGGCGCTAACGCCGGGCGCGAATGTCGTGGGCTACGGAGAAACAGGCGGGACGAAATACACCATCCTGCTGAATGGCATCCAGCAGGGGTGGGCGGGTGAGGCGACCAGCTTCACCGGGCCGGGCTCACTGGGAATCACGTATGACGGCGTTCCGGTCGCGGATCCGGCGACGGGACTGTGGCAGTCGGCCACCATGCCGCAGAACCTGATCATCCAGAATATGGCGGTGACGTATGGGCCGGGGCAGCCGATGAATCGCTGGTATACCGACGTGGGCGGGCGCGTGGAATACACGCCGGTGCAGCCCACGGTGGACCGCCATCTCAGCCTTGAAGGAACCGAGGGCCCGTACGGGCAGCAGAATTTCGCGCTGGTCGGCAATACCGGCGCGTTCAAAGGATGGTCCACGGTCGTGGGCGGCGGACTGGGCCGCGGCGACGACTATCGGCCGGCTCCGGATGGTTTCGCCAATCCGGCAAAGAACGGCTCGGTATTCGGCAAGACGCTGAAGACCTTTTCGGCGGGCAGCCTGGCCTTCGCGACGTTTTACGCCAAGGGCGGCGGCTATCGCGCCCAGGTAATTCCCACTACCGACATCGGCCTCGTGGAGCCGGGCAGCGATCTCCACTACAGCCAGCCCACCAGCGGCTACTACAGCTCGCTTCCCTTTGCCGACTATAACAAGTACGACACCAACGAAATGTTCATGACCTATGCGCGGCAACACCTGTTTCTGGGCCCGAAGACGACGCTGCAAAACACCACCTGGTATAACCACATCCGGCGTTTCCACCGGCGCAACAGCGATGCTCTGAGCCTGGGAGCCCAGGTGGACGAGTGGAACAACCCGCACAGCAACATTTTCGGGGACCAGGCGGGCATGACCGAGGTTCTGCCCTATAACACGGTCGATTTCGGCGGCTATCTGCTGCACGAGGTCTACAACGCACACAACCTCTTCTACAACCCGGCCTATGGGGGCAGCGGCGCCGACCAGATCGTGAGCGCCGGAGCGAAGTTCCGCTCCGGTTATTTCCAGCAGGACAACGTAACGTTTTACGCTCAGGACGATTTTCATCCCATCCCGCAGATTCATATCATCCCCGGCGTGCGCGTCGATGGTTTCTCGACCAGCTACAGCGATGAGGCGCAGCGCGACTTCAAGTTCGCTCCCAGCACCTACTTCACTGTCTCTTCCACCGGCGCGGTCACGCCTTCCAGTTCTCCGGCTTACCAGACGCACTGCTCGCTGTTTCCGCAGACAGGCAGCAGCGCGACAGATCCCTACTACAACATCTTCGGAACGCCGGCCCCTGCCCCGGACGGCAGCGTCGCCAAGGACCAGGGATCGCTGTGCAGCGCGCACGAGAGCCGCTCGGCGGTGGAACCATCGATCGACGCAATGGTTATGCCGCGGCAGTGGCTGACCCTCTACGGCGGCTATGACACCACGTATCGGTCGCCTGCGCTGGGCGGCGGCGGCGGCATGTTCCAGGCCGTGAATCCGCAGTACTACCAGCTGGCGAAAGGCGCCTACAGCCAGGGTGGGGTCAAGATGCACTTCGTCAACGCGCCGGGGTTGAAGAACTTCATTCTTGGAGCCAATTACTTCCATCTCGATTACACCAACCAGGAGATCGACGTGGAAACGGCCACCGGCATTGAAGAGACCAGCGGCGGCAACTCCACCTACCACGGTGTGGATTTGTTCTTCGACGACGATCCCAGGAGCAACATTCATTTCTTCCTGAATTTCTCAGGGGAAGCGTCGAACTTCACCAACTACGTGACCGGCGGGACCGAAGCTTCGTGCGGAACGGCTGCCAATCCTGCTTCCGGTTGCGCGTTCTTTAACAACCTGCCGGTGCCGTATGTTCCCAATTACACGCTGAACACGGGGATTTACTACGGCATCCAGCGCAACGGTCACGAACTGCTCGAGCCCCGCTTCTGGGTGGAATCGACCGGCTCGCAGGACCTGTTTTCAAACAATACCGGGATGCCCACCAATACGAGCATGCCGGCGTACACCACGGCGAACCTGTCGTTTGTGGCGCCGGTCAGCTTCGAGAAGCAGTCGTTCAATCTCAGGCTGGATATGCTGAACCTGGCCAACTCGCAGTTCAACGAGTGGGAGTACATCTCCAGCGGCGGGTACTTTGCAGCGCTGACTCCGCCGGGGCAAACGGTTCCCAGCGGCTACATCAACGCGTACCCCGGGGCGCCGCGGGCGGTGTACGGGACCATCAGCTATCAGTTCTGACGGTAGCGGTCTCTCTCAGCTCATGGGCCTCCCGCAAGGGAGGCCTTCTTTTTCTGACGAGAACCGAGCAGAGGCACGCGACGGAACTGCCAGAGCCGCGAGGCCTGAGGCGCGCCTGAAGCGCGCCCGGAAAGCTACTGCGCCTGGGGTTGGGGAACCGGAGCCGGAGCCGGGGGCCGCGCAGGCACCGGCTTCTTCGGCAATTCCTTCTTGCCGGGGGCGAGGATGGCGTGCAGCGTGTTGCCTTCCATGCGCGGCATGAATTCCACGATGCCGTTCTCGCCAATGTCCTGGATGAGCCGGTTGATGATCGCGTAGCCGAGTTCGCGGTGCGCCATCTGGCGGCCCTTGAAGCGCAGCGACGCCTTTACCTTGTCGCCCTCCTGCAGGAACCGGATCGCCTGGTTGCGACGGGTCTGGAAATCGTGATCGTCAATGGTCACGGAGAACTTCACTTCCTTCACGACAATCACTTTCTGCCGTTTGCGGGCAGCGCGATCGCTTTTGTCCTTCTCGTAAAGGAACTTGCCGTAATCCTGAATGCGGCAGACCGGCGGGACCGCGGTGGGCGAGACTTCCACCAGGTCCAGCCCGCGCTCGCGGGCGATTTTGAGCGCCTCAAACGGGGGAAGAATCCCGAGCTGCTCTCCCTTTTCGTCGATCACCCGTATTTCGCGTGCACGGATGCGATCATTGATGCGGACAAACTGTTTCGCAGAACGCTTATCGATGGGTTTTTCTCCTCAGCGTGGACAGATCACACGGCAATTTAGTATATCAACTTGCTTTGTAAATTAGATGCGGCGGGGATTGGCCGGGTTTCGGGCCTCGGGTCCGGCGGATGGCCCCGGGGAGCAGGCGGAGGGTCAATGCTTTTTCGCCCGGGCGTCAAAGTCGTTCATCCGGCTGGCCTCGAAGCTGACGATCTTCCACTGGCCGAGCCTGCGGGCGTAGACCCGGGTGTAGCGGTATTCGCCGCCGATATCGCTGGCGCCATTGGTGCCCTGGAGCTGCGCCTTCGAGGTGACGACAGCCGTATCCCCATAGAGGCGGATATGCATGTCGCTCAGGTCCAGCTGGGTGATCCGGACGGTGCCGGCCCGGCGCTGGGCCAGATCCTGAGCCTTGGTTTCGACGGTGCCGTTCGAGGTGATGCCGATGTAATCGTCGGCCAGCAGGTGATCCATCTGGCTGACATTATTGGTGAGAATCGCCTGCCGCCATTGTTGCTCCAGGGCGTCGATTTCCTTACGGACATTGGGCCGCTCGCGATGGGGGAAGGCCCAGGCGGAGTGGCAGGCGGGCAGCAGCAGGAGAATGGCCAGAGCCGGCAGAGCCCTCTTCAGGCGCATGGTGGATCGATAGCTGGCGGGGCCCCGGTGGCAGCGCATCGTCGTACCGGATGGTAGCCCGGCATCCCGCGGAACGTCAAAGAAGAACCGCCCAACTGTTCGCATTCGCTGCCGGACCGTCATCAAGCGCCGCGAGCAGGAAGGAATCACTTCCCAGCCCGTACCCTTTCAGACGCTTCGAATCGCCCAACGACTGCATGGAGGGAAGAAGAACGGCTCAAGCGACCGCCATCAGATTCTCCACCTGGCGCTCCAGCATCAGCTGGTACAGGCCGCCGACCACGCATTCCTTAAAGTGCATGCTGGCACGATGAGCTTCCACCGCCTTTTGATCCCGATACTGTTCGTAAATCAACACGGCGTCGGCTTCGCCTTCCACCGTGTGCGGAATGAAACAGACACAACCGGGCTCTTTGCGTGAGGCTTCGGCCAGGGTGGTCAACAGCTCCGCGATGCGCGGACGATCGTCGGAGCGGAATTTCATGCGAACGATGAAGCTGATCATGCGGTCTCGTCGAGCTCTGTACTTTCTGATGCGCCGATCCTACTTGCCCGCAATCCGCCGCATCGCCTCGCGGAATTCCGGTAACTCCAGGGTCTGGTCCCGATCCGGGCCGGTGGAGACAATGGCAATCTTCGCTCCGGTCTCCCGTTCCATAAAGCGCAGATACTCCTGCGCGGGCTTCGGGAGGTCGTCGAAGTCCCGAACCCCTTCTGTGGACGTTTGCCAGCCTTGCAGCCGAGTGTACACGGGGCGGATGGCCTCTATGCCCCGCACGTCGGCGGGCATCGTTTCCTGGGTCTTACCCTCGATTTCGTAGCCGGTGCATACCGGAATTGCGGCGAGGTCGTCCAGGACATCCATCTTGGTCACGACCAGCCAGTCGGTACCGTTGATCTGGTTGGAGTACCGCAGCAGCGGCAGGTCGAGCCAGCCGCAGCGGCGGGGGCGACCGGTGACCGCCCCGAATTCCTGGCCGCGCGCGCGCAGCGCCTCGCCGGAAGCGTCGTGGATCTCGGTGGGGAACGGTCCTTCGCCGACCCGGGTCACATAGGCCTTGGTCACGCCGATGACCGTTCCGATGCGCGTGGGCCCCACCCCGGTGCCGATCGATGCGCCGCCGGCCGCCGCCGATGAGGAGGTCACAAACGGATAGGTGCCATGGTCGATATCGAGCATCGTTCCCTGGGCGCCTTCGAACATCACGCTCTGCCCGTCGCGCAGCGCGTGGTTCAGCAACAGGGCGGTGTCCCGGACGAAGGGACGGATCTTCTCGGCAGCCTCGGCGTATTCCTCGTACATCTGCGCGGGATCCAGCGGCTCGGTACCGAACAGGGCATGGGCGATGGCGTTCTTTTCCCCGCATGCATTCTCGATGTGCGTCTTGAGGAGCTGGGTGTTGAGCAGGTCCACCACGCGGAGGCCGTTGCGCGCCATTTTGTCTTCGTAGGCGGGACCGATGCCGCGGCTGGTGGTGCCGATTTTTTGCCGCCCGGGAGCGCTTTCCGCCGCCAGCTCGATCATGCGGTGGTAGGGCAGGATGACCTGCGCCCGGTTCGACACAAACAGACGCCCGGCGACGTCGATGCCCAGGTCCCGCAGGCGGCCCGTCTCTTTGAGGAAGGCCATGGGGTCCAGGACCACGCCATTGCCGATGACACCCCGGCAGTCCGGACGCAGGACCCCGCAGGGAACCAGCTGGAGAATGAACTTCTGGCCATTGATGATGACGGTGTGGCCGGCGTTGTGGCCGCCCGCATACCGGGCCACCACCGAGAAGCGCTCCGAGAGCACGTCAACGATCTTTCCCTTGCCTTCGTCGCCCCACTGGGCGCCCACCACCACCGCCGATTTCGCCTGGGTCACCGTTGCCTGCTTTCCTCTCTTCTGATCCGGCTTCACGGGCACACACGTTCGCTGATGCCTGTTCTAACGTGCTGAAAAATGAATCTGAAGTGACCGTGGGTGGGCCGGATGTGCCGATCAGTCCATCCGATTCCCCATCATATATCGCCCAGCCGCGCGCAGGAAGATTACCGGGGAATGGCCGGATTGGCCCTGCTCAGCGTCCCTGCGCGAGCCACGCCGTGTGCCCTCCGGAGGCGGGATCTTCCACGATGTGCGCGACAACGTCGAATCCTGCCGCATCCAGGAGGGCCCTGTACTCAGATGGATCGAGACTGGCGTGGTAGAGCGGCTCTCCTGCAAAGGTACCCAGCACGTCGCCGTGGCATGGACCGCTCGTGAACAGCAGCGCCGCCCGCCGAGCGGCATGCTGCTGAAAGAGGGGGAACATCCTGCGCTGCGCCTCCCAGGAAAGGTGAAAGAAGCTGTCCCAGGCGAGAATGCCGTCAAATTGCCGGCCCAGATCCAGCGTCCGCATGTCCGCAATCACCCACTCCTGACGGGGAAGGCGGCTGCGGCAGAGGTCGATGAGGGCGGGCGAAGAGTCGATTCCGGTGACCCTGTATCCCGAATCGGAGAGATAACGGGCGATCGGCTCGCCGGAGCCGCAGCCGATATCGAGGATGGAAGCGCCCGGCTGCAGGAGAGCGAGGAATGGATCGAGCGTGGGCCTCTCAAACAGGTGCCGGCTGCGCATCCGGTCGAACGCCTCGGCATGCCGCTGATACAGTCCGATAATCTGCTCCGATGGCGAAGACACGCAAGGAGGCTACCATTCCGGACCGGCGTCGTCCCCGGGACCCACACTTCCGTCCCCTTTTCCACCCCGGCTGACCTGCGATACTGAATCGTTCCTATGAACTCTGCTTGTCCCAGATGCGGCGGCGCGGGTGTGCGGGTGCTCTCCAACCCGGGCGGCGGCAGCACGATCGAAACCTGCGAGTGCCAGGCCGAGCAGCGCGCGGCGCGCCTGATGAAGCGGGCCGGCATTCCCACCCGATACGAGCACTGTTCGCTCGACAGCTATGAGGCGAGCTTCCCCGGAGCCGACCGGTCCCTGGTCGCGGCCCACCTGATGGCGCGCCGCTTCGTCGATGGCTATCCGGCCACCACGGGGGGACGCGGTCTGCTTCTGACCGGCTCCATCGGGGTGGGCAAGACCCATCTGGCGGTCGGCATTCTGCAGGCGCTGATCGTGGAAAAAGCCGTTCGTGGCCTTTTCTGCGACTACCGGGAACTCCTGAAGAAAATCCAGAACTCCTACAATCCCCAGGTGGCGGCGACGGAGATGGAGATCCTGCAGCCGGTTTTTGACGCCGAGGTTCTGGTTCTCGACGAGCTGGGAGCGGCCAAGCCCACCGACTGGGTCTGGGATACGGTCGCGCTGGTTCTGAACACCCGGTACAACGACAAGCGCACCACCCTGATCACCACGAATTACGCCGACCTGCCCCCTGGCGGGGTTCCCCGCGCGAAGGGGTCGGGCACGGCGGAGGAGACCCTGGGCGACCGGATTGGCGAGCGCATGCGCTCCCGCCTCGCGGAGATGTGCGTTCCGATCGAAATGCGCGGCGAGGACTTCCGCCGGACGGTCCGCCGCGCGCGCTTCGGCTAAGTTCCAACGGAACCGCTTCGATCCGGCAGCCGGGTGCATCCAATCCCAGCGTGAGAACCGCAGAGCGAGACGGTCTGCTGATGGTGCTGGCTGTCGCCTCCGGCTCCGCCGACGGCTGGAGTTTTTTCGGCCTCGGTCACGCCTTTGTCGCCAACATGACGGGCAACACGGTGTTGCTGGGGATTTCTGTCTTCGATCCCCACCAGGAGACGCTGCGTCCGCTCATCGCCCTGTGCTGCTATCTGGCGGGGACGGTGGGAGGCACCTTCATCACCCGGCGCATCCAGCCTGGGGCACTCTGGGCCAAATCGGTTTCCTGGACGCTCTTTCTGGAGGCGCTTCTGCTCATTGGGGCGGAGATCGGGTGGATCGCGACTGCGCATGCCCCGGCTCCGCGGCTCGACAACCTCCTGCTCGGGGTGATTGCCGTCGCGATCGGCCTGCAGAGCGGCGCGATGGTGCAGCTGCGCATTCCCGGGGTGGTGACCACGTACATCAGCGGCACGTGGACCACCCTGACCAACGGGCTCACCCTGCTGGGCGCCCGCACTCCGCGGGTCGAACGGCAGAAGACCCGCTTTGAGGAGCGGCTGGCGCTGCAGGCGGGTGTTCTGGCTGTCTACTTCCTGTCGGCCGTGCTCACCGGCTGGTGTTTTCTCCACCTCCCCAGACTGGTCGGCGCCATTCCCACCGCGGCCGTGCTGCTGGCCGCCGCGTATGGGGCGCTGGGCACCGAATCCGAACAGTGATACCTTTGGCCCTCGGGCGCATCTTGCTTAGAGACGGAGGAATGGCATGGCGACTGGCAACACCTGGCAGAGGCCCCGTGTCCTCATCATCGGCGGCGGCTTTGCCGGCACCCATGCGGCCCGGGCTCTGGCGAAGCTGCCGGTGAGCATCACGCTGGTGGATCGGCGCAATCATTTCACCTTCCAGCCGCTCCTCTACCAGGTGGGCCTGGCCGTTCTGTCGCCGGCCGATATCGCGTCGCCTCTGCGCACCATGCTGCGCCACAGCGCCAACGCTGAAGTTCTGATGGACGAAGCGGTCGGCTTCGATCTCGGGAAGCGAACGGCGCGCTTCCGCAGTGGCGCCGAGCTGCGCTACGACTACCTGATGGTGGCGACCGGGGCCACCCACTCCTATTTCGGCCACGACGAGTGGGCGCAGCTCGCCCCGGGCCTCAAGACCATTGAAGACGCCATCGAGATTCGCCGGCGCATCCTGCTTTCTTTTGAGCTGGCCGAGCGGCGGATGCTGGAAACCGGTTCGCATCCTCCGCTGAACTTCGTGGTCATCGGGGGAGGTCCCACCGGCGTCGAGCTGGCGGGCGCCATCGCCGACATCACGCGCAGGTATATGCGGCGCGATTTTCGCCACATCGATCCTGCCAAGGCCCGCGTGATCCTTATCGAGGGAGAGAAGCGGGTTCTCGCTTCGTATCCCCCGGATCTGTCCCGCAAGGCCGAAGAGCAGCTGCGGGAGCTGGGCGTGGAGGTGCGCGACGGCGTGCGCGTCACCGACGTGCAGCCTGGGTACGTCATCGCCGGCGGGGAACGCCTCGAGGCGGTGGTCACGCTGTGGGCCGCGGGCGTGGCGGCCTCGCCGCTGGGAAAACTGCTCGGCGTCTCCACCGATAAAAAGGGCTGCGTGCTGGTGAACGGCACGCTGAACCCGGAAGGGCATCCCGAGGTTTTCGTTTGTGGCGATCTGGCTCATTTCGAACAGGACGGTCGCCAGGTGCCGGGCGTGGCGCAGCCTGCGATGCAGATGGGCGACCATATCGCCCGGATGATCGAGGCGGATCTGAACCATCAGCCGCGCCAACCGTTCCGCTATTTCGATAAGGGGGACATGGCCACGATTGGCCGTCTGGCGGCCGTGGCCAAAGTGGAGTGGCCGTTCAAAGCCCATCTGAGCGGCTTCCCTGCCTGGATTACCTGGCTGGTGGTACACATTTATTTTCTGATCGGCTTCCGCAACCGCATCGCTGTTCTCTCGCAGTGGATCTGGAGCTACTTTACGTTCAGTCGCGGGGTTCGCCTGATCTACGGCAGCCAGGCGCTCCCGGGATGGACGACCCAGGAGGGCGGGGATGAACAGCCCGAGCCGCTCGATCCCACCAGTCCGGGCGCGCACACCCAGCCGGCACGGGATCAGTCAAAACCGGCCGCCGACTGAGAAAACTCCATCCCCGGGACCGCGTGCGTCGCTTCCATGGCTGGAGGAACCGACGTTTTTTCGGGTTGGGGAAGAAAGGCCAGCATGCCGGCCACAGAGAGGCCGCCGCGGATGCGCTCCTCTGTCTCCTCGGGAGTGGCGGGCGGGCTGAAGTAATACCCCTGCACGAGATCGCAGCCCAGCGCCGTCAGCCGCTGCACCTGACCCCTGCGTTCCACGCCCTCGGCGACTACCCGCAGATTCAGGGATTGCGCCATGGAGAGAATGGCGCGCACGATCTCCGGCGTGCCGCCGGGCCCGTCCAGCTCCCGGACAAACGATCGGTCGATCTTGAGGGTTCCGAACGGCAGCCGCTGCAGATAGCTGAGCGAGGAATACCCGGTGCCAAAATCGTCAATCACCAGACCCACCTGCATGCGCCGCAGCGCGCGCAGCATGGCGAGGGCGCCATCCGGGTTGGCGATGACTGAACTCTCGGTGATCTCCAGGCGCAGACGCTCGGGCGCCAGTCCGGTCACCGCCAGGGTCTCCCGCACCAGGTCCAGCAGCTCCGGATCGTTCATCTGCCGGGCCGACAGATTGACCCCGATTGAGAGGGGCGGGTGGGGGGCATATGCCTGTTGCCACTCCGCCATCTGGCGGCAGGCTTCACGCAGGACCCAGCGGCCCAGGTCCAGGATGATGTCGGTCTCCTCCGCCACCGGGATGAACTCGGCCGGGCTCATCAGGCCCCGCTCCGGATGCTGCCATCGCACGAGGGCCTCGAAGCCGATGACGCGCTGGGCCCGCAGGGAGACGACGGGCTGATAATGCAGGCGCAGTTCATCGGCCTCCGTGGCATGTCGCAGGCGCTGATGCACCTCGAGGCGAACATCCGCTCTGCGACGCATCTCGCAGTGGAAGACGGCCAATTGCCCTCTGCCGCGCAAGGAAGCCGCGCGCGCCGCGCTCTCCGCGTTTTGCAGCAGTTCCTCGGGACTGTTCTCTCCCGGGCCGCCGGCGTTGCCGATACTCGCGCTCACCGACAGCCGCTGGCCCTCGATGAAGAAGGGTTCGCGCAGCAGCTCAAGAATGCGCTGGGCCAGCAGCGTTGCCTCGGACAGCTCAGCGCCGCCCTTCAGCAGCAGGGCAAATTCGTCGCCACCGGTGCGCGCCACGACGATCGGGATGCCCCCGCCGTCGCGCTCCGACCAGCGGGCCAGCGTTCGCAGCCGCCCCGTCAGCTGGACCAGCAGCTCGTCACTGGCGGCCCGGCCCAGGCTCTCATCCACCAGCCGGAAATGATCGATATCGATTAGCAGAACCGCGAGGTGCCGGCTGGTCTGCGGGGGTTCCGCTCCCCGGGCCAGCAGTTCGAGAAAGGCCAGGCGGCTGGCCAGCCCGGTCAGAGGATCCGTCGTTCGGGAGGGGGTAATATCCCGCTCCGATCCGGCCACTCGCACCGGGCGGCCCTCAGCGGTCCGCACAACGATGCCCCGGCTCACCACCCAGCGATACCCGCCATCCGCGTGGCGAATCCGATATTCCATCTCGTTGGTCGTCCGATTCGACTGCAGGAAGCTCCCGATTTCGGCGCGCACGCGCTCTTTGTCGTCGGGATGCAGGCAGCTGACCCATTCCACCGTGGTCACCCAGCTTTCGACTTCGGGATACCCGCGCATGGCATTGAGCCGCGCCGACTGATACGTTCTTCCGGCAGCCACATCGTGATCCCACAATCCATCGCGGGAGCCCCGGGCGGCCAGCTCGTATCGCTCTTCGCTCAGACGCAGCCGCCGTTCCGCCTCCCGGCGCGCGCGGTCGTAGCTCTCGATCTGATCCAGCATCTCGTTAAAGGCGCCGACCAACAGGCCGATTTCTCCGGCGGCCCGGAGCTGCGCCCGAATCGAGTAGTTCCGCTCTTCTGAGATATTCCGCGCCACCCGGGCCAGCGCCCGCACGGGTTCCGTGACGAGCCGCGCCAGGCGAACGGCGAACAGAAGCCGCACGAGCACCGCGGCCACCAGCACCAGCAGAACCCGCAGGAACAGCTGCTGGTCGTGAATACGGACGTGCGCGAGGTCTTCCCCGAGGGCGGAGATTCGAACAACCGCTGCGCCTGCTGCCTCATGGAAAGGGGCAGCGGCGAGGAGCAGTGCCGCAATCCGCAGACCCGGACCGCGCCTGCCGTTCATCTGTCCTGTGCCGATCGCGGTTTGCCGACGCCGCGCGCCAGGTTCCGACCTGCGCAGGATCCTGGAGGCGCAATCTGCCAGGTCCCTGAGCCACCGTTTTGTCATCTGCGGCCTGCGCCCCCGTGAGCACGATTTCCGTCGTGCCCCTCATCGGCAGATCTCCGCATGCTTTTAGGCGAGCGCTCTTTGGCCGGCAAACTGACTGAAACCAGGGCGCAGCCATCAGCGGCTGTCCGGCAACGCAACAGTCAGTAGACGGGCGGTTCTCCGGCGGGCCGTGTCTTCCAGCGCCGGTGCACCCACAGCCACTGGTCGGGATACCGCCGGACGAACCCTTCAATGGCCGCGGTGAAGCGAGACGTGTTCTCCGCCGCATCGCGCTCATCGTCGCCGGTTCGCACCAGGGGGATCTCCTCGCCGAAATGCAGCACGTATCTTCCTTCCGCCTTTTCCCACACCAGAAAGCCGGGCAGGACCGCCGCGCCGGTGCGCAGGGCTACGCGGGCCAGCCCGGACGCCGTACAGGCCTCGGTTCCGAAGAACGGCACGAAGACGCCCTGGGGCGGCGTCATGTTCGTGTCCATCAGAATCCCCACGGTTTCGCCCTTCCGCATGGCGGAGAGCAGCCCCCGGGCAAAATCATCCTTGTGCACTACGCGATTCCCGTGCAGGCAACGGATCTCGTTGACCAGGCGGTCGACCCGCGGATTGTCCAGCCTGCGGATCACCATGGCCATGGGGTGGCCCATGAGCGAATGCCAGAAGCTCGAAAGCTCCCAGGCGCCCAGATGGCCGGTCACGATCAGAACCCCGTTCCCTCTGTCGCGCGCCGCAAGATAGTGCTCGAGACCCTCATAGCGGATCAGCGCTCGGGTATTGTCCCGGGTGTAGCGGGGCATCCGGCAAAACTCCGCCAGCTGCCATCCCAGATGCCGATAGAGCCGGCGCAGCAGACGCACCCGTTCCTCGGCCGGCATTGACGGAAACGCCAGTTGCAGGTTGCGCAGGCCGGTGCGCCGCAAGCGCGGCAGAATCCACCAGGCGACGGCTCCAATGGCCGCGCCGGCGCGCCGCGCGAGGGGACGCGGCAGTGCGCCGATTCCCTTCAGCAGCGTCCAGGCAATCGCAAATTCGAGAGCTTCTCGCATCGAGCGGAAGCCTCAGTCTAATGGAGATGGGCAACCCACAGGGTCGACAAACCGCCGAAAAATGGCGTTCGCTGTCCCAGGGTGGCACGAGAAAAACATCTCCGGAGGGATCTGGATGGGAAGGACAAAAAAGGACGGAGCTTGACCGCTCCGTCCTTGTGTGGCCGCATTCGCGTCCGTTTACTGGTGCGATTCGTGGAAGTATTTCGCTACGGTCCTCACGAACGGCCGGGCGCCTTCCGGCACCGGCACGTTGCCGTCCAGAACCTGCCTGAAACTGTGCGGTGAACCATAGAAAGTGTCGGTGTCGCCGGTGTTCTGGGTAACCGAAACGCCGCTCAGATCCACGCCGGCGAACAGGCCCTTGCTGCGCGACCAGGTGAGCAGTTCCGACTGCATCTTCCAGTTGGTGGAAGCACCGGCATCGCGTCCGACCGGCCCTGCGGCTGCGGAAGCGCTTGCGCCGATCTTGAACTGACTGCTCAGCAGATCCTGCATGCCCTTCTGGTTGACGGCCACCAGCACCAGATCCGTGCCTTTGCCGCCGATCTGGAAGCCCCACGAGCCGCCCGCCATGCGAATGAAGACCGGACCGCTCCAGCCATGACCGGTGCGGCAGGTCGCTACTCCCTGACCGTATTCAGCGCCGAAAATGAAAGCGCCCTTGAGCATGCCGGGAACCACGGCGACGCAGGTCGCGGACTTCAGAATCGAGTCCGGGATCTGCTTGTCGGGGGTGGCCATGATCTGGTTCAGAATCTGCTGGGACGCGTCCAGCCGGTTAATGAGCTTGTCTTTGCTCTGGGCAAACGCGGGAACGGCCATGGCAATTGCGCAAAAAACGATCACAAACCTTTTCATTTCTTTCATTTCTCCCATCAGAAAGATGATCTTGGTGACCCACGTTAGTCTACTGCAACTGCATAAACCCCGTACGACAGCCCAGGTTCTCCGTTTGAACGCGCAGGGCATACTCGAGCGATAACCGGAAGAGAAGAGCCGCGGCAGCAGTATCCGGACGAAGGGTCCCTGATTCTCGGCAGGAGCCGCGCGCCGGGTCTCCCTGACTACGATGCAGCGGGCCTGCAGAAGGTTGAGAGGCTGGCGGCGTATGCCCCATCTGCAACAAAAAATTGGGGCTGTCGGATGCAGTCGCCTGCCACCATCAGCCCCGTTCCCCAGATCTGCGTTGTAATTGACTTCAGTTCTAGAAGGTCGCGAGGTAACCTCGCAAGATAACTGAGGTAGGGTCGCCTTTCGTAACCTGGGGCGGCGGCCGAGCCTGAGCGCGTCGATCGGTCAGGGCGGGCCCCCGATTGACATCCCCGGCAAACGAACCCTAAACTGGCACCACTCCTGGCCGCCGACCGGTACCGCACCGGAACCGCTGCTCTTCGCTGGCGGGCTTCGCTCGTCCTCTGTTTCCGCTACGAGGAGAAGCCGGATCATGTGAAATTTTGACGGCTTCCGCCGGACCTCCGGCTGGGGTCTCGCTCAATCGGCTGATTTAAGAAAAGACTGACCCTCGTAATTTTCCAAAATGGCTGAATTGATCATTGAGGCCGGAAGGGCCGAGAAAAACTACTGGCGGGACCTTTGGCGCTATCGCGAGCTCTTTTATTTTCTCGCGTGGCGCGACATCCTGGTTCGCTACAAGCAGACGGTCATGGGCATTGCCTGGAGCGTGGTTCGTCCGCTGCTGACCATGACGGTCTTCACCATCATCTTCAGTCGCGTCGCCAGGCTGCACGCGCCGGGCGCCGTTCCCTACGCGCTCATGGTCATGGCCGGGATGCTGCCCTGGCAGTTCGTCTCCAGCGCCTTTTCCGCATCGAGCCAAAGCCTGGTCGACAATGCCAACCTTGTCTCCAAAGTTTATTTTCCCCGGCTGATTGTGCCGGCCAGCTCGGTGATCACCAGCTTTGTCGATTTCCTCATCACCCTGGGCCTGATGGCTCTCATGATGATCTGGTATCGCGCCGTCCCGGAGTGGCACATGATCGCATTTCCCGCTTTCATCGTGCTGGCTTTTTTCGCCGCAGTCGGGATCGGGCTCTGGCTGTGCGCGCTCAACGTCGAGTACCGGGACTTTCGCTATATCATCCCCTTCGTCGTTCAGTTCGGCATGTATGTGTCTCCGGTTGGGTTCAGCAGCACTGTGGTGCCCGACAAGTACCGGCTGCTGTTCTCGCTGAACCCGGTGGTCGGGGTGATCGACGGTTTCCGCTGGTCGCTGCTGCGGGGCCAGCCGCTGGTCTGGTGGCCCGACATCGCCAACTCGATCTGGGTCACGGCGGTCCTGTATTTCAGCGGCGTCTGGTACTTTCGCAGGGTGGAGCGCAACTTTGCCGATGTCATCTGAAGCCGTGCTCCCAATGCCGCAAACCCGCGCCCGGAGGGGCGATTTCTTCCAGTTTGCCTATGTCTGATGTCATCATTTCCGTCGAAGGCCTTGGCAAGAAATACGCCATCCGCCACCAGGGACCACGATCCAGATCCAACTACAAGACCGTTCGCGAGGCGCTTTCGCAGGGCGCCCTCAGCCTCGCGACGCGATGGAGCCGGCGCCATCGCGAGGCGGCGAAAGCCGCTCAGCGTGAGGACTTCTGGGCTCTCCGCGATGTCTCGTTCGATCTCCGGCGCGGACAGGTCCTCGGCATCATCGGGCGCAACGGAGCGGGAAAAAGCACGCTGCTGAAGATACTCAGCCGCATCACCGAGCCCTCCGAAGGCCGGGTCACCCTGCGCGGACGCGTGGCCAGCCTGCTGGAGGTCGGTACCGGATTCCACCCGGAGCTGACCGGCCGGGAAAACATCTTTCTGAACGGATCAGTTCTCGGGATGGCCCGCGCTGAAATACGCCGCAAGTTCGACGAGATTGTCGCTTTTGCGGGCGTGGAGAAATTTCTCGATACACCGGTCAAGCGTTACAGCAGCGGCATGTATGTCCGCCTCGCCTTTGCGGTTGCGGCCCACCTGGAGCCCGAGATTCTGGTCGTCGACGAGGTTCTTGCCGTGGGGGATACGGAATTTCAGAAGAAGTGTCTTGGGAAGATGCAGGACGTTGCCGCCAGTGAGGGACGAACCGTCTTGTTTGTCAGCCACAACATGGCAGCTATCAGTGCCATGACGCATCGCGTGATTATGATCGAGCAGGGCAGGCTGGCTCTGGACGACCGGACCGAAGTCGCAATTGCCCGATACCTGGAATCTGCGTCAAGCTACGCAGGATTTTATGAGGCGCCTGACAGGCATCCCGACCCGCCCTATATTTCCAGGATTTACATCGATTCGGGCGAGCCCGTCCATGCCTCTGGCCAGGACATGACCCTCTGCTTCGAAATCAGGCATCCGGGCCCTGTAACCCAGGTCTGTTTCTCTTTTCAGATTCTCAATCAGCTTCAACAGCCGGTTGTCCACTGTTGGATCTTTGACAGCGATGCTCCGATCTGCCGCTCCGGCACGGTTACCGAATTGAAATGCAGAATCCCTCGTCTGGCGCTGAACATCGGTTCATACAGTCTGAAGACCTTTTTATCGGAACCTCCGGGAGGCCGTCTGTTTGAGAGACTGGAAAATGTGTGTTCTTTTACCGTGGAGATACTCGGGAAGCAAAGGCTCTTCCCCTGGCGGCCCGAAGAGACCACCTGGCTCGGCGATTTTGAATGGTCCGTCGGTAACGATCAGAGTCACTCACCTGTATACGAGTGGTCTATAACCTGAACTCCCAGCTCTTGGACGAACGCTGCGTTCGCATTTGAGAGCGAGGAATGACTACACCTGCGAATGAGAGCTTAATGACCATCAATTACGACCAAGAAAATAATTTTCATAGGCATGAGGGCCCCGGCTGTGTCGTTCTCATCCTCTTTCCGACCGAAATCCGCCCGAGCATTCTGGATGCGCGCTGCGCCACGGGTGCTGGGCCGCGAGCCACTATCGAGTTCAAAGGGTCGACTGGGCACGCATGAACGGCCTCCGCTTTTATTTCGACCACAGCCTCCCAGGCTACTTATACCGGCGATTCCTCACCAGAGAGGCGAGCTTTCATCGCCTGTACCGCAAATATCGGAACTATACGATGATCCCGTCGGCAATGTACGTTGGCAACCTACATTTGGCTGCGAGCATTCAGGATCTCCGAGGGAGCGTCGTCGAGTGCGGGACGTGGCGGGGCGGGATGATCGCGGGAATTGCCGATGTACTGGGGAGCGAGCGCTCCTATTATCTCTGCGACAGTTTTCAGGGGCTTCCCCCCGCCAGAGAGATTGATGGCGCCGCCGCGCAAGCCTGGCAGGCTGATACCGCGAGCCCGGTCTACCACAACAACTGTACCGCCTCTGAGGAGGACGCGCGGGGAGCAATGTCCCTGTCGCGCGCAAAGGATTTCCAGATCGTAAAAGGCTGGTTTGAAGAAACACTGCCCACACTGCGGCCTCAGCCAATAGCGCTTCTGCGAATGGACGCGGACTGGTACGAATCGACGAAATGCATCCTGGAGAATCTAGCCGAGCAAGTGGTGAAAGGGGGATTGGTCATCATCGATGATTACTATACCTGGGAAGGTTGCGCTGTTGCGGTCAATGAATTTGCCGCGCGGCACAAATGGCAGATTCGGCAGAGCCATCATGGAGTCTGCTACATTGCAGTTTGATTCTCAATCCTATCTATATTCCTGCGAGTCATGGGAATCTCCACTCCTGTGCACCTGGGGCCTGGATTAATCTACGCTGAACCCCGCTTCCGGGAATCTCGCCCGCTTCGACGAACTGGTTATAACTGGAGAATGCAATGGGAGTTTTGGATCGCTGCCCCCTAACCGGCAAGAGTGGCACCGTATTGCGCATCAGGAAGCCGTCCGAACTCGCTGCCAGTTATGCCACTTATTTCGGGGCTCCGCTGCCAGACGCGATTGTAGCGAAGTACTTCAATACAGATATTACGGAATACTACTCCGCGGCCAGCGGCCTGAGGTGGTATGCACCCGCCGATCTCGGCGACGGCGATTACTATTCCACCCTCGGCGGACTCTACCCCTGGTATTACCGCCCAGCCTCGTGGGATAAGTTTGAGGCCCTGGATCAATTGAAGGGCCGGGGCCGGGACTCTGTTGTGGAGATGGGAAGCGGATCAGGATGGCTCCTCGATCGCCTGCGCGAGAATGGGGTTTCTGCGACCGGGGTGGAGATCAACCCGGATGCGGTTCAGGATTGCAGAAAGCGCGGGCTGGACGTGCTCTTTCCCGAGGAACTCGATGGCCGTATAGCCGGCTGTGACTGGTTGTGTCTCTTGCAGACAATCGAGCATGTTGAGAAGCCAGTCGAATTTCTGGAGAAAGCCATCCGCCAACTGAATCCCAGGTTCCTGGTAATGAGCGCTCCGTGTTTTGAGAGCCTGCTCGGCTATACGACCGATCCCCTGAGCTGGCCACCCCATCACGCCACTGCCTGGTCTGAACGCGCCTTCCGGACACTCGGTCAAATTCTGAATTATCGTGTCACCAGAGTTTCGTATAGCCCCATCGGGTTTTCGGGATTTCGGCAATGTCTCCTGAGGGAAAAGGAGGGAAGAATGGCCGGGATTCCCGAAATTACTGAAGGCTGGACCGGAAGGTTACGGTTCCTTGCGGCCCGCCTGCGGGGGCGCGACTGGGCTCGCAGGGGGCACTCAATTTTCGTAGTTCTGGAACGATGACCGCATCCAGATACTTGCCGGCCGCCGAGACATGCAGCACGATTACAGGAACCATTCGATCGAAAAGCAACGAGCAGGCTGGCTGGCTCGACCCCAGCGCCTGAATCGCCCGCGGGATGGTGTTTCTCATGTCTGAACGAAGCGCGGTGAGCCCCTTGCCAGATGCAGATCGCGACACCATCATCCTGGTATGCGGCACCAATGACCAGTACGCAATGCCACTGGCAGTCACGCTGACCTCACTCTTAATCAACTTAAGATCCTCTCTTCCTGTGAGGATCTTCATTCTCAACGCGAATCTCAGCGCTGAGACGAAGCAGCATCTCACTCGCATTCTTATGCGGCGCCGCCCGGACGTCGATCTGACCTTCAAAAGCGCCAATGCCGACATCCTGAACTCCTATTCCCCCAATGGACATGTGACGTTAGATACACTGTTGCGTCTTCTGACTCCGGAATTGCTGCCGGCTGACATCGACAAGGCTTTGTACCTGGATTGCGACCTTTGTGTGCTGAGAGACATTACACCTTTGTGGCAACTGGATGAGGCGCGCTTCCCGGTCTATGCATCGATCGATCCGATCGTGCGGGTCGTGTCGAGCGAGTGGGGAGTCAGGACTTACAGGGAACGTGGCATTCCTGGAAATAGTCCTTACTTCAATGCCGGAGTCCTGCTCATGAATCTAAGAATGTGGCGTGAAGAGCAGATCGGCAAAGCGTGTCTGGACTATCTGGACGAGCATCAATCCAGGTTTCTGGATCAGGACGCGATCAACGCTGTTCTTGCCGGCAGGATCGGCTTGCTGCCTATGACCTGGAACGCGATCGTCAATAGTCTGCGATATTACTCAAAATGGCCTGACGATGAGCTGAAGCGGGCAATTGCGCCGGAGGTGGACAGCCTCCGGCATGCGCCGGCGATTTGCCATTTTGCAGGTGGGATTAAGCCATGGATTCCAGGATTTCAAAGCCGCTTCCTGGGCAGATGGATTTACTACCTCTGGCGCAGCCGATGGTTCAATCTTCGGGAATCGTTCTTATGGACGGCCAAATGGGGATTCATGCACGCGTGCGTGCTGTTTAAGCGCAAGGTGATCGTCCCACTATTTGGAGCAAAACCGGCAAAGTGAGTTACATCTTGTACTTGCCGAGGTCCTCATCGCCGAGGTTCTCCAGCCAGCGGCGCAGTTCCTGGGCGGAGGGCTGGGTATCGGCGGCGCTCGGGACCACTTTGGCGGCCAGCAGCACTTCTTCGGCTACAAAGATCGGGCAATCCGATCGCAGGGCCAGGGCCAGAGCATCCGACGGGCGGGCGTCGATGGCCACGATCTCGCCGTTCTGCTCCATCCAGATCACGGCATAGAACGTGTCGCCGCGCAGCTCCGAAACCACGACCCGCTGCACCTGCGCGTTGAGCCCCATCACCACGTTCCTGAGCAGATCGTGCGTGAGCGGCCGCGCCGTGGTCGATTTTTCCACCTCGAGCGCGATGGCGTTGGCCTCATACAAACCCACCCAGATCGGCAGCACCGCCTCGCTCTTTGGATCTTTCAGGATGACGACCGGCATATTCGTCGAAGGATCGACCATCAAGCCCCGGATTTTCATCTCGACTTCCATCGCGGCCTCACTGCACGACTGCTTCTCCAACAAGACTGTTGGGAAAGGTTTTGGTCACACGCACCGGCAAATAAACGCCCGGGGCCGGCGCGATCGGCTGACGGGTGGTGAAATTCAGGGTCTTGTTCTGGGAAGTGCGGCCCACCACCTGGCCGCGCGCCGGATTCATGCCCTCCACCATCACCTCAACCACCTGGCCGAGATGCTTTTCGTAGTTGGCCCGCTGGATCTCCCGCTGCCGGTCCAGCAGCACCTGCAGCCGCTTCGACTTTTCGTCCTCGGAAATGGAGTCGGGCATGGACAGCGCCGGGGTATTCGGCCGCGGCGAGTATTTGAACGCAAAGACGGCGTCGTACTGCACCTGGCTGAGCAGGCTGAGCGTCTCCTCAAAGTCCTCGACCGTCTCGCCCGGAAAACCCGTGATGATGTCGGTCGTCATGCTGATCGCCCGCCGCGCGCTCTGGATCCAAGCGATCCGTTCCAGGTACTGTTCGCGCGTGTACTCCCGCGCCATGCGACCCAGGACCTGCGAGGACCCGCTCTGTACGGGTAGATGCACATGATCGCAAAGCGACGGTACGGCGTCGATTGCCTCGACGATGTCCCGGGTGAAATCCCTGGGATGCGAGGTGGTGAAGCGCACGCGCCGGATGCCCGGCACTTCGCCCACCGCCGCCAGAAGCTCGGCGAAGCTGCGCTTGCCCTCCGAATCCCGCCAGGAGTTCACGTTCTGGCCCAGCAGCTGGATTTCCGTGAACCCTGCATCCGCCATGCGGCGTGCTTCGGCCAGCACCGACTCCGATTTGCGGCTGCGCTCCTTGCCACGGGTGTAGGGCACCACGCAGTAGGCGCAGAATTTATCGCAGCCTTCGATGATGGTGATGTAGCCGCGATGCGGGTTGGACCGCGCCGTGAACTCGGTCTCGAACGTCTCCTCGGTCTGGCGGTCGTCGAGGCCGGTGACCCGGGTCGCGCCCTGCTCGATCTGGATGAGCATCTCCGGCAGCTTCCGGTAGGAGGCCGATCCGGAGACGAGCGACACATAGGGGGCGCGCTCGAAGATGCGCTCGCCTTCCTGCTGGGCCACGCATCCCAGCACCCCAAAGCGCTTGCCCTGCTTATAGAGGGCCTTGTAGTCGTTGAGGCGGTTAAAAACCTTCTGCTCCGCCTTGTCGCGGATGGAGCAGGTGTTGTAGAGGATCAGGTCGGCCGCCTCTTCTGTCTCGACCTGGGCATAGCCCTGCTGCTGCAGTGTGCCGATGACTTTTTCCGAGTCATGCACATTCATCTGGCAGCCGAAGGTTTCGAGATAGAAGGTTTTCGGGGGCGCCATCCCTTCGAGTATAGCGAACGACCGGGACGCGCGGCCCCGTCCGGGGGGCTCCGTATATTTCGATTCCCGGCCTCAGTTCGCGGCCTGGGCGAGCGGTTTCCTGTAGAGCGGCGACAATTCACGCAGGCGAGCCACGGCGGAAGGCACCGTTTCCAGCGCGTAGTCGACGTCTGCCCCGGTGCTGAGGCGCGAGAGGCTGAAGCGCAGGCTGGCGCGCGAGGTTGCGGCCGGGAGGCCCATGGCGGTCAGCACATGCGAGGGCTCTGTCGATCCCGAGGAGCAGGCCGAACCGCCGGAGACAGCGATGCCTTTGAGGTCGAGCGCGATGACCAGCGCCTCGCCTTCGAGGTGGTCGAGGAACAGATTGGCTGTGTTGGGCACGCGCGGTTGGCCGGTCCCATTCACGCCGCATTCTTCAATGCGCGCAATCAGGCCCTGTTCCAGCCGATCGCGCAGAATCGTAAGCCGCTCTTCGGTGCCATCGGTGAGCGCAGAGAGAGCAAATTCCGCAGCCTTGCCCAGACCCACGATCCCCGCCACATTTTCGGTGCCGGCGCGACGCTGACGCTCATGCGATCCGCCAAAGAGCAGCGGCTCAAACCGGGTGCCCCGCCGCACGTACAGGGCGCCGGTGCCCTGCGGCGCGTGAAATTTATGGCCGGAAATGCTGAGCAGATGACAACCGATGGCATCGACGTCGATGGGAATCTTGCCGGCGGCCTGCACCGCGTCCGTATGGAACAGGACACCGGCTTCGGCGGCGATCTTCCCGATCGCCTCGACCGGTTGGATGACACCTGTTTCATTGTTCGCCATCATGACGCTGATCAGTTTCGTATTGGGCTTCAGCGCGCGCCGGACATCGCCGGGATCAAGCGCACCCGAGGAGGCGACCGGCAAGAAGGTGACATCGATGCCGCGTTGCAGGGTCTTCTCGGCGGCATGCAGGACCGCGTGGTGCTCAATGGACGAGGTAACGAGATGGTCGCCGGGCCGGAGCACGCCAAAAATGGCTGTATTGTCCCCTTCCGTGCCGCCGGACGTGAAGACAATCTCGGCCGCCCGGCAGTGGAGAAGCGCAGCCACCTGTTCGCGAGCCCGTTCCACCGCGGCACGGGCACGCTGTCCGAAATAGTGGACAGACGAAGCGTTGCCGAAAGAGTCAATGAAGAACGGCTGCATAGCCTCCAGAACCTCAGGCAAAAGAGGTGTGGTGGCATTGGCATCCATATACACGCGGCGCATGCAGTCATTGTAGCGGCAGCAGGGCCGTTTTCATGCGGCGGGAAGGGGTGGATGCGGACCCGGACCGATTCAGGCAAAATTAAAGACAGGGAGTGTTTTGGAGCCATGCGCGTGCTGGTCGTCGAGGACGAGGCCCGGGTCGCGGACAACATTGCCCAGGCTCTGCGCGAGAGCGCCGGGCTGGCCGTGGATGTGGCACGCGACGGACGCGACGGCATCGAGCTGGGCCAGCAGGCCAATTACGACCTCATCCTTCTCGACCTGATGCTGCCCGGCGTGAGCGGCCGCGACGTGCTGCGCGCGATTCGCGCCAAAGGGCAGACGGCTCCCGTGATGGTGCTGACGGCGGTGGCGGAAAAGACATCCATTGTGAGCCTGCTGAATGCCGGCGCGGACGACTATCTGGCGAAGCCCTTCGATCTGGGAGAACTGCTGGCGCGGGTGAAGGCGCTGATCCGGCGGGGCAAGGGCGTGAGCCATCCCAGGATCGAGATCGCCGATCTGGTCATCGATACGCTGGAAAAAACCGTGACGGTTGCGGGTAATCCTGTCGAGCTTTCGCCGACCGAGTATCGCGCGCTGGAGTATCTGAGCCATCGCCCTCGCTCGGTCATTTCCAAGCAGGTCCTGCTGGAGCATCTGTACGACTACAACTGGGAGCATCATTCCAACGTCATTGAGGCGCACATCTCCAACCTGCGGCGCAAGCTGAACTGCCGCGGCGAGACGCAGTGGATCGAGACTCTGCGCGGGCGGGGCTATCGCCTGCTGGCGGAGCACGCAGGAAGGGGCGCGGCATGAGACCGTACTCCCTGCGCCGGCGGCTGATTGCGATGGTGCTGGCGGTGGAGTGCGCCCTGACCCTGAGCATCAGCGGGGCGATCCTTTTCTATATCTGGCGCGACCATGTATACAGCCTGGACCAGGTGGTCCGCGGGCGTGCCGATTCCCTGCTGGGTGCGGTGCACGATGCCGAGAACGCCGCGGATGACGTGACCATCACCCCGGAGGCACTCGACCTGCCCGCCACAGATGCCTGGATGGCCCGCGATGCCGGGGGCCGCGTGCTGGCGCGCTCGGCGAACTGGAATGCGGGGGCGGAGAAAGCGCTCGCTTCCGCCGACGGCCCACGCGACGTGACCCTCGGCCGGCATCGTTTTCGCGGAGTGAGCCTCCATGGGGTTCGGCAGATTGACGCCGACGACACCAGCCCGGGCATTGCTCGCCCCGTGGTGATTGACTATGCGTCGCCGCTGGCGCCGGTGTATGACTCGGTGGAACGGGCTGCGCGATTTCTGACGGTGGCGAGCGGTTTGCTGCTGATGCTGACGGCGGTTGTGCTCGCCTGGCTGCTGCGGCGCGGACTGGCTCCGCTGGAAACGCTGAGTGCGTCGGCCGCTGAGATCACCCCGCGGCATCCGCTGTTTCGTGCGCCGGAGACCGCCCACGCCGCCGCGGAGTTATCCGTTCTGGCCCGAGCGCTGGAAGAAGCCACGCACAGGCTGGAGGATGCCTTCGTGCGGCAGCAGGTGTTTGTGCATGACGCGGCGCATGAGCTGAAAACCGCGGTGACCATCGTGAAGTCTTCCCTGCAATTGCTCGCCTCGCGTCCGCGCACGGCGCGCGAGTACGCCCGCGGTCTGGAGACCTGCCAGAACGACTGCGCGCGCATGGAAGAGCTTGTGCAGCGGATGCTGCAACTGGCCCGTTTCGAGCGGGAGCCGCGGGCGCCGATTGCCGGTTGCGATGTCGCCGAGGTCGTCCGGGACGTGGCCGCGCAAATGGAAAGAATCGCCGAAATCCGTCAGGTGAAACTCGCGGTGGAAGCGCCGCCGGCTCTGGCTGCGCTGGTAAGCCAGGATGCCTGCGCGTCGCTGCTCGCCAACCTGATGCTGAATGCGGTGCAGTACACGGCAGCCGGGGGCTCGGTGATCACACGCGTCACCGCGAGCAACAGCATTGTGGTCGAAGTCAGCGACACCGGCCGCGGGATTGCTCCGGAAGACCTTCCCCATCTTTTCGAACGGTTCTGGCGCGGCGACAGTTCGCGTGCGCGCAGCACCGGCGGCGTGGGCCTGGGTCTCTCGATCTGCAAAGCAATCGTGGACGGATGTGGGGGAGAAATCAGCGTGAGCAGCCGCCTGGGCGAAGGCACCCGCGTGACCGTGCGTCTGCCTCGGGCACCGCAGGATGACGCGCCGACGGAATCCCCGGGGATCAGCGAGTCGGTGAGCCTCCAGCGGAGCTAGGAACGTTCCCGGCGCTGGCCGCGGTTCAGAACACAATGGCGCCGCGAACCAGATCCTTCTCTTCCAGCAAGGCGAACCCCAGCTTGCGGGCGAGCTTCCGCATGCGCTGGTTTTCCGGCAGGAAATGGGTGACGACCTCGCGAATGCCTTCCGCGCGGGCAGCGGCCAGAGTGCGGCGCATCAGCTCCTCGCCCAGGCCCTGGCCCTGGCAGTCGTCCGAGATGACGACGGCGAGGGTGGCCGCGATGCCGTGATCGCCGCGAACCATCCGGCTGACGCCGCCAATCGCCGCACCGTTCGGACCGCGGGTTTCCGCCACCAGCGCCAGTTCCCGGTCGTAATCGATGAAGCAAATCCGGGTGAGCCGCTCGTGGGCGGTTCGCGCGTTGAGGTCGAGCGAGGTGAAATAGCGCTCGATGACCGTGCGCTCCGAGAGGCGATCGTGGAAGGCCACGATCAGCGGCTCGTCTTCGGGACGAATCGGCCGGATCACGACGTCGGCGCCCGCCTTGGTCTTCCAGGGCGCGGCGTACTGAACCGGATAAGGACGGATCGCCGGACGGGGAAGCTGATCTTCCGTGGTTTCCGGCTCGTGCAGCACGACACGCGCGTCGAGGGCAATCAGCCCGTCGGGCGAGGCCAGCAGCGGGTTGATATCGATTTCCCTGATCCAGCGCTGTTCGACGACCAGCTCGCTGAAGCGGACGACGAGAGATTCAAGGGCCTTCAGGTCCACCGGCCTGCGTCCGCGGACACCCTGCAGGGCCTTGAAGATTTTCGTCTTCTCCATCTGATGGCGCGCCAGGGTGCCGGTGAGCGGCGGCAGGGCCAGAGCACGATCTTTATAGACCTCGACAAGCTGGCCGCCGGTGCCAAAGAGAAGAACCGGTCCGAGTTGCGGATCGATGCTGCTCCCGATGATCAGCTCGTAGCCGTCAAGTTTGGCAAAGGGCTGCACCGTAACGCCGAGGAAGTGTGCGGCGCCGCATTTCGCAGTGACCGAAACCCGGATCTCTTCAAAAGCCGCGGCCACGTCGCTCGCGTTGCGCAGGTTGAGCTTCACGCCGCCAACATCCGTTTTGTGCGTGATGGTCTCCGAGTGCAGCTTCAGCACCACCGGATAACCGATTTCGGCGGCTCGTTGCACCGCTTCGTCCGAGGTCCGGGCGAGTTCGGTGCGCACCGTGGGAATTCCATAGGCGGCGAGGAGCTGCTTGGATTCGAACTCCGTCAGGATGGTGCGGCGTCCCGCGCGCACCCGCTCGACGATGCTGTTGGCGAGCAGGCGATTGGTATCCAGAGCCGAGCCCGACCGCGCCGAGGGCGTCTCGTACAGGTCGCGCAAATGGCTGGTGTGCTTCCACGTCGCAACGAATGCCTGGGCGGCCGCATCGGGGTAGGGAAAGACGGGAATGCCGGCCCGCTTCAGGATGGTCTCGCCTTCAGCGACGCCGTCGCCGCCCATCCAGCTGGCGATGACGGGCTTGCCGACGCCCTCGGCATACGGCGCGAGCTTTTTGGCGATCTCGGTAGGATCGGTCATGCCCTGCGGTGTCAGGATCACGAGCATGCCGTGGGTATTGGCATCCTTCGAAGCAATCTCCAGAGCCTGCGCGTAACGATCCGCTTCCGCATCGCCGAGAATGTCCACCGGGTTGTTGTGGCTCCACGCGTCGGGCAGGAAAGCGTTGTAGGTCGCGACCGTTTCCGCCGAGATTTCGGTCAGTTCCCCGCCGGCGGAGATCAGCGCGTCGGTGGCCAGGACACCCGGGCCCCCGGCGTTGGTGAGGATGGTGAGGCTGGGACCTTTCGGCCGCGGCTGCTTGGCCAGCACTTCCGCAACATAGAACATCTCGCTGATGGAATTGACCCGCAGAACGCCGGCGCGCTCAAACGCGGCATCGAGCACGTCGTCGCTGCCGGTGAGCGAACCCGTGTGGGAAGCAGCTGCTTTGGCGGCGGCCGCGGTCCGGCCGGCTTTGATGATCAGAATCGGCTTGTTCAGCGCCACTTCGCGCGCGGCGGAGAGGAAACTGCGCGCATCGCCGATCGACTCCGAATAGATCACGATCGAATCGGTGTTGGGATCCTGTCCATAATGGTCGATCAGTTCGCCGAAGGTGACATCCAGCATTGATCCGGCGGAGACGAAACCGCTGAGGCCGACCCGCTCGCGGATGCACCAGTCGAGAATCGCGGTGCCCAGGGCGCCGCTCTGGCTGATGAAGGCCAGGCGACCCGGGGAGACCATGGCCTTGGCGAAAGTGGCATTCAGTCCGCCTGTCGGGTTCATGATGCCGAGACAGTTGGGACCAATCAGGCGCATCTTGCGGTGGATGGTGGCGGCGATCTGACGCTCCAGCTCCTTGCCCGCCTCACCCACTTCTTTGAATCCGGCGGAGATGACGATCGCGGAAGGAACACCGGCGGCAACGCCTTCCTCAATAATCCCCGGCACGCTGGACGCGGGCGTGGTGACGACGATCAGGTCCGGGACGCCGGGCAAATCCGCGATGCTCTTGTACGCGGGCAGGCCGAGAACGGTGGGGCGTTTCGGATTCACCGGCCAGACCGGGCCGCCGAAGGAGTTCGCGGCCAGGTTGGTGAGCACGGTGCAGCCCACGCTGCCGGGGCGCTCGGAAGCGCCGATCACGGCAACCGATTTGGGCGTAAAGATGGTATCGAGTGGGCTCCTGCGAATCCCGACAAGATCATGCGCGGGATCGATGATGACCGGACGGTCCGGAGCGGCGACTGCAGAGGAAGCCATGAGGGGAGTCTCCTTTGAAACCTGTTCAGTGTCCATACCCGCCCTCGGCTGTTACTTTGCCGCGGAACATGCGATACGAAACGATGAAGTAAACCAGGGCGAGAGCGAGTCCGAACGACCACCAGACCAGCCCCACGCGCAGCGAGTGCGGACCGGCCAGGGCAGTCGCAACGGTGATGTTGCGCGTGGGATCGGTGGAAGACGGCAGCAGCGTGGGATAGAGGCCGGCAGCCGCGCCCACCAGCATGAACACCAGATAGAGGCAGGACGAGAGAAACGCGGCCAGCGGCTTCCGCTGGCGGGTAAAGCTCAGCATGCCCACCAGAGATGCGAACACCAGCACCGGAATTGCAAAGAGGACCGGGTGCGCCTTGTAGTTGTCGAGGGCCGTGGCCCGCACCGCGATGGTGGCGGGCAGGCTGATCAGCGTCACCAGGAGGAGCCCACCCCAGAGCAGGGTGGCCGCGCCGCGGGCTCGCTCTTCCAGAGCGCCGGGCGCCTTCAGCACCAGCCAGAGCGCGCCGTGAGTCGCCAGCGCCACCAGGGCCACGACCCCGCCGATCACGGTGTACCAGTCCAGAATCCCGGGATTGGGGCCAACGCGCCAGTTCGTCCAAAGCGGCAGAAAGAAGTAGTTGTCGGCGCCAAGCGGCACGCCGCGGATCACGTTGGCCAGGGCCGCGCCGAAGAAGATGGCGAGCAATGCGCTGGCAACAAAGAACAGGCCGTCGAAGAAGCTGCGCCAGACATCGTGGTCGATATGCATGCGCAGCTCGATGCTGGCGCCGCGCATGATGAGCAGCCACAGCACGATCATCAGCGGCAGATAGAATCCGCTGAAGGAGGAGGCGTAGAGCAGCGGGAAAGCAAAATAAAGCGTGCCGCCGCCCGCCAGCAGCCAGACCTCGTTGCCGTCCCACACCGGGCCGATGGAGCGAATCAGGGTGCGCCGATCGTCATCCGAGCGGGCGAGAAAGGGACTGAGAATTCCGACGCCGAGGTCGAACCCGTCGAGCACGACGTAGGCGGCGATCATAACGGCGACAATCCAGAACCAGGTAAATCCCATGGCGATCTCCTCTCCTACACCGCGGTCAGGGTGGGTTGTTCCGGAGACGGGACGGCAACAGCGCCAGCCACCGGACCGGTCCGGATGAAGCGGTAGACGAGGACAATCCAGAGAACCGAAAGCACGGAGTACATCCCCAGGAAGCCAAGCAGCGTAAACAGCGTGTTGCCCGCCGACACGTGGGGCGAGTAGCCGGTGCTGGTGCGGATCAGCCCGTACACCAGCCAGGGCTGGCGTCCGATCTCAGCCGTCATCCAGCCCGCGGTGTTGGCCACATAGGGCAGGGGAAAGCTCAGCAGAATGGGCCACAGCATCCAGCGCGCTTTATAAAGCCGGCCGCGCCAGAGCAGGAATGCGGCGCCGGCCATGAGCAGGAGGAACCACGTCCCCAGCCCGGCCATGATGTGGTAGCTGTAGTAGAGCAACGGCAGCGCCGAGGGCCACTGATCACGGGGGAAATCGCTCAGTCCCTTCACCTCCGCGGAGGTGGTCCCGTAGATCAGAAAACTAAGCACATCGTTAACCGCCACCGGGTTATCGATCTTCTGCGCCTCGATATCCGGCTGCCCGATCAGCACGACGGGCGCGCCCTTTTCCGTATGGAAGAGGCCCTCCATGCCGGCGATGGCCGCGGGCTGGTATTTCGCGACGTAGCGGCCATGCAGGTCGCCGGTGGGAAAGATCTGTACAAGGCAGGAGATCAGGCCGGCGATGACGCCGATCTTCAGGAACAGCCGCCCGAACTCCTCATGGCTCTTCTCCAGCAGGTAGAAGGCTCCGGTGGCCGCGACCACGAAGGAGGCCGTCACCACCGCGCCGCACATATTGTGCGCGTACTGGAGCCACGCCCAGGGATTCAACATCAGGCCCCAGAAGCTGGAGACCTCATAGGTGCCGTTCTGCAGCAAATGATAGGCAACCGGGTGCTGCATCCAGGCGTCGGTGACGATGATGAAAAAGCCTGAGATCCAGGAGCCGAGCCAGACCATGAAGGCCGCCCCGAAGTGAGCGAGCTTCGAGAGCCGCTTCTCTCCAAAAAGAAACAGGCCGAGGAAGGTGGACTCCAGGAAGAACGCGAAGACGCCTTCCATGGCGAGCGGCTGTCCGATCACGCCGCCGGTGCGCCGCGCAAACTCCGACCAGTTGGTGCCGAACTGGAACTCCATGGGAATTCCGGTGACGACGCCCAGCAGGAAGTTGATGGCAAAGATCTTCGCCCAGAAACGCGCTGCCTCATTCCAGCGTTCCTCGCCCGTGCGCAGGGCGATCAGCTTCATCACCACCATCAGCAGCGCCAGCCCCATGGTCAGCTGGGGAAACAGATAGTGGTACGTGACGGTGAAAGCAAAGTGGATACGGTCCAACAGGAGGGCGTTCATACCACCTCCACGGTAGCGGGGTTGGGCCGGAGGCACTGTGACCAACGTCACAATTGGCGGGACGAAAACCACGGGCCCGTTAAAAGGAGGCGGCCGCGCGAGGCGACCGCCCCCTCCGAGGGACGACTACTGCAGGTGCAGCTCGTTTTGCAGTCCCAGGTCGTTCAGGGCCTGGGGGTGGGTCTCGTCGACCGCGAGCAGGTTATGGCAGAGGCTGCAGTCGTTGCTGAGCGTCTTGCCGTCTTTGGAGACGTGATTGCCGTCATGGCAGCGGAAACAACCCGGATAGGCCATGTGCCCGATGTTGTTGGGATAAGTCCCCCACGTGACTTTCATCGAGGGAAAGACGTTGCGGTCGTACATAGCCACGAGGCGCCGGGCTGCCGCGTCGACGGCCGGGCGCTGTGCGCTCCAGATCTGCGGGTACCCGGAGCGGTAGAATTCGTCGAGCCCGGCGACGATTTTCTGGCCGGCTTCGGCCTGGGAGGGATAGGTGGCCTGGATCAGTTGCAGGGCCTCCTTGTGAACGAAGGGCAGGCTCGGGCTGGGCGTGCCGTCCACCATAGCTTCGTCTACCGCGTCCTCCGCTGTCTGGAAGACATGCGTTGCCTGGTTGTGGCAGTCGATGCAGTCCATGGTGCGGCGAACGCCGGTGACGGGACCCTTCCAGTCGGAGCTGACGTATTCGGTCTTCGATCCGTCAGGATTGGTCGCGGTCACGGCGATGATGTTCTGCAGCCTCGCATCGGAGGCCACATACTCGAAATTGTTGAGGTGGTGACCGTGGATGCCGGTGCGGTGCGAGAGCGAGTCCACGCCGCCGAGGTGCAGCACAAGAACCGTGCGGGTGACTGAGTTCTGTTCATCGTCGGCAAACGTGGTCTTAACCAGGAGTTTTTCCCCGGTAAAACGGGTGGGAGAATGGCATTGCTCGCAGGTCTCACGGGCCGGGCGCAACCGGTTCAGGGAGGCCCGAATGGGTGTCGGCCAGGTATGAAAGCTGACCTCGATCAGCTGCTTCGTTCCGTTCACCTTCGCCTGCACATAGGACTTCATTCCCGAGCCGACATGGCACTGGACGCAGTCGACATGGGAGTGAGGCGATTCCTGATACGCCGCCCACTGCGGCGCCATCACATGGCAGGACTGGCCGCAGAAATTGGGCGAATCCATATAGGAGACGCCCCGGTAGGTCGCCGTGCCCACGATCACGAAGTTGATGAAGGTCGCCAGCACCACGATTTCAATCCCGCGCCGAAAAACCGGGTTGCGCAGGTCGATCTGTGGATAGACCGAGGGCACCTGACCCGCGGCGAGGAGCTGCCGCCGGCGCAGCGAGATGCCGATTGGGATAAGAACCAGCCCAAGGATGAACAAGCCGGGCAGGGCGAGGTCGAGGACGATGCCGATGTAGGGATTGGTCGTCCCTCCATGGCCGAAGAACGAAACGATCCAGAAGCCGACCAGAACAGCGGCCGATGCGGTGGTGAGGGCGCCCCCGATCAGGCTCAGCAGGTTATTGCCATAGAAGAAGAACGGCTCGAGCCAGTTCTCCTTCAGTTTGTGGAACAGGGGCATGGGGACCTCTTATTCAGCGAAATAGGCTGTCAAAGTCAGCACGAGGAGCGTCAGGCCAATCAGCATAGCCGTAAACCCCACGACTCGTCCGAAATTTATCAACCACTTAGGGGGTGCGTCTGTGATCCTTGTCGCAGCTGTTCCCTCCGCCATCATCCTCTTATATTCGTCCGGCCGGCGGTTTTTGAATTCTTCCTCGCTCTCCCGCCCGGTAAAGATGACCATGTCCATGGGGAAGCTGTCGGGACGCAGGTGGGTATTCACGAAATGAATGGAGAAGATGAAGAGGATCGCCAGCAGCCCCTCCTCGCTGTGGATGACGAGGGCGGCATTGAGCGCCCAGCCGGGCAGGAAGCGCGCGAAGAAAGGCGCAAACCACATGGCGTAGCCGGAGAAGCCGATGACGACCATCCCCCAGAACACCGCCCAGTAGTCGAACTTCTCCCAGTAGGCATAGCGTTCGAACCGGGGCTTGGGACCGAGGCCGAGGAACCAGCGCATGTGGCCGAAGAGGTCCTTGACGTCCTTCCAGTTGGCCACCATGGAGGTGGCGCCCCAGAAGATGCCCTTCTCACGCTTGAAGATGCCGCGCGCAAAGATTTCCCGCACATGGATCAGGAACGCGAGCGTGAGGACCAGAGCACAGAACTTGTGGAAGAAGAGAACGGTTCCGAATCCGTCGACCGCGCCGGCCACCCGGACGGCCCAGATGGAGCCGCTGAAGCGCATGATGAGCCCGGTCGCCGCCAGCACGAGAAAAGTGGTGAACAGAACCCCATGCAGATAGCGCTGGGCCAGGGTGAAGCGCAGGAACCAGCGCTGCTGCGGGGGCGGCTCCGGCGCGGCAACGGCCGTCAGCTCCTGCTGCGGAACAGCTGCGGTGGGGACGGTCTCAGTCGGTTCAGGCATGATTCCCTCCATTGGCGGATCCGTTTTTCGCGCGCGCGAAATGCGACCGGATGAGCCACAGAACGGTGTGAATCAGGAAGAAAGTCAGCACGCTGGCCAGCAGCAGGTTCATGAACAACCGGATGTAATACAGCGCCGGATTCAGCTTACGATTGCGCGCATTCGCGTGTGGCTGATACTGCACAAAGCTGGCGTTCGCGGCCGCGTGACACTTGCCGCAGGTCTTGACGAGGTTGGCATGGTTGATGGGCGAGTGCGGGTCGGATGCGGGGAGAATTTCATGGGCGCCGTGGCAGTCCCAGCAGCGCGCCGTTTCCACATAGCCGCCCAGCAGCCCGAGCTGCGAGTGGAAGGTGTCCCGGTAGGTCGAGAACTTGTCGCGGTGGCAGGAGCCGCAGACCGGCGTGGACTGCATGCGGAAGTCGGCCGAGGTGGGCTCGATGATGGCATGCGCGGTGTGACAATCCGTGCAGACCGGGGCGTTCCTGTTACCCGCGGCGACCGCCTTGCCGTGAATGCCGGCCTGATACTGCTCGTTGATGCCGACGTGGCATTTGCCGCAGGTGGCGGGGATGTTGCTCCGGTAAGTCGGGCTGTCCGGGTTCGTATGGCTCAGGATGCCGTGCGAGCCGTGGCAGCTGGTGCAGTTGGCCGCAACCAGAAGGCCTTCCTTGCCCAGCGCGAACCCGTGAATGGAGTCGAGGTACAGGGCGTAGACATTCGGCAGATGGTACTTCTTCGCCATCGCTTCATTGCCGTGGCAGGATCCGCAGGTTTTGGGAATATTCAGCGGATAAACCGGCGATTGCGGATCGGTTTTCGGGACGATCGAATGCGGATCGCCATGGCAGCTAAGGCAGGGGTGTTCACTCGCCTTCGCATGCACGCTGCCCGCGAGGCCCGATGCTTCGTCCGTGTGACACGCGCTGCAGTTCACCACGGCGGCATTGGCCGGGTGCGGATAGCCCTTAACGCTGGTATGACAATCCGTGCACTTCAGGGAACCGTGAATGCTGGCATGAAATTTGTCGGCGCTGACTCCGATGCTCTTTCCGGATGCGTCCTGCATGGTGGGATCGCCGTGACAGGCAAGGCAGTCCGTCTGCGCATGCAGCGGCCGCACCGAACCTGTCAGCAGGAGCGCGGCTGTGACGATCGCCAGGCTAAAGGAAGCAAGGGTCTTCATGAAAGCTCCGGTACTAAGCGCCGTTCATGGGGGCGGAAACCGGAGGGGGCTGTATTCCGGCGCCCTCCGCCCCGCCGCTCCACGACGGTCTGCAAGCCTCTCCGCTACTTCTGGAGTGTGCGGATGTAGGAAACGACTCCCTTGATCTGCGCATCGGACAGCTTGCCGTTGTAGGCCGGCATCTTGCCTTTGCCATCTTTGGTAATCGCGATGTAGGAAGCTTCGGTCGCCTTGACCTGATCGGGCGCCTTGAAGGACGGGATC
This sequence comes from Acidobacteriaceae bacterium, assembly GCA_036269135.1. Lineage (GTDB taxonomy): Bacteria > Acidobacteriota > Terriglobia > Terriglobales > Acidobacteriaceae > Palsa-343. Next base: position 100,945 of record DATASQ010000016.1, read on the forward strand.
TTCATCATTTTTCCCATCGGAGTGGCGGCCGTGCCGTCGGGTCCGTGGCACATGGCGCACTTCGCTTTGTAGGTGTCGGCGCCGGCACTCTGCGCAAACGCAGGCGCCGCAATGGAGGCGGCGAGCAGAATCATTGCCGCGGTTCTGATGCGAGGGTTCATGAGTGGTGCTCCTCCGGAGACCTGCTATTTCCCAGGCCCCTTGTTTCTGATAAATCCTGCGGTGACGGCGTGACTGTGATGCTCAATACAAAGTGCCGCTTTAACGGCACTCGGCCGCTCACCCCGGTAATGCGGAACGGCCGGTTCTTCATTTGTCGGGCGCTGCGCCGTCACCGGAATCGCCCGGCTTTGAAGGTGCGGTACCGGAAGGCTGAGTTGCCCCGCCCTCCTCCGGATCGGCCTGCTCGCGCACTTCATGTTCCGGAGCGCGCCCGGTCAGGAACGTCCACTTCAGCGGGTAAATGTCCGGATCGAAGATCACCGCATAGAGGTGCCAGATCACGATCGCCGCCGTAGCCAGAATCGCCTCGTAGAAGTGGACCGCGGTACTGATCGCCAGAATCGACGCGGGATGCGGCAAATGGGCCAGGATCCAGTCATTGAGCCAGAGCAGGACACCGGTGACGGCCATGACCGCCGTACCCCACACCAGAGCCCAGTACTCCGCCTTCTCCGCATAGTTGAAGCGCCGATAGCGCGGGAGATCCTTACGCCGGCCGAGGTTATACTCCACCGTCTGGACCGCTTCCTTTGCGTCGCGCAGGTCGGGAATCATGTCCTTCAGCCAGCGGCGCCCGCTCTTTTTCAGCGACAGATACACGAAGTGGTAAACCGAGGCGCCAATGAGCACCACGCCGGCGATCCGATGGATCCAGCCGCGAATCGGGAAGACGTGCTCCCATCGAATAATGGGCATTACCCAGAAGGCATGGGGGAACTTGAGAGCAAACCCGGTGATCACCAGCACGATGAAGCTGACCACCAGAACCCCATGCTGCGCGCGCTCGCTGAGGCTGAGGCGCATTTGTCCGGGATGCTGACGGTACTGGGAAAGGGCAGCGCGTGCCTTGCGACGCCAGTCGATCAGGTTATGCAGAAGCATGAGCCCCAGGGTCACGGGAATCACGATGAAGTAGAAGATTTTGACGTAGTCCAGGATCCGGCCGCCCGGCGTGGAGGACGAAAACGCGTGCACCGGCCCGATCGCGAAACGCCGGCCCGCATCCGTATGGCACTGTCCGCAGGTTTTGCTGAGATTGGCGCGGTTGACCGTAGAGCGCGGATCGCTCGAAGGATAGATATTGTGCACGCCATGACAGCTGGCGCAATTGGCGACCGTCTGGCGGCCCTCGTGCGAGGCCAGGCCGTGATAACTGTCCTCATAGGTGGGAACGCGGTCCTGGGGCAGGTTGAACCCGGCCATCAGCTGGGCGTCCGCATGGCAGCGGGAGCAGGCCTCCTGCGAGACATTCGCCATATAGACGGGAGAGCCGGGATCGCCGGGCGCGAGGATGCGGTGCTCGCTGTGGCAGTCAGTGCAGGTGGCGGCCTGCAGAACGCCTTTGGCCACCGCCTGGCCGTGGATGCTGGACGCATAGGTCTGATATACGGCGGCATGGCATCGGCCGCAGGTGGCGGCGACGTTCTGCTTCCAGATTTTCGAGCGTGGATCGGAGGCGGGAAGGATGTCATGAACGCCGTGGCAGTCGCTGCAGGAAGCGGCGTTGAGATTGCCCTGGACGATAGCGCGGCCGTGAACGCCCTGGCGATAGGCCTGGACAGGGCGCACCTCCGCAAACATGTATTTCGCGGCCAGCTTCGGGTTGGAATGACAGGAACCGCAGGTGTCGGGAAGCTTTTCCTTGCTGACCGGCGAGCGCGGATCGGTGGCCGCGAGCGCCGTGTGTGCGGAGCCGTGGCAGTTCTGGCAGGTGGGAACATCGCCGTTGCCGCGATCGTGGGCGCGCCCGTGCACGCTGTTCCGGTATTGCTCGACTTCCGTCGCGTGGCACGTCGCGCAGAACTGCGCACCCGTAACGGCTCTTGTCACATTGTTGGTGCCGTGGCACGCGATGCAGGTTTGCGCATCATTCGGATTTCCCAGCGCCGCATGCGCGCCGGAGGCCAGATCTTTGGCGCAATCCGCGTGACACATCACACAGGAGGCGGAGGCCGTTCTGGCGTTATGCGTCTGGGCGCTCGCGCCGGCGTGGCAGTCTACGCATCCCAGGCCGGAGTGCGGCCCCTTCATGTGCGCCGCCGGATTGATGGTGATGCTCCTGCCCTGAGAATTCTTCAGTCCCGTCGAGGCGCCATGGCAGACCAGACAATCCGATGCCTGCTGGGCAAAGCCCCGGGGAATAAGAATCATCGGGAGCAAAAGAAGAAAAAGAACGAAACCGCCGAAACGGCAGCTATCCATTCGCACATAACCCAGCCTGCATGGCGCAGGCCCAACCGCGGGGGTCCCCATGACGTACCTTCCCCATTCCTCCGCGTCCGGCTCACAAACGGCTGGAATCGGGAGGTCCGGATTCGAGCCATGATCGTGGCCGAATCCGAGCTGGGCAGCAAGTTGGAACGCAACACCATCCTGCGTGCCGCCGAAGCGCGGCCCTGCCCTGCTGCCGCTCCTGAAACTACTTCTGCAGGGTACGAATGAAGCCGACGACGTCTTGGATCTGCGCGTCGGTCAGCTTGCCTGCATAACCCTGCATCTTGCCGACGCCTTCTTTGGTCTGCTGAAACAGCACGGCGTCGGTGGCTTTCACGTCCGCGGGAGACTTCAGCGAGCGCAGCTTCATGCTCCTGCCCACCGGGGTATTGCCCGTGCCGTCGACTCCGTGGCACATGGCGCATTTGGCTTTGTAGGTGGCTTGTCCAGGTTGCTGGGCCAGAGCGGACATGGCGAACAAGGCCCCGCCAAGAATCATTCCCGTGATCCAAATCTGCTGTTTCACGTTCTGTTCCTCAAGCCGACGGCCGGGGCGAACCCCGGCCATCGTTTCCTGCGGTTGCCGCTCAGAATTCGTAATGGAACCCGAGCGTCACGTTGCTGGCATGGAACTCCCGCGGTGCGGTTTCACCCGCATTCGTGAGGTTCATGCCGGTTTGCTGAGACATAGAGGCGCACGCTACGCCAGGCGCCGGAACGGTCGGGGTCGGGTTGGTCGTCGAGCAGTACGGCGCGCCGGAGGGTGCGCCTTCCGCATAACGGTAAAGGGCGTATTCCGCCTTCCAGACGAATCCGGGGTGGACCGTCCAGGCCAGATTCACGAACGGCGTCTGATAGGAGGAAACCAGCGAGCCGGCAACATCCCGGGGATCGTTATAGAAGCGGCTGCCGTCGACGGAGTTGATGCGGTAGCCGACATTCGAGGCGACCTTCGCATTCGGCGCAACGTGGAAGGCCACGGAGCCGGACTGCGTCGGCGCATCCATGAAGTCCTTGACCGGTCCGAAGTCGTAGGCACCCGACCGGGTGAGAGAACCAGGGCAGGCCGAACCACTCGGTGTCGCCGCCCCCGGATCGGTGGCGCTGGCGGCGGCCAGATAGCAGATGTTGGTGGCCGTATAAACATCGCTGTAGGCGTAGTTGAGATCCAGGCCGTAGTGCTCGTTCGGGTAGATCTCGGCTCCCAGGCTGGCGACCCGGGTGTGGTCGACATGCTGCAGCGGGCCGTCGAGCGGCGCCGTGCCGGTGTTGTTGCCGTTGTTGTGCCGTTCCAGGTCGTTATAAGCACCGGACAACGTGGCCCAGGGCCTTGCCCGGTAAAGGGTGTGCATGCGATAGTGCTGCAGCTGCCGCGGGGCCACCGGCGTGAATGCATTGTCGGAGTAGGCGATTTCCGCGCTGCCGTTCACATCCCATTTGCTGGAGGGACGAAGGGCGATGTTCAGGATGCCGCCATTCTCGTTGATGGTGACGGTTCCGTTGCTCGTGGGATTCGTGAAGCTGGGTACATTCGTCACGGCGAGCGCCGTGTTGTGGGGAATGCCCTCGGCAATCAGGTGCTTCTGGTGGCGATACGTGAGCGAAATCGTGGCGCGCGACCATCCGTCCCACGTTCCGGTGACATCGTTGGTGATCCACCTCTGACCGAAGAAGTCCGGCAGAGGCACCCCGATGGTGCTGCTGCCTTCAAACGTGGAGCTCTTGGCTTTGGCGTAGGCCGTGGTGAGGCCGCCCGCGTCGATCGTCTCATTCCCCGCGGTGGCAGGTGTGGAGAGGGTGATCAGACTCGTCATGGTGGTGGTTCCCGGCTGCTGCACATTCGAGAAGGTGGCCTGATCCGAGACGCTGAAGGTCGGGATCACCTGCCAGACGATACCGTAATCGGCAGCCGTTACTTTGCGCTGCGCGTTGCCGGTGGCGTTGTAGGTCATCGAACGGACCGGCGCGGCGGTTTTACTCGCCGGCGTCAGGCCCTGGAAGTTCTCGTAATAGAGGGGCAGATTCATCTTCGCGCTGGTGTACCGGAGGTCTCCGTTCATCGAGAAATTCCGGATACTGGAACTCTGGAAGCGGAAGATTTCGGTGGGATAAAGAAAGCGCGTCGGCTGCGTGCGCAGATAGCTCAACACCACAGCGCAGGCAGGATTGATGACCGGCAGGCCGCCCGGCATATTGGGCGCCGACAGCGGGGCGGTGGCGCCGACGCTGTTGGCATTGCAGGCGCTCTTCGTGCTGTAGGGCGTCAGCGAATCGTAGTTGGCCAGCGGGGCGACACGGGTTCCGTCCGGCTCCTGAAAGATGTAGTTACCCGGATTCATGGTGAAGTACGAATCGGCCTTGTAATGATCGACAACCTCTTCGTAGGTCAGCTTCGTGTCTTTGGCGACCTTCCAGTCGATGCCTCCGACAAAGTCGTCCGTGCCGTTGCGCTGCAGTTCCTGGAGCAGCACGTCATACGAGCCGGCGAACTGATAGCCGCTGGGCGTCAGGCTCGGGCCCTCGAACGTGTCGTGCGAGTAGCCGGCGCGAAATGTGATCTTCGACAACGGGAACAGGGTCAGGTGCGTATCCGTCATGCGCCGGACGGTGTTGAAGAGGAAGGGCGACTGGTTAACCTGGGGCCATCCGAAGGAGCCGCCTCCCGAGAGGGGAACCGACTGCCCGGACGGGATATTCGGGTTACCCAGCAGGTCGTAGTCGAAGTACTGGCGATCGCGACGGAACAACCCGGAGAACTCATAGATGTTCCCCTTATAGAAGTCCACCTTCGCGAAGCTGTAAGGATCGCCGCCAAAACCGCTGCCCACCGCCGTCAGCGAGTCAAGCAGGGTGTTTTTTGCGCCGGGCAGAGCCTTCATCTGAAACATCTCACCCTGCACGCGCGGGCCGGACTGCTCGTTGACCAGCGTGTCGTACATCGCGCCGCTGCCGTTTTGGTCGGAGATGCGGCCGCCCAGATCGATGGCCTCGTGGATGGAATAGCCCTTCGGGGCGGTCACAGGCTGCGCCTGAGGCACCGGATCCTGGGCCAGGGCGACGCTCGTCGTCATCAGCAAAGCGGCCAGTCCAATACTCCAGGCGATGCGCCCGCCCACTCTGCGAGTGAGCTTTTGATTGGAGAGCCGTGATAACCAGCAAATCGTGTTCATAGAAGCCTCACTTGGAAAACATCGCCCACATCGAATCCTGGCTCCGGACCGCGTCTTCTGATGTGGCGGGAAGACGCAGTCCGATTCCATGGCTTACCGCAGGAACGCCTGGTTGATGTTGGAACCGTGGATGTAGGTATGGCAGCTCGTGCAGGGCTGCAGTTCGTCCGATCCCGCTCCCATCCCCACCATGGTGTGATTGGCAACACGGCTGTGGCACTGATTGCAGAGAGTGTTGACGGACGGCATGTTCAGCATCCGGGCATTCTGCGAACCGTGCGGCGAGTGGCATCCCAGGCAACCTTCCGCCTTGACCGGAGCATGCTCGTACACAAACGGCCCGCGTGTTTCCGCGTGGCACTTGGTGCAGATCCGGTTCTGATCCGCGGTCGAACGCAGATTGCTGTTGCCGAAGGTGCCATGAGGATCATGGCAATCGCTGCAGCTCACCGCACCCTCGTTGACGGGGTGATGAAACGGCATAGCGAAGTTCGCCTTAGTGTCGCTGTGGCACTGGAAGCACAGCTTCGGCTGCGGCGCTACGAGCAGAGCCTCTTCGGTCTTCGCCGCGTGGACGCTGTGGCAGCTCAGGCAGCTGACATTCGCTTTCGCGTGCGGGGAGCGCTCGAAGTTCGGATGCGTGCCGGCGTGACAGCCCAGACACGTTTGGTCGATCTCCTTCGGGCTGAGCTTGTCGAAGCGGCGAATTTTGGTCACATCGCCGCCGCCCTCTACGTGGGCCTGCCCCGGTCCGTGACAGCTCTCGCAGGTCACTCCCTTACCGGCATGTTCAAGAGCAAGACGAGAATGAGGATTCGTGCCGAACTTCTTCACTACATCCTCGTGACATGTGGCGCAGGTCTCCTGCCCGACGTACTGGGTCGAATCGGCTGCCGCCTTTGGTTCGGAAGTTGCCGCTTGCTGCGGACCGTGGCCCGCCGCCTGCGCCAGCCTGGTTCCTGCGAACCCGGTCAGCAGAAGAAGACACGCCATGCTGGTAAAGAAACGACGCATGCGTATTCACCTCGCACAGCAAGCGGCGATTCAGGCTTTCCTTCGCCCGGCCTGCTGAAATAACTGCTTTACGTACTCGTGGAGAATAACGGCGCGTTCATAAAGGCCACAGTGATGTAAATCACATGGCGAAGTTACCGTTGGTGCAGTGATGTGAATCACTTAGCTTCGCAGGGCTCACCAGGGTGGCGAAGTCGACACGCGTGCCAGCGGAGGCGCAATAACCCCTGCAAATGAGAGGAAATTCCGGGCTGGAGGGCCTCGGGCGGCGGGCCATCCCCTCTTCGCGGTGCGGCGAATCGAGGCATTACCTCGGTTTCACGCATAACGACCGCTCAGCTTGACGTCCTGTTCCGGCGGGTCGCGGCGCCGGGCGGCTCCGAACCGGCCAGACCGGCTTCAGCGCTCGACTGTCAGCATTCCGGTCGTCGCTCTGCGTTTCCTGAGCCATGCAAGCCAGGCGTCCATGCCCTTGCCGGTGGAACAGGAAACCTCCAGGATTTCCATCTCCGGGTGGACCGAACGGGCGTTCGCTCTCGCCGCGTCGATATCGAACGGGACGTACGGCAGCAGGTCGATCTTGGTGAGCACCAGCAGCGAGGCTTTGTGGAACATCGAAGGGTACTTGAGTGGCTTGTCCTCGCCCTCGGTCACGCTCAGCAGCACGATCTTCGACTCTTCGCCGAGATCGTAGCTGGAAGGGCAGACCAGATTGCCGACATTCTCGATGAACAGGATGTCGAGGTCGGCCAGGGACCACTTCCCGAGCGCGCGCTCAATCATCTTCCCGTCCAGGTGACAGACCCCCCCGGTCACGATCTGCTGCACGGGAAAGCCATACCGCATCAGCCGCCGCGCGTCGTTCTCGGTCTGCAGGTCACCGGTGAGCACGGCCACGCGTTCTTCAGGGCGGAACGACGCCAGGGTGCTCTCCAGCAGCGTCGTCTTGCCCGAACCGGGGGAGCTGACGAGGTTGAGGCACAGCACCTGATTTTCCTGGAAGCGGCGGCGCAGATCGAGCGCGATCCGCTGGTTCTCATTCAGGACCTTCTCTTCCATGCGAACAACGGTCATGGCTCCTCCACCTCAATGAACTTTAGATCGAGCTGGTCTCCGCTGACAAAACGCGTCTGCCGGCACTGGCATTGGGGACACGGCGCATCCGTGAACGGCGCATTCGACGGCGAATCGAATTCGTGGCCGCATTGCTCGCAGCGGTTGACGCGCGGACACGTCTCCACTGAGAAAGCGACGTTGCGCTCATCGGTGTCGGCCACCAGGCACTCGAAGGCAAACTGCAGGGCATCGGCGTCAACCCCGGACAGCACCCCGACGCGAACCCCAATCGACACCAGTCGCGCACCCGGGCGGCGCGCCGTCTCGGCGAGGCTCGCCTCCAGAATCGAGCTGGCGATGCCGACCTCATGCATCAGCGCGGCCCCTGTGCGGGACGCAGCCACGACCCGTCGACTCGATCACTCCTGAACATGAATCCCCCGGGGGATGGGATTGAGTTGAAACTCCGCGCCGGCAGGCTCAGCTCGCCGCTGCGGAGACCCGTGCCTGCTCAGTGTAACCATCCAAAGGCATACCCGGCGTCTGGGCTCGCCACCGCTCCAGCTGGGCCAGCGTCAACTCCACGAGTTCCGGCAGGGTGGCTGCCACTGTGGGGGTAAGCTGGGTACCCCATTCGATTCTCTCCGGTTGCACGCCCAGCACCATAATTTCGAGCGGGGCGTTCCCGGTGAGGCGCATGGCGCCGATCAGATCCGAAAAGCCGAGCAGGTGCACGCTCTTCGAGACCGGCAGGTCGGCCATCTCTTCTCCCGCAAAGCGAAGCAGCGTGCCCGGAGCGGCTCCTGCGTCAATGGCATCGAGAGCCAGCAGGTGGGTCGCCCCGTCCAGCGGATGCAGCAGATCGAGGCCCAGCGTGCCGCCGTCGACCAGGGAAACCGAGACCGGCATGCGGGGGTCGGCCCGCAACTGCTCGACCGCCAGCATGCCCACGGCATCGTCGGTCCGCATCAGGTTGCCGAGGCCGAGCACGACGATGCGGGCCCGGCTCATCGATCCCAGTTCCGGGTGCGGTGAATGCCGCGCTTCCTGAAGAGCTGCCTGGGCTCCAGATCGGCGATCTTCATCTCCTCGTCGATCACTTCATCCGGGACGAACTTGTAGCCGCTGAAGACGCTCTCCATTTCCGCGTTCCGCTCGGTCATCGCCACCAGCACCGCGCTGTACACGTGGTGAATGAAGAAGGCCATCAGGAAGAACATGAACAGGAAATGCACCAGACGGATCCACTGGATGTCGATGACCCGCGGAATCCAGCCGACGAAGAAGCGCAGGGTCGGCGATCCTTCCACCGTCGCAAACAGAACCAGCCCGGAGACGCACTCGCAGGCGATCATGAAATACACGACGATGTAGGTGAGGCCGGCCAGCGTGTTGTGCCCGATTTGTTCGAAGGGCTTGCGCTGCTGGAACGTGTAGTAGCGCACCATTGCCTTCAGGCTCTTCCACTGGCGGCGGGTCAGGGGTAAAAACTGCCTCCACCGTGCCCAGTGGTTGCCGGCGAAGAACCAGTAGATCCGGACAATCAGCGCGCCGATCAGCTCAAACCCCGCCAGTTCATGGATAAACCGCACCGTCCCCATGGTCCACGCGGTTTTATGCGGGAAGATGAGGAACGGATGATTCATGTAGAGGCCGGTCCAGGTGAGCACGGTGACCGCAGCCACAATGCCCCAGTGGCTCAGACGCACGGGCAGCTCCCAGACATACACGGGAACCAGATGCTCCTCGGCGGCCGCGACGTGGGTCTTCGCGGGGACTGGACGAACGATGGTGGCCATCACATGCCTCCCACGAGACACGCAGGGTCCGGAGGAAGCGACATGGATTCCTCCGGCTCCGTCGCAGCGATGCCGGTCCGGCCATAGCTGCGGCCCTTTCCCTCGACCACATGCACGGCGCAGGCCAGGCAGGGGTCGAACGAGTGAACCGTACGCAGCACTTCCAGGGGACGTTCCGGATCGGCGATGGGGGTGTTCAGCAGAGCGGCCTCATAGGCGCCCCGCTGCCCATGCGCATCGCGCGGACCCGCATTCCACGTCGACGGAACGATGGCCTGGTAGTTCACGATCTTCTTGTTCTCGATCTCCACCCAGTGGCCCAGCGAACCGCGCGGCGCTTCCTCCAGCCCGAATCCGGCGCACGACTTCGGCCAGCTCTCCGGATCCCATTTGTCGCCGTTGTGAATCTGCACATCCCCGTGACTCATGTTGTCGTCGAGTTGCGCAATCCACTCCGGGAGCTTCTGGACGACCAGATCCGCCTCAATCGCCCTGGCCGCGGTTCGGCCCAGGGTCGAGAAAAGCGCGCTGGGCGGGGCATTGAACTTCGCCAGCACCCCGTCCACCGTTTTCTTTACCTGCTCGTCCCCGGAGGCATAGGCGATCAGCGTCCGGGCCAGCGGTCCCACTTCCATCGGCTTGTCGTCATACCGCGGCGACTTCAGCCAGGAGTACTTCGCGTCGGTGTCCAGCCGGTCGAACGGCGGCTTCGGACCCGAGTACTTCGGATTCGTCTCGCCCTCGGCCGGTTTCCGGCTCGCGTTGTCGCCCACGGAGTATTCGTACCAGGAGTGGGTGACATACTCGGCGATCTTGCCCGGATCGACCGGATACACCGTCGAGAGGTCCCGGTTCAGGATCACGCCGCGGGGATAGAAGAAGCCCGCCGAGTCGTAGACGCTGCCCGACGGCAGATCGCCATAGGCCATGAAGTTGCCGAGGCCCTCGCCATAGCCGAACCATTCTTTGTAGAAGCCGGCGATGGCAAGCACATCGGGGATATACACCTGTTGCACGAAAGTCCGGGCACGAGCCGCAAGCTCATTAAAGAGCGTAATGCGCTCCGGATTAATGACAGCTTCCGGCTCATTGCCATCGACAGCGGTCGCCATCCCACCCACCAGATAGGTCTGCAGGTGTGGATTTTTACCGCCCAGGACCGCGTGGATGCGAATAAAGTCCCGCTGCATATCAAGCGCCTCGATGTAATGCGCGACAGCAAGCAGGTTCGCTTCCGGCGGCAGTTGGTAAGCAGGGTGTCCCCAGTCACCGCTGCTAAAGAGGCTCAACTGCCGACTGGCCACTAGGGCCTTGACACGGTCCTGGACACCCTTGAAGTAAGCCGTGCTCGACAAAGGCCATTCCGAGATCGACTGCGCCAGCTGCGAAGTCTTTGCCGGATCGGCCTTCAGGGCAAGGGTCACATCGACCCAGTCGAGCGCGTGAAGATGATAGAAGTGAACCACGTGATCCTGAACGTTCTGCGCGCCCGCAATGATGTTGCGCACCAGCCGCGCGTTGTCGGGAACTTCGATACCCAGAGCGTTCTCCACCGCGCGCACCGATGCCAGCGCGTGAACGGTGGTGCAGACGCCGCAAATCCGCTGCGCCCAGATCCAGGCTTCGCGCGGATCGCGCCCGCGCAGAATCAGCTCAATGCCGCGGAACATGGTGCCGGAGCTCCAGGCATCGGTCACCCGGCCTCCGTTCACCTCCGTCTCAATGCGGAGGTGGCCTTCGATGCGCGTTACGGGATCAATGACTACGCGACTCATCTCAGTGCACCCCCGTCGTCTTTGTGGTCTTTGTCGTCTTTTCCTGGGCAGCGCCCTCGCTGTCCTCGTCGCCCGGATGGAAATGATCGCGGACCACATGGCCCACGGCGTGAGCGGCGGTAGCGGCCGCAACCGCGCCCACCACGGTCCAGCCAATCTGGCCGGCCGTTACATCCACGCCGAAGCCGGCCGGATGCGGCAGCCGCTCGTAGAAGGGCGACTTCGTATCCCAGAAACGCGACGACGCGCACGCGATGCAGCCGTGACCGGACTTCACCGGCCAGCTCGTCGCACCATTCCAGCGCACCACCGGACAGTTGTAGTTCGCCTCCGGTCCCTTGCAGCCCATTTTGAAAAGGCACCAGCCCTTGCGATGTCCCTCATCGCCCCACGCCTGCACGTAGCGGCCGGCGTCGTAGTGTGCGCGCCGTTCGCACTGATCGTGGATCAGATTGCCATAGGCAAACAGCGGCCGGCCTTCCGGATCGAGCTCCGGCAGCTCGCCAAATGTCAGGTAATGCACCAGAATGGCCGCCGTGTTCACGGAATTGTGCGGGCAGCCGGGTAAATTCACCTGCCGGAGTCCCGGCACGGCCTCATGCAGCCCCACCGCCCCGGTCGGATTCGGCCCTGCCGCGGGCAGGCCGCCATCCCACGCGCAGGCGCCAACCGCAATGGTTGCCGCGGCCCCGGTGCAAACCTCGCGCGCAATATCCAGCGCCGTGCGTCCGCCGATCGTGCAGTAGACCCCGCCGTCGGCCATGGGAATCGCGCCTTCGACCACCACCAGGTACTTGCCCTTTTCCTGTTCGACCACCCGTCGCAGCGCCGCCTCGGCATGCTTGCCGTAACCGGCCATGATGGTCTCGTGGTATTCCCAGGAGAGCGTCTCCAGAACCACATCCTCGACGGTCGGGTGCGTGGTGCGCAGCATCGATTCCGTATTGCCCGCGCAGTCCTGAAATTCCAGCCACACCAAAACCGGTTTCCGCTTCTGGCCCAGCGCTGTCGCAATGGTTTGCGTGTACGCCTCCGGCAGAGCCAGGGTCGCCGCCATCGTTCCGCAGAACTGCATAAAGCGCCTGCGGGAGATTCCTCGTTGCCTGCATCTTTCCAGAACCGATTCGTCCGTGACCACCCGGCCCTCCTGCCTGCTTTGTGTGTTCCTGGGGTTGCGCAGACAGACCGTACATTTGCTGAAAAACGGCTGTATGTGACTGCCATCACAGGAGTGTTTTTCTGCTCCCGATCCAGCCTTCGACATTAAGCACCCGCAGGGCCAGATTTGCTCGTGACCCTCATCACAGCCGCTTGTGCCAGCAGTCACAGCGGTACGAAGGTACCGGCAGCAGACTCTCGGGCAGGAGGTTTTTCGCGATGAAAACCCTCGAGCATGTTGTGCCCAGCCAACGCCTCTTTGCGGTACCGGACAGGATTCTGGTGGCGACTGATCTCGCCGACCTCGATTACCTGCTCCCTCATGCCATCGCCCAGGCACGCGCCTGCGGCGGCGCCCTCATCCTGTCGCATGTCATCCCCCCCGGCGAGGCCGTCCCTCTCGATGCCAGCGCCATTCCGTATCTCGATGTCGCCGACATGAAGCGGGAGGCCCTCGCGATCCTCGAACCCGCCGCCGCGAAGGTCCGCGACAGCGGCATCCCCTGCGATGTGTGCGTGCTGCAGGGCTATCCGAAGGAGCAGATCACTGTCCTGGTCCGCGAAACCCATGCCGGCCGCATCATCGCCGGCACGCACGGCCGCCGCAACCTGAAGCGCTTCTTCCTCGGTTCCGTCGCCCATGAGATTCTTCGCACCGCCGAGGTCCCGGTGTGCACCATTGGCCCCAACGCCCACCAGGCTTCCTCCTTCGGCGCCCCGCGCAAGATCCTCCACCCGGTCTCGCTGTGCGCCGGCTTTGAAGAGAGTGCGCGCATTGCCATGGAAATGGCCGAATTCTATCGCGCCGATATCACCCTGCTGCACGTGCTGTCGCGCAATGTGCAGGGCCAGCCCGACGCCGACCGCGTCGTCGAGTGGACTAAAGCCGAGCTGCAGCGCATCGTTCCTGACGAGGCCCCCCTCTGGACCCATGCCACCGTCCAGGTGGAGATCGGCGATGTGGTGGACGAGGTGCTGAACGTCTCCGCGGAGATCGAAGCCGACCTGATCGTCCTGGGCGTGAATGCCGACGCCTCGTTCTGGCCGATACGCGGCGACGATACCGTCTACAACATCATCGCCCGGGCCAAGGCGCCGGTACTGAGCATCCGGCATCTGCCGGGTTCGATCCAATAGGGCGGCGGCACCGAGTAGATACTTAGGTATAGACGAGGTGTCGCCGTGCCCCAAAACCAAATTAGTTCGCCTCTTTAAGAACGGCGCCAGCCAGGCGGTGCGCCTTCCCGCCGAATTCCGCTTTCCGGGAACGACGGTCTACGCGTCGCGCGACGAAGCTACTGGCGACGTCGTTCTCTCCACCAGGCCCGGAGCGAGTTACTGGGCCGGCTTCTTTCGCGAGCTTCGCAGCATGGACGCGCCCAGCGACTTCCTCGTCGATCGTCCCATGAACCGGCTTCCCGAAGAGAAGCACCTGTTCGAAGACGAGGACTGATTGCTGTACATGCTGGATACAGACATCTGCAGTTATCTCATTCGCGGCCGTTCGCCACGAATCGAAGATCGGCTCGCGAACCTCGCTCCCCATGAAGTTTGCATCTCGGTGGTTACCAGCGCGGAACTCCTCTATGGGTTGAAGCGCCCGTCAGCCCATCGGCTTCAAGTCTCGGTTCCACGATTTCTCCGAATGGTCCGCGTGCTGCCGTGGGCATCGGAAGCTGCGGTCTTCTATGTAGAGATTCGCCACCAGCTGGTCGGCTCCAGCCAGCCCATCGGTGAGCTGGATATGATGATCGCCGCGCATGCCCTGGCGGCTGGCGCCGTCCTCGTCACCAATAACGTGCGTCACTATGAACGCATCGCACAACCGCTCACCTTCGAGAACTGGAGCGACTAACGCCTTCCGCCCTGAGAGGCGCGATCCCGCCTCCCCACCACCGACAGCATGCGGCCGGTGAACCCCTGCTCCGCCCGGTACGAAAAGTACCGATTGTTCTGGCACCGGGTGCAGTCGCCAGTCACCGTGATCGCGTCTGCGCGCAGGCCCGCATCCAGCAACTGCCGCCGATTCGCCTCCATCAGGTCCAGGTGCAGCGACGGTCCCAGATTGCTGTGCCCCGGAGCCCGCGCGGTCAGAAACAGCAGCGGATATCTCTCCCGGACAGGATCCGAATCCGAAACCTCGTGGAACAAGTCCGATGCATAAGCGAACTGTGAGCTGAACTCGCTCCGCACTTCTTCCCCCACGGCATAGCAGCAGACGCCAATGCCCGGCCCAATCGCCGCCACCAGATTCTCCGGCCGGCTCCCGAACTCCAGCCGCATCCGGTTCACGCCAGCTTCCACGATGCGCTTCAGCGTCCCCCGCCATCCCGCGTGAAACGCCGCCACCGCCCGCCTCTTCGTGTCGGCCACCAGAACCGGAATGCAGTCCGCGGTCTGAATGGCCAGCAGCGCACCCGGCTCGTCTGTCATCATTCCGTCGCCCTTCCACGCCGGCACCCGCTCTGCGTCTGCGCGCTTCACCCGCCGCACCAGCGACGAGTGAATCTGCCGCAAGGTCACCAGCCTGGCCTCCGGCGCGCCCAGCGCTTCCAGAAAACGCCGCCGATTTTCGAGGACATTCTCCCGTGCATCCGACTGCGTAAACCCAAGATTCAGCTCGGCGGCCCGCTGCTCCGGACGATAGGCGTGGGTCGCACCGCCGGTCCGCGTGCTGAAGCCATGCACCAGCCACGGAATCTCCTGCCATCCCGCCGCCCGGACAATTTCGATCTGCGACTTGACCACCCTCCGCGGCTTCTGCGGAGGCAGCTCCACCGGCTGATTCCGCTCGCCGCGCCGCTTCATCCCCTCGCCCCGAAGCAGCCGTCGCCCAGGCGCAAGGCCGCCCGAACGCAGCAGGACATCGACAGCCTGAAGGTCAGCAGAAGCGGATCGCGAAGACGCCATTCCCCTAATTCTAAGGTCCGCGACTCCCGATTCCCTGTTCCCAGCTCCCTATTCCCTGCCCTTCGGCAGCTCCGCCGCATAGATGTTTGCCGTCGAGATCCGCGCGCTCACCAGGGGCACATCCCCGGGAGCCAGCCCCGCAAACCGGTAATCCACCACGTTCGCCGCGCGCAGATCGTGCAGGTCGGCTACTCGCTCGATTTTTCCCGAGGCTGCCGTCACCCTGTAGATCGGCTGATCGGCCTGGGCAAAGTCATGAAAGTAGATCGCCGTGTCGTCGTGCGACCACGAAGGATCCGCAATACTCTGCTGCGCCAGCACCCGCCACTGCTTCGTCGCCACCTCGAAAACCAGCAACCGCTGCTGGTCGATCGACAACGCCGCAATAAACTTCCCGTTCGCGGACCAGCGCGGACTAAACAGACCGTCCGACCCCGCGAGTTTCGTCAGCCTCTTCGTCGCCACATTCACCAGTTCGATGTCCTTGGGACGCGACGGCTCCGCCATCAAATCCGGCAGCCGCCCGAAGACCAGGGTCTTCCCATCCGGCGACCAGTCCGGATCGGCCTCGCTGCGTGCCTCGTTCGTCACTTCCTCGAGATGGCCACCGTCCGCATCCACCGTGTAGATCTTCCAGGGCTTCCCCGGCTGCCGCCCCATGAAGACCAGCTGCCGATCGTCCGGCGACCAGTGCATGGTGAACACCTGCATTGGGCGCCCCGTGATCTGCACCCGCGCCGAGCCATCGCGGCGGCTCACCCACAGCGAGTCATCGTCCTGGCGAATCCAGGCGGTCCACAGCCCGTCGCGCGAGAACTCCACGCGCCGCGCCATGGTCAGCCCTTCGCCGTACGGAACAAAAACCCGCGCGCTCCGGTCGTACCGCAGCAGTTCCGACTGCGGGTTCAGCCCGATGAAGAACACGCGCCGGCTGCCCCGTTCTGTGATCGGCGCCTCATAGCTCAGCGGGCCGTTGGTAATCGATACCGGCTTCCGCGGACGCCCGAACAGCCCGCCGTGCTCCGGAATCGCCCAGATGTTACTGTCGCCCCCGCGCGAAGACTGGAAAACGTAGTAACGGCCGTCGTCCGTCCAGCTGCCGCAGCACTCCGCCGGCGCCGCGCTGGTCCAGTCCTGCAGCAGCATGTGCGGCCCGCTGCCGTCGCTGTGCAGCTCCCACAGCGTGGAGGTGTGCGTCTCGCTGTTCACCAGGGTCAGACGCAGGCGCTTGCCGTCCGGCGACCACCGCAGCCAGAATGCCCGCCCCGGCAGCGTCGCCAATTTCCGGCTCTCGCCGCCATTTTCCCGCGCTATATATAGATCGTCTCCGCTGGCATACAGGATGCGCTGCCCATCCGGCATCCAGGTCGCATCGTGCGCCAGAATGCCCGGGATCCGCCGCGCCGTTCCACCAATCGTCGACACTACCCACAGCGCCTGCTCCGGGGCGGCGGCCAGATGATTGCGCAGCAGCAGCCGCGAGCCGTCCGGCGAAATATCCCCCAGCGAAGGCGCGCCCAGCTCCTCCGGCAACGGCAGTGTCCGGGTTTCGCCATCGGCAATCAGGGCCTGCGCCAGGATGGCCTGTCCATCCTCGATCTCCGGGAAATAAATCCTGGACCCATCGGTGGCCGTCCCCGGATAGCTCTCGAACAGCGGATCCCCCGGCGACACCCGCCCTGAGAAGGTGATCTGGGCGATCTTCGGCGGGGTCGGGTCGCCGTTTCGTCCCCGGCTGCCTGCCCAGTACGCCGCCGCCATCAGCCCCACAACCACGGCCGCCGCCGCGATGACCCGCAGGAGACGCACGCGCTTCGGGCTGGCCCCCACGGCAGAGATTTCGGCTGCAGGCGCCGCGGGCCCAGACGCCGGGGCAGCCTCCGCAGCAGGACCATGCGGGGATGCCTCGGTCACTACAGTCACCGGAGCCAGGAATCGATAGCCCCGCCGCGCCAGCGTCTCAATGAACCGCGGATTCTCTGCCGAGTCCCCCAGCGCTTCCCGCAACTTATTGATTGCGGTGCCCAGGGAGTGGTCGAAATCCACAATTGTGTCACTGCCCCAGAGCCGCTGCTGGATCTCCTCCCGGGTCACCACCTCGCCCGGCCGTTCCAGCAAACACACCAGCACTCGAAACGGCTGCGCCTGCAGGCGGACTCGCACTCCTCCCTTGCGCAGCTCTCCTGATTCCGCGTCCGCCTCAAACAATCCAAAACGGAATTTTGATGCCGTCTTTTCCGAATGCTCGACTGAAACTGACATAATCGCTCTGGGATTCTACTTTTACCCCGATCAACCGTCGCCGTCAACGTCTCCTTTTCTCTTCTTCCGGTTGAAACGCAGCCGCATCCTCCTGAAAGCCCTTGGTTTTGCCGTTGATCCAGATTTGAACGAAAAAAGGCCCCCTGTGCATTGCCCATCGTTGTCTCGAACGCGTGGAATCCATCTCGGCCCGCAGGTGCTGGAAACGCGATGAGAAAAATCTGCGGCCGACCCCGGGTTTTGGGAAGACGTCTCACGATCCTCTGAACGAGAAAAAGGGCCGGCATCGTACCGGCCTTGCATTCCTTCCCACCTTGCTGATCGCCTATCGTCCCCGCGACGGATCCGCCCTCCGGCTCACATCCAGATCCAGCCAGGTCGCCGGCGACTGCGCCATCCCAGGCGCGTAGCATCCGTCATCCGCCCCGTAAGTCTTCCGGCACGCATCCGTTCCTTCCTGACTCCGTGGACTCCGCGCATACTGCCAAACCCAGGCGTTCGCCGTCCCGCTTCTCGCCGGATCCAAAGCCTTGCCCGCGACACACCCCGGCGCCGGCGGACATTCGTCGTTCCACACCCAGAGCTTCACGCCGGGCCACCGCTTCGCCACATCCTCCGCCGTGGAGAGCTGCCGAGCCCCCGCCGCCACTCGAATCCCGGAGCAATAGACCCCGGCTCGATACCCGGACCGCTCCACGCCCGCGATCCAGGCTTCCAGGTATGCCGCCTGCTCGGCGAGCAGCGCACCCCCTTCTTCCTGATCCAGAAAAATGACCGCTCCGCGTGGGAAACCCTCGCTCTCAGCCGCCCTTGCGGCAGCCGCCGCGTCCGCCTGCCCCAACCCCGCCGCGTTGCCCGCTTTCAGCTGCGCATCCCGCCGCCCGTTGAACAGGATCAGAAAGCCAAGTCCCGAGGCCCGCACCGCCGACCGCTTCCCTGCCCAGGGATTTGCCGCCATTCCCGGCGGATCGTTCAGCCAGAAACCGGTATAGGCAAACGTCCGACGCAGCACCGCCAGCGCCGCATCTCCCGGATACCCATTCTTGTCGAAGCCAACATAGGCTCGGGGCCCGGCCGGCGTCTGCTGCGCCCAGGCCCGACCTGCCATTCCGGCCAGCACCACGAAGGCCAACGCTAGGGCGCGCAACCTCATGCCCGACGCCTCATGCCCTGATTCTGGGATTCACCACGACATATAAGATGTCGGTCGCCAGGTTCACCAGGACATACGTCAGCCCAATTGCCAGAATGCACCCCTGCAGAAGCGGATAGTCCCGATTCGAGATCGCCGACACCGTCAGGCGCCCGATCCCCGGCCAGCTGAAGATCGTCTCGGTCACAATCGCGCCAGCCAGCAACGCTCCAAACTGCAGACCGATCAGGGTGATCACCGGAATCAGGGCATTCCGCAGCGCGTGCTTGTAGACCACCGTTCGCTCCGGCAGTCCCTTCGCGCGCGCGGTGCGAATGTAATCCTGGCCCAGTTCCTCCAGCATTGATGTCCGCACCATGCGGGTCAGAATCGCCGCCAGGGCGCTGCCCATCGTCACCGCCGGCAGCACCAGATGCGCCAGGTCACCCGCGCCCGAGACCGGCAGCCAGCCCAGCTTGATCGAAACCACCAGCATCAGGATCGGCCCCAGCGCAAACGCAGGAAACGACAGCCCGAGCAGGCTCACCACGCTGATCGCATGATCCCGCGACGTTCCCCGCCGCAACGCCGCTGCGATGCCCGCCGGCACGGCCAGCAAAATCGCAATCACCAGCGCCGCCGCCGTCAGCTCCACCGTAAAGGGATACCGCGTCAGCACCAGGTGCGTCACCGAATCGTTCAGCCGGATCGACCGCCCCAGGTTTCCGTGCAGCACACCGCGCCAGTAGTGCATGTACTGCGTCCAAAGCGGCTGATCCAGTCCATACAAATGCCGCAGCGCCGCGATGTCCTCGGTCCGCGCGCCCTCGCCGAGCATCTGCTCCACCGGATCGCCGGGCACAATGTGGATCAGCAGAAAGACCACCGACACTACCAGCCACAGAACCGGCAGCGTGTATCCCAGCCGCAGCAGCAGCGATCGCAGGACGCGTTTCATTCGGCCGCTTTCTCGCTTGCCGGCTTTTCTGTCCCGGCTTTCTCGGCCGCCGGTTCGCCTTTCCGTTCCACCGGCTCGATCCGCACCCGGCTGATCCGCCGCCCGCTCATCTCCAGCACGGTCAGCTTGCGCCCCTCATACTCAATCGACTCGCCGCCCTTTGGAATCCGTCCCAGCCGCGTCAGCAGAAAACCGGCCAGCGTCTCCACGCCGCTGTCCCGCGGCAGGTGCCAGCTCATTTGCGTCTCGAGATCGCGCAGGTTCACGCTGCCGTCCAGAACCATGCCGCCGGTGGTGGTCGCCAGCATCGCGCGCGGCGCTACATCGAACTCGTCTTCGATCTCCCCAATCAGCTGCTCGATCGCGTCCTCCACCGATACCAGGCCGGTTGTCGATCCAAACTCGTCCACCACAATGGCAATATGCCGTCGCCGCTGCTGAAACTCGAGCAGCAGGTCGGGCACCGGCTTCGTCTCCGGAACCACCAGCACTTCGCGCATCACCTGGCGCAGCCGCATCTCGACAAAGGGCGCCGAGGCAAAGCGCGTCGTCGCGGTCGCGCGAAAGTGCATCAGCCGGCTGACGTCCTTCGAGTACACCACGCCCACGATGTACTCCGGCCCGCGCACCGGGTCGTAGACCGGAACCCGCGAGTGCAGTTCTTCCACGATGCGGGCGCTCGCGTCCTCGATCAGCATATCCGCGGGCAGCGAGAAGATCCTCTGGCGCGGCGTCATGATCTCCCGCGTGATCACCTCGTTCATCTCGACCGCCCGGTGGATCAGCGCCTCCTGATACTCGGGCAACATGCCCACGCGCCGCGCCGCCGTCGCCATCAGCTTCAGCTCTTCCGGCGAATGGACGCCTCCGCCTTCCTGCGTCAGCCGCGCATGGAAGAGCCGCAACACCAGCGCCGCCGAGCGGTTCAGCAGCCGGATGACCGGCCGCGTCAGCCGGATGAAGACATCCATGGGCCCGGCCACGGCAATGGCCATCTGGTCGGCGCTGCGCAGGGCCAGCGCTTTGGGCACCAGCTCGCCGAGCAGCACCTCAAAATAGGTGATGAAGGCAAAGGCCAGGGGCACCGCGGCCAGATGCGCATACACGTGCGCGTGCGGCAGCGATCCCATCATCTGCTCGAAGATTCCGGCGATGGCCGGCTCGCCCAGCCAGCCCAGCGCCAGGCTGCACAGCGTCACGCCCAGCTGCACCGCGGGGAGAAAGTCGCCCAGGTTCTGCTGGAGGCGGCGGACAATGCGCGCGCCTGGCCTGCGCTCGGCGATCATCTGCTCGACGCGCGTCTCGCGCACGCTGACCAGCGCGAACTCCGCCGCCACAAAGAAGCCATTCGCCAGGATCAGAACGACGATGGCGACTCCGTGGAAGAGGAGGAATTCCGACATGTGCCGAGTCTAAACGGATTGGCGGGTTCTGCCCCAAATCTGAGGCCGACGGCGGACCCACCCCCACCCCCCTGGCTGAGGGCCTCAACAAGTACCGTGTTTTCAATTAGCGGAGGGTAATAGGTTTTGGGTATTACCCTCCTGCTGTGCACCCTTTGTGGGGCAGCGGGTTTTGGTCTCGAGTGCTGGCGCCCCGGGCGGGTGAAATCGCGGGGACAGGGAATGGAGTTTCAAATCGGGTTTCCTCAGTACCCTTGGCCGAAACAGGGAAGGAAGTCGGTTGAGGCCAGGATCAAAGAGGAGTTTGCTTCTTGCTATGGGGTGAACCTGGCCGGGTCCGGACCGGGGGGGGCGGGCCGGGGGATGGGCCGGGGGGATGGGCCGGGGGGATGGGCCGGGGG